>JAZLLW010000046.1:0-130459 GCA_045598305.1 Acutalibacteraceae bacterium
GCTTGCCTTTACGCTCAGTAAATCAAGCGTATCAATACATCCCTCGCCGCCTATTGCAGCAACGCCGAGAATCATTACGGTACACAGTAAAATTGACAGGGCCTTCTTTGAAAATTTCATCGTACATCCCTCCTGAATAAATTACACTTTATTTTACAACACAAAAGATGTCTTTCGCAACAGACAATATACGCAATATGCATAAAAAACAGCCCGTTTTTGAAGCATTTTCAACAAAAGTACGGCGTTTTTCCGTTTATCAATCGCAAAAATTCGGCAGAGCGATAAGTGTTTATCCGTTTTCAGAGCAGTGCGGAAGGCCTCCTGCATCCGTCACAAGCGGCGGAGCATTCAGCGTTACGCCCAGTGCACCGAAATACTCCGGTGCAACCTGCGGATACGACGGTTACAGCAAAAAAACCATCTGACCGTAAATATCATAATAATCTGATAAAGCAAAATTCCCGGCAGTCCGTACGGGACTGTCCGGGATGTTTTTATATTTGAAGTGCTTCGGCTTTCAGTTCCTATGCCGATTGACTCCGGCATCAGAAAATGACCGTAACGAGTGCGACTGTGATTTCAAATACGCCTTTAATGAGTACAGCGATGATTTCAAAAATTTCTTTCAGCAATGCCTTAATATTTGCAAATATGCTTTCGCCGACACCGATTGTGACCTCGCCGGATTTTTCGGCGACTGCCTTGCCGTCTTCATCAAGTACCTTGACGGTAAGCGTAACGGCATTTTTCAGCTCGCCCGTGGTGGCGGTTGCCGAGCTTTCACCGGGTTTACTCTGTGCAATTACGGTGTCTCCGTCATAAATTGCTACCGTATAACCCTCGGGAAGATTGTCTGCGGTCGCCGTTATTTCGGCTTTGGTGCCGTAGTCAACGGTGGTTCCTCCGGGGATATTCAGAGTGATTTGGCTTTCAAGAAAAGCTTTGTATGCATCTGCATTGATTATCTCTCTGCAGACATCACATTTGCCGTCATTATCCCCGTCCTTATGACCTGTCGGAGGAATCTCTTTGTAGGAGGTATAATCACATCTTGAGCAGGTCTGATATGCTTCCCAGCCGATTTCTTCGCAGGTAGGTGCTTTTGCTTCGTGGTCAATGTAATCGTGACCGAGTGCGGGAATATCCTCAACGTCATTTGTCTGTGCTGAGAACATATCACTTTCAAATGCAGCTGTATAGGTTGAAGTACCCTTTTTTTCACAGGTGGGTTGTACCTTTACGTTACAAATACTTACGGGGCGTTCAAAAATAACGTGGCTTGCATTGTGTTTGCAGGTTGCTTTTGCGGAACAGGTCTTGCCGTCTGCCGACCATTCATATGTCACCGCATAATCATGACCTGTCCGAGAAATTGCTTTTGTGTATGTATCTCCGCATTCACAGGTGTATGTCATTAAACCGTCTTCGGTGCATGCAACCTGCCTGGTAACAGTTTCTGTGTAGGAGTGAACGTGACTGTAATGCCATGTGGCAGTAAGAAGAAGGTAATTGACTGCACCGATTGTGATATCATCTTTCTGCCACTCTGCGCCGCCATAGTAAACATCTTTCAAAGAGGAACAATTCATAAATGCATAGTCACCGATACTTGTAACGCCGTCGGGAATGAATATGCTTGTGATAAACATACATCCGGCAAATGCATCCTCGGCTATACTTGTAACGCTGTCGGAAATGATTACATTACCTGTTGCATTTACCCTGCAAAAAACAAGTTCTTCTTTTCTTGAATCTTTATACACCAAATCTCCTTCAACATATCCATTGACAACTCTTGCTCCCCAGGGGCTTCCCTCTGCCTTCATGTTTTCTGAATATGCAACATTCATGAGACCATAAAATGCATAATTGCCGATACTTGTAACACTGTCGGGAATAGTTATGTTTGTGAGATTTATACAATCGGAAAATGCATAATTTCCGATGCTTTTTACCCCGTTTCCGATGGTTATGCTTGTGAGACCGGTACAATCGAAAAATGCAAACGCACCTATACTCGTAACGCTGTCGGGAATAATTATGCTTGTAAGAGCATTACAATTCAAAAATGCATAATCGTCGATACTTGTAACACCGGCACCGATAGTTACATTTGCAAGTGAGGTGCAGTAATCAAACGCACTATCTCCGATACTTATAACACTATCTGGAATAATTATGCTTGTGAGAGCATTACATCCCAAAAATGCAAAGTCACCGATACTTGTAACACTGTCGGGAATAGTTACGCTTGTGAGACCGGTACAATCGGAAAATGCATAATTTCCGATGCTTTTAACCCTGTTTCCGATGGTTACGCTTGTGAGACCGGTACAATCGGAAAATGCAAGCTTACCTATGCTTGTAACGGAATATCCGTCCAGCGTTGACGGAATCGTGATTTCTCCGCTTGCGGACTCATCACAGTCAGTAATTGTCGCTTCGCCGTTTGTTACACTGTAAGTAAAAATACCGTTTTCCTCCGCGCTTGCCTTTACACTCAGTAAATCAAGCGTTTCAATAAATCCCTCGCCGCCTATTGCAACAGAGCCGAGTACCATTACGGCACAGATTAAAAATGATAATAATTTCTTTGAAAATTTCATCGGGCATCACTCCTGAACAAAATATATTTCATATTACACCGCAAAAGGCATCCTTTGCAACAGACAATAAGCGCAATATGCATAAAAAGCCCGTACCGAGAGCGGTACGGGCCTTTTTACTCAAATTTTATTCTCAAGGTGAAAGAGAACGATAAATTTCTCAAAAATATTGTTTACCCAGGTAAGAATCTTTTTGCCGAGATTTGAGAAGAAGTTTGTCTTTTCCTCCCTGGACTCTATTGTGAAATTATTGATATTGAGGAACGAAGTTCTTGTGACGACAAAGGACTTGAGAGCATTGACGTCGGAATCGTACTTCTTTCCGATTTCCTCTGCATCAAGGGTACCGTAGGTATTCCAGCGGATATGGTTCATAATTGCGGATGCTCTTACGGTTGAAGCGAGGTCGTCAATTCCTTCCTCTGCCCATACGTTCAGTATCGGGTAAATATCTGCCCAGATAGTTCTGCATTCGGCAATAAAATCGGCATTTTTACAGAGCTGATTGAAGATGGTGGGCTTTTCATCAACGTCAAGACTGCCGAATACGGTGTTTCTGTACTGCCTGCCGTAGCATACCGTCAGCTCGTTGGGTTTACTGTAATTACAGCCGTATCTGGTGTCGTTATTGTTGCCCATTGCGATATCGTAATCCCACACGGGGCCTGCGTAAAGTTTGCCGTCCTTAGTGGTATCAAGATAAAAATAAGTACTGGTAAGACCCGAGTCCATATTTGAAGCCCATTCGCTTATCATATAATATTTGGCAAGAGAAGTGATATCGGCAAGGTCCGTTATGCTCTCGCCCTTTTCGTTTTTGCCGGTTTCGCTGAATACCGCATCCTCAAATCTGCCGAAATAATCGCTGATGAATTTTATCTGGTCTTCGGTGCCGTATTCGGGACATTTCATGATAACTGGCTGACCTCTTGAGGTAACAAATCCGCTGATTTCAGCCGCATATCTGTTTGCAAGCTCAAGCTCAAGGATATAGCCGCCGTCAGTCGTATTCTTTTCCGATTCGGGAATCTTCACGTACTTGCAGGTATTTTCAAGCAGACCCGAATATTTGCCGTAAACGCCACCTTTTTCAAGGGTATCCATATTAAAATCTTCACCGTATTCGTCAATGCAGATTTCTTCGTTTACGTCGTCAAGATTTTCAACGTCAATCCTCTTTCCGCTTGCCTCAATCTTGCTCGTTACAAGATATGAGCCCTTATATTCACCGTTGATATAAACGTCGGCGGGCTGGCATTCGGGAGAATAGTAAAGACCGATTTCGGTGGCGGCATTATACATAATCGCGTTTCTGATAAGTGCCGCATCATCGTAATTTGCAATCAGACACCATTTTGCGCTCTTCTGCATACCTAAAAGCTTGACCTTATCACCGAGCTTGATATTATAAGGTCTCTTGTCGTATTCCCAGGTCTGATTGCCTCTGCCCTTGATATAATCAAGGTCTCCGGCATACTCAACCTCACCCTTCTTGTTGAGAACGGTGATTTCGCCTTTTTCTTTGTAATTCTTATCGGCATGAACGGCATCAAGCGAGCCGCTTTCGGTTTTGATAAAAACGGAGCCGATTTTTGCGCTTGAGATAACGTTGTATTTGTAATCTGTACCCGCGCAGGAAATCGTACCCTTTTCGCCGAGGTCATAAACCTCGCCGCTTGTAACGGCTTCACCGTTGAGCTTTACGCCGTCTGTATTAAACAGAAGTGTGAGCCCGGAAGCATCCCAGCAAGAGGGAACAAAGAAATAATATTCACCGTTTTCGCCCTTGTACCATTCGGTAACCTCCGTTGAGGTTTCCGATGAGGGAGATGCAAATTTCACCGTAAATGCATTATCCGCAGCCGCAAAGCCCGAAAGAACCGACATACAGGAAATCGCAAAAATAAATGAAAGTATAATTGAGATTACTTTTTTCATTTTGTTTCTCCTTATCTGAAAATTATAGCTTATTATAGAACAAACAAAAGCCGATTTCAACAAACAAAATCAAATATATGTGTAAAATACTTCGCTGATTTTCTTTTGCCTTGCGGTTGCCTTCTCTTCGCTGTCACCCTTTACGGAGTAATACATCTTCAGCTTCGGCTCGGTCCCGGATGGTCTGACTGCCGCCCATGAGCCGTCCGTGAAGTTGAATCTCAGCACGTTTTCTTTGGGTAAATCACCGATACCGAGCGAATAATCCGATATTTCGCTGAGGTCGTCAAAGAGGGAAGCACCCCTGCTTCTGAAGGTGTCCATTGCGCTTCTGATTTTTTCCGAGCCCTCTTTTCCTTTGAGCACGACCGTTTCAAGGCAGTCATAGTAATAGCCGTATTCGTCATAGATTCTTTTGAGAGCATCAACGAGAGTCCTGCCCTGCGATTTATGGTACGCCGCCATTTCAGCAATAAGCATTGATGACGAAACGGCATCCTTATCCCTTGCGTGAGTACCCGCAAGGTAACCGTAGCTTTCCTCATATCCGAAGACGTAGGAATAGCCGCCGTCCTTTTCCCACTTGCAGATTTTGTCACCGATATACTTGAAGCCGGTGAGAGTCTGAATGACCTCACAGCCCCTCTTATGAGCAATAGCGGCACCGATTTCACTTGTAACGATAGTTTTGACGACTGCGGGATTTTCGGGAAGAGCCCTGAATCTGAGGATAAAATCCATCAGAAGTGCGCCCGTCTGATTGCCCGTCATGAGGCGGTAACCATCACCGCATTTTACGGCAATTCCCACTCTGTCGCAGTCGGGATCGGTACCGATAACGATATCTGCGTTTATTTCTTTCGCTTTTTCTATGGCAAGAGTAAGGGCATCCTTTTCCTCGGGATTGGGTGAACGTACCGTTGAAAAATCGCCGTCGGGATTTTCCTGCTCGGATACGACCGTTACGTCATAATCCGCAAGAATCCTGCGAACGGGGATATTTCCCGTACCGTGAAGAGGAGTATATATGATTTTCAAATCCGACTTTTCTTTATAAAGTGAAATAGCTTTACATTCAGCAATAAACGAGTCAAGCAGAGACTCGTCAATATAGCTGAAAAGTCCCTTTTCCTTTGCCTCGTCAAGAGAAATCCTTTTTATTTTATCAAAGCTTTCAACCGCGTTCACGTATCCGATAAGCTTATCCGCATCCGCAGGGGTAAGCTGACAGCCGTCGGCATCATATACCTTATAGCCGTTATATTCCTTTGGATTATGGCTTGCGGTGATTACGATACCGCCGTCACACTTCAGATATCTGACCGCATAGGAAAGCACGGGAGTGGGCATAAGCTTATCAAAAAGATATACCTTGATTCCCTCGGCGGCAAGCACCTGAGCTGAAACCTCTGCAAATTTTTCGGAATTATTTCTTGAATCAAAGGCAATCGCCACGGACGGACCGTTCTTTGACGTCTTAAGATAATCCGCCAGTCCCTTCGTCGCTTTGGAAACGGTGTAAACGTTCATTCTGTTGGGACCTGCGCCCATTATACCTCTCATACCGCCGGTACCGAATTCAAGCTTTTTCCAGAATCTGTCCTCAAGTTCTTTTTTATCCGTTATCGCTTCAAGCTCCGCCCCTGTTTCTTCGTCAAGGGAGCACCAATATTCAAAATCCGTCATATTTCTTCACCTAACGTAATAATTTCAAAGGGAGTATATTCAACCGTCTGCGTCTCTCCCTCCACATCCTCAAGCATATTCAGCACCTGCATTTTTTTGTCAAGCTTCAGCGTACCTCTTGCACCGTTCTGCTCACTCAGACGGTAAATGATGCGCTTACCGTCCTCCGAAAGCTTGACCGCCTGCAGATAGAGGGGAGCAAAATCCGTTCCGCTCCATTCCACGTCCGCCTTAATGACAGGGGCATTATATTCAAGGGAAATATTATTCACGCCCGCCTCGGCAACGCTTCCGCCGTGGGGATAAATCATATAGCAGAAATCGTGGAAGCCCAGGTCTGCCGTGGGGTCGGGTCTTTCCGTTGCACGCAGAAGGGAAACGGACATTTCGTTATTCACTCCGCCGACACCGTATTTATTTTCGTTAATGATTGCCACACCTCCGCCGGTTTCCGACATATCACACCAGCGATGCATACAGGTTTCAAATCTCGCCTGCTGCCATGAAGTATTGCGGTGGGTTTCTCTGGGAATGAAGCCTGCAGAGGTATCGCACAACATCTCTCTCGTAAGCACGTTACAGCCGAAATTCACCTTGGCAAGCTTGTGGCTCTCGTTCCAGTCAACGAGGTTTTCAACTTCAATGCCGCGGGAATCCGCAAACAGACGGATTATACGCTTCCAGCTGCTTTTTTCCGTTGCAAGCGTGACCTCAAATTTCGCGCATTCCCCGTCAAATCCCTTATACTCAAGGGGGGAAGCAATTCTGATTTCAAGCTCCTTATCAACGTAATTCGGCAGGATATCCCATGCATCGTAGTTGCCGGGCATATCGTAATAAAGATGTAGCTTGTTGAATTCGCCTTTTACCCATTCACGGCAAAGCTCTTTGTCATATATTGAGGCAATACTGCCGTCGGGGTTGAATGCGATTTTGTAGTAAGGTGTATCGGCTGAAAGATTATCCGCAGTAATGACGCTAACGGATTTACTTTCACTTGTATCAGCTCTTGAAAGGGAGGGCGCGTGGGTATGAACAAATCTGCCTCTGACACCTTTTCTCACGTGTTTTCCGTTTTCATCGGGGATGAATGAGAAAGATTTTCTCTCAAAATTAAGGGTGTTGAAATATTTACCGTCGTTTCCCATCAAAGCGGCAAGCCGCTTTACGCTGTCCTCAAAATCCTCAACGGCATCACGGTAAACAGGGGTAATATGACTGCCGGGCATAATATCGTGGAACTGATTTACCATCAGTTTCTTGTAGATATCACGGATTTCGTCGGCAGGATATCCTTTTCCCTGCTTCATCCTCAGGACGGAAACAAGCTCCGCATCACGCAGACCGAATTCAATCCTTCTGTTGTAATTTTTCAGCTTTGCCTTGGAAGTAAAGGTACCTCTGTGCATTTCAAGATAAAATTCTCCGTCCCATACGGCAAGGTCATCCCTGCCGTCAAAGTTATCGTGAAGGAAATCCTTTCCGCTTGTCATCTTTGTTTCGGGCATGACGGAAAGCTTATCAAAGCGGTGCATAAGCTCCACCATTTCTTCCGTGGCACCGCTGCCTCCGTCACCGTAACCGAACATCTGGAAGGTATGGGAAAGGGTATCCTTATCCCGGAAGGCATCCCAGTTTGCTTTTATCTGACTGGGCATATTCCACGAATTGAAATGGGTCGGAGGAACGCAGGCGTAAACCTTACTGCCGTCAATTCCCTTCCATATAAAGTTATTGTGGGGAAAACGGTTGGTATCGTTCCAGGTAGACATCTTATTGGATACGAAATAATTGACACCGCTCTTTTTAAGTATCTGAGGCAGTATCCAGCTGTTTCCGAAAACGTCGGGAAGCCATGCATTGTCAACGGTAATACCGAATTTCTCTCTGAAATAGGTCTGACCGTAAAGGCACTGACGGATAAGGGACTCGGCTGAGGGAATGTTACAGTCGGGCTCAACGTACATTGCACAGGCGGGTTCAAATCTGCCCTCGGCAATTCTTCCCTTCATCTCTTCAAAGACCTCGGGATAATATTTTTCAAGGGTTTCGTAGGTATATGCCTGAGTGTGTGCATACCTGAAATCGGGGTACTTATCCATCAGACGAAGCTGAATAAGTACGGTACGCATATTTTTCTGTACGGAATGAATCCTGCGCCAGTAGTAGGCAATATCAAGGTGGGAATATGATACGAGCTCAACAACACCGTCTCCCTTGTATAAATCGCAGGAGAATATGTGCTTGTCAATATGCTCTGCCGCCGCCGTGATATCCTCGTCACGCACGTCGTCGTAATCTATATAATTCAGAGCGGTATTCAGTTCCTTTTCGATAAGCTCACCGAAATCCTCATTGAAGCATTCGCTGTAAGCAACATCAAGCAGCGCCTCAATATCATAGATTAAGGACTGAAGTTTTCTGTTGACTACGGCAATATATCCGCCCTCAAAAATCTGACGGCATCCCCTCTTTGAAAGATTGTCGGGGTTTCTCTCGTCGTCGGGCTTGGAACGGTTATACCCCTCTATTTCAATGTGAATATGCCTGTCTTTTACATAATCGGAAATATCTATGCGGTCTCTGTTGGGGTCTATACCGCCGATATATTTTCCGTTTGCCTTTACGACCATTTCCGCGGTGGTGGGCAGTACGAAGCAGTAATCCTTACCCATAAGGCAATCCGGAATATCAAAATCCGCTTCAATGAAAGCCGTTCCGTCGGGGGTGAAATACATATCCCCCTTTCTGAGAGGACGGAATTCACCGCCATCATAAAATTCATATTCCATTTCCCGTACCTGACGGGCATCCTTAATGAGAAAAGTGTCAATTTCGGATCTGTATGAATAAATATGCCTTTTGAGCCAGCCGAAACGAAGGCGTATGTATTCCTCCGGCTTCATGCTTCTTCTTTCGACCTTGATCTGTGCCACTTATCTCACCTCACTTATCCTGAAACCAGGGCTTGCGTCTGACGGCATTAACCGTTATCTCTTCGCCCAAATCTATTTTTATCCGTTCCTCAATCCATTTACAGCAGCGGTCAAGCTTGTCACACTTTGAACATTCGCCTCTGAAGGTAAGGAATGCCGTTCCCTCCGCGTATGAGACAAATTCAAAGTGACCTCCGTCTGCCTGAATGCAGGGAAGTATCTTTTCAATCAGGTATTTTTCCATAATCCGTCCCCCTTTTTCCAAATCTTTTTTATTATACTATCTCAAGGGAGCAAGTGCAACAAAAACGGTTGAAATTTCACGCAATTAATGATATGTGTCTGCCGGTCGGATAATATGAAAAAGGGTACTCCTCGGAGTACCCTTGCTTTTTGCTGTTATTATTTAACGGAAACGAGCTTTTCCTTGCCGCCCATATAAGGTCTGAGGGCAACGGGAATGTTGACCGTACCGTCGGCGTTAAGGTTATTCTCAAGGAATGCAATAAGCATTCTGGGAGGAGCAACGACCGTATTGTTGAGGGTGTGAGGAAGGTATTTGCCGTCCTTGCCGTTGACTCTGATTTTAAGGCGTCTTGCCTGAGCATCGCCGAGATTTGAGCAGGAGCCGACCTCAAAATACTTCTTCTGTCTGGGTGACCATGCTTCTACGTCAACCGACTTAACCTTAAGGTCTGCAAGGTCGCCTGAGCAGCATTCAAGAGTTCTTACGGGAATATCAAGCGAACGGAAAAGGTCTACCGTATTCTGCCAGAGCTTGTCAAACCAAAGAGGACTGTCCTCGGGCTTGCAGACAACTATCATTTCCTGCTTCTCAAACTGATGGATTCTGTATACGCCTCTCTCCTCAATACCGTGAGCGCCCTTTTCCTTGCGGAAGCAGGGTGAATAGCTGGTAAGAGTGTGAGGAAGAGAATCTTCTTCAACGATAGTATCAATGTATTTACCTATCATTGAATGCTCGCTTGTACCGATAAGATAGAGGTCTTCTCCCTCAATCTTATACATCATGGCATCCATTTCGGCGAAGCTCATAACGCCGGTTACAACATTGGAACGAATCATGAAGGGGGGAATATAATAGGTGAAACCTCTGTCAATCATAAAGTCTCTCGCATAAGCGGTGCAGGCGGAATGAAGGCGTGCGATATCACCGCAGAGATAATAGAAGCCGTTACCCGCTACTCTGCCTGCGGCATCAAGGTCAATACCGTTGAAGCTTTCCATAATTTCGGTATGATAGGGAATATCAAAATCGGGAACAACGGGCTCGCCGTACTTCTGCACCTCAACGTTTTCTCCGTCGTCCTTACCGATGGGAACGGAAGGATCAATGATATTGGGGATAACCATCATGATTTTGGTTACCTTTTCCTGAAGCTCGGGCTCAAGCTTTTCAAGCTCTGCAAGTCTTGATGAATACTCGGCAACCTTTGCCTTGACTTCGTTTGCCTCGTCCTTTTTGCCCTGTGCCATGAGAGCACCGATTTCCTTGGAAACCTTGTTTTTGGTATTTCTGAGGGCATCCGCCTCCGTCTTTGCGGCACGAAGCTGAGCATCAAGCTCAATTACCTCGTCAACGAGAGGAAGCTTACTGTCCTGAAACTTATTTTTGATATTCTGCTTAACGATATCGGGATTTTCTCTCAGAAATTTTATATCAATCATTATTTTTCAATCCTTTCCAATAATTCAACTGCGCCCGCAACGTACTTGTCGTCTGCCAGCTCAACAGCACCCTTATCAACAAGAGAAGCGGTTTTGGGGTCCATGGGAATCCTTGCAAGAACGGGAACACCCAGCTCTGCGGCGATTTCATCGGCTTTGCTCTCACCGAAGATATGAATTTCTTTTCCGCAGTCGGGACAGATTGCATAGCTCATATTTTCAACAATGCCCAGAATGGGAATATTCATAAGCTTTGCCATATTGTATGCCTTTTTGACAATCATGGTAACCAGATCCTGGGGAGTGGTTACGATGATAATGCCGTCAACGGGAAGATTCTGGAAAACGGTAAGCGAAACGTCGCCCGTTCCGGGAGGCATATCAACAAACATATAGTCCACATCACCCCAGGCAACATCCTTCCAGAACTGCTGGATAACGCCGGAAATGACGGGGCCTCTCCACACGACGGGTGAATCCTCCGTTTCAAGAAGCAGGTTGACGGACATAATTCTGATGCCCGTATTTGTTTCCTTGGGAAGAAGTCCCGTTGCATCGGCTTCGGCTCTGTCCTTAATACCGAATGACTTGGGAATTGAAGGTCCGGTAATATCCGCATCTAGCACGGCACACTGATGGCCTCTCGTCTGCATTGCCGAGGCAAGAAGAGAAGTGACGAGGGATTTACCTACACCGCCCTTACCGCTGACAACACCGATGACCTTTTTGATATCACTGTACTGACCGCAGGGGATACGCATATCCTGAGGGTCTTCTTTTTTTGAAGAGCAATTGCTTGAACAAGTTGAGCAATTACCCGTGCATCCTTCACTCATATCATTTATCTCCATTCAAGTGTATAAATCAACAAGGTTTATTTTACCATATAATATCAAAAATGCAAGTGTTTATTGACTTTATGAGGGCAATCATATAAAATAATCAATATAATATACACTTGCAATATACGGAGGCACTATGGAAAAGGAAAAAGCAGGTCTCTGCGACAGATTCGTTGAGTCGCTGCGCAGTATTCTTTTTAAGATATTCAAGCCGGAAACGGCACCCGGAAAGCTTATTGACAAGCTGGTAACAAAAGAGATCATTTCATACCTTTTCTTCGGAGTAATGACCACTCTCGTAAATTTCGTAACCTATTCACTGCTTGTTAAATTCGTTTTTGACAATAATCCCGGAGACAGTCAGGTAACTCTCAGCAACGGTATTGCATGGTGCACCGCGGTCATCTTCGCTTTCTTTACCAATAAGCTTTTTGTCTTTGAAAGCAAAAGCTTCGCTCCTCTCACCTTTATGAAAGAATTATTATCCTTCGTAGGGGCAAGAATCGTCACGGGACTTATGGAGACATTTATACCCACTCTGCTGATAAACGCGGGTCTGGACGGCACACTTTTCGGTGTAAAAGGCCTTATAGCAAAGCTGGTAATTGCAATTGCGGTTATTATCCTCAACTATGTTTTCAGCAAGCTCGTTTCTTTCAGAAAGAAAGCTGAAGCATCGGAGAGTGAGAAAATAAATAATAATCCTGAGGAGGATTGCAAATGAAAAAGTATCTCGGCTTCAAAGAAATTGCGGCATATTCACTGGGCCTTTTCGGCTTCCAGATGATTGTCGGTCTGCTTAATTCCTACCAGGCAGAATTTTATCACGAGGTTCTGGGTGCCGACCTTGCAATAGTCGGTATTCTTATCTGTATCGTTAAGATACTCTCATCTGTTTTTGACCCCTTCGTAGGCAACAAAATCAGCAGCAAGGGTAAGCTCAAGCCCTTCATACTCTATGCAATCGCCCCCTTCTCAATCATGACCATTCTGGTATTCCTGAACGTGTCAAAATTTTTCAGCGGTATGGCCGTATACGTATGGATTTTCATTACCTTCCTGCTTTGGAGTATGTCCATGACCATAGGTGACGTTCCTTCACAGGGTATCGCTTCCGTACTTACCCCCAACCCCGAAGAAAAAACAAACACCATTTCCCTTGCCAACACCTTTAAGGAAATCGGTTTCTCCGCTTCTGCGGTTATAGTTCCGCTGGTCTGCATACTCGTTCCCGGCGGCTCAAAGGTATTCGTTGAAAAGGGTGCCAAGGACACTCCCATCAATGCCACGGAATATTTCGGTTCAGCCATTGCCTGCGCAATTCTGGGCTGTGCTCTCTTTGCGCTCATCTATGCGGGAACAAAAGAAAGAGTACCATACTCGGCAGAGAAGATGAGTATGAAGGAAATGTTCAGAACTCTCAAGTCAAACAAGCCCCTTATGCTTGTGGTTATTTCATATATCATCGGTGCAGTACGCAAGCTTTCAATGGCTATCCAGGTGCAGGCGGCAAACGTTATGCTCGGCAGCCAGAACTACGTAGTTCTCTTCGGTATCTGCATGGGCGTGGGCTCTGTTGTAAGTATGGCTCTTATTCCCGTCCTGCTTAAAAAGTGGGACGAAAAGAAGGTCAGCATCATCGTTTCGGTCTACGGCTTTATCGTATCCATTGCCGCAGTCCTCATTTACATATTCGTTACACAGAACATGATAGTAATGTTCATTATGATGTTCCTTTCCGGTCTTCAGTTCGGTGTTGTAAACATTGTCCCGATGATTATGGTTGCGGACTGTGTTGACTACCACGAATACGAAACCGGCAAGAGAATTGAAGGCCCCGCTTTCTCTATTCTTACTCTTACCATCAAGGTCGCCCTTGCCGTAAGCGCGGCAATAGGTCTTGTAATGCTTAAGGTCGCACATTACGAAGCAGGCACGGATTTCAGCGTTCTCACAGAAGGCGTAAAATACACCAAGAACGTCGTTTACTTTGCATTCGTAGGCCTTCCCGGTATCGGCAGTCTTCTTTCAATCCTTCCCCTTCTCAAGTATGACCTTGTAGGAGAAAAGAAGCTGAAAATCGCAGCAGAGCTTCAGGAGAGAAGAGAAAAAGCAGAGGTTAAGGAGTAATAAGATGCTATTATCAAAACCCGATTATGAGCAGATGATCGCCGAATCAAGAGACAAGAGGATGGAATGGTGGCGTGAGGCCCGTTTCGGAATGTTCATTCATTTCGGTCTTTACTCACAGCTCGGCAGACACGAATGGGCAATGGCATGTGAAAACATTCCCGTTGCCGAATACGAAAAGCTTGCAGATTCCTTCAAGCCCAAAGAGGGCTGCTGCCGCGAATGGGCAGCTCTCGCCAAGAAGGCGGGCTGTAAATATATAGTCCTCACCACAAGACACCACGAGGGCTTCAGTCTCTGGGATTCAAAGGTAAATCCCTACAATTCCGTCAACTACGGTCCTCACAGAGATATAGTCAAGGAATTTGTTGAAGCGTGCCGTGAATTCGGTCTTAAAATCGGATTCTATTCATCCCTTATGGACTGGCATCATCCCGACGGCGGTATATGTGAATTTGATACCGAAGCGCGTGCCCGCTTTACCAAATATATCCGCGACCTCAACGAGGAGCTTCTCACTCAGTACGGCAAAATAGACATACTCTGGTATGACGTTGCCGCACCCATGGAAAGCTGGGAGGGTTGGGATTCCCTTGAAAGAAATCAGTTCCTCCGCTCACTTCAGCCGGATATAATAATCAATAACAGAAGCCGTCTTGACGAAGACTTCGGTACTCCCGTGGGCTCAATCAAGCCCATGGACCGTGTCTGGGAGGCCTGCATGACCTTCAACGATTTAAGCTGGGGTTACGTTGACGAAGACCAGGTTGCTCCTTACAGCTATACGCCGCAGAGAATAGTCAAGATGATTCAGACCTGCTCCGAGAGAGGCGGGAATCTGCTCCTAAACGTAGGTCCCAAGCCCGACGGCTCCGTTCCCTCCGACGTTATCATTCCCCTTGAAAAAGTCGGCGAATGGCTCAGCGTAAACGGTGAAGCCGTATACGGCAAGCTTGAAAAGACAAACGGTCACCAATTCCAGCCCAACGGTGTTTCCCGTCCCACTACAAAGGGCAACACTGTTTATATGTGGAATCAGATATGGCATCCCGTTGACGGTAAAATGGGCATCGGCGGATTCCTTACAGAGCCGAAGAATATATGCTTTATGGACGGTACTCCTATTGAATTTGAGAAGAAGGGTGACAGAATCATACTCAGCGGTCTGCCCGAAAAGAATCCCGATCCCATTCTCGGTTATCCTCTTATCAAGATTGAATTTGACACCTTCCCCGAATACAGATTCGGTTCCTATCTTCCCCAACTCAATTCGGGACGTACGAGAGAAGTTAAATAATGAATTACATTGTTAAACACAATCAGATGTATCAGGCAGAATGCTCGGCTGTAAACAGAGGTATCGGCTTTTCACTTCTTATGGAAAAAGCGGGTACCGCCTGCGCCGAACTGATTGCCGTGAATTATCCCGATGCTCATACCGCACTCATTATCTGCGGCAAGGGAAAGAACGGCGGCGACGGATACGTAATCGCACGTGTTCTCAAAGCAAAGGGATACAAAATCAGAATACTCGCTCCGTGCGGTATGCCCGCCGATGAAATCTCCGTCAATAATATGAAGCTTGTTGATAAAGCCGATATACACGAAACGGCTGATTATCAGTCACTTATTGATAACAGCGATATTATCGTCGATGCCGTTTTCGGCACGGGCTTCAGAGGCGCTCTTGACGAAAAGCTTTCCGCTCTTGCAGATGCAGTCAACAAATCGGGTAAAGACGTAATCGCCGTAGATATTCCCTCCGGCGCGGAATGTGACTGCGCAGAGATTCACAGAGCGTGCTTTGAAGCGGATATGACGGTTGCCGTTTCCGCGTTGAAGCCGATTCACGTAATCAAGCCCGCAAGAAACGTCTGCGGTAAAATCGAAATTGCGGATATCGGGATCATCCCTGCAGATTTTGACGGCATTGACCCCGTTGAATATACCATAGGTGAAAAAGAAATCGGTAAAATGCTTCCCGCAAGACCCGAAAATTCAAATAAGGGTACATTCGGAAACGCTCTGATTATCGCAGGCAGCAGAAATATGCCCGGTGCGGCAAAAATCGCTTCTGCCGGTGCGGTAAGATGCGGGGCCGGGCTCGTTACGCTCGCCTTTCCCGATGCCGCCTATAATGCAATTGCTCCCTCGGTAACCGAGCAGGTTATGCTTCCCTGCAAATCAAATGACACCGGAACTTTCTCGCAGGATGCACTTGACGTAATTCTCGAAAAGACAAAGGAATGCACTTGTGCACTTATCGGATGCGGAATCGGTCTGAATACCGATACTCTTCGTCTTGTAAACAGAATAATCCGTGAAACGGAAATTCCTCTTGTAATTGATGCGGACGCACTTAATGCGGCGGCAAGGAATCCCTATATACTGACGGAAGCAAAAGCTCCCGTTATACTGACTCCTCACCCCGGTGAAATGAGCCGTCTTACGGGAAAAACCGTTGAAGAAATCACGGCAAAGCCGTCGGAAACCGCAAAGGAATTTGCAGATAAATATAACTGCACCGTGATACTCAAGGGTGCAAATACGGTGGTTGCTTCCTGCGGCAGTAAAGAAATATACGTAAATACGACAGGCAACAGCGGACTTGCAAAGGGCGGAAGCGGTGATTTGCTTTCGGGCATCCTCGTTTCTCTGCTTGCCCAGGGCATGAAGCCCGTTGACGCAGCCGTTACAGCCGTTTATGTACACGGTGACTGTGCAGACGAGGTGGCAATGTTTTCAAGTGAAAGAGGAATGACGGTAAGCGATATGATAAGCTACCTGCCCTCCTACTTTGAAAAATACGAAAGATAATAAGGCAAAGAAAAAGTGCTTTCCCTCGGGAAAGCACTTTTATATTGTTATTCTGTTATTTGTCGGGCTTGATTGCTTTGATATCCGCAGTATAGTTCTCCTTATTGGTGGAAAGCACTACCTGAGTCTTGGTATATGAAATACCGCCGATACACTTTATTTCGTTGGCTATCTGCTCAAGACCCTTACCGCTGTGGGTACTGATTTTAAGCAGAAAATCGGAATCGCCCGTAATATAATGGCACTCAACGATATTGGGATGGTTCTTTACAAATTCAATAAACGAATCATTGTATCTCGGATGCTCCATACTTACCATAATGAAAGCGGTAATATCCAGCCCGAGCTGTTCATTATCAAGTACAACCGTATATTGCTTGATTATCCCGGAGGATTCAAGCTTATGTATTCTGTCTATAACCGCCGAAACGGACATATTGACCTTACTGCCGATAACCGATGCATTTTCTCTGGCATTTTCCTTAAGGCATTCAAGTATTCTGAGATCAACCGAATCCATAATTCAGCCCCCTTTTTTTCATTCTACAGCAAAATATTTTTGTAGTCAATGATAAAAAACAAAAAAATCCGCTTTTTCTTCAAAAAAACGGATTTTTTACGTAATTTGATATTCATTTTCTCTTTTTCGCAATATATTTTGCTGTTCCTGCCGCTGTAAGAACTGCCATCACGCCCAGAAGAGCGAATTTCGGCTTTTCCCATTCGTCGGCATCAAGGAAATTGCTGATATGAGTGCTCAGGGTATCGCCGCAGATATCAAAATAAGTAAGAAACTCAGTTTCGTATCTGCCGTCCTCATAAATATCAAAGACACGGATTCCCCTTGTCCTTCTGTCGCCGTAGCATCTGAAGGAGGCACAGCCGGTCTGGATAAAATCAACACCTTCATATGTACCGATAAAGCAGTTGGTGTGGTCGTGGCCGGTTACCACGGCACTGACACCGCCCTCTTTCAGCACTTCAAAAAGTCCGTTGTTTTCTTCCAGAACGCACGGCGGCTCAAACATATAGCCGGAAACGTTTTCTTTGAGGCGGCGGTATTTACCGTCACGGAAGCTGATTCCTTCGTCGGCGGAGCATTCTTCCGTAAGCATATTCTGCTCGGGAAGAGGAATATGCAGGAATGCCATTGACGGAATGCCCTTGTTTCTTTCAAGCTCTCCGCGCAGCCATTCAACGGTGGCCTTCGTCACTTCCGTGTGACACTTTCTTTCGCCGTCATTATCCTGCCAGGCGCTGTCAAGCATATAAAGGCAGTATTTCGTTTCGCCGTTGCTGTTTTTCAGTTCAACGGTATAAGTATCGCAGTCAACATCCGGATTATCCTTATTCAGATCCATACACATATTGTACGAGCGATAAATCTCAATCTGTTTTTCCTTTGTGATAAGATTCATATCGTCGTGATTGCCGTAAATCATGGCAAAGGGGATTCTCCTGCTGTTCACGGGCTCAAGAATATGTGAAAGGGCGGCTCTCATGGAAATGAGAGTAGGTCCCTCGCCCTCGGCAATCTTTCTGCTTCCGAATCTTGCATCCAGCAAATGATTACCCAGAATGTTATCACCCGTAAATATGACCGCATCCGCATCAAGGGTATCGTATGCTCTGTCAAGCATCTTAACCATAGCGGGACGTACGTATCTGAGGTCCTGAGGATCGCTGACCTGAAGTATTCTGATTTTTCCGTTGCGAAAATTTAAGCTGTTTTTCATTTGATGATATTAATATCTGAGATAACGGGCATGGGCTTTGCTTCGCCCTTGATTGCCTGAACGATTCCGATAATATCAACGATTGCAACAAGAACGGAAATAATCCATACAAAATGCTTTATGACGGGTATTGCTCTGAGAATATTGCAGAGTAGCCAGGTAATAAAGATTACAAGACCGTTATTGGCATGAAACTTTGCGAATTTTGAATTTCTTGCCGCAAAAATGGGGACGAATACAAGAGGTCCGATATAAGCAAGGATAGCGAAAATCTTATTTGCTTCAATATCGGAGGGCTCATAACCCTTATCTACGACAAAGCTCTGCTGAGGAGTTTCCTGATACTGATGATATTCACCCTGCTGAGGTGCCGCATACTGATTCTGCTGAGGAGCTGCTTCAAGCTTTGCTCCGCAGTTTGCGCAGAAGGCGCTGCCCTCGTCGTTGGGGGCGCCGCAATTCGAACAAAATGGCATTATGATTATCCTTTCTTTTTCAAGAATTCAGAGCCCTTGGGTACAAGGAATTTGATACCTTTATCAATAATTTCAAACGATGCATCCGTAACGTACTGACACTCACCGTCAACGTTGACTGCAGCGGGTGACTCGGCATGAATCGTAAGCTTCCTGCCTCTGACGAAATTCGTGATATCCCAGTCAAGATGCTCGCCCTTCTTATAGGGACCAAGAAGCTTTAGAAGTTTAAGACGGCTGTTTACGCTTTTAACAATAACAAAATCAAGGAGTCCGTCGTCGGGAAGTGCCTCGGGAGCGGCTCTGAAGCCGCCGCCGTAATAGCTGGCATTACCAATGAAGCAGAAAAGTGCGTCAAGTGTAAAGGGCTCGCCGTCGTCTATCGTAACAGTAAATCTGTTTTTGATTTTCTTTGCAATGGCATAAAGGCAGCCGATATAATATGCGCCCTCTCCGGTAACAAGAGGATATTTCTTAATCGTTCCCTGCTTTGCACATACCTCTGCATCCATACCCATGGAGCACTGATTAATGGCAAGCTCGTCACCGCACTTGATAAGGTCAAGCTCACAGACGGTACCTTCAATCTGGTCGTCAAGCTTCAGGAAATCTTCTTTGGTACCGAAATAGCGTACGAAATCATTGCCGGAGCCGAGAGGAACAACTGCTACCTCAACATTCTTAAAACCGTAAGCACCGTTTACAACGTCATAGAGAGTACCGTCACCGCCGCAGGCATAGAAACGGATCTCTTCGCCGGTTGCCGCTCTTTCCTTTACATATCTGATTCCGTCTCCCTGTTCTTTGGTGGGATAAATTTCATGATCAAGATTATATTTCTTTGCAGCCTCTTCAACCATGGGCTTAAGTACATCTATGGCGCGGTTTTTACCCTGACCTGCCTGGGGATTAACGACAAAAATGTGCTTCATACTTTTTCTCCTTTTGTTATCTGAAATACATGAACGCCTGACATTTGATCATACCGTTATACAGCTTGCGCCGTTTATCGGCCTTCCTGCCGAAGGCAGTTTCAAACTCCTCATCGGGGCTTATGACGGTATAGCTCCAGCCGTGTTTCTGTTCAAACGCCATACCCATACATTTATATAACACTTCACACTCTGAAATGTCAAGCATTCTTTCACCATAGGGTGGATTACAGATAAGGGTGCCTCTGTCTGTCAAGGGTCTGAAATCCTTGACGTCGGCAACTCTGAAATCAATCATATCGGCAACTCCGGCTCTTTGTGCATTCACCTTGGCGATTTCAACCGCCTTTGCATCAATATCCGAGCCGAAGGCCTCGAAGTCGTGCGCTTCCCTCTCAAGAGATTTTGCTCTTTCCCTTTCCTCTTTCCAGACACTGCGGTCAATCACGTCAAATCTCTCCGCCGCAAAATTTCTTCTGATACCGGGAGCGATATTCGCCGCCATAAGAGCGCCTTCAATAAGAATGGTGCCCGAGCCGCACATGGGGTCGTAAAACTTATGGTAGGGCCTGAGATGAGAAATATTGCACAGCGCGGCGGCAAGGGTTTCCTTGATGGGTGCGTCGTTTGCATCCAGACGGTATCCTCTCTTATGAAGGCCGAAGCCGGAGGTGTCAATCAGCATCGAAACAAGGTCCTTGTTAATGGCAAACTGTATTTGATGAACGGGTCCCGTTTCGTCAAACCACTCGGTATGATATTTTGATTTCAGCCGTTCAACGACCGCCTTTTTGATGATTGACTGGCAGTCTCTCGTGCTGAAAAGCGCGGAATTAATGGAATAGCCCTTTACGGGAAAGGCATCGTCCCTGCCTATCCATTCCTCCCAGGCAAGTGCCTTTGCGCCCTGAAACAGTTCCTCAAAGCTTCTTGCTTCAAACGAGCCAACCAGAATCTGCACTCTTTCCGCATACCTGGAGCAGATATTTACTCTTGCCAGCATATTTTCGTCACCGCTGAAAAGGACTCTGCCGTTTTCACTCGTTACGTTCTCTGCTCCGAAA
This sequence comes from Acutalibacteraceae bacterium, assembly GCA_045598305.1. Taxonomy (GTDB): domain Bacteria; phylum Bacillota; class Clostridia; order Oscillospirales; family Acutalibacteraceae; genus CAG-177. The sequence continues at coordinate 20,856 of JAZLLW010000046.1, forward strand.
TCCTTAAGCTCACCTGCTATAAGGGATTCCATTCCCAGCAGGCAGGGAATCACAAAATTGATGTTCATAGATACTCCAAACAAAAAAAAGGGCGGGAATAAAATTCCCGCCGCAAGAATTTCATTTACTCAACTTCGGGGGTAAGTAAACCATATCCTCCGTCGTTACGTTTATAAACTACATTAACCGCACCTGTTTCTTCGTTGAGGAAGAGGTAGAACTGATGGTCAACAAGATTCATCTGAAGAATAGCTTCCTCAACCGACTGGGGCTTGAGGGTAAGACTCTTTCTTCTGACCAGTTCATAATCGGTCTCTTCTTCAACCGCTTCATCTCCGTCAAAGGCATCAAAGCCACCGGAACGGATTTTCTTTTCAATGCGGGTCTTGTTTTTACGAATCTGTCTGATGAGGGTGTCAACACATTTGTCGAGAGCTTCGTTCATATTTTCCGCTCTCTCCTGAGCTCTGAAAATCATGCCGCCGTTGTTGACGGTGATTTCCACGGATTGTGATGACTTTTCTACAGTTACTGTGACCTTCGCCTCAACATCCGAACCAAAGAATTTTTCAATCTTTGCCAGCTTCTTTTCGGCATGCTCCTTAAAGGAATCACGAGGTGAACATTTACGGCCTGTAATTGTGATTTTCATACAGTCATCCCCTTTATAGAATTATGAGGTTTAACCTCAATATGTATTCTATCACAAAGCGTTCAAAAAATAAAGGGGTTTCGGTAAAAATACACAAATTGTTCACACATCAGACGGTTACCGTTGTATGTCTTGTTACATGGCATCCCACGTTTACGGCAACGGGAAGGCCTGCAATATGGGTAGGATACTGCTCTATTGCAACGGAAAGAGCGGTGGTTTTACCGCCGAAGCCCTGAGGTCCTATTCCCAGAGAATTGACTCTCTCAAGTATATCTCTCTCCATTTGTGCATAATATTCATCGCCATTGGGCTCGGAAACGTTTCTGCAAAGCGCCTGCTTTGAAAGAAGCGCACATTTTTCAAAGTCACCGCCTATACCTATACCGAGTACAACGGGAGGGCAGGGATTACTGCCGGCAGCCGAAACGGTTTCAACAACGAAATCAATGATATCCTCACGTGTGGCGGAGGGAGTGAACATTTTTATCCTGCTCATATTTTCGCTGCCGAAGCCCTTGGGGGCAACCGTTATCTTTACATTTTCGCCGGGAACGATTCTCGTATGAATCACCGCCGGAGTATTGTCATTGGTATTAACTCTTTTAAGCGGGTCGGACACGATGCTCTTACGGAGCAGTCCCTCCGTGTAACCGAGGGCAACGCCTTCGTTTACCGCATCCTCAAAACTACCGCCGACAAAATGAACGTCCTGGCCGATTTCAAAAAAGATGACCGCCATACCCGTATCCTGACAAACGGGTAAATCCATTGAAGAAGCGGCATCAATATTATCCGCAAGGCATTCCATAACGGAACGGGGAAGCTCGCCTTCCTCGGCTGATACGCTTTCCCTTATCCTGCATTCAAGGTCACACGGAAGAATCTTATTTGCCTTTATGCATCCGTCCTTTACGGCCGCGGTAATCAAAGATAAATCTATTTCTCTCATACTCATCAAAAAAGGGGGCACTGCCCCCTAAGCTTTACTGGTTTTTGCCCCGGCGTGAATAACCGACGCTGCCTCTCTTTGAATCCGTTCTCTTGAGGTCTGACATTTTTTCATCGCTGACCTGCTTGAATTTAGCCATCATATCCTCAAAGGATTGCTTTTCGCCTGCGGGTGCAGAGGGCTTCTGTCCCTGCCATACCTTAGGGTTACCGTTATGATTATTTCCGCCCTGCCTGGGAGTAAACTGCTTTTTGGCAGGTGCTCTTTCTTCCTTGCCGGAATCGGAGTTCTCGGCATCAAGCTTTCTGATTGAAAGACTTATCTTGCCTTCGGGAGATACTGAAATAACCCTTGCCTTGACTTCCTGACCCACCTTGAGATGCTCGTTGATGTCCTTAACAAAGCCGGTGGATACTTCGGAAATGTGAATCATACCGGATTTGCCGCCCTCAATTTCCATAAAAGCGCCAAACTCGGTGATTCCGGTAATTTTACCGCTGACTACTGTGCCTGTCTCGATTTGCATAAATTAGGTTTTCCTTCCTCAATTTGTGTGACGCGGACTATTCCGCATCGGAATCATAATATACTCTTTCCTCGGGATATACATAGCTTCTGTCACGGGCAATCTGCTCAACGTAGGACTCGTTTGTGCCGTCCTCAATCGTTGCCTGAAGGGCGCTGTTTGCCTCGGATTCGGAAGCGATTATCGACTGCTTGATTGATATTTCTTCCCGCTGCTGTCTGATAATGGCATTTCTGCGGAAGAACATTACAAGGAATACTATCAACAGCACGACAAAAATAGCCGGAATTATTATTTTTTTGAAATTTTTATTCATATCAGTTCACCGGATTGCTTATTTGCCGCATTTTTCGCATATTATACACTATAACCGTATATTATTTCAAGAGATTTTATTAAAAAATCAAAGTTGTCTAAACATCAGCGAAGCGTTTTCCTTCGTTGCATATTCGTTTATGCTCAGCACTTCAAATTTTGAGGTATTCTGACCGAAGGTGATTTCAATTACATCTCCCACTTTAACGTCGTAGGATGCTCTCTGCGGTCTGCCGTTTACGCTTACGTGCTGCGCATCGCACGCCTCGTTGGCAACCGTTCTTCTTTTGATAATGCGTGATACCTTAAGGTATTTGTCAAGTCTCATAATACACTCCGTCAATAAAAAATCGGGTTGCCCGAAACGGACAACCCCTAAAGTCAAAACTTATTTTGCAACCTTATCCTTAAGAGCTGCGCCTGCCTTGAATACGGGAACCTTTGTTGCTGCTACCTTAACAGAAGCGCCTGTTCTGGGGTTACGAGCTGTCTTTGCTGCGCGAGCGCGTACTTCGAAGCTACCGAAACCGATGAGCTGAACCTTGCCGCCTGCTGCGAGTTCGTCTGTGATTGCGTCGATAGCTGCCTTAAGAGCTGCGTCAGCTGCCTTCTTTTCGATACCTGCTTTTTCAGCGATAGCATTTACAAGTTCTGTCTTATTCATGTTTTTTCTCCATTCTGTGAATGATATTTATGAAACGCGAAAGCGATCATATACAATTTTTCTGTTCTGCCTTGACCTCGTCCCAAAGCCCGTCAAGCACGTCAATGCCGGCTTCGGTCATATCAATGGCTCTTTCCTTTGCCTTACGCTCAACCTCGGTAAAACGTTTAAGAAATTTGTCGGACGCCGAAGTAAGAGACTCCTCTGCATCAATCTTAACGAATCTGGAAACGTTTACTGCGGAAAAGAGAAGGTCACCGAATTCTTCATCAATATGTGACTTGTCTCCTTCTGCAATTGCTTCCTTAAGCTCGCCTATTTCTTCATAAAGCTTATCCACCGCACCCTGAACGTCGTCCCAGTCAAAGCCCACGTCTGCGGCCTTTTTCTGAAGCTTGGCGGCTCTCATTAGGGCGGGAAGCTCACGGGGAACACTCATCATTGAATCGGACGCGGTCTTCTGACCCTTTGTCTTCATCTTGATGGCATCCCAGTTGGTAAGCACGTCGTCAACGGTTTCGGCGGTAACGTCACCGAAAACGTGCGGATGACGGATAATCAGCTTCTTGCAGACTCCGTCGGCAACGTCGTCAAAATCAAAGACTCCGTCTTCTCTTTCCATTTGTGCGTGGAACACGACCTGCATCAGCAAATCGCCCAGTTCCTCCTGGAGCAGTGTCTTATCGTCCTTATTGATTGCCTCAATGACCTCATAGGTTTCTTCTAAAAGACTTTTTTTGATACTTTGGTGTGTCTGCTCCGCATCCCAGGGACAACCGCCGGGCTTTCTGAGCAGTTCCATAATATCAACAAGGTCTGCACAATTATACTTTTCTTTGAACTTAAAGTCAACCATAATCATGCTCCTTTTGCTTTCCGTGAAAGGAATTGTATCACATTTTAACCTAAAAGTCTATATTTTTCAAGCAATTTTGCAATTTTTTCTCCTTTAGGAAGAACAACTACGTCCTCTCTGACTACGCCCTTTATAAAGAGGAGGCAGACGACGTATACGATTGCACCGAGACCTACTCCCAGCACGCAGCCCATGAAGCTCATCATTCTCGCACTGAGGGAAGTAAAGAAAATATTGATAAGTCCGTTTACCGCAAAGGCGGTCACACCGCAGAGAAATGCGCTTATGCAGGGCTTGAGAATAATACTCTTCCAGTTGATTTTGACCTTTGCAATGCTGATAAGGCGGAAGAGGTTTGTGCTGACGATAATCACGTAGAAGAGTACCGTGCCGGCAACCGCACCGTAAATATTGATACCGGGAATACCAACCAGAATAAAATTACATACTATCTTGAAAATCGCGGCTCCTATTACGGTCTTCATGGGAATATCAGCTCTGCCGACTGCCTGAAGCATACTCGTAACGGGAGTTGAAATCGCAATAATGGGAGTAAATACGCCGTAAACGACCAGCATCGGAGCGACCACGTTTACCATATCGGCACTGTTGCCGCCGCCGTAAATCAGGGTGAGAATCGGCTTCGCGAGGAAAGCCATACCGAGGCCTGCGGGGAAAGCGATTATCATGCCCACCCTCAGTACGGTTTCGATTGAGCTCTTGATATCGTCACGGTTCTTGATTGCCCATGCGGTTGCAAGAGCAGGCAGAGCACTTACGCCCAGCTGAATCGTAATGGTGGGAACGAGTGTCTTAAAGTCAAGGGCTGCCGAATAAGCTCCCCAGATATAGCTTGAAACGTCCTCAAGAATCGACAGATTGAGAAGCTCTTTTGATTCTGCCGCTTCAAGGGATGCTCTGAACATATTGATAACCGTTTCGGGATTGCTTTCAAGGGCACTCTTGAGTCTTGACTGAACGGTGGTAACGTCAATAAGATTCGTGAGATTGAGAACGAGGGCACTGATTACCATGGGGATGGCAATCTTTATCATTTCGGACGAAAGGGATTTATCGGGCTTTGATTCCTGAGGATCAGCAAGCTGAACACCCGTAAAGCCGTCGCTATATCTTCTGAAATGAAGGGCAAGGAACAGCAGTGAAAGCCCCGAGCCGATGGTAACACCAAGCACCGCACCTGCGGCGGCGTAAGGCATAATAATGGAGTTTGCCTCAGTCAGATCATTTACCTTCTGACCGAAAACGACGCCTGTGTTATTAAAGGAATTTGTACCCGCGACAATGATGATTTTAATAAAAATAAGTCCGAGAACAAGCTTACCGAGGGCTTCTATGACCTGTGAAACCGCCGTGGGCTTCATATTGCGCAGGCCCTCATAATATCCTCTGTATGCGGACATATAACAGCAAAGGAAGATTGAGGGAGCAACACACAGTACCGCAGGCAGTGCCTTGGGCTTGCCAACAAGAGCGGTATAGGGCCATGATGCAATGAGAAGCACCGCCGTGCCGACAAGACCGACAATCATGAATACCTTTTTGGATACTCTGAAAATGTTTCTCGCCTCCTGATATCTGGAGAGAGCAACACTTTCCGCTACCATTTTTGAAACCGCAACGGGAAGTCCCGCCATTGCGATGGCAAAAATGGGGGTGTAGATTTCATAAGCCGAGCTGAAATATCCGCGTCCCGTGGCACCTATCATACTGGTCATGGGCATCTTGAACAGAACACCGATAACCTTGACGAGCAGCACGGCCGCCATAAGAATCATGGCACCGTTGAGCACGGACTGTTTTTTATTTGCGTTTGCATTGGATTTCAAATCATTTCACTCCGTTCCGCGAGTAAAATTCCGTAACTCCGTCCTTACGTGAGGTAATGACGTCAAAACCGGAAATATATTCGTATGGATATTTATAGTTAAAAATTCTCTCTACGTTCGTACCGCCCGGCTGACAGAGCTTCGTCACGCCTCCCGCACCTACCGCGAGCACGGTATGACATTCCTCCATCATAAAGACGTTGTAGAGTCCCTCGGTACCGGGTCTGCACCAACCCACGTTTTCAAGATTGCCTACGCACTTGCTCTGCCGGTACATATAGTAGGGGGAATACCCCGATTGTATAAGCTTCTGATATGAATAGTCAAGCATTTTTTTCGCTTCATTGCCTGCGGACACCTGAGCACCCTCGTAATTAAGGGTTGACGAGCGCTTCAGAGCAAGGGTATGCACTGTGATGTTTTCGGGCGATAGCATTACGGCAGTATCAAGGGAATCTCTGAAAACACCCGAATCTTCACCTGGAAGCCCCGCAATCAGATCCATATTGATGCACCTGAAGCCGTATCCCCTTGCAAGACGGAAGGCGTTTATCGCCTGCTCCACGGAATGCTTCCTGCCGATCAAGTCAAGTGTTTCCTGATTGAAGGTCTGCGGGTTGATGCTGATTCTGTCAACCTTATGAAGCTTCAGCATGGCGAGCTTTTCCGCCGTAACCGTATCGGGTCTGCCGATTTCAACCGTATATTCACGAATTGATGAAAGGTCAAAATTCTTTTCAATCGCGCATTGAAGCATATCAAGCTGAGATGCTTCAAGCACGCCGGGAGTGCCGCCGCCGAAATAGACGCTTTCAAGCCGCAGACCGTTTTCCTTTGCGGTTTTGCCCGTCAGCTCAATTTCTTCCGCAAGCTTTTCAAGATACTCGGGAAAGAGTTTTTTTGCATTCGCGTTCGCAATGGAATGGCTCACGAAGGAACAGTACGAGCATCTTGAAGGGCAAAACGGGATTGACACATACAAGCTGAAGGATTCCGGCTTTGAGGAAGAGACGATTTTATCCTCTGCCGCCGCAACCGTCATTGCCAGCTTCGTTTTCTGCTCACTGACAAGCAAGCCGTTTTCAAAATAATCCCTTGCGCCTTCCTCACCCATATCGGCAATGAGTCTGAGCATCAGTTTTGAGGGTCTGACACCCGTAAGCACACCCCAGGGAGGAGTATAGCCCGTAAGGTCTGAAAGTGCGGCAAAAATCAGCTTTGCAAGGTCCAGCTCCGCGCTTTCGTCATCAGTTTCCTTTCGCAGTGAACGGCTTTCACCGTTTACCGTAACGTCGGCAGATACCGTACCCGCCTCGTATTTCGTAACGACCGTAAGCTCGTCCTCACCGCTGTCATCGTAAACAATATTTATTTTTTCATTGGGAAAGAATACCCTGCACAGATTCTCGCATTCGTAATGAAAATCGTGACCGTAAATCCGCAGTATCACTTATCTGCCGACCCTTCTGATAAAAATATTTCTTGTTCTTTCGCGGTCAAGTTCCGTTTCGGGTCCGTGACCGGGATATACCTTATAATTTTTGTCAAGAGCGATAAGACGCTTCAGGGAAGCGGTCAGTTCTCCCGCATCCGCTCTGCCCTTGTCCGTTCTGCCGACGGTGGAATAGAAAAGGGTATCGCCGCTCATAATGAATTTATCCTTATGGTTTATGTAACATACTCCGCCCGCGGAATGACCGGGGGTGAGCATAACCTCTATTTCGCTGTTTCCGATTCTGAATATCTGACCCTCTTCTGCAAGAATATCCGCCTTCATGTGTACCAAATCATAGTCAATATCAAAATCAAGCATCAGGTTTTCTTCTTCGCTGGAAAGACAAATTTCATCCTCTTTGTTGATGACTACCTGCGCTCCCGTTTCTTCTCTGGCATTGTAAGTGCCGAGGATATGGTCAAAATGGCCGTGTGTAAGTAAAATGTATTTTATTTTTGCTCCGCTTTCTTCAATGGCTTTATGGGCGTTTTCAAGAAAGCAACCCGGGTCCACAAGTGCCGCCTCTTTTGTATCTTCATCAATGAGCAGATACATATTTGACAGATTTTCGTATTCGGGTTTGATTTTTACTACTTTCATCTTTTCACTTCTTATCCCAGATTTCGGTATCCATTACGATGGTAACGGGACCGTCATTGTGTATTTCTACCTTCATATCCGCGCCGAATTCTCCCTTTGCGACCTTCTTTACACCGTTTGAAGAAAGACATTCGCAGAAATAGTCGTAAAGTTCTCTCGCTTCATCGGGAGGAGCGGAGGGAAAAAAGGAGGGTCTGTTGCCCTTTTTCAGGTCAGCGCAAAGGGTAAACTGGGAAATCGCAAGGATTTCACCGTCAACGTCAAGTATTCCCAGATTCATTTTTTCATCGTCATCCTCAAAGACCCTGAGGGATGCGATTTTACGGGCGAGAAGCTCTGCCTGAGCTTTGGTATCCCCCTGCATTACTCCGAGAAGAACGTTGTAGCCCTTTGATATTTCACCGATGATTTCACCGTTCACCTTAACGGAGGAGGCGGTGACTCTCTGAATAACTGCTCTCATATTATTACCTCAGAAGCCCGTTCTCTCAATTTCAAGGACACCCGAGATTCCTTTCAGCTTATTTATGATTGAATCAAGATGCTCAATATTATTGACGCATACCGTAATCAACATCATTATCCTGCCGTCACTCGTGGTCCTGGTGCTGATATCAAGGATATTGATATGCATTGCCGCAACCATAGCGGTTACGTCCGCAAGCATTCCGATTCTGTTGGTGCACTCAATCTGAAGTGAGCATTTGAATTCTTCCTTTACATTCGTATCCCAGTAGGTGGGAATCCATCTTTCCGGCTCCGGCGCAAGGGAAATGTCCTTCGGCACGTTGGGACAGTTCCTTGTATGAATAGATACGCCGTGTCCTCTTGTAATGAATCCGATGATTTCGTCACCGGGAAGAGGACTGCAGCAGCGGGAGAACTTGATAAGGCAGTTATCAATTCCCTCAACCACAACGCCTTCTCTGGATTTTGTTCTCTTCTTCTGAGGTGCGGATTTGATGACGACGGGCTCGTTAAGCTTTGTAAGCTTAAGGTAGTCGTCCTTGATACGGGGCATAAGCTTTGACAGAGTAATACCGCCGTAACCGATTGCAGCGTAGAAATCCTCTACGTTCTTACAGTGCTGACGCTCCGAAATTTTCTGAACGAAGGGCTCGTACTCCTCGGAAGTAAGACGGATGAAATTCCGCTTGAATTCCTTTTCAATTTCGGCCTTGCCTTCAACGATATTTTCCTCGCGTCTTTCCCTCTTATACCACTGACGGATTTTGGTCCTTGCCTGACTGGTCTTTACGATTTTGAGCCAGTCTCTGCTGGGGCCTTTACCCTGCTGTGAGGAAGTGATGATTTCAACGATTTCGCCGGTGCTGACCTCGTAGTCAATGGGGACGATTCTGCCGTCAACCTTTGCGCCCACCATTTTATTGCCTACGGCTGAGTGAATTGCGTAGGCAAAGTCAATCACCGTTGCGCCCGAGGGAAGATTATAAACGTCACCCTTGGGAGTGAATACGAATACCTCTTCGGGTACAAGGTCACTCTTGATGGTGGTTACTATTTCTTCAACGTCCTCTGCTTCATTCTGATTTTCAAGAAGTTCTCTTACCCAGGCAAGACGCTGACTGTCAAGGTCGTTCTTACCGTTATTGATGCCGGCTTTATATTTCCAGTGTGCCGCAATACCGTATTCCGCGGTGTGATGCATTTCCCACGTTCTTATCTGTACTTCAAAGGGAATACCCTCTTTACCCAGAACGGTGGTATGAAGTGACTGATACATATTCGCCTTGGGGTTTGAAATGTAATCCTTGAATCTGCCGGGAATGGGCTTGAACATATCGTGGATGATGCCCAGACAGTTATAGCAGTCTATGACTGATTCAACAATAATTCTGACCGCATAGATATCAAAAATCTGGTCAAAATTTTTGTTTTGCATATACATTTTGCGGTAGATACCGTGAACGGATTTGATACGTCCGCTGACCGCCGCATCGGAAACGGTCTCTCTCACTCTTTCTTCAATTCTGCCCTTTATGTCCTCAAGGAATTCCAGACTCGTTTCATTCTGCCTTCTAAGACTTTCGCTGATTTCTCTGTATGCAACGGGGTCAAGGTAACTGATGGAAAGGTCCTCAAGCTCCTCTTTGATGGGTCGGATACCGAGACGGTGAGCTATGGGTGCATATACCTCAATGGTTTCACGGGCAATTTCGCGTCTGCGCTGCTCGGGCTTGAACATAAGGGTACGCATATTGTGAAGACGGTCGGCAAGCTTGACGATGATTACACGGATATCCTTTGACATCGCCATGAGCATCTTGCGGATATTTTCCGCCTGCTGAAGCTGTTTTACTCTCGTCGCATCAAGCCAGATAGCGTCTTCTAGACGTTCCTCTGTTCTGGTCGGAACGCTCTGTATCTTTGTAAGTCCGTCAACAAGCTGTGCAACGGTATCGCCGAATAATTCCTTTACAGTCTCAACGGTGGCTCTGGTGTCTTCAACCGTATCGTGAAGCAAAGCGGCTATGACCGAAGGACAGTCCATACCCAGACGGGCTGTTATGATTGAAACGCTCAGGGGATGGATAATGTAGGGCTCGCCTGAAAGACGGACCTGATCTCCGTGTGCATCCCGTGCAAACTCGTATGCTTTTTTGATTCCGTTTATCTCCTCCTCGGAAAACGTCTTTCCGATAAGGTCCATCAGAATTTTCAGTCCCTCTTCGGGGGTATCAAATTCGTCGATAACGGTCGTATTGTAATACTGCATATTTACACCTGCATACAACGTAATTTTTTCATGACCGATGATTCTTCAAGATTTACCTTCGGGGTATTTGAAGGAACATATACTCTGTCGTCGTCATCAAGGGCAAGTATGCCCATTTCAAGCATCATATCAACCGTGACCGTATATGCCGCAAGAGACGAGCCGTCGTCTCCCAGGCGAACACACAACTGTTCGCAATATCTGTCCCTGAGGGGTTTTGCCTTGATTGACCTGAACACCTCGACCTGAGTTTCTCTGTCGGGTGTGAGGAAAGCCGCCTGCAGGGAAGAAAGCTTCTTATCCGAAGCGAATTTTTCATAGAGAGAAATGGCGGAAAGCACCTTTTCTTCATTTGTTACGGAAGGTCTGATGCCTCTTATGACCACGGAAACACGCATTTCGCCGTTATAGACATTCTGCTCAAGATTGACCGCAAGGTCAACCGTATCGCCCTGCTCAAAGGGGAATCTCTTCTCTGCAAGCCCGAAATATACCGCTCCGAGACGGGATCCGTTTTTGGAAACGATAAGACGTGTATGCCTACCCTCGGAGATACCGTTGATTTCCTCAATCTTCACCCCGAAAAGTCCGAAAACGGGCTGGGGATTGCAGGAGCCGAAGGGCTCGATTGACGAAATTGCGGAAAGCACGCTGAGATTGACGGACTGCAGATTTATTCTGCAATCAATAATCTGCTCCGCAAAGGGCATTTCACTGTCCTCTGCATAATCGTTGATTTTTCTCCTGAAAAGGTCTATATTTTCGGATTTAAGTCCCACGCCTGCGGCAAGGGTATGCCCGCCGTAATGGGTAAGGCAGTCGGAAACCGCCTCTATGGCTTCGTATATTGAAAAACCGGGAATACTTCTGCATGAGCCCTTCGCCGTATCTCCCGAACGGGAAATGACGACCGCCGGTCTGCCGAATCTTTCCGTAAGCTTTGCCGCTACGATTCCGATCACGCCCTGATGCCAGTTTTCGCCGTCAACGACAATGATTTTATCCTTTGCAAGCGAGGGATTGCTCTGTATGAGGGCAAGGGCACTGCGGAATATTTCGTTTTCCGTCACCTGACGGGAAGCGTTCATGGAAGCGATTTCCTTTGCCAGATATTCCGCTTCGTCGGGGTCATCGCAGAGAAGCAGTTCAAGTGCCTTATCCGCGCTTCCCATTCGCCCCGCCGCATTGATACGCGGACAGAGAGTATATGCAACCGAGGATGAAGTGATTTCCTTGCCGGAAATACCTGCCGCTTCAATGAGAGCGGCTATACCGATGCCCGGATGCTCATTGATATATGAAATACCTCTTCTTACCATTACTCTGTTCTCGCCGGTGACGGAAACCACATCACCTATCGTACCCAGAGCAACGAGCTCACCGTATTCCTCAAGGATAGCGTCCTCGTCAAAGCCGTCTATGGCACAGGCAAGCTTGAAGGCAACGCCCACACCCGACATTTCCTTGAATACGGAGGGACAATCGGGTCTGTGTGGGTCAACCACGGCCTCGCATCGGGGCAGAACGTCGCCGACCTTATGGTGATCCGAAACGACCACTTCAAGACCGATTTCGTAAGCGTGTGCAATTTCATCAACCGCGGTTGCACCGTTATCAACGGTCACGATAAGATGAACGCCCCTCGCTTTAAGTTCGTCTATTGCTTTTATATTAAGTCCGTAACCCTCGTCGATTCTGTCGGGAATATATCTGATGACGTTTGCTCCCCTGCTTTCAAGGAAGGAATATAGGAGCGCCGTGGAGGTAACACCATCCGCATCGTAGTCACCGAAAACGCAGATCATTTCAAAGTCGTCGATTGCCCTGTTGATGCGTTCGGCAGCTTTATCCATATCTTTAATGGAGAACGGGTCAATGCTCAGGGGAGCGTCGGCGTCAAAAAAATCCGCAAGCTCGTCTGTATTTTCAAATCCTCTTGAGGAAACTATGAGAGCTGCCAGAGGATCTATGCCCAACTCTGATGAAACGAGGGCCGCATTCTCTTTATTACCTTTTGATACCACCCATTTTTTTCTTCTCATACGGCACCTGTCCTTTCAATATCTGTTAATTATATCATTATATAAAGGGATATGCAAGTATTTTAACATATAACGGAAACAATATTAAATTGCAGTTGACAAATGCACAAGCGGGTGATAAAATACCCAGTAATAATGCTATGACGAAAACAGTAGGGTTCTGTGTACTCTTACAGAGAGTTGCCGGGCGGTGCGAGGCAATGGAGGAGCTTAATCCGATACCTTTCCGAGCAGCATTCCGAACACGGGGATTTATTCTGACGTTAAGTAGGCAATGCCGGGTGCGCCCGTTATCGCGTTAGGCAATGAAAGTTGCCGTTGAGGCCGCATTCGCGGTAAATTGAGGTGGTACCACGGGTTATACTCGTCCTCAGAGCTATATTAAGCTCCGGGGACGTTTTTGTTTCCCCGGCAAAGGAGGAAAATCTTATGATCATCACAGAACTGCTTGAGCGCAATGCCCGTCTCTACAAGGACGAGGTCGCTTTAGTGGAAATCAACCCTTCAACCGAGCGTGACAACGCCGCAACGTGGCGTGAAGCATCGCTGATTGAAACAGCCAAGGCAAATTCTCCCTATCGCAGAGAGATGACCTGGTCCGAATTTGACACCAGAGCAAACCGCTTTGCCAACCTGCTTCTCAGCAGAAGCATCAAAAAGGGAACAAAAGTCGGTATTCTTCTCATGAACTGCCTTGAATGGCTTCCCCTTTATTTCGGTACTCTCAAGGCCGGCTGTATCGCCGTTCCCCTTAATTTCAGATACGCCGCAGACGAAATCCAGTATTGCTGCGACCTTGCGGATATTGAAGTGCTCATCTTCGGCGAGGAATTTATTTCAAGACTTGACGAAGTACACAGCGATATGCCCAAGGTAAAGACCTTCTTCTACGTAGGTCAGGGCGGTCCCAGATATACCGAGGATTGCTGGTCACTTATGAAATTCTGTTCATCCATCGCTCCCCCCGTTGACATCAAAGAGGATGACTATTCCGCTATATACTTCTCATCGGGCACAACCGGTTTCCCCAAGGCAATCCTTCATGACCACAGAGGTCTCTATCATTCATGCCTTACCGAGCAGAACCACCACGGACAGCAGAAGGATGACGTTTTCCTCTGCATTCCTCCCCTTTATCATACGGGTGCTAAGATGCATTGGTTCGGCTCTCTCCTTTCGGGAAGCAAGGCAGTCCTTCTCAGAGGTGTCAAGCCCGAGTGGATTCTCCGTGCCGTAACAGAAGAAAAATGTACCATCGTATGGCTTCTCGTTCCCTGGGCTCAGGATATACTCGATGCCATTGACAGCGGAAGAATCAAGCTTGACCATTATCTGCTTGACCAGTGGCGCCTTATGCACATCGGTGCTCAGCCCGTTCCCCCCAGTCTTATCCACAGATGGAAGAAATACTTCCCCAATCATAAATACGACACCAACTACGGTCTTTCCGAGTCTCTCGGGCCCGGCTGTGTACATCTGGGTGTTGAGAATATTGAAAAAGTCGGAGCAATCGGCATTCCCGGTTTCGGTTGGGAAACAAAGGTCGTTGACGAAAGCGACAATATTGTTCCGGTAGGTGAAGTCGGAGAGCTTTGCGTAAAGGGTCCCGGCGTCATGAAATGCTACTACAAGAATCCCGATGCAACCGACGAAATTCTCAAGGGCGACTGGCTCTACACGGGCGACATGGCTGTCGTAGACGAAGACGGATTCATTACCCTCGTTGACAGAAAGAAGGACGTTATTATCTCCGGCGGTGAAAATATTTATCCCGTACAGATTGAGGCATTCCTTCGCAAGCACGACAAGATCAAAGACGTCGGTGTAATCGGTCTTCCCGATTCCAGACTCGGTGAAATCACCGCCGCAATCATTGAAATCAAGGAAGGTATGACCTGCACAGAGGAAGAAATCAACGAATTCTGCAACGACCTTCCCAGATACAAGAGACCCAAAAAGATTATCTTTGCCGACGTTCCCCGTAATCCCACCGGCAAGATTGAAAAACCGAAGCTCCGTGAAATCTACTGTCACGGCAGACTTGTTGAAGCACAGATTAAAAGCTGAAAAAGAGGTTGATACCTATGAAAACACTTATGCTCGGTAACGAAGCATTTGCAAGAGGCCTTTATGAGGCGGGCTGTAAATTCGTTTCGTCCTACCCCGGCACACCCAGTACCGAAATTACCGAATGTGCCGCAAAATATGAAGAAATCTACGCCGAGTGGGCTCCCAACGAAAAGGTTGCAATGGAGTCCGCCTACGGTGCTTCCCTTGCCGGAAAGAGAAGCTTCTGCGGTATGAAGCATGTCGGTCTCAACGTTGCCGCAGACCCTCTTTTCACCCTTTCATACACGGGAATCAATGCAGGCATGATAGTTGCCGTTGCAGATGATGCGGGTATGCATTCATCACAGAACGAGCAGGACAGCCGTCACTATGCAATTTCCGCAAAGCTTCCCATGCTTGAGCCCGCAGACAGCTCCGAGGCCATTGCCTTCGCAAAGCTTGCCTACGAGCTGAGTGAAAAATACGACACTCCCGTCATCATCAAGATGTGCACGAGAGTTGCCCATTCACAGAGCATTGTCGAAACCTCAGACAGAGCAGAGGCGGAAGATAAAAAGTATGAAAAGAACATTGCCAAATACGTTATGATGCCCGGCTATGCAAAGCTGAAGCATCCCGTCGTTGAGGCAAGGACAGCAGCTCTCACCGAATTTGCCGAATCCTCCGATATCAACAGAATTGAAAAGGGCGGTGATAATTCCATCGGCTTTATCACCGGCTCCACTTCATATCAGTATGTCAAGGAAATATTCGGCGACAAATATCCCGTACTCAAGCTCGGCATGGTAAATCCTCTGCCCGTCAATAAAATCAAGGATTTTGCGGCTCAGGTAAAAGAAGTAATCGTAATTGAAGAGCTTGACGATATAATTGAGTCCCACTGCAAAAAAATCGGAGTTCCCTGCAAAGGTAAGGAGCTTTTCGGCTTCGTAGGCGAATACAGTCAGAATCTCATTGCAGAGAAAATGGGCATCTCAATTCCCGAAAGCAAAAAGGTTGAGGACACCATTCCCGGCAGACCTCCCGTTATGTGTGCAGGATGCCCCCACAGAGGACTTTTCTACACTCTTAAAAAGAACAAGGTCAACGTCATCGGCGATATCGGATGCTACACTCTCGGTGCAGTTGCTCCCCTGAGCGCGGTTGACAGTGTACTGTGTATGGGTGCTTCCGTTTCCGGTCTTCACGGCTTTAACAAGCTTTCCGAAGAAAACGCACGCAAGAGCGTTGCCGTCATCGGTGACTCCACGTTTATGCACAGCGGTATTACCGGTCTTGTAAGCATCGCTTATAATGAATCGAATTCAACCGTCATCATCCTTGATAACTCAATCACGGGTATGACCGGTCATCAGCAGAATCCCACTACCGGCTTCAATCTCAAGGGCGACCCCTGCACAAAAATCGACCTTGAAGCTCTCTGCAAATCTGTAGGTATCAGAAGAGTCAGAGTAGTTGACCCCTATGACCTGAAGGATTGCGACACGGCTCTCAAGGAAGAGCTTGCCGCAGACGAGCCCTCCGTTATCATTTCACGCAGGCCCTGTGCTCTGCTTAAATACGTTAAGCATCCCGGTCCCATCAGCTGTGATAAGGATAAATGTATCGGATGCAAATCCTGCATGAAGATCGGCTGTCCCGCCATTTCAATCGTTGACGGCAAGGCAGTTGTTGACAGCACCCTCTGCACGGGCTGCGGCGTTTGCTCACAGCTTTGTCCCAAGGATGCACTCGGAAAATAAGGAGGAAATACCATGAAAACCAAAAACATTATGATAGTCGGCGTAGGCGGTCAGGGTACCCTTCTTGCATCAAAGCTTCTGGGTAAAATTCTCCTTTCAAAGGGTTATGACGTAAAGGTGAGCGAGGTTCACGGTATGAGCCAGCGCGGCGGCAGTGTCGTCACTTACGTCAGATACGGCGATAAGGTATATTCACCCGTAATTGACAAGGGCGAAGCCGATATAATTCTCTCCTTTGAGCTTCTTGAAGCCGCAAGATGGCTTGAATTTCTTGCAGATGACGGTGTTATTATTACGAATACGCAGCAGACAAACCCCATGCCCGTAATCACGGGAGCGGCTGAATATCCCGCAGACCTTGACAAAAAAATCAAGGCACTCGGCGTAAAAGCAGAATGCTTTGATGCACTTTCACTTGCGGTTGAGGCGGGCTCTTCAAAGGCAGTCAATCTTGTTCTGCTGGGCAAGCTTTCACAGTATTTTGATTTCAGCGAAGAGGATTGGATGAATGCTATTGAAACCTCCGTTCCTCCCAAATTCCTTGAAATCAACAAAAAAGCATTCATGCTTGGCAAAAACGCTTAATTTTCAACCGTTGGAGAAAGAATATGGAAAAGTATTTTCAGAAAGAGCTTGAAACAATGCCCCGTGAGGAGCTGAAAAAGCTTCAGAGTGAAAAGCTTGTCAGACAGGTTCGTCACGCCTGGGATAACTGCCCCGACTACCGCAAAAAAATGGAAGAAGCGGGCGTTACTCCCGACGATATCAAAGGCATTGAGGATTTACACAAACTTCCCTTCACAAGCAAGGACGATTTAAGAGATAATTATCCCTTTGCCATGCTGGCAAAGCCCCTTGCCGACTGCGTAAGAATCCACTCCACATCGGGTACGACCGGCAAAAGAGTAATCGCCTATTACACCGCGGACGATATCCACATGTGGGATGAATGCTGTGCCAGAGCCCTTGCAGCTGCAGGCACAACCAGAGAGGATATGGTGCAGGTTTCCTACGGTTACGGCTTATTTACGGGCGGCGCGGGTTTCCACGGCGGTTCACATTTGTTGGGAAGCACCACGATTCCCATGAGCTCCGGTAATACAGACAGACAGCTTCAGTTTATGGCGGACTTAGGTACGACCGTACTTTGCTGTACTCCCTCCTATGCCGCTTACCTCGGTGAAACAATCAAGGAAAGAGGCATTGGAAACGATATAAAGCTTAAAGCCGGCATCTTCGGTGCGGAGGCATGGAGCGAAGAAATGCGCAGAGATATCCAGGAAGCTCTCGGCATCAAGGCGTATGATATATACGGTCTGACCGAGCTCAGCGGACCCGGTGTCGCTTACGAATGCTCCGCCCAGTCGGGTATGCATGTAAACGAGGACCATTTCATTGCGGAAATCGTCGACCCCGAAACCTTTGAGCCGCTTCCGGCAGGTTCAAAGGGTGAGCTTGTATTCACTTCGCTTGATAAGGAAGCAATGCCGATTATCCGTTACAGGACAAAGGATATATGCGTTCTTTCGGATGAGGAATGTTCCTGCGGACGCACCTTTATCAAAATGGCAAAGCCCATGGGACGCTCAGACGATATGCTCATCATCAAGGGCGTAAACGTATTCCCCTCTCAGATTGAAACCGTACTTCTCAACAACGGCTATCAGGCAAATTATCAGATTATCGTTGACAGAGTCAAGAACACGGACACCTTTGATATCAACGTTGAGCTTACTCCCGACAAGTTCACCGGTAATCTGGGAGATATTTCCAAAAAAGAAAAAGCTCTTGTGCTTGCTCTCAAGTCCATGCTCGGCATTATGGCAAATGTACACCTCGTACCGCCCAAGAGTATCGCGAGAAGCGAGGGCAAAGCGGTAAGAATCATTGACAACAGAAAAATCTGATTGGAGGAAACAGTAATGGAAGTTAAACAGATTTCGGTATTCCTTGAAAACAGAAACGGTCAGCTTAAAGAGGTCACAAAGATTCTTGCGGATAACAATATTGATATCGAGGCGCTGAATATTGCCGAAACCGCCGAATACGGTATAGTCCGTCTCATCGTTGACGACGTACAGAAGGCAATTGATGCCCTCATCGGTGACGGATTCATTATTTCCGTCAATCCAGTAACGGTATGCAACGTTCCCAACGTGGTAGGAAGTCTTAACAGAGTCCTCGATAAGATAGCCGCTGCAAACATCAATATTGAATATATGTATTCCATTTTCGGCGGCAAAAATGCGGAATCAAAAATGGTATTCAAGTCAGATGACTCCGACCTGCTGGAAAAAGCAATCGGCTGAATAAAATAAAAGATCACGGCTTCATCTTTTCAGGATGAAGCCGCTATTTTATCTGTACAGTTTTTCCGATTTTCTGAGTAAAGTGATAAGAGGTACAATCAGTATTCCGCAGACCAGATTGCCGACACCGTGCACGCAGTCATAGGGCAGACCCGCAATAATCCAGGTTATCATACCCTTGAAATTAAGATGAAAGAGAATTGCCTGGGCAGGAGCATAAAGAGTTCCGTAAAGAAAACCGTGAAGAGAGCAGATAATCATACTGAAAATCATCAGTTTTTTCCCACCGGCATCCTTCGGAATAAGCATAGCCGCGGCCCACAGAATTGTCCATATATAGAGATACGGTATCCACCAGAGAGCAAAGCCGTTCGTAAGACCCGTCAAAAAAATGAATACGTAAATCGGATACAGTGCTTTCCGCCTGTATACAACGGTTTCGGCAACGATGAAAACACCTATCAGATGAACGTTGGGCAGGACGTCCATAAGCACCTTCGAGGCGAACATCAATGCACCAAGCATACTGAAAACCGTCATTTCTATTATTGTGATTTTCGCTTTATTTGCATTTGTTTTATTCATACCGTATCACCGCAGTCGTTTTGGGGCTTCTCCGCCTAAGATAGTGAGATGAGCAAACAAATAAAGCGCCCCTCAACGGGCGTCGTTGCAGCGAAAACAAGGGCACATATCCGTGCCGCATCCGCATCTCTTCAGTTTGCCCGACTCCCCGGTTACGAGGTGCTTTGAGTTATACATTTGTCACGGGCATTATACCCGATTTTGCATTTTCAGTCAAGTAACGTATTTACAAACGCCGTTAATATGATATACTGAAGAAAAAAACACCGGGGTGGATTATGAACTGTAATGAAATAAATATCCGTGACCCGTTCATTCTCAAGGAAAACGGCAGATTTTATCTTTACGGCACAAGAGCTGCCGGCTTCGGAGTAAACGTTCACGGCGTTGACGTTTACGTATCGGATAATCTTTCCGACTGGAGTGAAAAAACCGAATGTCTCAATTCGGTTAAGTACGGGCTTGACAGAGGAGTCAACTGGGCTCCCGAGGTACACAAATACAAGGACAGATTCTATATGTTCATTACCTTTACCAAGGAAAACGACCTGAGGGGAACATATATACTTTCCTCCGACAGACCCGAGGGGCCTTTTGCACCTCACAGTAAGGGTGCGGTCACTCCCTTTGAATGGGAATGTCTTGACGGCACCTTCTTCGTGGAGAACGGTATTCCCTACCTTGTATTCTGCCACGAACACACACAGATAATTGACGGCACGGTGTGTTACGTACGCCTGAACGATGACCTTACCGAAGCGGTGGGTGAGCCCGTCACTCTGTTTTCGGCATCAAGTCCCGTCTGGGCAGACAAAAAGCCCGCCGGCGAGCATTACGTGACCGACGGTCCGTTTATGTATAAATCCGTCAGCGGAAAGCTGTTTATGATATGGTCAACATTCATAAAAAACAAATACGCCGAGTGTATCGTCAGCTTTGACTCCGGCTCAATCAAGGGCAATTTCCGTCACCTTGATCCCATTACAACGGAGGACGGCGGTCACGGTATGCTTTTCAGAGACGATAAGCTTTATTTTACATATCACTCACCCAACAGCTCCGGAGACGAAAGAGTCCGTATCGTTGAGGTGACCGACAACGGAGATACTATCAAGATATGAAACTGATTGCTCCCGATTATTTCATGCATTTCCAATGCTCCGCAGACAGATGCAATCATACCTGCTGTAAGGGCTGGGAAATTGACATTGACGATGACACGTTGAAAAAATATAGATATATCGGCGGTACGCTCGGCAAAAAGCTCCGTGAAAACGTGGATTTTGAAAACGGATGCTTCCGTCTGCTCGAGGGAGACCGATGCCCCTTCCTTGACGAAAACGGTCTGTGTGAAATCATTACGGAAAAGGGAGAATACGTACTGTGCGATATATGTGCAGACCATCCCCGATTCAGGAATTTCTATGATACCAGAACGGAAATCGGTCTTGGACTCTGCTGCGAATCAGCCGCAAAGCTGATAATAGAAAATCCCGACAAAGTGCGCCTTGTCACCCTTGAGGAAGACGAATACGAAGAGGAAATTACTCTTGAGGAAAAGCAAACGCTTGAATTCCGTGACGGAGCCGTTGATATCCTTCAGCGCAGCATGCTTCAGCCCGAAATAAGAATCGCGGAGTTTCTTGACTATGCCGACTCCTCTCTTCCCGAAAAATCTCCGAAGGAATGGGCCGATTTATTCAGAGCCCTTGAACGCCTTGACCGCGGCTGGGATAAATATCTTGACCTGCTGTCTGCGGCAGACAAACTTTCTCTGCACGACGGTATGGAATTTCAGCAGCTTGCGGTGTACTTTGCATACAGACACCTGCCTCAAAGCTTTGAGGATGATATGGCATCCGCCCATGCCGCATTCACCGCATTGAGCGTCTATATCATCAGCACCATTTACGGTATGACGGGAAGCGGCGACGTTGAGGTGCTGGAGGATATTGCAAGGATGTATTCGGGCGAGGTTGAGTATTCGCAGGATAATCTTGATTTTATCAATTACTACCTGGACAAACAAATATGAACCTGAAGTCATAAGACCTCAGGTTCTTTTTTACTGAAACTGTGCCGCCGCCCCGGGATTTTCAAGACGGTATTCCTGAATCATTTCCGGCTCGGGACGAAGTATGGTATAGACAAAGTCTTTTATGCGGGCAAGAAATTCGCGGCGGCTGTCTTCTGTATCCGTATCACCGGAAACACATACTACACCGTCTGCCTTGATACTCATAAGACGGGCATCGTAAACACTGCGGTAAAGGTGGTATCTCTGGGTAACCACAAGGGCTTTTTCAACCTCAAAATCCCTTTCCGCTCTGTACATGCTTTCATAGGTGGAATATCCCTCGGGGTCAATCATGACCGCCACCGGAGGAACGCCACGGCTTACGGCATAATCTCTCATAACGGATACCTCGTCATAGTATTCGTCATCACGGTCGCCCGTCATAAGGATTCTGTACGCAGCGCCCTTCTCATAAAGCTCAATTGCTCTGTCGAGACGGGCTTTGAGCATACCGCTGGGAGTATCACCGATAACGGAACAGCCCGGCACGATTATACAGTCGTATCCATCCCCCGCCTCGTCAAAATCAATAATGTGATAGGCACCGTATCCTATTACGATTGCGTTGATGATAAAGGGAATGAGGATTACGGTTATGATAAGGGAAAATACGGCTTTGATTATCTTTCCGATTATCATTCCGCAAGAGCGTTAAGCAGAGCAAGTGCTCTCTGACAGCCGTCACAACCGCAGTATTTTGCACCGTTTTTCTTTGCTTTAACAGTATCTTCAAGGATTGATTTTGCGGTTTCCTCACCGAATTTTTCTTTACAGTAATCACTGCCTGCAAATGCGATTGCCTCGTCAATGGAAGCAATACCGTCGGTAAGAGCAATAGCAAGAGTGCCCGCGGTCATATCGTCGGGAGAAGCAAGGAATTTTTCGGTTGCCTCCTTAACCTCGGGGCAAACGTATACTTCAAGTAAATCCTGAGCGAGCTTAATGGTTTCATTATCAATTTTCATATTTATCTCTCCTTATTTAATAACGGTTTTAACATCGTATTTTTCTTTCAGTTCCATCAGCTTTGCCATATGCGGCTGAAATTTATGGGCGGTGAGGGCTTCCTCATTCTCCCATTCCTCAATGAGAAGCAGTGAGGTGTCATCGAAAGCGGGGAAATAGTATTTATAGCTCCCGCACCCTTTTTCATTTTCACATTTTTCACCGATACCGTTTTCAACAATGCCGGTGTAAAATGCGTCTCTGCTTTCTTTTGTACCGCAAAGGTAGGTAACAATAAGCGTTTTCATTTTACCGCCTCTTTTTTATTTGATTACTCAATTATTATAGCAGATTTATATTCACAATTCAATAATGCATTTATATCGCTGTATGCCGAAAAATGAAAATCTTGACAACGCCATACCATATATAGTATAATTAATACTTGAAATAGCGCTATCTGCATTATTTTGCGGATACGTGGTAAATTTCATCACCTGTGCAGGGTGATGGCAAGGTAATTGAGGATCTTTTCATTTTTTATGAAAAGATGCAACAAAAACGTGTTTTAAGAACACTGATATACGAAAGACGGTATTTCACACTCGCTGAGAAGGGATATCTCAAAGACAGAGTTAGCTGGTCTGTCGGGAGTGAAATCAGACTTACGTATAACTTAGGATGCTCACAAAATAATGCAGAAAGGCACAGGAGAGATTTATGTTATTCAATAAAATATTCGGCTGTCCGGACCGCAGCTTTGAGAAGCTGACGGACATTAAGCCCTCGGATATAACGGAAATGGGAGCGAAAGCAATTGCACTTGACCTTGACAGAACAGCCACTTATTTTGCTTCATACTACGTTCATCAGGAGGCAAAAGATTGGGTTAAGATGATGCAGGATGCAGGCATTCCCGTTATGATAGTATCAAACACGGTCAAATCAAGAGCAAAGCTTCTTTCTTTGCAGATGGGTAATATTCCCTGCTACGCACCCGCATTCAAGCCAGGCACAAAGGGTCTCGATGCAGCTGCGCAGATAATGGACACTCCCGTTGAAGAAATCGCAATGATAGGCGACAAGCTTGAAAGTGACATACTTGCAGCCAATAAAACGGGTGCGGTCGCAGTCAAGGTTGATCCCCTCCTCAGAGAGAACTTTACGGATAAGTTCAGGCAGACTCTTCCCAGAGTCGCCGCGGCAGCTTTTGCGCTTTCAATCATTCACAGATAAAAAATACGGCAGGTCCTCGGACCTGCCGGTTTTTGTTTTTTACTGTTCAGCCGCCTCTATATTTTCAAGAGCATTTACGTTTTCGGGAACGGAATGTCTTACGATGGTGAAGCTTCTGCCCTCCATCTGGGTAATTCCCGTAACGCTTCCGTTAACGTCCTGAAGAATCGAATAGTAATAGGAGGTATCCATACCGTCCATGGTTATGACGAGCCGTTCAGAATTTTCAACCTTCCATTTACCTTCAAGCGTATTGCCCTTATAATTTTCCTTGTAGGTGCCATCGGCATACAGATAATAAATATTGGTTTCATCCGCATTATTTACAAGAGTCGCATTTGAAAATGCCTCGTTGGGATCGGTATAAGCGACCGTTTCGGATCGAGTCACCGTACTGTCTTTTTCAGCCGTGGAGACCTTACCGCAGGAAGCAAATGAAAGAACAATAATAAAAACGGAAAGCAATACAAAAACTTTTTTCATATCGGTTCCTCAATTATGGTTTTTAATGTAATATTTATAGAATTTGACGCCTGCGGAAATTGCATCTGTTGAGATGTTTTCGTTTGCCGCGTGCATTGCCGCCATCTGCTGATCGTCCATTCTGATGGGTGTGAATCTGAGGCAATTATCGGTAACGGGCTCAAAGTCACGGCAATCTGTACCGCCGGTAACATAATAGGGTGCAAAGCAGTATCCGGGGAAGCATTCCTTTACACATTTGCCGAGGAAGGCAAGCTCTTCGCTGTCGGGAGCGACTATATTTGATGCGCTCTTTCCCTTAATGATTTCAGCTTCAATATCGTATTTTGCGGCAATATTCTTAAGAATATTAAAGCATTCATCAAGATTCTGCTGAATCGAGGGACGGATATTCGCAATAACGTATGCTTCGCCGGGGATGATATTTGCCGCCGCAGCACCGCCGCTCATGGTAAATACGCATGATGTACCGAGAAATGCGTTTGCCATAGGTGAAACCATGGGCATTGCAATCTTGAGAAGGGGCTTGAAGAGCCAGAGATTGCCCATAAGAAGACGAAACGGGAAGGTGAGATAGGGTGCGATTGAGGTAAACATATTCTCAACGGGAGGAGTAAAGCTTCTTATGAAGGGGTCGTGCTTCTCAACGTCGTTTACGAAGGCCGAAAGACGGGCAATTGGTGTATTTTTGGGAGGCGTTGATGAATGACCGCCCTTTGCTTTTGCGGTAAATTTAATATCCGCAGTACCCTTTTCAACTACACCGCAGGCGCAGAGCCAGGTTTCCATACCGGGAAGAATACCGCTGACTATACCGCCGCCCTCGTCCATTGCCGCTGCAACGTGAACGTTTCTTTCTTTGAGGAAATCAACGATTTTATCCGCACCACCGCCGGAAATTTCTTCGTTGACGGAGGATGAAAGATACACGTCTCTTTCGGGGACGAAGCCCTCTTCAAGAAGCTCCTCAACTGCGGCATACTCTGCCATAACGGTACATTTACAGTCCATAGCACCTCTGCCGTGGACCTTGCCGTCAACTATATCGCCAGAGAAGGGCTCGTGCTCCCAGTTGGATTCAACTGCGGGTACAACGTCCTGATGACCCATAAGCAGAATGGGATCCTTATCGGTTTTGCCCTTCCACCTTATAAGCAGGTTGCCGCTGATGTCATTTACCTCAAGCTTTTCAAAAATGAGAGGGAAGTTTGATTTAAGCACCTCTCTGAATCTGTAAAATTCGGTGAGGTCATCCCCTTCGGCAGCCGATACGGTTGGAATTTTTATCATTTCCGACAGGAATTTTGAATATTTTGCCTCATCCTCAGGAGTGAAGGGTGCGGCAGTTTTGTTATTATCCGGCTTTGCCTTAATTTTTGCCGCTCTGACAAGTGCTATGACAAGAAGGACGGCAAATACGGCAACAACCGCAAGAATTACGTAAAGAAAATATTTCATAATATTACTTCCTGTTCGCTGTTTTTATACGACAACATCCCCCGAAGGGGATGAGCCGTAAATCAATTATAGTTATGTGCCTGAGCAAGCATCATATCCTTGACCTTCATAAGTCGGGTTGTGGTGCTTCTCTCATTTTCATCAAGCTTCATGGTGATATACTTGATGGTTTCTTCGTATCTGGGAATCATTACGTGCTCAAGTGCATTTACTCTGCGGCGTGTCTTTTCAATCTCGTCTGCCATAAGCTGGCAGGACTTTTCAATCTCCGCAAGGCGAATCATCTTGGGCATAATGTCGGAGAGTGCCTTGACTGCAATATCAAGGTCTCCTGAGGTTTCGGAAAAACCGTAGGAATAAATGTCCGCAGCATTGGCTGTCCTGAATTTTACGTCAAATTCGGGAATCATAACGCTCATGACATTCTTTTCGGTAACGTCAAGCTGCATTTCCTGAGTGGGAAGCATAAGGGCAACGTCAAGAGCTTTGTCGCTCATTACGCATCTTGCCACACTCATGGCAATATTCGCCTGCCTGATGCCTTCCTCAACCTCTTTACGCAGAGCTTTGTTTTCGCGTACCCTGTCAAGGAAGATACGCATAAGCTCATCGCGTTTATCCTTCAGAAGCTTATGTCCTCTGCGGGCGGTAACAAGCTTTCTCTTGAGGTTGGTAAGCTCCATTCGGGTGGGGTTGACATTCATTATTGCCATTTAATCACATCCAAATCAATACTTACCGTAATATTTATCAAGTAACTTGTCGCTGATACGTTTCAGCTCGCTTCTGGGAAGAATCTGAAGCAGTTTCCAGCCGATATCAAGAGTTTCTTCAATATCTCTGTCTGTTTCAAATCCCTGGGAAACGTAAACCTTTTCAAATTCATCTGCAAACTGAGCATAAAGCTTGTCCATATCGGTAAGAGCCGCCTCACCGAGAACTACCATAAGTTCCTTGGCGTCCTTGCCTCTTGCGTAAGCAGAGAACAGCTGGTTCATCGTGTTTGAATGGTCCTCTCTTGTCTTGCCTTCGCCGATACCCTTATCCTTAAGACGGGAAAGTGAGGGCAGAACGTTTACGGGAGGATTGACGCCCTTACGGTAGAGCTCACGGTCAAGGATAATCTGTCCCTCCGTGATGTAACCGGTAAGGTCGGGGATGGGATGAGTCTTATCATCCTCGGGCATTGTAAGAATGGGAATCATGGTGATTGATCCGTCCTTGCCCTTCTGTCTGCCGGCTCTTTCATAAATTGATGCAAGGTCGGTATACATATATCCGGGATAACCGCGGCGTCCGGGAACTTCCTTACGGGCTGCGGAAACCTCACGCAGAGCATCTGCATAGTTCGTAATATCAGTAAGGATTACGAGAACGTGCATACCCTTTTCAAATGCAAGGAACTCTGCTGCGGTAAGAGCCATCTTGGGAGTGGCGATTCTTTCAATAGCGGGGTCGTTTGCAAGGTTTGAGAACATGACCGTTCTGTCAAGAGCACCCGTTTCACGGAAGGACTGTACGAAATAGTCGCTTTCCTCAAAGGTGATACCCATAGCCGCAAACACAACGGCAAACTGCTCATCCTTACCTCTTACCTTTGCCTGCCTTGCAATCTGTGCAGCAAGGTTGGCATGGGGAAGACCTGACATTGAGAAAATGGGAAGCTTCTGACCTCTTACGAGGGTGTTAAGTCCGTCAATGGCGGAAACGCCGGTCTGAATGAATTCCTGGGGGAAGCTCCTTGCGGCGGGATTGATGGGGACACCGTTTACGTCCATTCTCTTTTCGGGAATGATTTCGGGACCGCCGTCAATGGGTCTGCCCAGACCGTCAAAGACTCTGCCGAGCATATCAAGGGAAAGGCCGAGCTCCATCTGTCTGCCGGAAAAGCTGACCTTACTGTTTGCAAGGTTGATACCGGTTGAGTTTTCAAAAAGCTGAACAAGAGCATTGGTGCCGTCGATTTCAAGTACACGGCAGCGTCTCTTTTCACCGTTTGCAAGTTCAATTTCGCCGAGTTCGTTGTAGGCAACGCCCTCAACCTCACGTACAAGCATAAGAGGACCTGCTACTTCCTGAATAGTTCTGTATTCTTTTGGCATCAGAATTCCTCCTTCTTTGCTGCTGCAAGTCTGAGTTCGGAAGCGAGCTTATCCGAAACTGCCGTAAACTGTGCATCAACGTCTTTTTCTTCAACATACTTGAATCTGCCGATTGCTTCTCTTACGGGAAGAGCAACGATATCGTTGATATCCGCACCTGCCGAAAGGGCTGCAAGAGATTCGTCATAATATTTGATAACAAGCTTCATCATACAATACTGCTTGTTGAGTGATGAATAGGTGTCAATCTCGTGGAAGGCAAGCTGATGAAGGAAGTCTTCACGGATTGAACGGGCTGCTTCCATCTTTAGTCTGTCGGAGGGTGAAAGGGCATCCATACCGACCAGCTTAACGATTTCATCAAGGGATGCTTCGTCTGAAAGCAGTGACATCATACGGCCTCTGAGCTGGGTCCATTCGGGATTAACGTTATCGTTGAACCACTTGCCGAGAGAATCCGCATAGTTTGAATAACTGGTAAGCCAGTTGATTGCGGGGAAATGTCTCTTGTATGCAAGGTTTGAATCCAGTCCCCAGAATACCTTTACGATACGCAGGGTTGCCTGGGAAACGGGCTCTGAAATATCACCGCCGGGAGGCGATACGGCGCCGATAACCGAAAGTGCGCCTTCTCTTGCATCGGAGCCGAGGGAAATTACACGGCCTGCTCTTTCATAGAACTGAGCAAGACGGCTGCCCAGATATGCGGGATAACCTTCTTCACCGGGCATTTCTTCAAGACGGCCGGACATTTCTCTGAGGGCCTCTGCCCATCTGGAAGTAGAGTCAGCCATAAGAGCTACCGAATAGCCCATATCTCTGAAATATTCGGCAATCGTGATACCTGTATAAATTGATGCCTCACGGGCTGCAACGGGCATATCCGAGGTGTTTGCGATAAGTACGGTACGCTCCATAAGTGACCTGCCCGTATGGGGGTCAATAAGCTCGGGGAATTCGTTAAGAACGTCGGTCATTTCGTTGCCGCGTTCGCCGCAGCCGATATAAACGACGATATCCGCTTCAGCCCATTTTGCAAGCTGGTGCTGTGTAACGGTTTTACCGCTGCCGAAGGGTCCGGGGATAGCTGCAACGCCGCCCTTTGCTATGGGGAAGAGAGCGTCAACTACACGCTGACCCGTTACAAGGGGTACGTCGGGAGAAATCTTCTTTGCATAAGGTCTGCCCTTTCTTACGGGCCACTTCTGCATAAGACCTGCCTTGTACTCACTGCCGTTATCAAGAGTGATAACCGCTATTGAATCGGTAATTTTGTAATCGCCCTCGCTGATTGCGGATACGGTACCCGAAACAGTGGGAGGAACGAGGATTTTGTGAAGAACGATGTCGGTTTCCTGAACGGTGCCGAGAACGTCGCCGCCGGTAACCTTATCACCCGCACTTACCGAAGGAACGAAATGCCATACGGAATCGCGGTCCAGTGCGGGAACCTCGATACCTCTGGTAAGGTTGTTGCCTGTCATTTCAACGATTTTATCAAGGGGTCTCTGGATACCGTCATAAATGCCCTTGATAAGGCCGGGACCGAGTTCAACACTCAGGGGCTCTTCCGTGGATTCGACGGGCTCTCCCGTACGGATACCCGAGGTTTCCTCGTAAACCTGAATGGATGCTCTGTCACCGTGCATTTCTATGATTTCACCGATAAGTCTTGCGTCACCTACACGGACAACGTCAAACATATTGGCGTCTCTCATGCCCGAAGCAACTACAAGAGGTCCGGCAATTTTGGTTATAACACCGGTACTCATATTGAATCATACCTTTCTGTTAAAATATCTTATTCCCAAGCGGGATAACGGTGCAATAAACTGCATCAGGACAAAATGTCACTGCCTACCGCCTTTTCAACGAATTTACTTACGCTGTCAAGACCCAGACCCGTATTTCCTCTGACACCGGGAATGGGAATGATTGCGGGCAGAGGTAATGAAGCATAGCGGGCTATCTCATCCTTCATAAGGGAGGCCAGCTGCTCCGTAATATAGATTACTCCGTAATCCGCATCCGCAAGCTGACGGAGGATTCTGCTCCCCTGTGCAGCATCGTTTGCGGGAAAAATACTCACTCCGAGAGAAGCGAAGCCGTAGATACTGTCTTTATCACCCATTGCGGCAATTTTATACATAGGTATCCCTCACTCTCTCCGAAATTATTTCTTTGGGAACTGAAGCTGCCTTTGCGGAAAGAACTATTCTGACGTTCTTGACTTCCGCTACCTTTGCGTAATAATACGCAACCACGGGGTCGGAACCGAATATTTCGTGTCTGTTTGTCCCCGCCATTTCCGTAATCAGATTGTCGCATCTCATTTCAAGTGCCGTAAAGTCACCGTCGGCATACTCCGCGAGGCCGTCAAGTCCGGCACTCTGAATGACCGGAGCAAGCTTTTCGCCTGCGTAAGCCGCATCAACAAGCTTTTCACAGTCAACCTTTCCGCTGAAGCTGACGGCATCAAGAGCAAATTCACGGCTCTTGCCCGTAGTAACACAGCGTCTTGCGGTTTTTATATCCGACACGGCGCAGGTCATCTCAAAGATTTTTTCAAGGAGAGGACTTTCCGCCCTGACTGCCCACTGTGTCTTTGCCTTGCTGCACGCCTTATCGATAATCACCTCAACCATCTGTCCGCTCTGACTGTCGGCATAGGTGTGATAAGCTGCCTCGGCGCATTCCGCAAGATAATCGGGAAGGAGTGAAAAATCACTTTCCTTAACCGCTTTGATTATAACTGCGGGGTCGCACAGATAAGGTGCCGTCATATAATCCGCAGCATCAACGGAGGAAAATTCCGCTTTGATTGCCGCTTTGAGATTTGCAAAATCATTGGCGATTACAAGTGCATCAAAAAGTGACGCATCGGGAACACATTCGCTTATAAGCTTCACGGTCTTTGACATTTCGTTTTCGCAGATATCAAAGCCCTGTTCACCATCGGGCTGTGTCCAGCCCCTGTCGGTAAGTATTCTTACGGCGGTATCGTAGCTGTCAGCGGCGATAAGCTGGTCAATATCGGCTCTTGTAAGCAGAGCGTTTTCGTTGGCCCTTATTCTTGCAACCGCATAAGCATAATCGGTTTCACGCATAGGTTTTCACCGCCTGTTAAAATATTATTTCGCTGATTTTTTCTTTGTAATAGTCTGAGTTTTCCTCAACGATTGCTTCAAACGAGCAATCGATTACTATATTTCCGTAATCAAGAATCACTCCGCTGCCGATGTCTGCGTTATCTGAAGAAAGAACGCATTCTGCACCCTTTGCCGCAAGTGCGGAAACAAGGTCTGCACCGAAGGAAGCGGGTAGACGGGCATTATCCTTTGCATTGAGGAAGGCGGTACACTTACCCTTCATTGCATTTTCAACCGCCAGCTTGATAACGGTAGCAAAATACTTATCGTTGTCAAGGGATTTAAGCGCGGTAACGAGTCCTGCAAGGGTTTCGTTGACTGCTTCAACTCTTGCGGAAAGGAGAGTCTGTCTGGACTGCTGAACAGCACCTGATTTTGCGATTCTGATGATGTTGTCGCATTCTTCCTTTGCCGCTTCTTCAATTTCGGAAGCGAGTTTTTCGCCTTTTTCCTTTGCATCCGCATCTGCCTTCTCACTCTGCTTCTGAGCAAGAGCGGCTATTTCGGAACATCTGATATTTGAGTCGGAGTTGATCTTGTCTGTTATTTTTTCAAGACCTGTCATATTCAATCACCATTAACCGGCAATTTTGCCTGTGATATTGAAGATAGCGAGGATGGAGATAAGAAGTGAAAGAACTGCGTATGTTTCAACCATAGCTGCAAAAATGATTGCCTTACCGGATTCTTCAGGTCTCTTTGCTACGATGGAAACACCTGCAACAGCGGCATTTGCCTGATGAAGAGCAGAGATAAGTCCGCCTGCTGCCATGGGAAGGCATGCCGCGAAATACATAAGTCCCTGAGCTGTTGTAAGCTGAAGGGGAGCATCACCCATAAGGCCGACCTGTACCATAAGAAGGAAAGCGATAAGGAAACCGTAAAGGCCCTGTGTACCGGGAAGAATCTGAAGAATAAGAACCTTACCGAACTTTGAAGGATCCTCTGTTACTACGCCTGCTGCCGCCTTACCTACACGGCCTACACCGATGGCTGAACCTACACAGCCGAATACTGCGGCAAAAACACCGCCGAGAATTGCGAGCATCATACCCATTGTCATAATTAATTGTCCTCCTTGACATTATAATATTTGGAATTGATTTTAAGAGGAGTGAAGGATCTTCCTCCGCCCTCATAGAATTTTGCGAAAAATTCAACGTACTGAAGTCTGTTTGTATGTACGTAAGTACCGATAACGTTGATAGCAAGGTTTACCACGTGACCGAAAATAAAAACGGGCACAAGCAGTATCGCCTTGGTAACAAGATTTTCGGGAATTGTACCGAGAGTATTTACAACCGTTGCAATTACGCCGGTACAAAGTCCCAGAGCAAGAAGTCTGGAATAGGAAAGAATGTCGCCGAGCCAGCCGGAAGCCGTATTGTAAAGTCCGTACAGACCGAGACCGAGCTTGCCAACGATATTCTTTGAATCCCTGCCCGAGGTAGCCACCACCAGCACCGCACCTGCAATGGCAAACCACTTTGAGATTGAAGTTACGCTCTCGGGGAAGGTACCTGCCTTGAAGATATTGGCTCCGATGGGAGCAATACCCGCTATCAGCAGCCAGATGGGAATACAGTCACAGATTGCACCCACCTTGTTATTGAGCTTCCACATCTTCACAAAGCTGCATCCCACACCTACGAAAAGGTGAATGATACCGAAAAGGAAGGAGAAAAGCATAAGCTTCATCGGGTCGTTGACCGGCTCAAACCAAAGTGCAACGGAACCCATTTCTCCGACAGTTGAGGGATCAATCCAGGGAAGGATTATCCTGGTATTGAAAAATTCATAGGCAACTCTCGTGACTATATCACCGAACCAGCTGCCGAAAAGAGCTCCCCAGAATACGGTCGCGATACCGCACCAGAAGTACATATCCACCGTCTTCTTGAGTTTACCCTTTACCTTAAATCCGAATTTTGCTATGCCGCATCCTATTGCCATAAGCAGACCGTAGCCCGCATCCGACAGCATGATACCGAACAGCAGATAGTAGAATATCGCCATTATGGGGTTGGGGTCAATATCCTCCTTACCCGGCTGTGCATACATTTCCGTAATGGGCTCAACCGCGGCTACGAAGGGTTTGTTTTCAAGGAGAACGGGAACGTCCTCATTCTCGCCCGGCTCAGCAACGCTGACCGCCACAGTGAACCTTTCTTCAAGCTCTGATACGAGCTTTTCCGTTTCCCCGGCAGGAACAAATCCGCTGAAGGTTATGAAATTTTCACCGGCACTGACTTTTTCGAGGGCCTCATACTTGTCACGCTTAATGGTAAACCAGTCGCTGACGAATTTGATATCGTCCCTGTCCTTTGCGTGAGCTGCTATGCTCTCTTCACAATCCTTTGCGTGTTGCTCTGCCCTGTCAACTTCCGCCTGCAGTCTTTCATATCTAACCTTAGGCGGATGCTTTGTGGGATCAGAGGGATAGGAAAATCCCAGAGAACGCAGGGCAGACAGTACGGATTGACTGCAGCTCTTGTGCGCCATTACGAAGACACAGCTTCTATCTCTCGTATGAGAAAGCACCTCGCAGCTGAAATCACTTTCTTCCGGAAGAACACCCGCAAGAGCAATTTCAAGACTGTCTGCCGTATATTCTGCAGGAAGAGAACCGATAAAGAACTCCGTCGTCTGGGTACCCTCTGCCTTCATGGGTACGTCAAGGGACAGCCAGGGCTCAACAGCCGCCATGGAAGCACGGCATCTTGCCACCGTCGCCTTTGACTCCGCAATATCCTTTTCCGCACCGACTATGTCAAAGCATTTTGCCAGGATTACATCCGCATCCTCGGATTTTGCTCTGTACTCTGAGGCAGTCATTTCGGGAAGTCCCTTGAGGGACGCCAGCAGACTTGTCTTTTCGGGAACACGCTTTTTCAGAATCGCGAGCGCAGTCTGTGCCGTTTCGCAGTATTTTTCCATAGAACTGACGGTTTTTGCGGTTTCAAAGGGAGCAAGTCCTTCAATTTCCCCGGGAGTTTTAAGCTCCATAACGGAACGCAGCTGAAGAAAATCAAGCACGTCCTTTGCATCTTTGAGCAATGCCGCTATCTCCACATATTTCATTTCAACCTTTGCCAAGAAAACACCTCCTTTACAAATAATTGGAAATAGGTTTTTAACCTGTTATTTCTTTGATGAGCACCTCTATGGCCTCTCCGCTTTTTGCAAGTGCGGATGCTTTGATGGCTTCGGCCTCTGCAGACGTATCTGCTACTGCATCAGAACGGATTTTTTCCGCCTCTGCCTTCGCCTGTGCCTTCATCTCTTTTGCCTTCTCGGCGGCATCGGCTCTGTATTTTGCCTCTGTCTCCGCCGCCTTTGCTTCAGCGGCTTTTTTTACTTCCTCCGCGTTGAGATTTGCCTTTTCAACCGCCTCGACAGCGGCCTTTTCCGCGGCAAGAACCTTGTTGATCATTTCGGATGCCATAAAAAACCTCCTTTTCTGCCATTATACCTTGTTATTATACAGTATGTTATTTATAAATACAATACACAACCGCACACATTGAGTGAAAATTTTAATTTTATATTTGTGCAATTCACATAATTGAACAAAGTACGGTAAAAGTGTATAATTAGTTTGCATATATTACTTTGAAAAGAGATGTCGCATATGCTTAAGCTTGACCTTGCATCCCTCATTCAGGAAAGAGACTTTGACGGAATTCTTGCCCTGATAATATCAAAGATTCCCCTTATTCTGACCGCCGCTATCATAGTAATTGCGGGAGCATTTATTTCAAAGGGTATAAGCAAGCTGATAATAAAAGCTCTTGTAAAGCACAAAGTCGATCCCTCGGTACACAGATTCATTTCCACCATCGTAAAATGCATTCTGAATCTTGTTTTCATCCTTACGGCATTTTCAACCCTCGGTATGAACGTCAACTCATTTGTTGCCGCCATTGCCGCAGGCGGCGTTACCGCAGGTCTGGGCTTACAGCAGAGCGTAAGTCAGTTTGCAAGCGGAATACAGATACTTATCAACCACCCGTTCAGAAGCGGCGATTTCATTGATATCGGCTCCGTCAGCGGCACGGTAAAAGAAATAAGATTCATGTACACCGTGCTTGTAACCATTGACAACAAAAGGGTCATCGTCCCCAATTCACATATTACCGACAGCAACATCATCAATTTCAACGCCGAGCAGAAGCGAAGAATCGACCTTATCTATTCCATTGCGTACGATGCGGATATAGGCAAGGCGAGGACCGCTATTGAAAAGGCGGCAAACAATCACGAGCTCATCTATCAGGATCCCGCTCCGGACGTTGCGGTATGGGAGCACGGACAGAGCAGTATCAACCTTGTGTGTCACGTGTGGTGCGACAGTAAAAACTACTGGCCCGTATTCTACTATATGCAGGAGCAGGTCAAGATTGAGTTTGACAAAGAAGGCATTTCAATCCCCTTCAATCAGCTTGATCTTCACATAACGGAGGAAGCATTGAATGACAAATCTACTGATAAAGCTTTTCGTTAAAAACAGTGAAAATACGACCGACCCCAAGGTCAGGGAAAAATACGGAGCTCTCAGCGGCTTAGTGGGCATTGTCGTCAACGTGATACTGTCGGCATTCAAATTCATTTTCGGCAGTATTACAGCGAGTATCGCAATCACCGCAGACGGAATGAACAACCTTTTTGATGCCGTTTCGTCCGTCATTTCCCTTGTGGGCTTTAAGATTTCCGGTAAGCCCGCAGACAAGGACCATCCCTTCGGCCACGGAAGAATCGAATACGTTGCCGCCCTTGTTCTTGCATTTCTCATCGGCCATACCGGCATTGATTTAATCAAGGAATCCATAGCAAAATTCAGCGAAAAATCCCAGATAACCTTCACCTATGCTGCAGTCGTCGTGCTTGTGGCATCCATCCTGATGAAAATATGGCTTGCGGTATTCAACAGTAAAGTGGGTAAAAGAATCAACTCCGTGACCGTTGACGCGGTCGTTAAAGACAGTATCGGCGACATTGCCGCCACCACCTGCTCGCTTATTGCTCTATTTGCCTCAAGATTCACTTCGCTTCCCCTTGATGCCGTTATGGGTCTGATTGTATCTCTCGTAATTATTTATGCGGCGTTTGACATCATAAAATCCACTCTCGGTCCGCTCCTCGGCGAACCGCCCGAAAAAGAAGTGGTTGAAGAGCTTGAAAAGTTTGTTATGTCTTATGAGGGTATTTACGGCATTCACGATATGGTGCTTCATGCCTACGGCACGTCAAAGGTAATGGGTTCTTTACACGCAGAGGTTTCCGCAGATGTCCCCGTCATGGAAAGTCACGATCTGATTGACACAATTGAATTTGAAATCAGAAACCGGATGAATATGGAAATCACTATTCACCTTGACCCGATACTTGTTAATGATGAACGAACGGATACAATGAAAGCAAAAATGCTTGACATCATAAAAACGATTTCCGAAGAAATCACAATCCATGATTTCAGAGTCGTAGACGGTCCCACTCACACAAATCTGATTTTTGACGCGGTACTTCCTTTTAAGTTCCGGCTCACCGACGAAGAGTTCAGGCAGGCGGTCGCCGACGCTCTTTCAAAGGAAGAAAAAACCTGTTTTGCGGTTATAAATATTGACCGCAACTACGCGGGATAATGGGATTGGCATTTTAACCAAATAAATGAAGATAAACCCTGTTTTTTTCTTCACCGAAATGTGTTTTTCGGTCTTTAACTGAAAAGAAAAATACTATATAATGTATTCAAGACATATCATCATTACTGTTTGGGAGGTTTTAATATGTCCGATCCCCAATTTCTCACCGAGCCCGTAGGCAAGCTCGGTATCATTGCCCTTGAGGGCTGTGAAGCAATGGCCGAAAAAATCAATTATTATCTCGTAAGGTCCAGAGCAGGCAGAGATAATGACCATTTTGAAGGCTACAATAAAGAATCCTACATCATTGACACCGAATTCGTCAGATTCGGCTCGGGCGAAGGCAAATGCGTTATCAAGGAATCCGTAAGAGGTTACGATATTTTTGTTCTCTGCGATCCCTTCAACTACGGCGTTACTTACAAAATGTACGGTATGGACCAGCACATGAGCCCCGATGACCATTACGCAAACCTGAGAAGAGCTCTCAGCGCCGTTGAAGGCAAGGCAAAGCGCCTCACGGTCATTATGCCGATGCTCTATGAAGGCAGGCAGCATAAGAGAACGAGAAGAGAATCTCTTGACTGTGCCGATATGCTCAGAGAAATCTGCTACACATATAACGTTGACAACATTGTTACGTTTGACGCACACGACCCCAGAGTTCAGAATTCAATTCCCCAAAAGGGATTTGAAAGCATCCAGCCCGCATACCAGTTCATCAAAGCATTGCTCAGAAACGTTGACAATCTCAAAATTGACAACGACCACATGATGATAGTTTCCCCCGATGAAGGCGGTATGGGCAGATGTATCTATCTTGCGACCGTTCTCGGTCTTGAACTCGGCGCATTCTATAAGCTCCGCGATTACTCCAAAGTAGTAAACGGCTCCAACCCCATCCTCCGTCACGAATTCCTCGGCGACAACTGCGGCGGTAAGGACGTAATAGTAATAGATGATATGATTTCCTCAGGCAGTTCAATGATTGAGGTAGCCGAAAAGCTCAAGCAGATCGGTGCAAACAGAATTTTCGTTTACTCATCATTCGGACTTTTCTGCAACGGCTTTGACAAATTTGACAAGGCATACGAGGCAGGCCTCATTGATAAGGTTTTCACCACAAACCTTGTATACAATCCCCCCGAGCTTCTTGAGAAGCCCTGGTATGTAAATATTGACATGAGCAAGTACTGCGCTTATATCATTGATACGCTTAATCATGACGAATCCCTCAGCACGCTTCTTGACCCCAAAGACAGAATTTATCAGAAGCTTTCTGAGTACGGATTTGAGCGCAAATCGGAATAAAAGCAATAAAAGACCGCTGCGGCGGTCTTTTTAACTGATGAGGATAATATGAAATTTAATCCGGATATAATCAAAAGTGACAGACGTACCGTATCCGTTGAGGTACGCCCCGACGGTAAGGTTACGCTCCGCGTTCCCAAAAGGATGACCTACCGTGAAATTGAAAAGCTCGTTGAAGAGAAATCACCATGGATTGAGAAAACGATTGCAAAATATAACAGTGCTCTTGAGGGCGAAATCGTCCCCTATACGGACGAAGAACTGAAGGAAATGACAGCAATTGCAAAGCAGATAATACCCCCGAGAGTTGAATACTATGCGAAGCTGATGGGTGTCACCTACGGCAAAATAACCGTAAGACACCCCAAAACAAGATGGGGAAGCTGCACCTCTAAGGGTAACCTCAGCTTCAACTGTCTGCTCACTCAGGTGCCGCCGGAAATACTTGACAGCGTGGTAGTCCACGAGCTCAGCCACCGCAGAGAGATGAATCACTCCGAAAGATTCTACGCTCAGATACTGAAGGTAATGCCCGATTATCACAAGAGGGACAGATGGCTCAGACAAAACGGCATGAAGCTGATGGCACGAATAAGAAAAACAAACGAAGAAAAAGACGAAGAGAGATGACCGGAATCATCTCTCTTTTACTGTTTTATATATTATTTATTTCAATTTTACCGTAGAGTGTTGCACCCTCGGCATCGCTTCTGGGCGCTCTTGCGGGAGCGGAAGGAGCGCTGTCTTTATTATAGTTCCTGTTGCCTCTGCCCTTATTGTAGCCGCCCTTATTGTAACCGCCGCGGCCTCTGTTATTGTAACCGCTGCCGCCGTTTGTGGGCTTAACGCCTTCTTCAAGGGTGATAACTACTTTACGGTCATCGTCGCTGCCGACTGAATGTGACGTAACGCCTTCAACCTCCTGAATCGTGGTATGGATGATACGGCGCTCGTAGGGATTCATGGGCTCAAGCACGACGTTTCTGCCGTACTTTCTGACCTTTGCGGCATTCTTCTTTGCAAGTGATCTGAGAGTAGCCTCTCTCTTTTCACGGTAGTTGCCTACATTGATGGATACGTGCTTGTATTCGTCAGTTTCTCTGTTGAGAACGAGACGGGTAAGATACTGGATAGCGTCGAGGGTCTCGCCTCTTCTGCCGATTACCGAGCCATAATCGTCACCGCAGCTGATACTGATGCGTACGTCCTCACCGTTTTCAACTTCAACGGTGATTTCGGCATTTTCAATACCGAGGTTTACGAGGATTGTATCAAGATATGCCTTTACCTTGGCAAACTTATCTTCTTCGTATTCGTAGTAAGCTTTTACCTGAGCTTCGGAGCCGCCGAAAAGACCGAGAATCTTCTTTGCGGGCTGAGCCAGGACTTCAAATTTAATTTCAACATCTTCGGGAGCTGCAAGCGCCTTCTCTGCGGCAGCTCTTGCTTCCTCAATGGTGGAGCCTGTGCCTATAGCATCTTTAATCAAGGATTTCACCTCTGAACAGCAATTTTACTTTTCTTATTTTTTGTCTTTGTTTTCTGCAGCTATCTTGAGAACGTTCTCTTTTGAACGGTGTTCTATCGTTTCTTCAACCATAATTCTGGCAAGTTGTTTTTTTGGATTGTAAATCTGACCGATGACAATGCTTGAAATAAGACCGAGTACACCGGAGGCTATCCAGTAAACACCGATACCTGCGGGGTAACTGATTACGAAATAAAGTGAGAATGCTGTCATAAAAACAGTCATACAACCCATTGATGTTGAGGCTGCTGCATTAGCCGTACCACTCTGTTTCTGCTTAATTGTGGAATAGATGGTTGATCCGATTGTTGAAAGAGTGGAAAGTATGGGGATGAGCCATATAAGACTCGGGAACGGACTTCCTCCGGGAGTGGCACCCAGTGAAATTCCGAAAATGTTGTAGTCAATGGACTGAATCTTTGTGAAGGTTTCCGCGGGGATATCCTTAAGTAATGCATAAACGTCTGTCTTGTCGACAAGATGGGGAACACCCGCATCAAAGATTGCCTTGATTTCATCAATACGCTCGATAACAAGAAGCTCGAATAATCTGGTGTTTTTACCCGGAGCGGTTGCGCCCAGTGCCTGCACGGCATCTTTAAGAGCCGTAACCGTGGATTCATCAAGATGAAGGAAGTTGGTAAGGGGGTAATAAATAACACCGATAAGACCGAAAAGAAGAACAAACTGAATGATAGTGGGACCGCAGCCGGCACCCATGGGATTGAAGCCCTCTCTCTGATAGAGGAGCTGTGTCTCATCCTGAATTTTTCTCTGATCTCCCGCGTATTTTTCCTGAATTCTTCTGACCTTGGACTGAATACGCTGAGTCTTTGCAGCGCCCTTCTGCTGACTGATTGATGAAGGAATCATAATGAGTCTTACAAGAAGAGTGATAATAACAATCAGGAGAGCGTAATTGTGAATTCCCAGACTGAAAAATCCATAAAGAATCCATCCGAAGGGAATACCCAATAACTCGTACAGTTTTTCCATTTCTAATCCTCCGAGTGTTTCTGTTTCTTTGGCGGAACCGGATCATATCCGCCGGGAAATAGCGGATTGCATCTGAGCAATCTCCATATTGTGAGGGCGGTACCTTTAATGACACCGTGAACCTCAATCGCCTCAATGGCGTAAGCTGAGCAAGTCGGGTAATACCTGCAAACCGGTGGGGTATGGGGAGAAATATGCTTTCTGTAAAAGCGGATAGGTACAAGAAAAAGCTTCTTAATCAAACCGCTTCCCCCTTCTAATCTTTGACGATAACTCCGAGCTTGACAAGCTGCTCACGCATAACCGTCTCAATCTCGGTGGATTTCACCGTCTTTGTTTTATACCTTGCAACGAATACCAGATCCCAATTGCCTTCTATTTCTTCGCTTAAAGAGGCAAAAGCCGCCCTGATAACACGGCGGCATCTGTTCCTCTCAACCGCACTTCCTATTTTTTTGGAAGTGGTAATGCCTTTTCGGCAACAGGAATTTTTATTCCTGAGTGCATAGGTCACCAGCACCGGAGAGGCGCAGGATTTTCCCTTTGAATAGACCCTGTGAAATTCGGTATTCAGCTTTAAGGTGTTTGCCTGTAACATGGCAGCTGATTAGTATGAGAGCTGCTTTCTGCCCTTTGCTCTGCGGCGGGCGAGAACCTTGCGGCCGTTACTTGTTGACATTCTCTTGCGGAAACCGTGCTCCATCTTGCGATGACGCTTCTTGGGCTGATAAGTTCTTTTCATTTTACATACCTCCGTTCACTGTTGAGTTATGAATCAAACCGCATCGGAGTGTTTACCCCCACCCTTC
The DNA here is from genome assembly GCA_045598305.1 of Acutalibacteraceae bacterium. Lineage (GTDB taxonomy): Bacteria > Bacillota > Clostridia > Oscillospirales > Acutalibacteraceae > CAG-177. The sequence continues at coordinate 61,984 of JAZLLW010000046.1, forward strand.
GGCGGTTCAACTTTTAACCTTTGACGGCAACAGGGCATAATTACCCTATAGCCCTCGGAGTACCAATTATATACTATCTATATATAAAAAGTCAACTATTTTTTTATATTTTCGGAAATTGCGGTTTTCCCCTTGCAAAATCGCTCCGTTTGTGATATAGTTCACAACACTAACTTATATAATGGAGTATAGTCCCCTACTATACAAGGAGACCGCAGCAGGCGGTCCGTACAGGAGTGTTAGATTTTATGGAATCAATCAGAGAAATGTGGGAGCTTGTGTGTGAGCAGCTCAGGCATTCCATCAGTGACGTGATTTTCAACATCTGGTTTTCCACCATTGAATTGGTTGACTTTGACGGTGAAACGGTTCAGCTTGCCGTCAGCGAGATGAAGAGAATTACCATTGAAAAGCAGTTCGGCAGCGAGCTCAGAGAGGCGTTCAGATCAGTGCTGGGATTTGACGTCAACATTGAAATGATCAATCCCTCGGAGGTTGTCATCCCCGCCACCGAAGAAAAGGCACCCGAACCCGTATTTTCAGACGAAAACAATACTTTTGAAACCTTCGTTGTAGGCGCGTCAAACAGATTTGCCTGCGCGGCGGCAAAGGCGGTCGCGGAAAGGCCCGCCGTTGAATATAACCCTCTGTTTATCTACGGCTCATCCGGTCTGGGAAAAACCCATCTTCTTTCCGCAATCAGAAGTGAAATCCTCAAGAGAAATCCCGAAGCAAATATCATCTACACCAGGGGTGAGGATTTCGTAAATCTCATCGTAGGCGGAATGCAGAGAGGTACCATGAATTCAATTCATGATAAATTCAGAAACTGCGACGTTCTGCTCGTGGACGATATCCAGTTCATCGCAGGCAAGGAACGTACGCAGGAGGAATTCTTCCATACTTTCAACGCCCTTACCGCAGACGGAAAACAGATCGTACTTATTTCGGATTCAACGCCGAAGGATATTCCCCAGCTTGACGAAAGACTGCGTACGAGATTTGAGCAGGGACTCATTGCCGATATCCAGCCGCCCGATTTTGAAACCAGACTTGCAATCGTAGAGCGCAAGGCGGCTGCTCTCGGAGTAGACCTTTCGCAGGACGTTACCTACTATATCGCGGAAAAAATCAAGACAAATGTTCGTCAGCTTGAAGGCGCGGTGAAGAAAATCCACGCTCTTTCCAGTCTTGACGGCACCCCCATCAGCATTGCGATGGCACAGAACGCCATCAAGGACCTTGCCAGCGAGGGACTGCCCATCAACGAGCTTGTAAACAAAATCATTTCTGAAACCGCAAGGACCTTCGGCGTAAGCCACAGCGATATTATCTCAAAGAAAAAGGATAATAAGACCGCAAAAGCAAGGCAGATTGCCATTTACGCAATCAGACAGTGTACGGACCTTACGCAGCAGGAAATCACCGAATTTTTCAACGGCAGAGACAGAACGTCCATCCACTACGCCCTTGAAAAAATCGAGCCGGAAATCGAAAACGATTCCGCCCTGCGCAAGAACGTTGAAAACATAATCAAAAACGCCAAGGAGCAGTAATCCATGGGATTTTTCAGTAAACTCAACAAGGGACTCAAAAAGACACGTGACAGTATGTCGGGTGCAATCAACGAGGCCCTTTACGGAAAAAATGAAATAGACGACGATTTTTATGACGACCTTGAAGAAATACTCATCATGGCAGACGTAGGCGTTACCACCGCAGAGGAAATCGTAAGCCGTCTGAGAGACGTTGTATTCAAAAAGAATCTTCATAAGGCAAGCGACGTTAAAAACGAAATAAAGGAAATCGTGTCGGATATACTTTCCGGCGGTGAGGATATTGACTTTATCACCGTTCCCTCGGTCATCCTTGTCATCGGCGTCAACGGCGTAGGCAAAACCACCTCCATAGGCAAGCTTGCCGCCATGTTCAAGGCAGAGGGCAAAAAGGTTATCCTCGGTGCCGCCGACACATTCAGAGCCGCAGCCATTGACCAGCTTGAGGTCTGGGCGGAAAGGTCTGGAGTTGATATAGTAAAGCACAAGGAAGGCGCCGACCCCGCCGCAGTCGTTTTTGATACGATTGAAGCGGGTAAAGCGAGAAATGCGGATATCATTATCTGTGACACCGCAGGCAGACTCCATAATAAGAAAAATCTTATGGATGAGCTGAACAAGATTTACAGAGTAATGGACCGTCAGCTTCCCTATGCAGACCGAGAAATCCTGCTCGTGCTTGACGCCACGACCGGTCAGAATGCAGTCAATCAGGCAAAGGAATTCCTTGACTGTGCGGAGATTACGGGTATCATTCTCACAAAACTTGACGGCACCGCAAAGGGCGGCGTTGTACTTGCGATAAAGAACGATCTCAAGGTTCCCGTCAAATTCATCGGCGTAGGCGAGGGCATTGACGATATGCGTCCCTTCGTTCCCCGTGATTTTGCGGAAAGTCTGTTTGAAGAAGAAAAGGAAGAGGCATGATTATGGATTACATAATTGCCACCCATAATATGAAAAAGAGGGATGAGCTTTGCAGAATTCTCTCCCCTCTCGGTATCAATATTCACCTTGCCGAAGAGCTCGGCATTGAGCTCACGGATGCGGAAGAAACGGGTACCACCTTTGAAGAAAACGCATTCATCAAAGCCGAAAGCGGCTGTAAGGAAAGCGGATATCCATGCATTGCAGATGACTCGGGGCTTGCGGTTGATTACCTCAACGGTGCTCCCGGAGTATATTCCGCAAGGTATTCGGGCGGTCACGGCAATGATGAAGAGAATAACAAAAAAGTTCTCAGAGAGCTTGAGGGCGTTCCCTTTGAAAAGAGAGGCGCCGCTTTCGTAAGCGCAGTCTGTGTCGTTTACCCCGACGGCAGATCAATTACCGTCAAAGGTGAATGCAGAGGCAGGATCGGCTTTGAGCCCGTCGGCGAAAACGGTTTCGGATACGACCCCCTCTTCTTTGCGGAAAAATACGATTACAAGCTCACAACGGCACAGCTGACGGCTGAGCAGAAGGACGAAATCAGTCACAGAGGCATGGCGCTTCGCCTGCTTGCTGAGAAAATCGGAGAAAAATAATGACAGGTAAAGAAAGAGCACAGTTCAGGGCAATGGCAAACGGCCTGAAGCCCGAGCTTCAGATAGGAAAAGAGGGTATGTCCGAAGGACTTGTGACACAGGTACTGGACTGCTTCCGCACCAAAGAACTTCTTAAAATCAAGGTGCTTCTTGATTCCGCACCCGAAACACCCCGTGAATTCGCAGATAAAATTTCCGAAGCAACGGAAAGCGAAGTAATTCAGGTAATCGGCGGTATCATTGTTCTCTACAAAAAGAATGATGAACTCGGAAAAAAGGAAGAAAAGAAGAAGCCCAAAAAGACAAAGCCACTTGCCAACGTTAAGGCAAAGAGGGCCGCCGCAGAAAAGAGAGAGGCGGAAATGAAGAAGGAAAAGCGTAATTTCTACGCAAAGAAGCGCTATTCCTCCGATAACCGCAAAGGTTAAGCGGATTTGCCCGTACCTTTGCAGAAAGGAAAGATATGGGTAAAACAGAAGGCATCAAGCCCGTTGCACAGAATAAAAAAGCATATCACGAATATTTCGTCCTTGAAAAGCTGGAAGCAGGTATTGAACTTTTCGGCACGGAAGTCAAGTCATTGCGCGCGGGCAAGGTGAATCTCAAGGACTCCTGGTGCTCGATCAAGGACGGCGAAATATTCGTCAACGGTATGCATATCAGTCCCTATGAGCAGGGAAATATATTTAACAGAGACCCCATGAGGGTAAAGAAGCTGCTCCTTCACAAGAAAGAAATCAGACAGCTTTTTGCAAAGACAAAGCAGGAAGGCCTAACGGTCATTCCTCTGAGTCTGTATTTCAAAAACGGCAGAGCCAAGCTTGAAATAGGGCTCTGTAAAGGCAAAAAGCTTTACGATAAGCGTGAGGTTGCCGCCAAGAAGGAAGCAGAAAGAAAAATTGAACGCAATCTGCGTCAATAATATATGGGGATGAAAGGATTTCGACGGGGAATCCGAGCCCGGATAAGCGAGTAGCGGTGCGGGACCGCTATAAAATCCGCAACTTTTAAAAATAAACGACAACAATACAGTTGCACTTGCTGCTTAACTAAGCAGCCGTCTCTGCAGGGAGTACTGCGGCCCTGCAAGAGGCGTCGACAAGCAGTGAACGTGAACAGGTAACGGCAGTATTCCTGTCATGCAATATCCGCCTACTGAATTCATAAGCCCGGTCATCGGCGTGTGAAGGAGGGAACGTCAAAAGGTGAAATACACTCGTAGAAAGTCCCTGCAGAGGTTTTTCGGACGCGGTTTCGATTACCGCCATCTCCACCATGGAAGGCAGGCAGTTTGCCTGCCTTCAACTAAATCAGCCTTTGGCTGAATAAATCAACTTCGTTGATGAAATCTGCTAACGCTGATGATACGCCGGATGATTTAATTTCGTCTTTACAAAGTAAAGATTTCATCGTTTACGATCTCATCCTGCTTGCAGGATTTAACTAAAAAGGGATAGTATTATGGCAGAAAACAAACTTGCAGACTTATCTATGGATTTTTCAATAGAAATATTGAAAATGCTTGACAATGTCAACGGTCATTATTCATTAAAAAATCAATTAGAGCGCAGCGCAACATCTATTGGTGCAAATATCCGTGAGGCAAAATATGCACAGAGCAAGGCTGATTTTGTATCAAAATTGCATATTGCTCTTAAAGAATGCTACGAAACGGAGTATTGGCTAGAGCTTTTTCAAAAGGCTAATATTATTAATGATAATAATCTTTCAAAGCTAATTCACGATTGTGGCGCAATTCGTAGAATGCTAATCGCCTCAATTAATACAGCAAAAAGCAAAACCGAGTAACAAACATGTTACCCGGTTATTTTTTATTTGTTCTTCCGATTATATAGTCAACGCTATGGTGTTGTTACCAGAACAAACAAAAACGACACATATGGTGTGCAACTCAATTGGTTCATTTGCAACCCAAGGAAACTTGTATCAATTATGTTGTACAAGGACAAAGAAGGCAGGCAAACAGCCTGCCTTCAACTAAATCAGCCTTTGGCTGAATAAATCAACTTCGTTGATGAAATCAAAGCCGACCGTGTCGGTTTTTCTTATATGACGAATCCCTCCGAGGCACACAGCTTCGGAGGGATTTTTTCACCGATATATTATTCGGCTGCATTTTTTCAAAAACAGGGTTTACAAAAACCGTGTCTTCATCAAAATTTTTGTAATCAGCGTACTGTTTCTCTTTTTGACGAATAAACAACCTCAACGTTTTTCTTGAACAATCCGGCATCCAGCTTCGGCAGCCAGGAATCACCGATTTTCGTTCCGGAAGTGAACGCGGCTTCATCCTGCTGAACGTTCATCTTTGCAAGTCCCTCTATCTCATCACCGGATTTATATGCCATATTGAAAAATGCGTGATGACCGATTTCCTTAACAGAAGACGGGATAAACATATAGGTTATGCCTCTGTCATAAGTAAAGGCATCGGAGCCGATAAATTCAAGCGTATCGGGGAGAGAACGGCTAACTGACGAAAGGGCTGCAACGGCGTTCCAATCCGTACCCGCAACGGTTTCGGTGCAGGTATACGAGTATATTTCCTTTAACTTTTCCGCCTTGAAAAATCCGAGAGTGCCGATACTTCTGAGCCCGTTGGGAAGATATATTTCGGTTATATCTGAATAGGCAAAGGCAAGCTTTCCGATTTCGGTCACGGTTGAGGGAAGAACGTATACGCCGACCTTTTGATTATAGTCGCCGATAAAAGCTTTCCAGTCAACTTTTCCCATCAGAACATTCAGTTTTTTGAAAAGTGTCGCTTCTTCTCCCTCAAGCTTATCGGGAGATTTGCCTTCGGAAGCACATCTGTCAAGCAGCTTGACGGCAGAGCAGAAATCGTCATTGCTGATGCTTCCGTCTTCGGGGAAATCAAGCTTATAGCCCGCTTTTCTCGTAAGATAGAGATTATGGGCGCTGGGATAATATATGATTTCGGTAAGTTCTTTATTGTAAAGCACGCCGTCTATGTCGCAATAGTACGGATTATCATCGTCGACAAAAACGTTTTCAAGATTCCAGCAGCTGTAAAAGCTTTTTCCGTCAATTTTGCGGATATCTTTTCCGACGTTTACTGTTTCAATCTTTTCATCGCAGTTAAAAGCATATTCGCGGATTTCGGTTATCGGCTTGCTCTTGTCTCCGAAAGCGAAATCAACGTTGACTTCGGTCACCTGCCCGGGATTTGAATATTTGACGAATTCCCATCCGCCGTCTATCTGCTTATATTCAAATTCCTCGTTAATGAGGGCATAGACACTGAAAAATACGGAAAGAACAATGGCAACAACAAGAACGGAGATGATAGCAACCTTTGTGCGTGTTTTAATGCTTTTGTCAACTATTCTCGGTGCCTGAAGCCCCTCTATACGGTAAGTCCATATTTCTTCTTCGGGGATAACGAGTGCCTCCTCGGAAAGCTCCGCTTCAAGCATAAGGTCTTTCTTTTCTTTGTTTTTACGCATTATCTGCCACCTCGCTTTCCTCAACGGCTTCCTTTGAAGCTTCTGCCGCCTTCATAACTTCCTCACGCCGTTTCAGCACCTGAATGACCTTGCGCTGCTTTTTATCGTCATAGTCCCAGAAAAGATAAGGAATTGTCATAAGCAGATATCCGATAATATCAATAACGATGGGAATAACTATGATTTTCGTTCTTGATTCGTCGATGAAAAGCACGTCCCAGTTGCTGTTGAAACCGTATTTCAACAAAATCAGAGGAATTATCAGACCTACGAAATTGGTTACAGGTCCGGTGAACCAGCCGAAAATGCCCGAAAAGCTTTCAAGTCTTTCACCGGAAAGGTACATCTGATAGTCGTTCACCTGAACCTGCATATCGCTGTTAATGGATTTCGGAACGGTTGAGCAGACCTGCTCAAACATAAGAGCAACAATGCTTATCGTTCCGCACAGAGGCAGATTGTCGCCGAAGAAAAGATAGCAGAATACGATAATCGTGTTTGTAACGGCTCTGACGAGCTGATAGAATATCATGACCTGGCGGTAAGAGAAGCGTTTGCGGAAATACGGAGTAAAGAAATCGGGCGGAGTTCCGCAGAACGAAACAAGGGTAACCAGCAGACTGTAAATGAGTCCGCTAAGACGGAAGGTATAAAGATAGAGGATGGTAGTGAACGCAAGCATACCGTTTCCGAGAGAATCAAGCAGGCCGACGATATTGTTTATCCATCTGTACTTGTTGTAGAGAACTCCCGTCATACCGTCCCAGAAACTGATATTGACCTTCTTTTCAATAGGCGGCTGGGGAATGCGCTCCTCAACTCTGCGGGCAAGGAAGAGAGTAAGAGTGGCAAAGAAAAGGAACGTGAACGGAATAACATACTTGAATACGGCAATATCTGCCCATTCGTCGCGGCAGAATCCGATAAAAACGGGTATGAGAGCATCAACAATATTCCATATAAAGTGAGAAAGCTTGATCGGAAAAGTTCTGACCCATATTCTTTCCTTGGGATCGGGGCTGATATTCTGGGCGCAGGTCTCAAGCTGATTGTTGAATGAATAGACATTATATATACTGAACAGAAGATTTGCCGCCCAGACTCTTGTGGTAACGTCACCGAGAGTTTTATATATCGGAAGCCAGCCGATAACAAAAACCATAATCGTTTTCGGCAGGAAGTCACAGTAAAGCGAATATTTATATCTGCCGAATTTCGGTATAAGCTTCTTACGCCAGAAAATGTTTCTTGCGCCGCCGTAACCGTTGACAAAAATATACGTACCGAGAATCTTTATTGCGGAAGCGGAATTGATTCCGTCAAGAGAATTGATATAGCGTATGATTGAATTTGACGGATTCAGAACGGGAGAAAAGTCAAAGATAATCAGGAAAAGGCCCGCAATTATCATAAAGAAATAGAGCCCGTAAAATTTCCGCTCCGTTTTCTTTTTGAGGAAGCCGAGATTATCGTTGATGACCCAGCCGATAAGATTGAAAACATAGCTGAGCGGCATATTGATAATCGTTATCACCGCAAATACCAGATAGGGAAGCTTATAGTGATACATCATCAGATAGCAGCTTGCGGCAAACGCAATGAATTTTGAAATAATCATTGCGGATGAATAATTTGCACCGATGCCGATGGTTATGTCGATGTATTCACGGAACGAAACGTATTTGCCTTCGGGCGGATTTTTCCAATGGGCTTTGAAGTAACTTATACCGTCTTTGATTTTTTCGGCATTGATTTTTGCCATATAATCTCTCCCCTTATATTTTCGGCATAAAGCCGTTCAATCAAGTTGATTATACAATAACTGCTTATATAGGTCAATATTTACGCAAAGCTTCTTATCGCAGATTTTTCATAAAAAATGCACCGGCGGACGTTTTGAAAAGTAAATAAGTGTTTTTCAATGAAATCACCCCCATCGCGGAATCACTTCTGCAGTGGGGGCTGATGTTTACAATAGGGAACGTCAATTAAGCGGAACCGTCCGCATCAACAGTTATCGGTTAAAAGAACGAAAGCTGAGTGCTGCGGGGGATGCCTTCAAATGCGCCGCTTTCGTCAAGGATATCCATTATCGTCTGGGGAGCATGGGCTCTGTCCTGAATATCCTCTATTGAAATAAAGGGCTCGATTTCATCGGTAACGGTTTCCTCTACGGTACCGTCTTCCTTTCTGACCTTCACCTTTTTGAATTTGGCCTGCTCAAGACTCAACGCGGCTGATTCTCCGCAGCCGGCGATTGATGCGAAGGGCAGACGGATTTTACCGTCTTCAACGATATATTCCGTTCCTCTTGATTTATAGATATCAATCGGCAGCACCCCGATTCCTCTTGCCATCATTTCGTTGACTACCTGAAGAGAGGTGTAAACATCCTCTTCCTTGTTGCTGGCTTCCTTCGTCTTGATTCTCTGACCGAGTTCAGCCATTCTCTGCTTGACCCTCGTTCTTCCCGCAAGTACGGTTTCCGTTTCAAGGTCGCCGCCGCGCACGGTCATATAGGTCGCATAGTATTCAACGGGATAATAAAGCTTGTACCAGGCAAGGCGGATAGCCGCGATAACGTATGCTGCCGCGTGTGCCTTGGGGAACATATACTTGATTTTGAGGCAGGAATCAATATACCACTGAGGAACGTCGTGGTCAATCATCGCCTGCTTATGCTCATCCGTGAGAAGCTTGGGGGCTTTGCCCTTTCTGACGATTTCCATGATTTTGAACGCCATGCCGTTATCAAGGCCCTTATGAATAAGGTAAACCATGATACTGTCACGGGTACCGATAACGTTTGAAATGGTGCAGGTTCCGTTTTTGATAAGGTCCTGGGCATTGCCTACCCATACGTCTGTACCGTGAGAAAGACCTGAAACCTGAAGCATATCCGAGAAGTTCTTTGGCTTTGCTTCCGTCAGCATTGCAAGAACGAACCCGGTACCGAGCTCCGGCAGTGAAAGAGTACCCGTGGGACATTCAATATCCTCTGCAGTTACACCGAGAGGTGCGGGTGAGGTAAGCATCTCATAAAGCTTGGGATCGCAAACGTCCGCATCCATTACGGAGGTGTGGGTAAGGTCCTCAAGGTGCTTGTAGAGGGTGGGAACTTCGTGACCGAGATTATCAAGCTTCAGAATCGTGTCATGAAGCGAGTGGAAGTCAAAGTGGGTCGTTCTGTGGATGGATTCCGCATCGTCTGCGGGGTGCTGGATAGGAGTGAAATCCTCAGCAACGTTGTCATTGGGAATAACGACCATTCCGCCGGGGTGCTGTCCCGTAGTTCTCTTTACTCCGGTACAACCCATTGCAAGGCGGGCCATTTCCGCATTGGAAATGCCTGTTTTTCCCTTTTCCTCCATCCATTTCTTAACATAACCGAAAGCGGTTTTTTCCGCAACCGTACCGATCGTGCCCGCCTTGAATACGTGCTTTTCACCGAAAAGCTCCTCGGTATATCTGTGGGCATAAAACTGGTATTCACTTGCAAAGTTAAGGTCAATATCGGGAGATTTATCACCGTAAAATCCCAGGAAGGTCTCAAAGGGTATATCGTGGCCGTCACGTATCATGGGCTTATTGCAGACGGGACAGTTTTTGGGAGGCATATCAAAGCCGGAACCGTACTCACCGTTCAGGAAAAATTCCACGTGCTTGCATTCGCTGCACAGATAATGGGGTGCAAGCGGATTGACTTCGGAAATACCCGATGCAAAAGCAACGAAGGATGAGCCGACCGAACCTCTCGAACCGACGTAGTAGCCGTGGTCCATTGAGTTTTTAACAAGCTTCTGCGCAATCATATAAAGCACGGCAAAGCCGTTTTTGATGATTGAGGTCAGCTCCTTGTCAAGTCGTTCTCTTATGTACTGAGGGAGGGGTGAGCCGTAAAGAGCTTCCATTCTCTCGTTGCAGATTCTCGTTAAATCCTCCTCCGAGCCGTCGATATGGGGAGGAAACGTACCGTCGGGGAAGGGCTTCATGCTTTCGCACATATCCGCAATGAGATTGGGATTGTCAACTACGATTTCCTTTGCCTTTTCAGCTCCGAGATAATCAAACTCCTTCAGCATTTCGTCGGTGGTTTTAAGGTAAAGAGGTGCCTGCTTATCCGCATCGGAGAAGCCCTGAACTGTCATGATGATTTCTCTGAATATGGCGTCCTCTTCCTCAAGGAAATGAACGTCACCCGTTGCAACGACGGGGATATTCAATTCATCCGCAAGACTTATGATCTGACGGTTTATATTGTTCAGCTCTTCTTCGCTTTCTACAAGCCCGTCACGGACCATAAACATATTGTTGCCGTTGGGCTGAATTTCAAGATAGTCGTAAATTGAAGCATACTTAAGCTGCGTTTCACGGGATTTACCCGCATACACCGCCTGATAAAGCTGGCCCGCCTCGCAGGCAGAGCCCACGAGAATACCCTCTCTGTGTCTGAGAAGCTCACTGAGAGGCACTCTGGGATTACGGTAAAAATAATTGAGGTTTGATTTTGTGATAAGCTGATAAAGATTTTTAAGACCCACGTGGTTTTTCGCAAGGAAAATAATGTGGTGGCTCTTCTGCCTTCTGGGATCGGGCTTGATAACGGAGTTGATTTCCTCAACGCTTTCAATTCCCTTTGCCCTCATAAGTGCAATGAGCTTTTCAAAAATCTTGGCAAGGATGCTGGCATCCTCATCTGCTCTGTGATGGTCAAAATCGGGAAGCTTAAGAGCTTTCGCGACCGTATCAAGTTTGAAATTCTTTACACCCTCAACCAGCTCCTGAGAAAGAATAAGGGTGTCAATATGAGTATAATTATACGGGATGCCGTGTCGATCGCAGGTGGCTTTGAGGAAGTCTGTATCAAAGGTGGCATTATGGGCAACGAGTATAACGTCCTCACCGCAGAATTCAAAAAATCTGCGTATTGCCTCCTCCTCCTTGGGAGCACCTCTGACCATTGAGTCGTCAATACCCGTAAGCTCCGTAATCTTTCGCGGAATAGGTCTTTCGGGATCAACAAACGTCCTGAAATAATCCGCCATTGCACCGTCCTTATATCTTACGGCTCCGATTTCTATAAGACGGTCGTAACCGGTACGAAGTCCCGTGGATTCAACGTCAAATACTATAAACGTGCCGTCAAAGGACATGGGGCGGTCTCCCACAACGGGAGTGACGGTATCGTCAACGTAGTAGCCCTCCATGCCGAGGATTACCTTGATGCCTGCGTCTTTGCCTGCCGCAACCGCTTCGGGGAATGCCTGGACCACGCCGTGGTCGGTAATCGCAATCGCTTTATGTCCCCATTTTGCGGCCTTTTTTACCAGCTTCGCAGGGTCAGATAAGCCGTCCATCTGTGAAATATTGGTATGCAGATGAAGCTCGACTCTCTTTTTCTCCGCTTCGTCCTTTTTGCCCTCCAGTTCATCAACGAGAGTAACTGCATTGGCATTGAAAACGTAGTCCTTGGCGTAATCGTCATACTTCACCTTACCTCTGAAAAGCCCCACCTTGCCGTCCTTGAGATTGGCAAGCAGCTCCTCCACGTTTTCGGATTTATCAAAAATCTTAACGGGATAGGCAACGGTCTTATCGTAAATATTGAAGTTGATTATTTTTCTTAATCCGTCTTTTGTTTCCCTTGATTCAAATCCGAAGACCTTGCCCCATACGCTTACGTAGCCGTGGTCCTCCGTTATATCCGAAAGAGGTACCGGCTTTGATCTGATACCCGCACCGTAAATGACCTTGGCATTATCAAGAGAAATAGGTGCGTTTTCGTATGGCTCAAGCGTTTTTACCGGGGGCTTGGGCTTGTTGAGTTCCTTCAAAAAAGGAATTTCAACGGAATTTTTTGCCTGCATTTCAAGGTATTCGGGAGAATCCGGACTGATTTCAATATCTCCTTCAATACTGACAGAAACGGCTTTGCCGCTGAAATGCTCGCTTATCCAGTCACGGACAAAAGCATCGCATCCCATGCCGCACATCATTTTTGCGCCCTTGTTTACACGGATATCAACGGAATCGTCGGTAACCTCAAAGGTGGCGCTTCCGGTAAAAGCACCTGCCGCAGGGAAAGCCGTCTTCATATCCCTGAGCAATGCGGGAACGCATTCCCTGCCGAATTCACTTTCGGGATAACGGCAGGAAATGACGGCCTTTTTTATTTTTAACACGTCGGTGAGAATATTCTGTGTTTCGGTTACCGCACGGTCATCAACGACTTTTTCAAAGTCAACCGTCATGCTGAGGGCAGACTTTTCCTCGTCAAAACCGATATCCGAAACCGTACCGCCCTCAAAATACTTTCTCATATTCGGGGACAGATATTCACCTATAAAGTAGAGAATGTCCTTATTCATATCAATCAAGATTTCCTATTTCTTCAATCAATCTGTCAACTGCTTCGCTTTCGGGTACCTTGCAAAGAATATCGCCCTTTCTGAAAATAAGGGCACATCCGTCTCCTCCTGCGATACCTATATCTGCTTCTCTCGCTTCGCCGGGGCCGTTTACCGCACAGCCCATCACGGCAACCTTGATGTTTTTATCACAGTCCGCCAGGCGGCTCTCAACCTGCTTTGCAAGACCGATAAGGTCAATTTTCGTCCTTCCGCAAGTAGGGCAGGCAACTATATCGGGTCCGGGCTTACCGAGGCCGAGGACCTTCAGAATATTTTTGGCGGCTTCGATTTCCTTTACGGGTTCATCGGTCATTGATACGCGGATCGTATCGCCGATACCGTCGACAAGGAGCGAGCCGATACCGATGGAGGACTTGATGAGAGAGCTGTTATAAGTTCCCGCCTCCGTAACTCCGAGATGAAGAGGATAGTCACATCTCTCCGCGGCAAGACGGTACGCTTTTATCATAGTCTCAACATCGGAGGATTTAATGGAAATAACTATATCCCTGAAATCAAACTTTTCAAGAAGGGATACGTGATACATGGCGGAATCAACCAGTGCCTCCGCACATGGGCTGCCGTATTTTGCAAGGATTTCCTTCTCACACGAGCCGGAATTGACACCGATTCTGATGGGAATATTTTTTTCTTTGCAGGCATCCGCCACGGCTCTGACTCTGTCATCCGAACCGATATTGCCGGGATTTATTCTGATTTTATCTACTCCCGCTTCAATACTGCCGAGGGCAAGGCGGTAATCAAAATGAATATCCGCCACAACGGGAATATTTACGTTTTTCTTAAGAGCGGAAATAAGCTTGACCGCATTCATATCGGGAACGGCGGCGCGGATGATTTCACACCCCGCCTTTTCAAGTTCGAGTGCCTGCCTTACGCTTTTCTCAATATCGGAAGCGGGAACGTTAAGCATTGACTGAATCGTAACGGGGCTGTCTCCGCCGATATATATGTTTCCGACTCTTACCTTTTTTGAATTACGTCTGTTCATAGCTTCTAACCTTTGACAAGTTTAAGAATATCGCTGAATGAAATAACCGCCATGAGTGCAAGCAGCAATACCATACCGATTGCGTGGACAAGCGCCTCAAGTTTTTTCGGAACGGGCTTTCTGAAGATAATTTCAATGAGAATGAAGAAGAGATGACCACCGTCAAGGGCAGGCAGGGGCAGGAGATTGAAAAGTCCGATATTGATGGCAATCATACCCGTCAGCATACACAGATAAGTCCAGTCCATATTCTTCTTTGATTCTGCCGCCGCGTCGGCAATATACGAAACGGTACCTATGGGACCGGAAAGGTCACTCATACCGTAAGTGCCGGTGATAAGGTCAAAAAGGGACAGGTATACAAGCCGTGAGTAAGTAAGCGTCTCGGGAATGATATTGGTTACTACATTCCTGAATGTAACGGGAACACCCACGATGTAGAATTCCATTACGATGGTATTTCTCTCTTTGCCCTGGAACTCATATTTTGAGGTTTTGAACTGAACGTCGTTCACCTCAACCTTTTTGCCGTCTCTGAGTACTACAAAATCAAAACAGCCCGTCTGATTTCTCTGCATAAGGAAATTGATATCATCGCCGGAAAAGACGTTTTTGCCGTCGATTTTCAGCAGCTCGTCACCTGCTTTAAGGTGCCTTCCGCTTGCGGCATCCTCGGTATAAAAGGAATGAATTTCCCTTGTGCCGATAAGCTTTTCACTACCGTCCGCATTGGTTTTGAGGGAAAGCATTATGGTGAGTATGATTATACCCATAATCAGGTTCACCACACCGCCTGCGGCGATTATGATGAAACGCTTCCATGCCTTCTGATTGCAGAAGGCCCTTTCGTCCTCGCTGTTTTCGCTTTCTCCCTCCATACTGACGAAGCCGCCTATGGGGAAAAGACGGATTGAATACTGTGTTTCCTTTTTCTTTTTCTTGAGAAGTACGGGACCCATTCCCATTGAAAACTCGTTTACTTTTACGCCGAAAAGCTTTGCAAAGGTAAAATGACCCAGCTCATGAAGAAAAATCAGCAGGCCGAAAAACAGGATTGCAAGCAATATCGGCCAGGCCTTGCCCCATATGGCGGGTGCGCTGATTGCCATTGAAATCATTGCCACATCTCCTCCGTTTCCTTTCTGATGATTTTATCCGTTTCGAGTATATTTTCAAGTGTCATCTCAATACCGTCACCGCT
Source organism: Acutalibacteraceae bacterium (assembly GCA_045598305.1). Taxonomy (GTDB): domain Bacteria; phylum Bacillota; class Clostridia; order Oscillospirales; family Acutalibacteraceae; genus CAG-177. Next base: position 77,177 of record JAZLLW010000046.1, read on the forward strand.
GAATTCAAGAGATTTCTCAACGGAACGGGTAATGTCGCCGAATCTGATTAAGCCCTTTCTGAAGAGCTCATTCGCTTTCTCATTGGCGGCATTGACTACCGCTGTGTAGATTCCGCCTTTCTCCAGGGCGGTACGGCAGCAGCCGATACACCTGAACGTATCGTAATCGGGCTTTGCAAAGGTGAGGGAGGCGTATTCCGCAAGGTCAAGCTCACGCACGGGGCTGACAAATCTGTCGGGATAGGTGAGAGCATACTGAATGGGTATCCTCATATCCGGCACTCCCAGCTGTGCAATTACCGAATTATCGTCAAACATAACCGCAGAGTGAAGCACACTCTGTCTGTGTACAAGAATATCAACGTCCTTCGGGGCAACGTCAAACAGACGCACTGCCTCGATAAGCTCCAGCCCCTTATTCATCATCGTAGCGGAGTCAACGGTTATTTTTGCACCCATACTCCAGTTGGGATGATTGAGGGCTTGCTCAAGGGTAACATTTTCAAGCTCCGAAGCGGTCTTTCCGAAGAAAGGTCCTCCCGAAGCGGTAAGCAGAAGCTTCTTAATCTGTTTTTTGTCTGCACATCCCTGAAGAGACTGGAAGATTGCGGAATGCTCACTGTCAACGGGAAGAATATCCACGCCGTATTCCTTTGCAAGCTCTGTTACGTAGCTTCCGCCCGCGACAAGGGTTTCTTTATTGGCAAGGGCAAGTCTGTTGCCCGATTTTATCGCACAGACCGTGGGACAGAGTCCCGCTATGCCCACTATACTGTTAAGCACCGTGTCTGCCTTCATTGAGGCACACTCATTAACACCGTCGCTGCCCGAAAACACCGCAGTATCCGTATCCGCAACTTTAATTTTCAGCTCTGCCGCTGCCTTTTCGTCAACAACGGCAACGTATTCAGGATGAAATTCCCTTATCTGAGCTTCAAGAATATCCGTCCTCACATTTGCGGTAAGGGCAACTATTTTAAGACCTATGAGGCGGGCTACGTCAAGGGCCTGAACACCTATTGAGCCGGTTGAACCCAGAACCGTAAGACTTTGAATCATGTGAAAACCTCCGATATACAGACACAAAGGGACGGCATTGCCGCCCCCGTTGGTATCAGATTGCAAAAGACACAACCGTCTTTACGACAAGATAAGTGAATGACGTGGTAAAAATGAAGGAATCGATTCTGTCCATCATACCGCCGTGCTCGGGGAAAAGAGTTCCGAAGTCCTTGACTCCGAAGTTTCTCTTGATAACCGATGCGGAAAGGTCCCCGCACATACTTATTACACAGCAGAAAGGTGTGAAGATAAGCACCATCCACCATTTGATTGTGTCAAAGTGGAAATAGAACTGATTGCAGACTATCCACGCAATAAGTGAAGATAATGTAGTACCGACGATACCCGCTATTGCACCTTCAATACTCTTTTTGGGACTGATCTTGGGAGCCATTTTATGCTTTCCGAAAGATCTTCCGATAAAGAATGCAAAGGTATCGCAAAGCCATGCGCAGAACATTGCAACCAGAGCAATGAAGACAATCATTGACTTTGAGAAATATTCGGGGTAACCGTCAAGGAAGTGGAATAAAAGCATCAGAGTGGAAAGAGCATAGGGAAGAGCAATTGATGCGAATATGCCCATTGCCGCGTTTTCAAACTTCGTGACGTCATACATTTTAAGCATCAGTATGAGCATTGCCAGAATGTAAGCACCGGTAAGCACCTTACCGAAGCCGGCAAAGGTCGCTTCCTCAATCTGCTCGCTGAATGCGATATAAAACGGGAACAAACCCGCATAAATCATATTGCAGGCGGTAAGCACCTTATTTTTGCATCCCGATACATTCTGGATTTCATATATTGAAACCGTACAGAGTATGCAGATGGGAATTGCTGCGACCCAGGTGAAACCGTATCCCAGAAGTACAAGGAATCCGATTGCAACCAGGGCAAGCGAAACACCTACCACTATTCGTTTTAATAATTTCAACTGAAAGCACATCCTTTCGGCTCAAACGCCTCCGAAGCGTCTGTTTCGTCTGCAGTAGTCTAATATTGCCGTATCAAGATCATCCTCGGTAAAATCCGGCCAGAGGATATCCGAAAACCAGAATTCCGAATATGCCGACTGCCACGTCATAAAATTGGATAATCTGTATTCTCCGCTTGGCCTGATAATAAGATCCGGGTCCGGCTGACTTGCGGTAAAAAGATTGGCGGAAATATCGTCTTCTGTCAGCTTGTCGGGATTGATTTCTCCCGATTTAACCTTTGAGCCGAGTGTCTTGAAGGCATGAAGTATTTCGTCCCTGCCTCCGTAGTTGATTGCGAGATTTACCGTCATCACATCTTTATCTGCGGAATTTTTTTCAAGAGCATTGAGTAACTTTACGATATCGTCGGGAAGCCCCTTCTTTTCGCCGATGAGCCGAAGCCGGACGCCTCTCATCTCATTCTCGTTTTCTCTTGAAGTCGCCTCTTCAAGGTATTCCTTGAAAAGCTTCATTATTGCGGCAACCTCCTTGGGAGGTCTGTGCCAGTTTTCGGTTGAGAAAGCATAGAAGGTCATAACATCAATACCTAAATCCGCACCGTAATCGCAGATGCGTCTGAAGGTCTTTGCCCCGGCTTTGTGACCCTCGGTCCTTTCAAGACCGCGCTGCTTCGCCCAGCGGCCGTTGCCGTCCATTATGATACCTATATGCTTAGGCAGCTGAATACTTTTTAACTGTTCTTCGGTCATAATCTACACCGTTATACTGACATAATTTCCTTTTCTTTATCTTCCGAAACCTTGTCGATTTCTTTGATGTATTTGTCGGTGAAATCCTGGATTTTCTTTTCGCAGTCCTTAAGGTCGTCCTCTGTGATTTCGGATGCCTTTTCCATTTTCTTTGCCTTATCGAGAGCATCTCTTCTGGTATTGCGGATTGCTACTCTGGATTCCTCTGCCATCTTTCTTACGTCCTTGGCAAGCTCTTTACGTCTTTCCTCGGTAAGAGTGGGGAACATAAGGCGGATAACGGTACCATCATTCTGGGGATTGATGCCGATATCGGAGGCCTGGATTGCCTTTTCAATGGGCTGCATGGTGGATTTATCCCAGGGCTGGATAACGAGTATTCTTGCCTCTGCGACAGAAACGGCTGCCAGCTGATTGATGGGAGTGGGCGTGCCGTAATAATCTACTCTGATTTTATCGAGAACGTTTGCGTTGGCTCTGCCTGCCTTAAGCTGAATGTATTCATTGTTAAGTGCCTTGAGAGTCTTTTCCATTTTTTCTTTTGTCTGAGCAAATAAAGTTTCCATAGTCAAACCTCCGTTATTTGTATTGTGAATAAATCAGTTGTTGCTTACCAGTGTGCCTACGTTTTCACCGCATACGGCTTTTACGATATTCTGAGGATCGCTGAGGTTGAAAACGAGGATATCAATATTATTTTCACGGCAGAGAGAAGCTGCCGCCGCATCCATCACCTTAAGGTCCTTTTCAAGAACCTCCGAATGGGAAATCTTGTCATATTTGACAGCATCGGCAAATTTATTGGGGTCCTTATCGTAAACACCGTCAACGTTCGTTGCCTTCAGCAGAACGTCCGCTTTGATTTCCGCAGCTCTGAGTGCCGCGCACGTATCGGTTGAGAAGAAGGGATTACCCGTTCCCGCACCGAAAATGCAGACTCTGCCCTTCTCAAGATGCCGGACCGCCTTGTTTCTGATGTAAAGCTCCGCAAACTGAGGCATTTCAATAGCGGTTTCAACTCTGACGGGAACATTGATCTGTTCAAGGGAATCGGCAAGGGCAAGAGAATTCATTACCGTTGCAAGCATACCGATATGGTCTGCTCTGGTACGATCCATGCTGCCGCCGCTGCGTCCTCTCCAGAAATTGCCTCCGCCTACGACGAGGCCTACCTCTACATTCATATCGTTAAGCTGTTTTACCGCTTCACAGATAGAATTGATAACGTCAAAATCAAAGCCGTGACCTGCATCGCCTGCAAGGACTTCACCGCTGATTTTCAAAAGAATACGCTTATATACGGGACTGTTCAAAGGGTATACCTCCCAAAATGGAATTTTACCTATTTTATATTATTTTTGCGTATGTGTAAAGAGGAATAATTAAATTTCATAAATTTTTTGCACTCGATAAAAAACTGTTGTGCATTCGGCACGGCTGTTGTATAATAACTTGATATCTCATAAAGGAGAAATTGAATTGAAAAACCTTATTCTCAGAAACACACCCGATATTGCAGACATTTTTGATCTCAGGGACATTCCGTGTGCGGACGGCAAAAACACCTACGAGGTTTACTGCGAAGACGGTAAAATCGTAATTGCCGGAGACTGCAAAATCAGTCAGGCAATGGGCTACTACGCCTATCTCAAAAAATACTGCAGAGTTAACTTTTCCCATTGCGGAAACACTCAAATCAACATTTCGCAGGCTCCTCTGTTTGAAGGAAAGCTTTCAAAGATAATTCCTCAGAAGAGGAGAGCATATCTCAATTACTGCACCTTCGGTTATTCAACTGCGTTCTGGAAATGGGACAGATGGGAAAAAGAAATTGATTTCATGGCAATGAACGGCATCAATATGCCCCTTTCCATTGTCGGCAGCGAAGCCGTCTGGTACTACACCCTGCGCGATTTCAAATACAGCGAAAAGGGCGCCCTTTCCTATCTGAGCGGTCCCGGTTTCTGGGCATGGCAGCTTATGGGAAACATTGACAGCTATTTCAGTCTGACCGATGTGAAATATATTGAAGAAAGACTTGAGCTCGGCAAAAAAATCATTGACCGCGAGGTTGAACTGGGTATGACTCCCATTCAGCAGGGCTTCTCAGGTACGATTCCCCGGACTCTCCGAAGATGTCCCGAATTTCCCAGATTCAGAATGGCTCTGGTCAAGGGCTGGTGCAATTTCAGAGTGACCTGCATCATTGATCCCACCGACGTGGCATTCAAGAAATTCGGCACCGCATTCCTTGAGAAACAGCGTCAGCTTTTCGGCTCATACCACTACTATATCTGTGACCCGTTCCACGAAAACGAGCCCCCCGTAAAGCAGAAGGATTACCTCTGGAAGGTCGGCAGGGCAATAGACACCATGTACAAGGATTTCGATCCCGAATCCGTATGGGTAATGCAGAGCTGGTCACTGCGTGAAAAGCTTGTGAAATCAATACCTGTCGGCAGACTGCTCATCCTTGATATTGACGGCTCAAAGCACGATAAGACCGAGGAATTCTGGGGACACGACTACATCATGGGAAGCATCCATTCCTTCGGTGACAGGACAACTCTCCACGGCAGTATCGGCAAGGTCGCGTCCAACGAATATTCTCAGAACAAAGCCGCAAACTGCGTAGGTACGGGACTTTTCCCCGAGGGCATTTATCAGAATCCTCTTTACTACGATCTGGCTTTTCAGATGCTTACCGAAGACAAGCCCGTTGACCTTGATTCATGGCTTGACGATTATGCGGAACGCCGCTGGGGAAGCGACGAAAAATGCCTTAAGGAAGCGGCTTATCTGCTTCATAAATCCTGCTATAACGACAACTGCACCGGCAGGGAAACCGGCTCCGTAATCTGTGCGAGACCCGACACGGAGCTTCGGCACACGGCTCCCAACGACCACCGAGAGCTCCGCTACGAAAATAAAGACCTGCTTGAGGCGGTAAAAACACTTCTCAAGGCGGAAAACGCCGACACCGACGGCTACGTTTACGACGTATGCGATATAACGAGGCAGGTACTTTCAAATTACTGCTCCGTCTTGTTTGACAGCACAATCAAAGGATTCCGCGAAAAGGACGTAAAGTCGTTTGAGCGCTCCTCCAATGCCTTCCTTCGTATCTGCGACGAGCTTGACGAGCTTCTCCAGACAAGACCGGAATTCACCCTTGCAAAGCATCTGACGGATGCGGACGAGCTCGCAGTCAAGCCGGAAGATGAGGAACTGGCAAAGAAGGAAAGAGAAAATTTTGAGCTCAATCTTCTTACCCAGGTCACAGTATGGGGACCCGTTGCGGATTCCGTCAATTATGACTACGCATGGAAGGAATGGGGCGGTCTCATCGGTACCTACTACGCAAAACGCTGGCAGAGCTTTTATGAACAGCTTGCCATAGAATTCCCCCACAAGCGTAAATTCTCCACCGCCACAAAGCACCGTTACAACGAGAGAAACGAATACAGAGGAAATGATTTCTGCAAAAGATTTGCGGAGTTTGAAAAGAAATGGCTTGCCACCGCAGACCCCGCACAGCCCACGGACGGCGACACGGTTGCGATTGCAAGAGAGCTCATTGAAAAGTACGAGTCCAGGATATAACTTACCGACCGGATCTGCTGCGGCAGGTCCGGTTTCTTTGAAAAATTGTGATTGTGTTTTGTAGGTAATTCGTTCTTGAATTATGTTCTGCCGAATTTCTCTTATTTTTCAACATATCCACGTTAATTTTCCGAACATCATTCTATACACAGTTCTATATTGCATTCTTGTTTGATGTGTGGTAATATAACACGGTAATTTTGTAAATAACGATGATTTTACTTTATTTGAGAGGTATTGTTATGTTTACAGGACAGATTAATGTTACCGAATTTGTGATTTTCATTGTGTACCTCGCTTTCATGCTGGGTATCGGTATTTTCTTCTTCGTCAAGTCAAAGGAAAACGGCGAAAAGGACTACTTCCTCGGCGGCCGTAAAATGGGTCCCTGGGTTTCCGCTCTTTCCGCCGGTGCTTCCGATATGAGTGCATGGGTACTTATGGGTCTTCCCGCTTCCATCTACGTTGCGGGTATCAGCAAATCCTGGATTGCCATCGGTCTTGCCATCGGTTATGCGCTGAGCTGGATTTTTATGGCTCCCAGACTCCGTAAGTTCACGATTGCCGCAAACGACTCAATCACGATTCCCCAGTATCTTACCAACAGATTTCTTTCCAAGAGCAGTGCAATCAGAGTTATCTGCGCAGTTATTTTCCTTGTTGCATATACGGTTTACGCCGCTTCAAGCATGAAGGCCTGCGGTACTCTTTTCAACACCGTTATCGGTCTTGATCCCACTGTTGCAATGTATCTTGCGGCAGCAATCATCCTTATTTACACGTTCCTCGGCGGCTTCAACGCAGTTTGCTGGACCGACTTTTTCCAGGGTATGCTTATGCTGGCAGCCCTCCTTGCAGCTCCCATCGTTGCCGTTTCCGTAATCAACGGCGGCAATGCGGCAGACGCATCAAGCTACACTCTTCCCGATGGCTACTGGAATCTCTTCTCCGACTGGAAAGATATCCTTTCGGGTCTCGGCTGGGGTATCGGATACTTCGGTATGCCTCACATCATCGTAAGATTCATGTCCCTTGAATCCGACAAGTCACTTAAAAAGAGCGCAAAAATCGGTATCAGCTGGAACGTTCTCATCGTTATCTTCTCAGTTGCCGCCGGCTGCGTAGGTCACCTTCTTCTCGGTGAGCTTGAAGACAGCTCAACGGTATTTATCCAGATGTCAAGATTCCTCTTCCCGGCAATCGTTTCCGGCATCGTTCTTACCGCTATTCTCGCCGCTTCAATGTCAACCGCGGACTCACAGCTTCTTGCTTCCTCATCGGCATTCGCAAGCGACGTTTATAAACCCATCATCCGCAAGAACAAGGCATGCGACAAGGAAATGCTTTGGGCGGGACGTATCGTAGTTGCCGCTATTTCCGTAATCGCGGTCATCATCGCCTCCAACCCCAACTCAGGCACAATCATGGGTCTTGTTGAAAACGCATGGGGCCTCTTCGGTGCGGCATTCGGCGCAGTCCTTATGCTCTCACTCTTCTGGAAGAGATTCAACTTTGCAGGTGCTCTTGCGGGAATCATCTCAGGTGCGGCAGTAGATGCTGCATGGCTTCTTATCCTCAATCAGGATAAGCTCGGCATCGTTGAAGGAAACGCCGTACTGTCAACACTTTCCGGCATTTACGAAATCATACCCGGTGCTATCGTATCCCTTGTTGTGGCAATCATTGTTACGCTCTGCACAAAGGCACCCTCAAAGGAAGTTGAGGATATCTTTGATAAGGCAGTTGCCCTTACCGACGACGCGACACAGGAATAATCACATAAAGAGACATAGCAAAAAAACGCCCTCCGTTATCCCCCAACGGAGGGTGTTTTTTACTGTCCGCAGGCAGAAAATTCTCCTTCGGAACCATCCGAAAAAACAGGGGGGCTTTACATTTACTGAAAATAGTGATATAATACCCGAAATAATATGGAAAGTGCCGCTATTTTTCAACAAGCACTTTTTCCCGTAACACACTCGTTTTCTGGTGGCATAAAAATGAAGAAATTCAGATCTTTTTTATCAATAATTCTGACGGCGGTAATGATAGTCTGCTGTCTTCCCGTAACCTCTTTTGCGGCTTCAAAATCCGACTATCTCCTGCTCGGCGACTCCATTGCATACGGTCAGGGAATCGTCAATTCAAATGCCGGATGTTACGGTAAAATCGTTGCGGATACAAACAACTATAATTATAAGAACCTTGCCGTTGACGGATTCACGTCAAAAGCTCTCCTTCTTTATCTTGATACCTCCGCGGTAAAATCAGCGGTAGAGGAAGCGGAGATAATCCAGATTTCCGTAGGCGGAAACGATTTCCTTACCCGCAATCTTCCCCTGCTTTTATTCACGGGGCTTATGGATATGGATTTTATGTTCAATTCCATACAGAAATCATTTTCCGCAAATTTCACAAAGCTCATCGAAAAAATCAAAGCAATAAATCCCAAAGCAAAGCTGCTGATACAGACTCTTTACAATCCCTGCAATAACTCATTGAGAAGGGTTTATCAGAAGGGCGTAAACGTTATCAACAACACAATAAAGACCTACCTTGCAAATCATCCCGGTTCTTTCACCGTTATTGACGTTGAATCGGCATTTGCAGGTCACAGCGACTACATTGCCGTTGATACGATTCATCCCAATTCAAAGGGAAACCTCGCAATAGCCAACAAGACTCTCTCAGTCCTGGGCTCAGGCAGAGCAGCCGTAATCACATCCCCCGCCACAGACTGGACAAGCGCATCGCAGACAAATGCGGCTTACTCGGTCATCAACAAACTGGCAAACATCATAGCATCATTATTTGACTGAGGAGCAGATTCAGATGGATTTTAAAGGCAAAAAGGTACTTGTTGTCGGTCTCGCAAGAAGCGGTATGGCGGCAATTAGGGTGCTTAAAGCCCTGGGTGCGGTCATCACCCTTTCCGAAAGCAAAAAGAAAGAAGATATCAAGGAAGCGGATCAACTCGTTTCAATGGGCGTTGAAATCACGGATCAGAGTATGTCCGTATTTCAGAGAGACTGGGATCTGGTCGTAAAGAATCCCGGCGTTCCTTACAGAACACCAGAAATGGCGGAGCTCGCTTCAAGGAATATATCCGTAATTACGGAAATTGAGCTTGCCTATATCGTATCAAAGCCCCAGCATTATATTGCCATCACTGGCACCAACGGCAAGACGACGACTACGTCGCTCATTTACGAAATACTCAACAAGGCATTTCCCGGCAAAGCACATCTGTGCGGCAACATCGGTATCCCCCTTTGCGAAATCGTTATGGAAAATAACCTCATGAACGAGAGCGGCCATTACATTGCTCTGGAAATTTCAAACTTCCAGCTTGTCAATATTGATAAATTCAGACCCGAGGTCGCAACGATTATCAATCTCACTCCCGATCACGTTGACTTCATGGGCGGACTTGATAATTACTACAAATCCAAAACCGAGGTTTACCGCAATATGCGGGAAAGCGATATCTTCATTCTCAACGCAGACGATGAGGTGCTCGCAGAATACACAACCCGCTATCCCGTAAAATGCGGCATCAATTCATTCAGTCTTGACCGTACGGACAAGGATTCGTACATAAAAGACGGATATATGTTCATCAGAGGAGAAAAGGTGCTTCCTTTAAGCACAATCCGCCTTGTAGGCAAGCACAACCTCCAGAACGTAATCATCGCCGTTTCCGCCGCGAAGGCAGTCGGAATTGACAACGAAACAATCATTGATGCGGTTTCGTCCTTCGGCGGTGTTGAACACAGGATAGAATTCGTCCGTGAAATAAACGGCATCAAGTATTATAACGACTCCAAGGGAACAAACACGGATGCCACCATTACGGCGGTCAAATCATTTGACAAGGGCGTGATACTGCTTGTAGGCGGCTTTGAAAAAGGACTTCCCATGGACGAACTCAAAAAACACCTTGCACCCGTAAAGAAGGTCATCGGCTTCGGCTTCTGCGGTCCCCGTCTCGTCAAGGAGCTTGTCGGCGACGAAGGAATCGTCGTCGGAAACCTTGAAGAGGCAATTGCCGAAGCAAATAAGCTTGCCGTTGGCGGTGATACGGTGCTTCTCTCCCCCACCACCAGTTCCTTTGACCAGTACAGCTGCTTTGAGGAAAGAGGAGAGCATTTCAAAATAATCGTAAACTCTCTGTGAGGATAATATGAGCAACAGCGACTTTATCGGCGTATTTGACTCAGGCGTAGGCGGTCTTACCGTCGTCAAGAGCATCATTGAAGCCATGCCCGACGAAAACATAGTATATTTCGGAGACACGGCTCACGTACCCTACGGCTCCAGGTCAAAAGAGCAGATTACGGAATACGTCATTGACGACGTGAAATTCCTTTCAAAATTTAATATCAAAGCTGTTGTTATCGCCTGCAATACCGCGGATTCCATTGCCCGTGACACAGTCAGCAAAATGTTTACCCTTCCGTTTTTCGGAGTGGTTGAGCCGGCGGCTGAAAAATCCACAAAAATCACAAAGAACGGCAGAATAGGTGTTATTGCCACCAACGCCACGGTCAGCAGCGGTGCCTATGAAAAAGCCATCGGCAGGATAAACCCGTCTCTGACGGTAATCAGCAAGGCGTGTCCTCTGCTTGTTCCTCTGGTTGAAAACAACAGATACAGAAAGAACGACGGAGTTATTGAAACGGTACTGCGCGAATATCTTGAGCCCCTTAAGGAGCAGAATATCGACACTCTTGTGCTCGGATGCACCCACTATCCTCTGCTCTATGACGTAATCTCGGAAATACTCCCCGGTGTCACCCTCATCAGTTCATCCGATGCTGCCGCCGAAGCCCTTGAATCCGGTCTTCGCGAATCCGGTCTTCTGAATAACGGAGAAGGCGGCAGGAGAGAATACTATGTCAGTGATAATCCCGACTTCTTTGAAAGCACCGCGTCAGTTTTCTTAGGCGGTGTTACAGAGGGTAAGGTAAGACATTTTTCAGAAGTAAAATAGTTTCTCATTCCAAATCTGAGGTGATAACATGATAATCCCCATTCTTTTTTCCTGTGCCGGTGCAATACTCCTCATATTTTTCTGCGTCAAAAGAGTAAAGGGAGCCACGCCCTTTGTGGCAATGATCAAAGCCCTCGCTTCCTTCTGCTTTATTGCAACTGCTTTGAGCAGTATCGCGTTCGGTACCTGCGATGTTCCCCGTCTCAGATTCACCTTCTTTATCGTTATGGGACTTGTCTGCGGAGCATACGGAGATATCGCTCTTGACCTCAAATATGCCCACAGAAAATCCGAAGCGACCTATACCAACGCGGGCTTCATTTCATTCCTTTTCGGTCATATTTTCTATGATATCGGACTTATCAGCGAATTTTACGTCAAAGGCAATGTAAAAGCCATTATTGTCCCCACGGTAATCAGTATAGTAATCGCAATCGGTATGTACTTCTCCGAAAAGCTCATGAAGTTGGATTACGGTCAGTACAGACTCATTGTTTCGGTTTATTCCGCATTTCTCATTTCGCTCGGAGCATTCTCATTTTCAATGGCGAAGCTCCACGGCTTCCGCAACGTCGGTCTTGATATTATCTTCGGCGGCAGTATTTTCTTTATGATTTCGGATTTTATCCTCAGCGGAACTTACTTCGGTCAGGGAAAGAACAGACCCGTTGATATCGTTATAAATCACGTTACCTACTATATCGCTCAGTATGCAATCGCACTTTCTCTGTGCTTCTGCATGAACTGATTTACCATGCTTTCAACAGCACCCGAGCGTGCTTTTTGAATAGATTAAAATCGTATATTTTCCATAATTTCAACTGAAAAGGAGGCAACTATGGAACAGATATTATCAATGCTCATGTCCCTTCTGATGGTCATTCTGAATTTCTTTATGTCACTTATGGGCGGAGGTACGATTACTCCCCCGGATAATCCCATCGGCGGAGGTGAATCCACCGTTCAGATTGCAAGCTACGGCTGGCCCCTGATTCACGTAAGCGAGATAACCGCAGGTTATCCCAATTACAGCAGCGGCGGAGCTCATGGCGGCATCGACATTTTACTCAAAGAGGGCACTACCGAAGGTGAGCCCTTCTATGCATGCGGTGCAGGCACCGTAATCGAAGCAAAGAATGACAATGCCGATAACAACGGCTTCGGAAATTACTGTGTAATCGACCACGGCAACGGCATACGCTCCAAATACTGCCATGCCCAGAGCATTTCGGTCAGCCAGGGTGCATCCGTTAAAAAGGGTCAGATGATAGGCCGTATCGGTCACACCGGCAATGTCACCACCGCACATCTTCACCTTGAATTTCACAAGAAAGATTCATCCGGCACCTACAACAGAGACAATCCTCTCACCTATGTTACCAATCCCTATGAGAATATCAGCATTCCCGCAGGCGGCGGAGTATTCGTATTCACGGTTTACGGTTACGGCCACGGCGTAGGTATGAGCCAGCTCGGTGCAATCGCAATGGCAAACCAGGGAAAGAGCTTCTCACAGATTCTTTCCGCGTACTATCCCGGCACTACTCTCGTAAAAGATACTACCGCAACCAAAACCGTCAACAGAGGTGGCTCACAGATTACGCTTGTCGAATTTCTCTGCAAAACGATAGCTCAGGAAATCGGTCCTTCCTCTCCCATGGAGGCACTCAAGGCCCAGGCGGTTGCGGCATATACCGTTGCAAAAGCAAACAGCAATAATTTTGATTCACTCCAGTCATATAAGAGCAACTTTGCTTATTCGGGCACAAACGTTGAGAAGGCGGTTCTTTCCGTGCTTAATATCTCAAGTGCAAGCGAAACTCCTCAGCCCTACTGTCTGAAATACAACAACCAGTATGCAAATACCGTTTACTTTGCATCCTGTCCCGGTAAGACGACTGCCTCAAAATACGTATGGGGCGGCGACGTGGCATATCTCTGCGGCGGTGTTTCAAGTCCCGAGGTCGTCAGCGTTTCGACAAAGATTTACACCAAGGACGATATGAAGAAGCTCATTACAAACTACAATAAGAACGCTTCTCTGAGCGGTGATCCTTCAACGTGGATTAAAATTCTTTCTCAGGATAAGGCATACAGCGAAGGCATCGGCTACGTAGTGGATATGAACGTAGGCGGTATCTCAATGAAGGGCAACACCTTCAGATCAAGCGTACTGAATAACGGCATCAAATCCCAGTGCTTCACAATTCAGTACATTCCCGCAAAATAAAATAAAACAAAGCAAAAATTTACGGATACTCCTTTCGGGGTATCCGTATTGCTTTTTTATGAAGTACCGAGGCATTATCTGCCGTTGATTCTCTTGAGCATTTCATCATACTGCTTATACATTTTCTGAGTTTCGTTTTCAAGCAGATAATAATGCTTGATATAGGGAATGAGCAGAACGAAAAGAAGGAAAAGAAGTATGACAAGCGGCATATATTCGGTAACGACAAGTACCAGCAGTACCGCAACCGTCATAATCGCAAAGAGTACGGTCACTATCAGATGGATAAGTCTTTCATGCTGAAAGAATCCAATCTGGATAAGATGCTCTTCAAGAAGCACTCTCCAGTCGTCAACCGTGATTTCACCGGAAAGACAGGCGTCAATTCTTTTTCTGTAAGCAAGTATTCTCTTTTTCATACTTTTACCTCATTCCTTTTTCAGTTTTCCCGCAAACGACCTCTTGATTGCCTCAAGCGACTCGTCGCTGATATCGTGCTCCATTTTACATGCGTCCTCAGCCGCGGTGGTGGCATCAACGCCGAGCGATATCAGAATTTCGGAAAGAAGCTGATGACGTTCGTATATTTTTTCCGCTATTCCTCTTCCTTTTTCGGTAAGAGCAATATAACCCGCCGAATCAACAATAATGCATTCATCGGCCTTCAGCTTTGCCATTGCTCTGCTGACGGACGGCTTTGAGAATCCCATCTCGTCTACAATATCAACAGCTCTGACTTTATTTTGCTTTTTGCCGAGTATGAGGATGGTTTCAAGATACATTTCGCCTGATTCCTGCATTTAATCCACCTCACCTTTCATTTTACGTGCTTTCCCTTGGCTTTTAGAAAGAACCAGAGAACCGTCATTACCTGAAGGATTATACATACTATCAGCAGATAATTGAGTGCCTTCACCGAAATGGAAAGACGAATCGAAAGGAATAAACTCCAGATTATTCCGCTGACGCTGAAAATACGGAAGGGAGTTCTGTACCACATACAGCTGAATACCGTCAGTACGATGAAGGAAACGGGTATGGCATAAATAAACATCAGCCAGCTCTTGCTGAATAAGCTCCAGTCAATAAATACGTCCAGCACCTTCAGGGTAAAAAACGCCGCCGATGCCGCAAGCCACGCCAGAAGCACTGCAAGTGCGGTAATTATCCTGCGTCTTGATTTTTTTATGTTTATCGGGATTGCCGTCGGCTTTTCCATGGCGGTAAGATCATCAAGAGTAACGCCGAAAAGCTCCGCCATTCTGCATAGGACAATTACATCCGGCAGACCTTCGCCTCTCTCCCACTTTGAAACGGATTTATCGGAATAATTCAGTTTCTCCGCAAGCTGGCTCTGAGTAAGCCCTGCATGTCTGCGGTAATGTGTTATTTTTTCTGCAATGGTTTTTCTCAGGTCCTGTTCCTGCAACGTTCTCACCTGTTTCATTACGTTTTTATCTATTATACACGTTTTCGGCTGAAAATCAAGCAAAACCCTTGATATTGCTGAGTTCTACTGTGAGTAGAGAAGCATTTCGGTGCAGTAGAGCCGCGTTTTTGCGGGTAGAGTTTCATTTTGTTCAGTAGGTTGCCGCCGGAACGGCTGTCGGATATAATGTATGCGAAGGAAAAATTCAAGGAGATGATTATTTGCTGAGAACACCTCTTTCAAAGAGAAAACTGCCTTCATATACCCGCGGAGAAGAGATATTCAATATGACTTCCCATATAGTAGGCGGTGCATTCGGAATTCTTGTGCTTATACTTTGTGCGGTTTTCGGTGCATTGAGAAAAAATTACAGCGGAGTAGTCAGCGGAGTAATTTACGGAGCGATGATGATTTTACTGTATTCCGTATCCGCAATTTATCACGGTCTGAAATCCGAAATGCCGAAAAAGGTCTTTCAGGTGCTTGACCACTGTACGATATATGCCCTTATTCTGGGAACTTATATGCCCATACTGATGACGGGGATAAGGAAACAGCATCCCACTCTGTTTCTCGTTTATATCATCGTGCTGCCTCTCATAACTGCTTTCGGTGTCACCTTCACCGCCATTGATTTTCATAAATACGCCCCCATTGCCATGAGCTGTTACTTCATCGTCGGCTGGTGTGCTTTGTTTGCGGTAAAGCCATTGATAAGCACCTACGGTTTCGGATTTTTCTTCTGGATTTTGATAGGCGGCGTTGCCTATACCACGGGTATGATATTCTTCAAAATGGGTATCACGAAAAAATATATGCACAGTATTTTTCACCTGTTCATACTTGCCGGAAGTGTCCTGCAGTTTGTAGGTATTTTCAAATACTGCATCTTGTTGCGATAACGCCAATACATTAACTCAAAAATTCATATTTATAATCCATAAAACAAATAGCGAGTCATTTGCGCTCCTTTATGCGCTTTGACTCGCTTTATTGTGTTTGCCAGATATTTATATTTTGCTTAAACCGAGATTTATCGGCGAATCAGTATTCCTTTCATATACTCCGTTTCATTATGAGTTTTATATACAATCACCTTTTCTTCTTCAGTACATCCAATCAATATTTTTATCTCCGAATCATTTTTCATCAAGTCAACTATACACATTATAGCATCAACTTTTGTTTCGTCACTTCCAACCCACACATCAATTCCCGCACCGTCCATAGATGATGTGTCTTTCAAATACCCATAATCAACTTGATATATAAAGTTGGGATATTTAGGGTGTGCTGTTCCTTTCGGTCTATCTATTACAATTTCAGAACGATTTACTAATTCATCTATTGCATTCCAAAATTCTGTGTTTATGCCGTCCATATTATCACCCCCGCTAAATCCATCTTTCATCCCGGCAAACGAAGTTTATCTGATTGCACTCATCAATTATCCGTATATCTTTTTCTTATTATTTTACTCAACCTCAAAATATGTAACGTAAACCTTATGCTTTATTGTAAAATTTTCGGGGCATTTTTCAAGAAATTTACGGTGCTTTTCATCCCATTTTCTGAGTGTATCCTCATCCATAGAGGCAAGCGTTCCCCTGCACGCACACATTCTGCCGTGCCAGCTTTCACGGGTGAACGGAATATCGCAGTAAAACGTTTCAGTATGTCTGCCGGGGAATAAATCGTCGTACATATCCTTTGAGCCCGACGCCCCCGGAGTCCAGTTTTTATTCATCCGTTTTACAAGACTGTGGCTTCTTGCGGCGATTTTATCGTCAAGCGTATATGTAAGATAAACCTTGATGAATTTTCCGCCCGGCTTGAGAAGTCTTTTTATCTCGCCCTGCATTTTTTTACGGTCAAGATACCAGAAGCATTGTGCTGCCGTTATAGTGTCAAAACTGTTATCGGGCAGACCCGTTTCCTCTGCCGGTGAAACGATATAATCAATGCTCCGGCCGTTCTTTTCGGCTTCAGCCTTTGCAAATGCAATCTGCTCCGCCGAAATGTCAACCGCCGTTATTTTTGCTTTTTTATTGTACAAGTTTTTCGGAAAAACACCCGTACCCGTACCGATATCAAGCCACGCCGTGCCGTCAGCCGCAACGCCGAGCTCACGCAATCTGTCGTAAAGCTCTTTCGGGTAAATATCTCTGTACTTGGCATAGGCTTCACTTGTTTTTCCGAAATCAAAGCTGTTGCCGTTATCTATATTTTCATATTTCAACTCTATTTGCCCTACTATATTTATTTGAGTTCATCAATAAAATATGCGTTGGTGTATGCCTTGAAACCGTAATTGTCAATCGCAACAATGCGGAACCACTTGGCATTTTCCACGTTGAAGGTCGCCTCGGTAATGCTCTCTCCGTCAAGGGCGTTCTCGCACGAGCAGCTGCGGATATTGTGCATAATCATAATCTGACGGACTTCGGAGGTCTTTATCGTAACCTTTCCGTCTTCATAAACGAGTGACTTAATTTCGGGACCTTTTTTGACGTAATTTCCTGATGATGAATAGAAGCTGCCGTCAACGAGTGCCTTTGTTATTGCGGAATACTCAAGCTCGGGTGCGGCGATAACGGTATATCCGCCGTATGAGCCGCATCGCGGATCGGTATCCGGAACTCTGTTATGGTTGTCATCGGTTGCGATGCAGTAAATTCTGTTGCCGAGATTCAGCAAATCGTCGTAGCAATGGCCGTTATCATCGTCCCATCCCGCAACTTCACTTGCGAAGCTGTAAATTTCCATTGCGTTCATTCCTCTGTATCGGGAATACTGAGGATAGCTCTCAAGAGACCAGGTAGGATGATTGTAGGTTACAAAGAAGCCGTTTTCCCTGCCCAGTGCAATCATTTCGTTTACGCCCTCTTCGGAATATACTCTCTCGTAATCGGGTGTGTCGATATAATGCTGACTGTCAATATATTTCTTTCCGTTGGGCATTACGTATTTATCTTTGTTGAAGCAAAGCGAAAGGTCGTTTTCTCTGTCAAGAGCGATATAGCACAGATGACAGGTCTTACCGTCCTCAAGTTCTTCCTCACTTTCGCAGCTTACGTCCAGCTCATAACCGTTTAGAGCAACGAAATTTTCGTCTGTCAGGTCATCGTGATTGACGTAGATGTCGTGGTCGGTATAGGCGACGACGGAGTAGCCGTTCTTCATATAGTCACGCTTGAGCTCCTCGGGAGTCTTTCTTCCGTCGGATACCGTGGAATGACAATGGAGATTGGCACGGTAAAAATTCAGTTTTTCATCAATAAGTATTTTCTTCATCTGTAAACATCCCTTTACTGTAAATTACAATATGCCCATAGATTATGCTGTCACAATCATTTCGTTATCCAATACGTATATACAAAATATCCTCACCGAAAACGCATCACCCCAATTTTGCTTTTATTGCTTCGTATTTTTCTTTATTGATTTTACCCTCGGCAAGCATTTCCTCCGACCAGAACTGAAGTGTTTCCACCAATACGGATATTTTTTCAAGTTCATTCTGAATATCAATGAAATCCGCAATCTGGTCGTCATCAACCGTATTGTCAATTGAAATTTCCATCAGGCGATTCTGCTTGCTCTGCATACCGTTGAGTGAAACCATCATTTCAAGCACAATCTGCCTTAAATCCTTGACCGAAACCTCGGGAACGTACTGCTTACCAATTGCACATTCCTTTGAGCAGTAATGATTACAGAGAGCCGGCTCTCTGTATCCCTCAGCCATAGCAAGAACTTCCTCGGGATACGGGACAACACCTCTGTTTTCGATTTTTTCGATTTTATCGGGTGAAATGCCGATTATTTCACTTGCCTTCTCCCTCGTATAACCTACTTCCTCACGCTTGAGCTGATATATGTTTTTATTATCCTTTACCGATATGCGTCCCATAACAACCTCCGCAAACAGATGTTATCTTAATGTTATCACACTATTCTGATTTAGTAAACAAAAGATTTTCATCCGTTGCTGAATTATCATTAGCCGTTTTTTCTATGCTTCGTATACATTATGGAAAGCGAAAGGAAGGTAACAGATATGAAAAAGATAATCTCTTCAATACTTGCGGTTCTCATGATTTCGGCAATGGCGGCATCGGCATCGGCATCGGTAATGACAATTTCTCACGGTATGATAAGCAACACCGATAAAGACATCAACATCAGCACAGACAGAAGCGGTACCTTATCCGAAGACAATATTTCCGAACGCATGGCGAACGTAAACCCCGATGATGCCGAAGGACTCAGCATTTCCGAAAAAATGCGCGGTCAGATACAAGGCAAGGATAAGGCATCGACA
Source organism: Acutalibacteraceae bacterium (assembly GCA_045598305.1). Lineage (GTDB taxonomy): Bacteria > Bacillota > Clostridia > Oscillospirales > Acutalibacteraceae > CAG-177. The sequence goes on from JAZLLW010000046.1 coordinate 96,505, forward strand.
AGTTCTCAGGACGGAATAGGCATGATTCAAGACGACGGCGAAACCGAAAGAGAAATATCCGCAATCCTTCTGAAAATAAAAGACCTTGCTTTGAAAGCTTCCGCCGAAAATATCACAGAAGAAGAAAGAGAAGCAATAAACGCGGAAATTACGGAATTACAGAACGAAATAGAAAGAATCCGCACCGAAGCAAAAGAAATTGAATTCAGCACGGATAACATTGAGTAATAATATGAAAGCAACCAGCCCCGGAGAATGTTCGAATCATCCTTCGGGGCTTCTTTTTACTTTTATCTGCAGGGCGGGAAGAATTTATTGATAAGCTCCGTTCTGTCATCAGACGAATAATATCCTCTGACCGCAAGCACGTATTTTTCTTTCGGAAGCATAACGACTATCTGGCCGCAGGCACCGGTTTTATAGTGATTATCGGGATAATCCTCCCTCTTTGCTATACCGTATCCCTCTTCAAGACTTAACTTTATGTATTCGGGAGAAAGCAGAGCTTTGCCGTTATAAACGCCGTTATTAACCCAGAGAGAGCCCAGACGTGCAAGGTCTCTGTCGTTTCCGCAGAAGCCGGAGCCGCCGGTAGTGTAACCCTCGGGGCAAACCGACCAGGAGCTTTCACGGAAATCAAGCTTTGACAGCAGTTCGCGATGAATGAAGGAATAAACGTTTTCTTTCGTTATGCTTTCAACCACCCGGCAGACAATATAAAATGCGGCATCCGAGTAATGATAATCCTTACCTCTTTCCCCCTCTATGGGTAAAGCGAGAATGTAGGAAAGCCAGTCCTTTATACCCTCGTCCGCTTCGTTATCAATATCAAGATTGCCGTTGATGAGTCCCGTTCTGTGACGCAGACAATCGTGCACCGTAACCTCTTTCCATTTCGGCTCTGCGGGCTCGGGACATCCCTTGATAAGCTCGATAACGGGCTTGTGCAGGTCAATAAGTCCTCTGCTCCAAAGAACACCCACGGCTGCGGAGGTAACGAATTTTGACACGGAATAAACGTCCGTACTCCACGGGGCGGGAACGATGCTCTCCGACCTTTCCTCTCCGTTCACGATTTCGCTTACGCCGTAAATATTGTAACCCTTTTCTCTTATATACGAACACATTTCGTCAATAATGCTTTTCATAAATCCGCTCCTACGTTAAAAATATATCAGAACTGACTGTTCTTTTCAAAGAGTATATCCGTTTCGTCAACGGTGCTGTTTGTTACCGTCAGATTGCTTACCTTCGTATTGACCGCGATGAAATGCTCAACGGAGCTGAGAAGCTTTACGTTATCAAAGGAAATACTCTCAACAACGGGTATTTCGCTGCCCCGGTAGTAGCTTCGCAGATATTCGTCAAACGAGGTATAGATATATACTCCCCTGCGTCTCTCCGGCTCTATGGTGATATTGCGGCAAACTATATTCCTGCACCCGGCGGTCAGGGGGATTTTGTCGGAATCGTGCCCGAGATGAGTTCTGACCCACATAATACCGTCAAGCTCACAGTAGCCCTTTTCAAAGTCGGGACGGGTGATTGAAACGTAGGGCGTATTGTCCGGCTTCATTACCACACGGTACATTCCCTTTTCCGTCAGTACGGCATCGGAATGGTAAACAGTCATTCCCTTTTGCCAGAGGCGTGCAGTACCCACGAGAATACGGATAAAGAATGCCTCTGTTTTATATCCCGCAAGCTCGGTGCAGTTTTCTATTATTCCGTCTGAAATCGTGCCGAAATTCGGATTTGAAACGGAATAATCGGCGCAGTTCAGGGCGATTGCATCGTCATAGGTACGGAATACACCGTCACGCACAGTGAAGCCCCTGCCGGGCCCGAAATGAATGCCGTCCTTGAGTCCTTCAAGGTGTATATGACGCACCTCGGCATTTTCAAAATCGGATATCTGAATCGCGTAGTCCTTTTCCATAAGGTCGGTGATTTCAATATCCTCAAGAAGAAGATTTTTGATATACAAAAATGCTATGTGTCCGCGAAGACCCGTAATAACGTTTTTGCTGTCGGGCGAAGCTGCCGCACTTTCAACGCCGTTTACGATAATATGAGCGCCCTTTACCGATATGTTTTCGTTATATCCGCCTTCGTAAGCGCCTTCGTTTATGAAGAGGTTGCCCTCAAGATTTCTGTCTTCAACGGGTACACGGCGGAGAGTAACGCCCTCACCGAATTCAATATGAGTATCGGAGGGAATACACACCGTGCCGGAAATATCATAGATTCCCGCCTTATCGGCAAAAACGTATTCCGCGCTCTCAATCGCTCTTGCGAGCGCCTCGCGGTTTGCCTTCCCCGGATTATCGGGCAGAAAGCCGCAATCCGCGGCATTTATTCTTTTTGATATTCTGTCCTTCATTATGCGCCTCCGATGATTGATAAATTAAGTATACCATCGGCCGCAGCGTAATTCAATACCGACAAAAAACGCCGGCTGTTACCCGAACAGCCGACGAAACATCCGGTCCTGTATATGTATTTTCGCAATTATTACTTTGCTCCGCTGCGGTAATCGTCAATGATTCCTTCAAGCCACTTTGTATGCTCATGATAATTCCCGATTATCTGCTGTTTGGTATCATTCTCTCTTTTAACGAACTCAACCTCTTTTATCAAAGAAGCAATATTGCGTTTAAGCTCCTCGATTTCGTGATTTTTATTTTCAACGATCAGCTTATAGCCCTCGATGGTTTCATAGTAATACCGGCCCTGCTCACTGTCGTTTTCATCGGGAACGGGGGTGGCTTTATTAAATTCAATAAGTACGGAAAGAATGGGCTGAATCGAGCTGTAACGGAACTCCGTATATCCGCCCGCCATAATGCGGTCAATGGTGCCCACGGGTACGGTGGAAAGCTCGGAAAGCTTCTGGTTGGAAATGCCCAGAGTCTTTTTACGCTCTCTGCACCATTCTATCAGTTCAATGGGGTTTAAGCTCATAACCTCCGGCATAGTTTTAGGGTCTAACGTCATGTAAAATTCTCCTTCAAAGAAAGTGCAAATAAAAAATACTTTCGCTACTCGAAAATGATACCACGGCAAACGGTAAAAATCAATTATTATTTATTAGTCAAAGATAAAATTTTGCACAAATATGACAGCATAAAATATGATATGATTATCCTGGTAATTTGCAGCAATGCGGATTGTTTTTACCGATTTTTGAAAAAGAACTTGACAAAAACTGTGCAAGTGTGTATATTGAGTATACACAATGATTGATCATTGAGCGGCTGTATCTTCTTACGGTCGCTCTGTGCACAGAAAAGGAAGAAAAATGGATATTATTATCAGTAACTCCTCAGGCGTGCCCATTTATGAGCAGATTGAGGAACAAATCAAGAGCCAGATTATGACAGGCGAGCTTGCGGCAGGGGACGCCCTCCCGTCAATACGAATGCTTGCAAAGGATCTGAAAATCAGCGTAATCACAACAAAAAGAGCTTTTGAAGAGCTTGAGCGCGACGGCTTTATTGAGTCTGTCGTAGGCAAAGGCAGCTTTGTAAAAGGCATAAACAGCGAAATCATGAGAGAAAGTATGCTTCGTGACATTGAGGACAGTCTTGAAAAAGCCGCGGATAAAGCAATCCTCGGCAAAATCAGTCTTGATGAAATGAAAGAAATGCTCACCGTCATTTTTGAGGAGAAAAAACAATGAACGATAATAAATATGTAATAGAGCTTGAAAACGTAACAAAGGATTACGGCGATTTCAAGCTTGATAACGTTACCTTTTCCGTGCCCGAGGGCTCAGTCTGCGGCTTTATCGGTCAGAACGGTGCAGGTAAAACAACCACAATCAATCTGATTCTCGATATAATTAAACGCAATTCGGGTGAAATCCGTCTTTTCGGCGAAAGCATTGACTCGGGCAGTGCACGGCTCCGTGAGGATATCGGCGTTGTCTTTGATGAAATGGGCTTTCACGAATTTATGACAGGCCGTGACATCAACATCATGATGAAGAATATCTATAAAAACTGGGACGAAAAAGTATTCTTTGACTATCTTAAAAGATTTTCACTTCCCTCAAAGAAGCCGTGCGGCTCTTTTTCAAGAGGTATGAGGATGAAGCTTCAGATTGCAGTCGCTCTTTCACACAACGCAAAGCTTCTTGTGATGGATGAGCCGACAAGCGGTCTTGACCCCGTAGTCAGAAATGAAATGATTGACATCTTCCGTGAGTTTGTTGTAGAAGAAAATCACTCGATCCTGCTTTCCTCACACATTACCACCGATATTGAAAAATTAGCCGATGAGGTTGTCTTCATCAACGGCGGCAAAATAATTCTTGCAGGCAATAAGGACGAAATTCTTGACAGTCACGCCATACTCAAATGTAAAAAGGATGAGCTTGAAACAATCAGCAAGTCAATTATCGTCAATACAGATATCGGCCCTTACGGCGTTGAGGTGCTTGTCAACGACCGTCACGCCGCACAAAAGCTTTACCCCGATATGGTTATTGAACCGGCTCAGCTTGAGCAGATAACGATTCACTATGTCAGCAGGAAGGGGTGAGGGTATGAAAGGTCTTGTAATCAAAGATTTATTCTGCCTTAAAAAACGCCTCGTCATTCTCTGCTTTGTTATTGTGGGTGTGCTCGCTCTTTCGGTTATGTTTGTTCTGAGCGCCCGCTTCGGCAATGTTGCCCAGGCGGGAAAGGATATGCTCAAAGACGACAATATAACGGCTATTGATGTTGAAAATCTCGCTGTTACGGCTCTTGCATTCTTTATGCTTGTGCCAATTGCGGCAGTCGGCGATGTGGCAATGGTCTGCGATATGGACGAAAAAGCCGGCTTCTGCAAGGTTTCGGCTTCGCTGCCCGTGTCGCTGAAAAAACGCGTTCTTGCAAGGTACTTTACCGTAATTGCTCTTTATTTCCTGAGCGCTCTGATTGATATGATCATTGCATTTGTGCTTTCACGGATATCCGATATCATTACCTTCGGCGTTTTTCTGAACATTATATTTTCCTGCGTTTCAATTATGCTCCTTTACAGCGTTTGCGTTATTTTTTATTGCTTTGTACTCGACAGCGGTAAAACGTCCTATGCTCAGTTGTTTTCACTTCTGACTCTTATAGCCGCAGCTGTGCTTGCAAATCTAAAAACGGTAAAGCAGATTATTCGCGGAATGTCAGCGGGCAGTCAGGATATTTCCTTTATCTGGAATGTATTTGATTTCATCAAAGAAAAATCGTGGATTCTGCTTATCATCGCCCTTGGCGGTTGCATAATTTCATATACCGCTTCTATGCTTGTGGTTAACAGAAAGAGGGGTGTTATCTGATGCTCGGACTTCTTTATAAAGATTTTATTGCAATAAAAGGTAAACGCCTTTGTCTCTTCCTCGCACTCGGAACTGTGCTGTTTATCATTCTCAGAGTTATTCTTAACGGTGAGGCGACAATTGATATCGCGATGGCAATTGATGATAAAGGAGAAAAAGCAAACTTCCTGGATCTTTCATTTTTTCCTTTGGTTGAATTCTTAGTATTGACGTTATCAGTCTTTTTTGCAAATTGGCTCAGTCGGAATGTGATGGGCTTTGATGAAAGAAACAAGATAAAGAGCTATATTTCTGCCATGCCCGTAAAAAAGAGAAGTTACGTGACGTCAAAATATATCTTTGTCGGTGCGTTTGTGCTTGCATCATTTTTGCTTTTCCTTCTGATTCATTTTGTCAATATCCGTTTTTCCTACACCAAAGTTATCAGCGAAATGATATACAAAATTTCAGTTCCGTTCATTTGTATTATTGTATTTATTTTTGCACTTGAGCTTCCGTTTTACATCCTCAAGGGTATTGAAAAAGCCACGCTTATAAAGACAGCGATCATTATGGTGATAGGTCTTGCATTTATGGGTTTCATCTTTTTCGGTGATCTGAAGGTGTTTGATGAGCATTTTAATCTCATTACCGTCATGCAATGGTTTGACAGGCACAATGTCACCGCAAAGTTTGTAAAAACCGTTGCTCCCTGCGTTGCCGGTCTTACCTATATCGTTTCCTACCTGTTTACGGCGGCAAGATATGAAAAAAGGGAAGACATGATTTCATAATATAACCGACAAAAAGCAGTTCTTTACCGAAATAAAGAACTGCTTTTTATTATTTGTTTACGGTACTGTTTATGAAATGCTGACTTCAACCGTTTTCTTCATTTTGTTTCTTTTCTTCATTTCTTTTCCTTCTCAGTTCTCGCATTTCATTCAACATCCGTTTTTTGCTCTCCTGAAGAGCTTTTATCTCTGAATCTGTCAGGATACGATACAAGGGTTCCGTATCTTTTTCAACCTGTTGGCTTTTTGTGGATTTGTCTTTCTCGTTAGTCTTTGACATCTTAATCAATTCCCGCCTTTCTTATATTCTCGCCTGTATATCTCAGAAGAAAAAATCTCTCTTAAAAAGTGTGCCATGATATAATTGATCAATAAAAATAATTCTGCTCAATTTTGCTCAATTTTTTTGAAAATCCGACCCGAAGCGGGCAAAAAAGAGCTCCGCTCTGAAAGCGTGCGAAGCTCGGAAAGTGTTGATATTCTTACGCTTTGAAGCTTTCTTCAACTGCAACAGCACAGGCAACGGTAGCACCAACCATCGGGTTGTTGCCCATACCGATAAGACCCATCATTTCTACGTGAGCGGGAACTGATGATGAACCTGCGAACTGAGCGTCTGAATGCATTCTGCCCATGGTATCAGTCATACCGTAGCTGGAGGGACCTGCTGCCATATTGTCGGGATGAAGCGTACGACCCGTGCCGCCGCCTGATGCTACTGAGAAGTACTTAACGCCGTTTTCTACGCACCACTTCTTGTATGTACCTGCAACGGGATGCTGGAATCTTGTGGGGTTGGTGGAATTACCGGTAATGGAAACGCCGACGTTTTCAAGCTTCATGATAGCAACGCCTTCGTTTACGTTGTCGGCGCCGTAGCATCTTACCTTTGCTCTGTCACCGTTTGAATAGGGAGTTTCGTTTACGATTTTAACTGTTTCCGAATAGGGATCAAACTCAGTCTGAACGTAGGTGAAGCCGTTGATTCTGGAAATAATCATAGCGGCATCCTTGCCGAGACCGTTAAGGATAACCTTAAGGGGCTGAGTTCTTACTTTGTTTGCGTTAAGAGCGATTTTGATAGCGCCCTCTGCAGCTGCGAAGGATTCGTGACCTGCAAGGAAGCAGAAGCACTCTGTCTCTTCGGAAAGGAGCATCTTGCCGAGGTTACCGTGGCCGAGACCTACTTTTCTGTTGTCTGCAACTGAACCGGGGATGCAGAAGGACTGAAGACCTTCACCGATTTTAGCAGCAGCGTCAGCGGCCTTTTTGCAGCCGGCTTTTACTGCGATAGCGCAGCCGACTGTGTATGCCCATACGGCGTTTTCAAAACAGATGGGCTGAGTTTCTCTTACGATTTTATCGCAGTCAATACCCTTTGCAAGAGTAATTTCTTTGCATTCCTCGATTGAGGAGATACCGTATTCAGCGAGAACTGCGTTGATTTTGTCAACTCTTCTCTCATAGCTTTCAAATAATGCCATTTTTTTATCCTCCTCTTTCAATTATTCCTTACGGGGATCGATGTACTTAGCGGCCTCTGCGAAGCGACCGTAAGAACCGATTGCCTTGTTGTATGCTGTCGTGGGATCGTCACCCTTCTTGATGAAGTCTGTCATCTTGCCGAGTGAAACGAATTCGTAACCGATTACCTGATCGTCGGCGTCAAGAGCAAGTCTGGTAACGTAGCCCTCTGCCATTTCAAGGTAACGAACGCCCTTGACCTTTGTGCCGTACATTGTACCGACCTGTGAACGAAGGCCCTTGCCGAGGTCTTCAAGACCTGCGCCTACTGAAAGACCGTCGTCTGAGAAAGCGGACTGTGAACGGCCGTAAACGATCTGAAGGAAGAGCTCACGCATAGCGGTGTTGATAGCGTCACATACAAGGTCTGTATTGAGAGCTTCAAGGATGGTCTTGCCGGGAAGGATTTCTGCTGCCATAGCTGCCGAATGAGTCATACCGGAGCAGCCGATAGTCTCAACAAGAGCTTCCTCGATAATGCCGTTCTTTACGTTAAGGGAAAGCTTGCATGCACCCTGCTGAGGAGCGCACCAGCCGATACCGTGTGTAAATGCGGAAATGTCTGTAATTTCTTTTGCCTTAATCCACTTGCCCTCTTCGGGGATAGGAGCGGGACCGTGGTTGGGGCCCTGTGCTACGCAGCACATGTTCTGTACTTCGTTTGTGTAATTGATCATAAGAATTACTCCTTTCGTGATATATAAACCTGAATAACTATATACTATAAAGGTATTTTATTCAAGTGTGAATTTGCACAAATAGTTGATAATAAAGGGCGTTTTTTTATTCTTCCGGGGCATTATCCTCATCATTCGCTTCGCTGACGGATTCAGCGGGTGCTTCTGCTGCAGGTGCTTTCTTCCTTGATAAGCTCTTGAGCATGGGCATCAGGTCGCTCTTATAGATGAATAACGCCGCAGCGATGGATGCGATAATGGTGAATACCATGAGCGTACCTGCGGGAAGAGTGGGCTTGAAAAGAAGGATGATTACGCCCGTAAGGATAGGAGCGACACCCAGCTTCCAATGCTTTGCAAAGTAGCTTGCACCCAGAGCACCGAAAAGCGCGGGAAGAACGTTATTGAATGCAGCGGTAAAGGTGGGATTATCTCTCGCCTGCTTGAATACGCCCGAAAAAGCAAGTACACCGACTGCGATAACCACTGTGGTGGTAAGGGAAGAAACGGCGATGGAAATAGTGCTGATTACTTCGCCCTCCTCGGTATTTGCTCTTACCTTTGCGCTTTCCATTGCGTTAAGACCGCAGGGAAGCTTGAGGTTTGAGATATTGCCGGTAACGAATGAAAGATAAGTACCGCCTGCTCCGAGCATCGGAACGTAGGTAACCACTTCAATTATGGCTGTCGTCCAGTAAAGAGGAATAAGTGTCGCAAGCACTTTGCCCATAATGCCTAAATTCGGCCATGCGTTGAATGCGACGGAAATGCCGATGGGTACAATGAACATTACCGCGAGAGCAAGATAATTCCAGACGGTGCCCCAAACGTGAACTCTGTCAAAAAAATTCTTGTTGTTTTTCATTTCAGGCACCTCCTCAGGATAAACTGCTCAGTATTGATTTAAGACTGTCACCGAGAGGATACCAGACAAACTGAGCGGATTCGGGAACTAACTTTGAAATAAGAATCGCTACACCCATAGCGCCGAACATAGCAAGAGGCATTGCAAAGGGCTCTGCCTTACTGCCCCAGCTGACCTTCTTGCAGATAAGCAGGAAGATAAACATCAGGATGATTGCGGCTATAAGCGTACAGATTGAAAGCAGGCCTGCGGATTCGGTAACCTCGGCAATACCCGTTGTCTTATCCTTGACGGTAGTTGCACCGTTGATGGCTCTTGTAATGAATGCGGAAATAATACCGATGAATGCGGAAGCGGCGATTATATCTCCCGCCTTGCCGGATTTTTCGTCCTTATTTATTGCTCCGCCGATTTTGGTCTGAAGCTTTCTGCAGACGATGGGAAGGAAAAGAAGGGGGAAGCATGCGCCTATTGACATTGCCCATGCAACCGTTGAAAACTGAGTGGCATCCGTAATCTCATTACTCAGCGAACTGCCCAGGGCGGAAAGCGCATTCTCTGCGGCCGTGGTTTCATAGGCAAGATTACCGATAACTGTAAGACGAATCCACGGAAGAACGATTCCCAGTGCGTTTGCAAGTGCAAATACGGTTACGAGAATTGAAATTGCAGGTGCTATCGTAAAGAGAATGCTTGAAGTAACGGTATTCATAAGGGTTTCCTTACTGATTCCGATTTCCTTACCGTGCTTCCATGACTTGATGATAAAAAACATTGACTGTGCGGCGATAAATGCAATAACTATAAAAGCAACTATGTACATTACCGGGCCTTCTTTGTTGAATTCCAAAAATATCCCTCCGAAAAACATATTCGTGTTATTTTATCATACAGAACGGGTGCGTGTCAATTTATTACAGTCAAAAAAATACGGCCAGAGAGAGGTCTCCGGCCGTATTTTCTCATTATGAAATTTAATCGGATTTATCTGCGGAAAATCGCAAACAGACGTTCAAAAATCATCCTCAGAAAATCCCCCAGAGTGATTACGTTGGTGCCCTTTATCTGAGTATCCACGTGCTGAACGTATCCGCATCTTGAGCAGATATTTTCATAGATAAGCTCGTTGGAATTTCTGCTCTCGCATTCGGTAAGATAAAATGAATGACCGTAGGCAGGTATGTTGACGGTATACTGCTCTTCACAGTAGGTGCAGGTGTAAATCGCTGTTCCCGAAACGGTACAGCTGGGCTGAGATATGTAGGTTACATCTCCGGGTGTATGAGTGATACACCGATAGCCGAGAATTTCTCCGCATTGGGTACAGTATACGACTTTTCTGTTTTCCTCATCTCTCGTGCCTTCGGAATGATGGCAGGAGGTGTAGATATGCATATATGAGCTGCACGCGCCCTGGTCACCGTAATCAGCATATAAATCACGGAACCGTGTGCCGTTTTTATAGTAACACTGCTTCAACGCTCCCTGATAGACACCCGGAGCGTCAAGCTCAATAAGCTGTTTTATATCGCACCCCGCCGAGTCGGACATGGTGATGATAACCGAAAACCTTTTACCCGCATCAATGCTGACCTTCTGAGGGAGTTCAAACGTGTAATATCCGTCATTGGTGTAATGGGCAGTATAGGTACCCGCAAGAGTACCTGCAGCGGGTGAAGAATAATTTGCGGGAAGATTTTTATATACTTTGAAGGTCACAGTGACGTCGGTAAGGGCGTTTTCCGTATCTATCATAAAGCCGACCTGAGATATATCCTCATTTTCCTCGGCAGTATATACATTGCCGTATTCCACGGTATCAGACAAGAAATAGCCGGAAGCATCTCTTTCGGAATAGGTGTAGTGATTATACAGCCCCGTATCCAGCTGAGCCGTAAATCCGACCGGAGTGACAAGATACTGGTCGTAGGAAAGATACATATAATCGTAGCCGTCACCCACCCAGGAATTTTTGATTATCCACGCGCCGTCGCATTGAGGATATCCGTCAACGGAAGGAAAATCGGTCGACGGTATATCGTCACACCAGCCGACAATGGTAATTGCGTGATCCGACACTTCTCCTTTGCCGTAAACCATAAAGGCATTATACTTTCCGCTGAAAACGTGCTCTGCATTCGTTGCATCCATTCCCACGTATACGGCACCGTTTTCCATTATCCACGATTTGATTTCGGAAACACTTTTCAGCATAACCGCATCGTCAAGAATAAAGCCCGATGCGTGATTGAATCTGTCGCTTTCACTATAGACGGGAGGATTCCCCTCTGCATTCGGATAGTCGGAAAGAGAAGCTATTCCCTCAAGATTTGCGAGAGTGGCAACCGACATCAGATAATTGCCGCCGAGATTGAACGGGTCACCGTATCTGAAGCCCTCATTCAGGGGAGTATATGCAAAATAACCCAGATGTGATTTTGAAAAATGCTGTTCACCGTAGCCCCGCTTCATCGCATTTGATTCAAGTGAAGACATCGTTGCATAAGTCCAGCAGTCACCGAAGCCCTGGATTTCGGGGTCGGTCACGTAACGTACTCCGTCAACGCCTCTCAAATCATAATATGACGGGAAGGATTGGCTTTTCAGCTTCGGAACGGTTTTTTTGCCGAGTTCTCCGCTGTTCTTTGCCAAAGCAGGCGTACTTTCGCTGCCGTCGGGGTAAACGTACGTGACATTTACTCCGTCATACACTATCCTGCCCAGAGGCGCGGGTGTAAAGCTTTCATCCGAATAGGCATTAATACCGAAGCCCGCCGTCATAATAACGGCAAGAGTGCATAAAACAGCTGCTGTTTTTACAAACCTTTTCACGGTATCACCTCCGGATATATTCTGATTACATTATATAGTTTACTTCGTTCTTATTCAATAAATGTCCGTGCCGAAATTACACGGCGATTTTTATTGAAAATGACAAAAGAGCACCGGTACGGTGACCGATGCTCAATATCATTTATAATCCGATTATTCAGCGTCTGTTTTTGCTTCGGGCTCTGCTGTTTCTTCAACTGCAGCGGGAACTTCAACCTTAACGTCATTCTTGGAAAGAACAAGGTTGGTGATGATGCCGAGTATAAGAGCACATGCAACGGATGTAAGAGTTACAAACGTGGACTGTGTGCCGATGCCGAGCTTCATACCGCCGATACCTGCGATAAGAACAACTGCAACTACGAAAAGGTTTCTGTTTTCACCGAGGTCAATATTCTGAATCATCTTAAGACCGGAAACAGCGATGAAACCGTAAAGAGTGATGCAGACACCGCCCATTACGCATGAGGGGATTGAGCCGAGGAGAACGATGAAGGGATTGAAGAAGGAAGCGAGGATAGCGATAATGGCAGTTGTAAGAATCGTTACTACGGAAGCGTTGCCGGTAATGGCTACGCAGCCGATTGATTCACCGTAAGTTGTGTTGGGGCAGCCGCCGAAGAAAGCACCGACCATGGAGCCGACACCGTCACCGAGAAGAGTTCTGTGAAGACCGGGATCCTCAAGAAGCTCTGTGCCGATGATGGAGGAAAGATTCTTGTGGTCTGCGATATGCTCTGCAAATACAACGAATGCAACGGGAATGTAAGCAACAGCGATGGTTGCAACGTATGAGCCGCTGATTTCCTTTAAGCCGTCAATACCGGTGAGGAAAGTGAACTGAGGAATTGCGAATAAGGTCATATCCTTGAACTTGCTGAAATCAATAACCTGAGCAGCACCCGTAAGAGTGAAGATTGTTGCTACCGCATAACCTGCGGCAATACCGATGATGAAGGGGATGAGCTTGGCTGTCTTCTTGCCGTAAACGGAGCAGATCATAACTACAAAGAGAGTTACGATTGCGCAGATAAAGAATGCCCAGCCGTCCTTTGTCATAAGGAATGTGCCGTCGTCAAGCTTTGTTGCACCGCTGAGAGAGTCACCGACTGCGTTGCCTGCAAGGGAAAGACCGATGATTGCAACTGTGGGTCCGATAACAGCTGCGGGCATGAGCTTATTTATCCAGTTAACGCCTGCAATCTTAACGATGATGGCGATTACTACGTAAACAAGGCCTGCAAAAATCGCACCGAGGATAAGGCCTGCATAGCCGAGAGAAGCGGAAACGCCGCCTGCGAATGCAGCTGCCATTGAGCCGAGGAAAGCAAAAGAGGAGCCGAGGAATACGGGGCTTCTGAACTTTGTGAAGAGCTGATAAACGATAGTGCCTATGCCTGCTCCGAAAAGAGCTGCGGACTGGGCCATATCGTGACCTACGATAACGGGTACTACGATTGTTGCCGCAAGAATGGCAAGTAACTGCTGGAATGCAAAAACGATGAGCTGACCGAATTTGGGTTTGTCTTTGACGCCGTAAGCGAGATTCATAAAATATACCTCCATAAAATCTATATCAATGCCGAAGCACCAATTTACTTTTGCCAGATTGAAACACTGATTTCCCCGTCAAAGGGAGGGAACTTGACCATAATCACTTCGCTTCTTGAAGTGGGAACGTTTTTACCTACATAATCGGCAATAATGGGAAGCTCTCTGTGACCTCTGTCAACAAGAACGGCAAACTGTATTTTTTTAGGTCTGCCCTCGTTGATGACCGCTTCCATCGCCGCTCTCGCGGTCCTGCCGGTATAGAGAACGTCATCTACGAGAATAACGGTCTTGCCGGTAACGAAAAAATCCATTTTCGTTTCGTTCAGATGGGGCTGCTGATTTTCCGTTTCACTTAAATCGTCACGGTAAAGAGTAATATCAAGGTAACCTATCTTTGCGTCCACGCCGAGCAGTCTGATTTTGTTGGCGAGCACATCCGCAAGGGGCGCGCCTCTTCTCATAATGCCTACAAGATATATCTCCTGCTCGTCGGGATTTCTCTCAACGATTTCGTGAGCGATTCTCGTAAGAGCCCTGCCCACAGCCGCAGAATCCATCAGATCTGACTTATAAACCATTCCATCACCCGACATAAAAATAAGCGACCTTGTGCCACAAGATCGCATAACTTACTCAAAACCGCGGTAAACCGCTGAATATGACAACCTTGTCGGCATCTCCGTACCGCTTTTAAAGATTTTTACTACGGAAATGATACCACAATATATTGTGTTTGTAAACAGTAATTTGCCTAAAATTGCAAAAAATATTTCCATTATTTCGGACAAATATTGAAATAGGTCACTCGGATTGGTATAATACAATTGATAAATTTCATATTAAAACTGCGGAGTTGATTTTTATGAAAAAAATACTTGTTGCGGGAGCCGGTCACGGCGGTCTGTCGGCGGCTTACGAGCTCTCAAAAGCCGGATATGACGTTACCGTTTGCGAAGCAAAGCAAAGAGAAGAACTGGGCTACGACTGGGACGACTGTATCTGGACACCCGCGTTCAGAAATGCGGGTATAGTCCTTGATGACGAAAGATACGTTCATCCCTATTTCAACATTTCATACGTCAACCCCAACAAGTCAACAAAAATCGTCATTCCCGGCGAACCCCGCGGCACTCTGCTGATGTGCGACCGTAAATATCTGTTGTCCGTTCTCATCAAAAGATGTGAGGACGTGGGTACGAAATTTATTTTCGGCTGCAGAATAAATGGCGTTATTGCTGACGTTTCCGGTGTAAAGGGCTTTTTCACAGAGCAGGGCGATATGTACGGCGATCTGGTGATAGATGCCGCCGGTATTGATTCCCCCGTGCGCTCCACCCTGCCCCCACGTGCAGGTATAATCAGGGATATCCCTCAATGTGACACGTTTTACACGTTCAGAGCATATTATGAGAACACGGACGGATTCTCAATGAATCCCGCCCAGGCAATCTATTTCTATCACTGTTACAGGCCGGGCATGGACTGGGTAATAGCGGACGATAATTTCATTGATATCCTTGTCGGCAGCTTCCTGCCCCTCACTCAGGAGCTGATTGACGAAGCGGTCAACGATTTCCGCGCCGAATATCCCTCAATGGGTAAGCTCATAAGGGGCGGAACGGTACAGAAAATTCCCATTTCAAAGACAATCTCAAAATTCGTCTGGAACGGCTATGCGGGTATAGGCGACTGCTGCTCGATGATTGACCCTCTTTCCGGCTCGGGCATCACCAGATGCATCGACGCAGGTATCATCCTTGCAAAGACGGTCATCGGTGCAAAGGACCGACCCCTCTCGCAGGAAGTGCTCTGGGATTATCAGAGAACCTATATGAGATATAATTCCGGCGTTCTCTCCGACAATATCCTCAGGGTCATGCTCTCCTCACTGAACGGAAAGCAGATGGACTATTTCTTTGAGAAAAAAGTTCTTACCGCAAAAGAGCTGGGCTCCAAATCCGCGGCGGGCTACGGCGCAAAGGAAATCATTGATAAGGTCACCGCTCTGGTGCCTCAGATCAAGCTTATTCCCGCTTTTGCAACAGCGGGCAAAAAGCTGCTTAACATCTCAAAGGTACAGAAGCTTATGCCTTCAAGATTTGACCAATCCGACTTTGACAAGTGGCAGAAAGAATACAATAAACTTTAACAGGAGCACTGTAAATGAAGTGTGCATTTTACACCCTCGGTTGTAAAGTAAATCAATACGAATCCGCGGCAATGGCAGAGGACCTGACAAAAAACGGCTTTATCTGCGTTCCGCCCTCGGAAGACGCGGATGTATATATCATAAATTCCTGCTCGGTTACCGCAGAAAGCGACCGTAAGACAAGGCAAGCAGTAAGACGGCTGAGGAATAATCATCCCGACAGCATAATCGTACTCACGGGATGTATGACCCAGGCAACTCCCTCAACGGAAAAGGAGCTTCCCGAAGCGGATATTGTAATGGGAAACAAAAATAACGACTGCCTTTACGGGCTGATACTCAGATTTATTCAGTCGCGTAGGAGAGACGTTGAAATAGAGCCGCATCTGACGGGAGATAAATTCAGAGGCAAAACCGTTTCGGCATATTCGGAAAAAACGAGAGCCATCGTCAAGATTGAAGACGGCTGCAACAGATTCTGCTCCTACTGTATCATCCCCTACGCAAGGGGCAGAGTACGTTCAAAGCCCGTTGAGGAGATAAGAAAAGAAGTAACGAACCTTGCAAAGAACGGGTACAAAGAGGTTGTTCTGGTAGGCATCAATCTTTCCGCATACGGAACGGACATCGGCTCCGATATGGTCGAAGCGGTGAGGACAGCCGCAGAGGTTGAGGGCATAGAAAGAGTCCGTCTGGGCTCCCTTGAGCCCGACCATATCACCGACAGCGTAATTTCGGGACTTTCACGGATAAAGGAATTCTGTCCGCAGTTTCATATTTCCCTTCAGAGCGGCTGTGATAAGACGCTCAAGAGGATGAACAGACACTATAATTCCGTGGAATACGAGGACCTCTGCACGAATTTAAGAGCCACCTTCCCCGACGTTACGCTCACAACGGATGTAATGGTGGGATTCCCCGGCGAAACCGACAGCGACTATGAAATATCTCTCGATTTCGTCAAAAAGACCGCATTTGAAAAGGTCCATGTTTTTCCTTATTCAAGACGCCCCGGCACGCCTGCCGCAAGAATGAGCGAGCAGGTTGATAATTCCGTCAAACAGCACAGAACGGAAATCATGATTGACGAAACGGAAAAAATACGTCAGGCATTCCTTAAAAATCAGATAGGAAAAACGCTTGAAATATTACCCGAGGAAAACCACGGCGGATTAGTCCAGGGCTACACTGCGAATTACACACCCGTCAAAGTTAAAGGAAGCTGCCCGTGCGGAAAAATCGTAAAGGTAAAAATCACAGGCGTTGACGGTGATTTCTGTGTCGGTGAGTTGGCGTAAGCAGTCAACACTTACCGTTTGATAAGTGTATCAGTGAACGGTGAATAGTTAATTGCAAAATTGAATAGTTTACGTCGCTTCGCTCCGATTACATTATGGATAAAAAAACAGGCTCTCCTTTTCGGAAAGCCCGTTATATTTATTGTTCTGTCGTTTTTCGCCAAAATAATCAAGCGGAGCGCAGATTAGTTTGGATGAAAAAAGCGATCTCTTTGCCGGAAGACAGTATCGTGATACGGCGGAGGCAAAAAATCGCTTAAGCCAAAACATTTTTATTTCAATTAGAAGAAGAGACACTTACCAAAAGATAAGTGCCTTTTCGTTATACTCTGTATTTTGTTTGGCCGGTTTTCGCTAAAATAATCAAGCGCAATTAAACGAGACCCTGAGCCATCATTGCATCCGCAACCTTAAGGAATCCTGCAATATTTGCACCTGCAACGAGGTCATAACCGAAGCCGTAATCCTCAGCTGCTTTTGCCGATGCATCGTGAATGTTGATCATAATCTGATGAAGTTTTGCATCAACTTCTTCGGCAGTCCATGAATATCTCATGGAGTCCTGGCTCATTTCAAGAGCTGACGTTGCAACGCCGCCTGCGTTAACTGCCTTTGAGGGAGCTACTGCCTTGCAGTTTGCCTTAAGATATGCAAGAGCATCATTTGTTGTGGGCATATTTGCAACTTCAATATAATAAGGAACACCGTTTGCAACGATTTTCTCTGCTTCTGCCATACCGATTTCGTTCTGGGTAGCGCAGGGCATTGCGATGTCAACCTTAACACCCCAGGGCTTCTCGCCGGGGAAGAACTGACAACCGAATTTGTCGGCATAATCCTGTGCCTTGTCACGGCCGCTTGCTCTCATTTCAAGCAAATAGTTAATCTTTTCGTCTGTGATGATACCGTCGGGATCGTAAACGTAACCGTCGGGACCGGAAATAGTAACTGCCTTGCCGCCGAGCTGTGCAATCTTCTTTGCAGCACCCCATGCAACGTTACCGAAGCCGGAAAGAGCTACCGTCTTGCCCTTGATGTCTTCGCCGAAATGCTTAAGAACTTCTACTGCATAGTAAGTAGCACCGAAGCCGGTTGCTTCGGGTCTGATAAGTGAACCGCCGTAGGAAAGACCCTTGCCGGTAAGAACGCCGTTTTCGTAGCTGGTCTTGATTCTCTTATACTGACCGAAAAGGTAGCCGATTTCTCTGCCGCCGACACCGATGTCACCTGCGGGAACGTCTACGTCCGGTCCGATGTACTTATAAAGCTCGGTCATGAATGCCTGGCAGAAACGCATGATTTCTCCGTCACTTCTGCCTCTGGGGTCAAAGTCGGAGCCGCCCTTACCGCCGCCGATGGGAAGACTGGTAAGACTGTTTTTGAATGTCTGCTCAAAAGCAAGGAACTTCATGATGCCGATATATACGGAGGGATGGAAACGAAGGCCGCCCTTGTAGGGACCGATTGCGTTGTTGAACTGAACGCGGTAACCGGTATTAACGTTTACCTTACCCTCATCGTCAACCCATGTAACTCTGAACTTAATCTGTCTGTCGGGCTCAACCATTCTTTCAAGAAGAGCATACTTCTCATACTCGGGATGCTGAGCAACAACGGGCTCAAGGGAAGTAAGAACCTCTTCAACTGTCTGGACGAACTCGGGCTCGGAAGCATTTTTCTTTGCAACCTCTTCGATAACTTTCTGTACGTAACTCATTAACGTCAACTCCTGTTTTCAATGGTTTAGAATTAATAACAAACGTTATGGGAACATATTATACTATATCCGTCAAAAATGCAAGAAAAATATTGATTTGATTCATATTTTGGCTGAAATAATAAAAATCCCCACATACAGCAGGGATTTTTTGCAAGAATTGTGTATATTCCTTTCAGTATTCCGGATTCTGTGTCATTCACAGTATTTTCTGAGGTTTTCCATACCTATACGGACTCCCTTGAGGCAATCCTCCATACCCTCAAATTCAACCGTGATATAGCCGTCATATCCGCTTCTCACGATATTCTGAACGCACTGGTAAACGGGAACGCTGCCCTGACCGATGATTGCACCTCTGAGATAGTCGCCGCCTCTTGTCCTGAAAAAGCCCTCGCCGGGATCGGGACCTATTCCGCTCTTGATGTGGAAATCCTTGGCATGAACATGCTTAACGTAGGGAAGCAGTCTGCCAACCGCATCGGCGTTGTTTTCATCTGCACAGCAGAAATTACCTATGTCAAGAAGCACACCGAAATTGGGGTCGCATACACCGTTGACGATTTTTTCAACTCTGGCGCTTTCCTGGCAGAAATAGCCGTGATTCTCAATCATGGTCTGAATGCCCAGCTTCTTGCCGTAATTTGTAATTTTCCTGCATCCTTCAACCAGAAGAGGCAGCACGTTCTCAAAGCCGGTAAACGACTTTCTATTATCCGCAACGCCCCATGCGGCATCGTGTCTGAGAGTGGGAGAGCCAAGAATCTTTGCCACGTCAAGCTTTCGGCAAACACGCCCAACCTCTTCGTCATTTCTCATTTCAACCGTTTTAAGCAGATTTGCACCGATTGTATAACTGACAACGGGAAGATTATATTTATCGCATTCCTCACGGATTTCGCGTGCGTATTCCTCTTCGGTTTTGCCTTCGGGCACCTTAAGGTCGGTAAATTCAATACCGTCAAAGCCCATTTCCTTTGCAATCTTAATGATGCTGAGCTGAGTTTCCTTACCCGAAGAAATAAGCTGCTCAAAGCTGTAACTGCTTACGCTGATTTTCATAATCAAAACTTCTCCTTAAGAAATTCTACTGCGGCACGGATATCCTTTTCGGGATCATCGCCGACCTCACGCTCAATCGTGAGGAAGCCCTTGTAGCCGATTTCTTCAAGTGCGGCAAGGTATTCATCCCAGTTTACACTGCCTTCGCCGAGAGGAACCTCAAGAAAACTGGGTCCGGTAACAAGTGAGCTCTTGACTACACCGTAAACGATTTCGGGGTCCTTATAGAAGAGCTGCTTGCCGTCTTTGGCGTGGGTGTGAACGATGTATTTGCTCAGATTATGAACTGCAACGGCGGGATTATCACCGGTTACCATTACAAGATTTGCAGGATCAAGGTTTACCGCAACGCCCGTTGACTCAAGAGAATCAAGGAAGCTCTTGAGAACTGCGGAGGTTTCGGGACCCGTTTCAATGGCAAAATGAGCGTCTATGCTGTCTGCATAGCGTGAAAGCTCATGGCATGCCTCCTGCATGATTTTATATCTTTCATGACCGGGGTCCTGAGGAACTACACCGATATGAGTTGTAACTATATCCGTACCAAGCTCTTTTGCAAGGTCAATTATTCTCTTTGATTTTTCAATTCTGGCAGGATTCTCGTCTTTGTTGCCAAAGCCGCCGCCGAGGTCACCGCAGAGGGCTGAAATTACAAGACCGTTATCCGCAACAAGCTTTTTGAATTCGTTTCTTTTTGCGGTATCAAGATTTTCGGGTGCCATTTCGCCTGTGGTGGCATATACCTGAATACCCTGCGCACCTACTGCCGCCGCCTTCTTAACCGCCGTGGGAATATCTGTTCTGAAGCTATTGATAATTACGCCTATAGGGAATTTTGCCATAACCGTACTTCCTTTACTGCTGTATTCGTTGATTCGTAATCAACACTATAATATTATCATCGGTTGCGGTTTTATTCAAGGATTTTATGCATTTTTCCTTTACTTTTTTCCGTTTATGGTTTATATTATTTATATATTTTTTATTATGGGGGACTAACCAATGTCAAAAACAAAAGTTGCAGTAATCGGATGCGGTACAATCGCAAACGCCGCACACATTCCCGCTTACATGAAAAACGCTGACGTTGAAATCAAATATTTCTGCGATCTCATCCCGGAGAGAGCTCAGGCCGCCGTTGAGAAATACGGCTGCGGTACTGCGGTAACGGATTATCACGATTTTCTCAATGACCCCGAAATCGAAGCGGTATCCGTCTGCACTCATAACGATTTCCACTCAATCATTTCAATAGATTTCCTCAGAGCAGGCAAAAACGTATTCTGCGAAAAGCCCGCTGCAAGGATTCTTTCCGAAGCCCTTGAAATGCAGAAGGTCGCTCACGAAACCGGCAAAATTCTCAATATCGGCGTAGTAAACCGTTTCAATACC
Source organism: Acutalibacteraceae bacterium (assembly GCA_045598305.1). Classification (GTDB taxonomy): domain Bacteria; phylum Bacillota; class Clostridia; order Oscillospirales; family Acutalibacteraceae; genus CAG-177. The sequence continues at coordinate 117,668 of JAZLLW010000046.1, forward strand.
TACGTAAACAAAATCAAGGAAATCATCGACGCGGGCGAGCTCGGTGAGGTTTATCAGGTATACGCTTCATTCAGGGCCCACCGTTCAATTCCCGGTCTCGGCGGAGATTTTACCACAAAGGCAAGCTCCGGCGGCGGATGTCTCATTGACTGGGGCGTTCACTACCTTGACCTTATACTTTACTGCTGCGGTGATCCCACTCCCCTTACCGCTTCGGGCGAGGCGTTTTCAAAGCTCGGCGTTGATATGAAAAACTACGTATACACAGGCATGTGGGCAGAGGAAACCAAAAATTTAAACGGCACCTACGACGTCGACGATTCCGTTACGGGTATCATCCGTACCTCAGGCCCCGTTATCAGCTTCAACGGTGCATGGGCACAGAATATCGGCGAAAGCGAAACATATATTGATTTTCTCGGTACAAAGGCAGGTATCCGTCTCAAATACTGCGGTGACTTCAAGATATACGGCGTAAAGGACGGTATGCTCACCGAAACTCAGGTCGAATGCAAGACCACCGATATGTATGAAAACGAGCTTAACGCTTTCGTCTCTCTCGTCAGAAACGGCGGAGAAATGAATCAGCAGTATATTGACAAAGCAGTACTTACATCAAAAATCATGCAGGCGATTTACGATTCATCCGCCGCACACAAAGAAATTGAAATCAAATAAACGAGGTATATACAATGGAAGTAAGAATTTTTAAGAATGAACTTGAAATCGGTGAAGCCGCAGGCAAAATCATCTGTGACTTTGTAAATTCAAAGCCCGACTGCGTTCTCGGTTTTGCGACCGGCGCATCACCCGTTCCCACCTACAATTACATTACGGAGCAGTATAATGGCGGCAAGGTTTCCTTTAAGGATGTAACCACCTTTAACCTTGACGAATACTGCGACCTGCCCAGAGACCATAAAAACAGCTACTGGACGTTTATGTTTGAAAACCTCTTCTCAAGAGTTGACGTTGACCCCGCAAAGGTAAATTTCCTTGACGGCAATGCAGAGGAAAAAGCGGAAAGTGCAAGATACGCTGAAGCTATCAAGGCAAAAGGCGGCATTGACATCCAGATTCTCGGCATCGGCAGAAACGGACACATTGCATTCAACGAGCCCTCCGATAAATTCACGGACGAAGCATGGAAGGTTACGCTTACCCAGTCAACGATTGACGCAAACTCCATCTACTTTGATGATATCCCCATGCCCCGTTACGCTATGACAATGGGTATCGGCTCAATCATGAGATCAAAGAAAATCATTCTCATTGCAACCGGTTCATCAAAAGCAGAGGCAGTAAAGGAAATGATCAACGGCCCCGTTACTCCCGGCTGTCCCGCATCAATCCTTCAGCAGCATGCAGACACCGTTATCCTGCTTGACGAAGCAGCCGCATCCCTGCTGTAATACGAAAAGAGGTAAATCCCATGGCAAACAAAAAGTTTTATATTTCCACACCCATATATTATCCTTCGGATAAGCTCCATATCGGTCATACCTACTCTACCGTTCAGGCAGACTGTATGGCAAGATACAAGAGATTCCGCGGATACGACACGTTTTTCCTCACCGGCACAGATGAGCACGGTCAGAAGATAGAGGATAAGGCAAAGGAAGCCGGCGTTACTCCCAAGGAATATGTTGACAACATCGTTGCCGGCATCAAGGATTTATGGAAGCTTATGAATATAAGCAACGATAAATTCATCAGAACTACCGACGAATATCACGAAAAGGCAGTTCAGAAAATCTTTAATATCATGTATGAAAAGGGCGATATTTATAAGGGTGAATACGAAGGCCTTTACTGCAAGCCCTGCGAATCCTTCTGGACCGAAACTCAGGCAGAAAACGGTCTTTGCCCTGACTGCGGAAGACCCGTTATCAAGGCAAAGGAAGAATCCTATTTCTTCAAGCTTTCCAAGTATGCCGACAAGCTCCTTGAATACTACGAAGCACATCCCGATTTCTTCGCTCCCAAAATGAGAGAAGCGGAGATGGTCAATAATTTCATCAAGCCCGGTCTTCAGGACCTGTGCATTTCCCGTTCCACCTTCAAGTGGGGCATTCAGGTACCCGTAAATCCCGAGCACATTATCTACGTATGGCTTGATGCTCTTACCAACTATATTACGGCTCTGGGCTACGGCTCCGAGGACGACTCCCTCTTCAGGAAATTCTGGCCCGCAGACGTTCACCTTATCGGTAAGGATATCACCAGATTCCATACCATTTACTGGCCCGCTTTCCTTATGTCCATTGACGTTCCCCTGCCCGAAAAGGTATATTGCCACGGCTGGGTACTTCTTGAAGGCGGCAAGATGAGCAAATCAAAGGGCAACGTTGTAGACCCAGTTAAGCTTGCGGACAGATACGGTGTTGATGCTCTTCGTTACTACCTTCTGCGTGAGGTCGCATACGGTGCAGACGGCGTATTCTCAAACGAGAATCTCATCAACAGAATCAACTCCGACCTTGCCAACGATTTAGGCAATCTCGTTTCCAGAACCGTTGCAATGGTTGACAAGTATTTCGGCGGCACTATTCCCGCTGAAAGAGAAGCAGGCGAATTTGACGACGATCTCAAGGCACTTGCGGCAGAAACGAAAATCAACACCGAAAAGGCACTCGATAATCTTTACTTCTCCGATTCCATTGCGGCAATCTGGAAATTTATTTCAAGAACTAATAAATACATTGACGAAACAGCTCCCTGGACCCTTGCAAAGGATGAAAGCAAAAAAGCCCGCCTTGCCGAGGTTATGTATAATCTCTGCGAAAGCATCAGAATCATTTCGGTTCTCATTGCTCCCGCAATGCCCGACACAAGCGTAAAAATCAGAAATCAGCTCGGTGTCGGTGAAATAAAGAGCTGGGATGAATGCGGCGAATTCGGCAAAGAAGAATCCTATACGGTCGTAAAGGGCGAAATCATTTTCCCCAGAATCGACCTTGAAAAGGAGCTTGAGGAGCTTGCCGCTCAGTCGGCACCCAAAGAGGAGGAAAATCCCCTTAAAGAAGAAATCCTCGGTGTTGCCAAAATCGGCATTGATGACTTTGCAAAGGTTGACCTCAGAGTTGCCGAAATCAAGGAATGCGTTCCCGTAAAGAAGGCCAAGAAGCTGCTTCAGCTCACCCTTGACGACGGAACGGGCGTTCCCAGAACGGTAGCCAGCGGTATTGCCAAATACTACACTCCCGATGAGCTTATCGGCAAAAAGATTATACTTGTTTCCAACCTCAAGCCCGCCGTACTCTGCGGTGTTGAAAGCTGCGGAATGATTCTTGCCGCAGATGCAGGTGAGGATGACGTCAAGGTAATCTTTGTTGACGGTGTACCCGCAGGAACGAAAGTAAGATAATGAATAATATTTACGACAGCCATGCCCACTATGACAGTGAGGCGTTTGATGAGGACAGGGAGGATCTGATTGCTTCCCTGCCTTCAAAAGGCATATGCGGTCTTGTAAACTGTGCAAGCGATATGAAGACGGCGGAAACATGCCTTGAATTATCAGCAAAATATCCCTTCATTTATGCCGCCTGTGGTGTTCATCCCCATGAGGCGGCTGAATGTCGTAGTGATTACCTTACGGATTTACGAATAATGTGCGGCAATCCCAAATGCGTTGCGATAGGAGAAATCGGCCTGGATTATCACTATGATTTTTCTCCCCGTGACGTTCAGTTAAGATTCTTTGAGGAACAGATCATCCTTGCAAACGAACTGGATATGCCGATAATCGTTCATGACCGTGAAGCTCACGAGGATACAATGAATCTGCTGAAAAAATACAAGCCCCACGGTGTAGTCCACTGCTTTTCCGGTTCTGCCGAAATGGCAAAGGAGGTATTGAAACTGGGTATGTATATAGGCCTTGGCGGTGCCTGCACCTTCAAGAATGCGAAGAAGCCACTTGAGGTGGCAACAATCGTCCCGGCGGATCGGCTTCTCATTGAAACAGACTGCCCGTATATGACGCCCGTCCCCTTCAGAGGGCAGAGAAACGATTCATCCTTCATTCCCTATACAGCTCAGATTCTCGCATCCGTCAGAGGATGCACGGCGGACGAAATCCTTGATATGACCCGCAGAAACGCCAACACTTTATTTAAGACGGAGCTTTGATATGTTTTTTCATGAAAGAACCTACGACCTTGATGAGCTAGCAAGACAGAATCTGCATACTCATACCAATTTTTCCCACTGCGGTGCCAAGGAAATGAATATAATTGATATGGTCAAAGCCGCAGAAAAAGCAGGGCTTGAGACTCTTGCAATCACCGACCATAACTACCCTGCTCAAAAAAATGAGGTCGCTCAGCAGAGATTTGCTCTTCTCAGACAGCTTGAGAGCTTTGAAACAAACTTAAAAATCCTCATCGGCGCAGAGCTTTCATCATACGATATCGGCAAATTTGCAGATGATATCTCCTGTGACAATTCCCTTGATTACCGTCTTTATACTACCAATCATTTTCACCAGGATTACTGGGTGCATCCCGAGGACAAGTCGCCCAGGGGATACTGTGAGCATATGCTCAGGATTATGGATAAGGTAATTGAAAGCGGCAGAGCCGATTGCTTTGCTCACCCCTTTATGTCAAAATACATTGACTGCTTCAAGGATCACCGCATAGTAACTGCCGCCTTTACGGATAACGAAATAGGCGATATTATGCTCAAGGCGGATAAAAAAGAAATCGCGTGGGAGCTGAATGTGACTGCTATCTTTAGCGACCCCGTATTTTTCCGCAGATATTTCAACATAGGCAGAGAAGCCGGCATAATGTTCAATTTCGGTACGGATGCACACAAGCTTTGCAATATTGACACAAAGCAGTTCCTTCCCGAATTAAAAAGGATTTTGTACTGATGCAGACCGTTAACGAAGCACTTGACAAGCTTGAAAAATCAAAATTCCGAAGCAGTTTCAAGCTGAATGCTAAGGATATTGAATATATCAACGAAAAAGGCATTGATACCGTGCGAAAGCATGCGGAGGATTTTATCAGAATTAAGATTTCGTCAGCAGAGCCCCTGAACGACGGTAAACAGACTCCCACTCACGGTCATCCCGTATTCAAGGGAATGCACGCCACTGCCTGCTGCTGCAGAGGATGCCTTGAAAAATGGTACTGTATTCCAAAAGGCAGGGAACTTACGGAAGTTCAGCAGAAAAAAATCGTCAATCTCATTATGGCATGGATTGAAAGACAACTGAACAGACAGCAAAAATGACGTATCGTCTGCTGACGATACGTCATTGTTTTTTGCTCTATTTGCTCACTACAAGCAGTGCGTCAAATTCCTTTCGGATAAGCTTTGCTCGGGGTCTGACAAGGTCAGCGGGGTTATTTCTGAGTTCAAACGAATCACCGTTTTTAGTATAAACTATGCTTGAGCCGCCTCCGTCAAGATTGATTGCCCTGTCTGCACCGAGCTTTATCATCCAATTTGCAAGGTCAACGAGGGAAGCTCCGTTTGAATATTCGGGGATCCTGCCGTCAACCTCAAGTAGAATCACTTTTCCGTCTTTTGTTACACCTGCCGCAGTACGCGGATGCCTTACGAATGAAAACGGCTCAAGAGGGCCCCAATCAAAAATTTTGCCGTCTTTTACTATCATTTCAAGGCCTGCTGCCGCCTGATACAATTCGGAAACAATACCGGGAGTTTCAACGGTATCCGTGATTACGGGAGTGCCGTCTTTTTTGATACCGACAAACGGTCGCGGGCTATTTTCGTTTGCAACGACTCTGCCGTTTTTTACGCAGAGTCCCGAGGGGTGGCAGTCACCGAACATATCAAAGAAATCCGCGTTCATTGCACCCACTACCTTTACTCCGTTTCTTACAGCAGAGTCAATCATCTCGGGCACTTTTGCCTTTACGTTTACGTTTTCATATCCGTCATCAGGCGTACCGACGTAAAGCGTTGCTTTATCCGTTTGCACTTCAATTGTGAATATATGTACGGGAGCTGAGTTTTTATCTGTACATTCATAATGGCAGTAGGTTACTCCGTCACAGACTTTTTCCGTTTCGTTTTTATCGGGAATAATCCTGCTGTCATATTCGCTGAGTAATGCGCCTTCGTCGGCAAAGCATTCTTTATATATGACGGTATAATCCGATATGCGCTTTAGCTTTTTATGACGGATAAGGGAAAGCGTAAGCTTATCTCCGTCTTTCAATTCGGATGCAGGGATATAAAAAACATGAGTTTTTACGTCGTATGGCTCCTCAATATTAAAGCAATCGGAATACTCCTTTCCGCTTACGTTCAGTTTAGCGAAAAAACCCTTTTTCTTTGTACGGATGACCGTTTTGATTTTATCACCGCACCTGAGATATTCAGATGAAATTATATACATAATCCACCTCCGATAAATTATGATATCATTCTATCATTTATGATCCCGTTATTCAATACAATTTCAAAATGTTAAAGAGGTCACCCGAAGGTGACCTCTTATTGTTTAATTATCGGTTAAGGATTAGTCCTCTTCCTTTTTTCTTGTGGAGATTACATAAGCAGCTGCTGTTGCGGCAGAGATGATTGCAAGAGCGGAGAGACCTGCTGTTGCAGAACCTGTTGCGGGAACTTCTGCATTTTCGCCTGCTACGAACTTAGCATTGAAGGTAAGGTCGTGGTTGGGCATTCTGTCGGGAATTTCATTATCCCAACCTGCGAATGTGTAACCGTCCTTGGAAGGATCGGAGGGAACGATAACCTTTGTACCGTCGATTACGAAGAATGTTCTGTAAACTTCGCCGTCAACCATGTAAACTACTCTGTGAGTGTTATTTGAAAGGTAGATACCGCCGCCGATAAGTGCTGCGCCGCCAACGATTGCGCCGCCGGTAATGAGAGCTGTGTTAGCTGCTGCGATTGTACCTGCTGCACCTGCGATTGCCGCACCGCCGACTACTGCTGCGATGAGACCCTTGTCAAGCTCCCACTGAGCTGTGAGTTCAATATCCTTCTCGGGCATTGTGTCGCCTACGGTAAGGTCATCTGTACCCTTCCAACCGGTGAACTTATAACCGAACTTCTTGGGCTCGCCGTTATCGGGCTCGGGGATGGGATCGCCGGCCTTAACGCTGGAGTTGCTATATACTTCTGTATGATCTTCATCCTTGTAGTAAGTTACGATGAAGTCGTATGTCTTTTCCTTATATTTAGGAGTAAAGGTTACTTCGTGTGAAGGCATTGCATCGCCGGGCTGTGATGTGCCGTCGCTTGCTTCCCAACCGTCAAAGATTAAGGGTGTGCCGTCTTCAGCGGTAATTTCATTGGGAACTTCGGGAGCTGAAGGGATAGGATCGCCGAACTTTGTGGGAACGGGATCAAGATCCTCGCCGTTTTCATCCTTAAATGTTACGTTGAAGCTCTTGCGCTGAACAAGGATTTCGTATGTTGAACCGGTCTTCTGGAATGTACCGGAGTTGCCGCCCCATGCTGCGGGCTGCTCTGCGGCAAGCTCATAACCGTCGGGAATTGATACTGCGGGAACGGTGTAAGTTTCGCCTTCGGTACCGGAAACTGTTGCGGGTGTGCCTACTGCTACGCCGCTTTCAGCATCGGTATACTTGAAGGTATCCGTTACTGCTTTGGGCTTGTAGGTTGACTTATAAGTTGCCGTATATACGGCATCGGCTGTTACGGGAGCAAGTGCGGGAGTCCAGCCGTCGAAATCATACTTATAATCCTCTGTCTCCGCCTTGGTGGGTGTTTCACCGGTGTAAGCGGGAGTAGTATTATAAGGAACTTTGGTCAGAGTCTGAAGTACGGTTGTGCCGTCTTCATCATAGAAGGTAACCGTAAAGGTCTGACCTACTTCATTGAATATGGGTGTGTAAACAGTTTCACCTGTGATTCCCTTAGTGGGATCGGGGCTCCAACCTGCGAAGACGTAATCCTTACCATCTGATGAGGGCTTGGAGGGATTCGTTTCGGGAACTGTGGGAGTTGAACCGTATTCAATATTCTGGACTTCGCCGATGATATTACCTTCTGCGTCCTCGAACTTTACATCGTACTTATTCTTGGTTGCCGTGTACTTGGCTGTGTAAGTCTTATCAGCCGTAGCTGCAACTATTGACTCAGTCCAGCCGTCTGCGGGATCCCATGAATAGGTATATTCAGCTGTTTTCTCCTTGGAGGGAGCATTACTTGAGAATACAGGCATTTCACCGTAGGGTACGTTTTCCAGAGTCTGAAGTACGGTTGTGCCGTCTTCATCTACAAACTTGATGGTAAACGTCTTCGTCTGTTCGGTAAAGTTTGCCGTGTAGGTTGCTTCGCCTGTTACTGCAGCGATTGCGGGAGCCCAGGGATTTTCCGTATTCCACGTATAGGTCTTATCCTCTGTTGCATCCTTGGTGGGAGTTTCGCCCGAGTAAACGGGTGTTGAACTATAATCCCAAAGGCCTTCCTGAATGGTAGTGCCGTTTCCATCCTTAAATGTTACTTTGTACTGTTCAACAGACCATACTGCATAGAGAGTATTTATATCGTTGCCCTGCTCGAAGGTGAGCGCCTTTATCTGAGCTTCGGTAAGAATCTTTGTCTGATCGCCGCCAACGTAAGTCTTGTTGTTTACGATCTGCTTCTCAGATTCGGATGCTGCCGAAGACCAGCCCTCAAACGTATAGTGATCACGAGTGGGTGCTGTGGGAACTGTATTGAAAGCTTCCTTGTAGAAGCCGCCTTCATCCTTGACGGCTGTTGAGTCATCGCTCCACTTACCACCCTGAGGATCAAGCTTGATAACGCCGCCGATCTTAATTGAGCCGGAATTATCAATCAATGTAAGGTCATAGTCACCTGCAGAAAACATATCTCTAGGACCAATGTTGAGAAAAGAAACATTTTCCCTGGTCTGATCCTTAATGTAGGAAATTTCAGAGGGAGCGTCAAAGTGCTCCATTGTCATTGTGGTATCGGGAAAAAGGCCGAATGTGTTTTCAAGTGTATAAGGGGTAGCATCTTCTTTTACCTTGAAATAGAAGGACAGTATAAGCGTATTATCATACTTGTGCGTTACATATTCTGAATTACTGAAGAAGAAAAACTCTTTACCATCCAAATCACTTGAATTTACATATCCCTGTGAAACACAGAAATCTGCTTTGTTTCTTCCGTCAACAAAAGAACCGCTTAGTCCAACCGACGAAGGAGAAACGATATTCCACTCGCCAGATGCAATCTGAGTATGCTTTGTTGAATCAAACTGAAGTGCGGAATTGTCATAAGCAAAAAGGAACGCCATACTACCTGCAACAAAGTCAGTTGTAAGGTAAACATCTCCTCTGACTGTACTGCCTCTCTTGGCATATTCTGATGTTTCCCAGTTGCTCTCGTTGGTGAGATCAGTTGCTCCGTCCTTGAGCACCTTGAAACTGGTGGTTACGGTGGCTTCGCCTGTGGGATCAGCAAATACAGCTATTGAGATGCTGGTCAGCATGATGGCAAGCGCCACAACGATTGCAAGTGTTTTTCTTGTAAAACTCATGCATTTGTCCTCCTTGTCATATCATAAAAATTTGTGAGCTAAGCATATTTGCCTGAGAGCCATTACAGACAAATATACATAGTAATATACAGTTTAGATTTTATCACCTATTGTCAAGATTGTCAATAGGATTATTCATAAATATTTAATATTTTTTCTGTATTAAGCCACAGATGTTGTGGTCTGAATCTAAATCAGGCCCCAACATCTATTGCTCGGGGGATTTCCCCCTGCCCCGGTTTCCCGGGGCAGGGAATTTAGTTAGATTTTGTCAACGTAACCGAGAGCCTGATCAACATCATAAGTTGCCTTATTGTTGAGATATTTTTCAAGCTCTACTCTGTCATCATTGGTATATCTTCCATTTTGAGTAAGATCCGCCGCTTTGATAATGTAGTCAACCTTACCTGCACCTGAGGACCATACTCTGCCATCGTTAAGCTCAGACTCAGCCATAATCATATCATCATTTGTGATAACACCGTTGCCATCAAGGTCACCATAGATTACTATCGTGAACTTTTCAACAACATTACCGTCAGCATCCTTGACAACGATAACATTGCCTGTACCGACTCTGCCGTTACCGAAGGTGTTTTCAAGCTCGAATGAGCCGCCGCCTGTTACGGTTACGTAATTGCCGAGGTTTGCTTCTCTTGTATTTACGGGGATACCGGTTACATACCACTTAGCGTAGTCTTCGCTTGAGTATTCGCCGTAAACATCGCTGAAGGGAGCGATTACGCTGTCAACACCGTAAGGATAGTCAGCTGCTGCGATTGTAACGTTTGTCTCAACGACGCCGTCACGCTCTACAAGAGCTGTGCTGTTGGCATTAGTGGGAACAAGCTTAACGATTGCAGCAGGAACGGGAATAGCCGTAAATGTTGCTGTGTAAACCGTTGCTTCTGTTACAGGAACGATCTTGGGATCCCAACCTGCAAATTCATAGGTATTCTGAGCGTCTGCTTCCTTTTCGGGTGTTTTACCGCTGTATGCGGGTGTAGTGTTGTATTCCCACTCGGAGCTCTGGAGCTCTGTACCGTCTTCGTTTACGAAGGTAACAACATACATGTTTGAAGGAATATACTCATATTCCCATCTTGTATTTTTTAAATTATCATTACGAGATCCAATTGAAATTTCACTTTTTTGTTCTCTCGTTCCAGCATATCTTACAATGCCAACACCACACTGATAAAATGCACTGTTACCAACACTTGCAACACTAACAGGAAGTTCAACAGTATCAAAATACGAGCAATACTCAAACGCCCCGTTACCTATACTTGTTACTTTGTCGGGAATAACCAAATCTCCTCCAAGGTTTCTGCAATCATAAAAAACACGATAATTAATATTTGTAATGCCATCGGGAAGTTTTACGCTTTGCAACCCACGGCATCCCATAAACGCTTCTTCACCGATACTTGTTACATTATCAGGGATTATGATGTTTGTAAGATTATTGCAAGAACAGAAAGACTCATTTCCAATACTCGTTACACTGTCGGGGATTATGATGTTTGTAAGATTATTGCAAGAATAAAAAGATTTATCTCCAATACTCGTTACACTGTAAGGAATGATATATTCTTCTCTCGTATTTGCGGTAGGATAAAGAATTATCTCCGTTTTGTCTCTGTTGAACAATACGCCAAATTCATCGCTTGAATATGTATTGTTTTCCGCACTTGTTACATTGAAAGAAGAAACACGACCAAATGCATTGTCACCGATAGAGCAAAGATTTTTACCAATGGATACGCTATTGTGTTCATAACCGTAAAAAGCTTCGTCTCCGATACTTATTACGCTGTCTGGAATGGTTACATTATTTAATTTACAGCCGTAAAAAGCTCTATCTCCGATACTTGTAACAAAACAGCCAATTGTAACATTTTCCAGTTTAGTACAGTTATAAAACGCATCATCTCCTATGCTTTCAACACCGTTCCCGATTATTACGGTTTCGAGTGATTTTTTATTACCAAATGCATTATCGGAAATATTCTTTATGCCATCCCCAATTGTAAAGCTTTCTATTCCATAGCATAAGGAGAAAGCATTTTTGCAATAACTTGTAACACTATTACCGATAATAACATTTTTAATATCATTACTCCGTAAAGCCCACGGTGCATCGTAACCAGAACACATTTCCATATCACCTGTACCACTAATAGTAAGGGTATCGTCTGTAAATTTCCATGTAAGATTTTTACCGTAGTTACCTTCTAATGTTTCTGCTTTCGCACTGATTGTGAGCATCTCTGCAAGGCCGTTGCCACCTAATGCAACAGACCCGAGCGCAAAGACTACGCACAGTAAAACGGATAAGTTTTCTTTAAAAGTTTTCATTTGGGAGACCTCTTTTATAATGATTACATTTCCCAATTATATTCAAAAGTCAGTATTCTTCAATAGACAAAAAATATTATATGTCGTACTATTTTATGTCTTGAGTTTTTTGAAGTGCTCCCATCCATTGGCACATATACGCTTGCAGAATTTATGAATATTTTATTAATTTTTGCAAAATATTTCTATTTTTCTTTTTAAGAACTGTATATATTTTCATGAATGAAAATAATCAAAATATACTGCCTGTTATCCCTCTCCAACTCAATTGTTAAAAATTATTCATGCCGTTGTTTCTGAAAATATATAAACCATTAGTATATGAATACAGAACAAAAAAGAGCCCGGAGTTAACTAACTCCGGGCCCAAAAATTAGCTTGCAATAGAGTACTTAAAAAACATTATTTGTTTTCTACAATACCTAAGATCTGATTCAAAGCATAACTTGACGAATAATTAAAATACTTTTCAAGCTCTACTCTGTCATCGTTGGAGTATTTACCATTCTGAGTAAGGTCTGCTGCCTTAACCATATAATCTATCTTGTTGTTTGTAGCAGACCATTCTCTTGCATAGTTGATTTCCTTTACAGCAATAACCTTGTCATCACTTGTGATAATGCCGTTACCGTTAAGGTCACCATAGATTACTATCGTGAACTTTTCAACAACATTACCGTCAGCATCCTTGACAACGATAACATTGCCTGTACCGACTCTGCCGTTACCGAAGGTGTTTTCAAGTTCGAATGAGCCGCCGCCTGTTACGGTTACGTAATTGCCGAGATTCTCTTCTCTTGTATTTACGGGGATACCGGTTACATACCACTTAGCGTAGTCTTCGCTTGAGTATTCGCCGTAAACATCGCTGAAGGGAGCGATTACGCTGTCAACACCGTAAGGAT
>JAZLLW010000047.1:0-25614 GCA_045598305.1 Acutalibacteraceae bacterium
TTTCTTCCTTTCCCGAAAAGAATTTATAAAGGACCTTTGCCACACCCTCGTCCTCATTTGACGAGGTAACATAGTCCGCCTTTGATTTAACCTTGTCCGAAGCATTTGCCATGGCGATTCCGAGCCCCGCATATTCAATCATACTCAGGTCGTTTTCACCGTCACCCACAGCTATCATTTCTTCTCTGTCAACGCCGTAGATTTCACCCAGCATTTCCATCGCCTTTGCCTTTGACACCAGAGCGTTGCTGATTTCAAGATAAGCGGGATTTGAGGTGAAGCAGGAAACGGATTCAAAGCTTTCATTACCCATTATCTCAATAAATTGCTGTACTCTGTCTATCTCATCATACCAGAGGATTTTTGCTATTCCCTGCGAAATAAGGGCTTCGTAGTCAGTTGTCCTTATTGGTTCAAGCCCCGAATGACGTTTATACTTTTCCGTTCTTTCATTCAGAACGTTGCAATATAATTTTTCGCCTGACCAGATACACATTGTCGTACCCAGCCGGTCACCGAGAGCAAGGATTTTCCTTGCATCGTCGGGATACAGTCCCTGAGAATACAGCATCTCATCGGTTTTGAGGTCAACGATTTTCCCGCCGTTGTAAACGATTGCGGAGGAATCAAGACTGTTCAGAAAATCATATTTTCTGATTCCGGGTACGGGTCTTCCCGAGGATACCACGAATCTGATTCCCCTGCTGCACACATCTTTGATTGCAGACAGTGTCTCTTCACTTATTTCACCGTTATTTTTGAGTAAAGTGCCGTCCATATCAACGGCAATCAGTTTATATTTCAAGCCAATCACTCCGTAATTTTATCTTTAATACTATATCACAAACAACAGCCGATTGCACCCCTTTTCAAAAAAATATTGATTTATTCTCTATTTTATTATAAAATATAGTGTATTTGTGTTATTTACCTTATCTGAAAGGAGGAATCAAATTGGCAAAAAGCAAACGTAAAAAGCAAAAAAAACTCCTGCTGTTTGCGGGACTTATACTGATACTTATATCATTTGTCACGGAAGCATTGATTCTTTCTCTCAGATATGACAGTCTGTGGGTATGGTACAAGGACGTTCAGAAATACCTCTTTGACCTTGAGGAGAAAATTCTGAGTCTGAATATGTCGTGGGGATTCTTCCTTGCAATCATGGCTCTTTACGTGGTCAAGTGCTTCTTCCCCATTTATACCACCTCCACCGTATTCTTTATCACCGGTGCCGTTTTGCCCATCAGATTTTCCATTCCCGTAAATATCCTGGGTACGATATTGCAGTTTTCCATCAAATACGGTATGGGATATAAATTCGGCGCTCCGCTGACGTGGAAATTCATCAGCAAAAACGACCGCTTCCGCGGTATCATAGACTCCGGCGGAAAAGGAAATCCTTACACTCTGCTGGCAATGCGCCTTATTCCCATTATGCCTCTCAATACAGTATCCTCCGTTTACGGCTCGTTCAGATTCAATTTCCTCGAATATCTCGGGCTTTCCCTGGTGGGATTCATGCCCAGAATCATTTCATTCACCTATGCAGGCCGAAATATATTCGATCCTCTGTCACTCGGGTTCCTCGTACCGATCATGATAATCACCCTGTTATCGGGACTTACCATGCTCAGCGCCAACGGTGTATGGACACTGATTGAGAAATTCGCACATATTTATAAAAAGAAGAAAGCCAACCGTATTCAGACACAGCAGGAAGCGGAAACCTCCGAAGACGCAAAAGAAACGGACGCAAACGAAGCAAAGGAAGCGATAGACAATGATTAAAAACAGCAAACTCAGAGAAAACATAGCAGCGGGCAATTACGACTGCGCTTTTGCAAAGTTATATAAAAAATCCGATATATCCGCTCAGAAGGAAAGATATATCCGCGTATCAAACGAATTTGACGATATATACGGAGAAGGCGCCGACGTTGCCGTTTTCAGCGCACCCGGCAGAACAGAGGTCGGCGGTAATCATACCGACCACAATCACGGTAAGGTGCTTGCGGCAGGCGTTGACCTTGACGCAATCGCAGTTGCCTCAAAAAATGACGAAAATATCGTCAGAGTAAAATCCGAGGGCTACGGAATGGACATTATTGACCTTTCCGTTCTCACTCCTCAGGATAAAGAAACAAGCCACTCAGCATCCCTTGTAAGAGGCGTCTGCGCCGCATTCAGCGAAAGGGGCTACAATATCGGCGGATTCAATGCCGCAACCGCATCCGACGTTATCAGCGGTTCCGGTCTTTCATCCTCTGCCGCATTTGAGGTGCTTGTAGGCACAATGCTCAACGAGCTTTATAACAACGGCAGGGTAAGTGCGGTAGAAATAGCACAGATTGCTCAGTATGCGGAAAACAAATTCTTCGGAAAGCCCTGCGGACTTATGGACCAGATGGCCTGTTCCGTAGGCGGTTTTGTCAAAATTGATTTCAATGACCCCGGTGCACCCGTCATAGAAAAGGTTGATTTTGATTTTGCATCCTGCGGTCACTCCCTCTGCATTATTGACTCGGGTGCCAATCATTCCGACCTTACGGATGAATATGCGGCAGTCAGAGGCGAAATGGAACAGGCGGCAGCCGTATTCGGCAAGAAGGTACTCCGTGACGTTGACAGAAACGAATTTGAAGCCAATATTTCAAAGGTCAGGAATCAGGTCAACGACAGAGCCGTTCTGCGTGCAAAACATTTCTTCAACGAAAACGAAAGAGTGGACAAGCAGGCATCCGCCCTTGAAAGCGGTGATTTTGAAGCATTCAAGTCACTTATCATAGAAAGCGGATACTCATCATATATGTATAATCAGAACGTATTTACCTGCAAATATCCCCTCAACCAGGCAGTATCCGTTGCTCTCGCAATCTGCGGCGACGTCCTGAAGGATAAAGGCGCATGGAGAGTTCACGGCGGCGGATTCGCAGGTACCATCCAGGCATTCGTGCCCAATGATATGCTTGATGAATTCAAGGAGAAAATCTGCGCAGTATACGGTAAAAAAGCGTGCTACGTTCTCAACATCCGTCCCGTCGGCGGTACTCTTGTAATTGACTGATAAGAGGTTTTGATTATGGAATATACCGAAGTAAAAGAGCTGCTCCGTGAGCTTTGCGCTCTTAAAGGAACCTCCGGCGCGGAAAACGGTGCCGCGGAGGTTTCCGCAAAAATGCTTCAGAAATATATGCCCGTTACCAGAGACGTTCTGGGCAATGTAACGGGTGTCAGAGAAGGCAAAAATCCCATTCTCCTTGACGCACATATAGACCAGATAGGGCTTATCGTAACCGGCATTGATGATGACGGTTTTGTAAAGGTAGCCAAGGTCGGCGGCTCCGATATCAGAGTGCTTACCGCCGCCCGAGTGATTATTCACGGCAAAGAGGAAGTTTTCGGAGTAATTCCCAGCGTTCCGCCCCACCTGAGAAGCTCAAAGGATGAGGGCAAGGCCCTGCCCTTTGATGAAATTGCAATTGACATCGGTATGACAAAGGAAGAGGGACTTAAGCTCATCGCTCCCGGCGACAGAATCACATTCATCGCTCCCTTTGACACTCTGCTCGGCAACAGAATCGCATCCCCCTGCATTGATGACAGAGCAGGTGTAGCCGCAATTCTCAGATGTCTTCAGCTTCTTGAAGGTAAAGAGAATCTCTGCGGTATTGAGGTCATGTTTTCCGCTCAGGAGGAAACCGGCGGAAGCGGTGCTGCGGCAGGTGCATTCAATGCTTCTTCAAAGGAAGCAATTGCCTGCGACGTAAGCTTTGCAAGCGCTCCCGGTGTATCCGCTGAAAAATATGCCTCCCTCGGTAAAGGTACTCTTGTGGGCTTTGCTCCCGCTCTTGATTATGCAATGAGCAAAAAACTTATGCAGATTGCAAAGGAAAAGGAAATCCCTGCTTCGGAAGAAGTTATGGGCGGCAGAACCGGTACAAACGGTGACGATATACAAATTGCAGGCGGCGGAATCAAAACGGGTCTGCTGTCAATCCCCATTCGCAATATGCACACCGCCGTTGAGGTGGTTGACCTTGCCGATATAGAAAGCACGGCGAAGCTTATGGCTGAATATATCATCGAGAGGAGCGGTAATCTTGCTTGACACGTTAAAGGATTTATGCAATCTCTCCGGTATTTCGGGCCGTGAGGATACAGTAAGAAATTATATAATTTCAAAAATTGAGGGCTTCTGTGAATACAGCATTGACCCTCTGGGCAACCTGATATGCTTCAAAAAAGGCAGACAAACGGCAAAAAACAAGGTAATGCTTGATGCCCACATGGACGAAGTGGGTCTCATCGTTACGGGTATAGATAACGACGGATTTATTAAATTCGCAAAGGTAGGCGGCGTTGACGAAAGAGTAATCATCGGCAGAAACGTGCGTATCGGCGAAAACAATATTCCCGGCGTACTCGGCATAAAGCCCATTCATCTGATTGAAAAGGAAGATGAAGATAAAATTCCCAAATACGATGAAATGTATATAGATATCGGTGCTTCGGATAAAGACGAAGCGATGAAACTCGTTTCTTTAGGCGAGGAAATCCACTTTGAAAGTGATTTCAGACAGTTCGGTAACGGCTTCATTGAATCAAAAGCCATTGACGACAGAGCGGGATGTGCAATGCTCATTGACATTATCCGCTCGGATATGGAATACGACTGCTGGTTCAGCTTCAGCGTGCAGGAGGAAATCGGCACAAGAGGTGCAACTGCAAGTGCGTTTACCATCGCTCCCGACTATGCCATAGTCACCGAAACCACCACCGCGGCGGATATCAGCGGCGCAAAGGGTGAAGCAAGGGTATGCGTATGCGGTGACGGCGGTGCCGTTTCGTTTATGGACAGAGCCACCGTCTACAATCACGACTTATATCTCAAAGCTCTTGAAATCGCAAAGAAAAATAACATCAAGGCACAGACGAAGACAAAGGTTGCGGGCGGCAACGACGCAGGAGCTATTCACAAGAGCCGCGGCGGTGTAAAAACAATAACCGTTTCCGTTCCCTGCAGATACCTTCACTCTCCCTGCTGTGTGTGTAAATATGAGGATATAGTCAGCTCAAGAGACCTTGTCAAAGCATTAGCTGAGGAATTTGCGAGATGCTGAAGCTGATTGAAAACATATCTTCTCTTGATTTTCTGCCCGATGACCCGTTTTCGGCTGTGATAACGGCAATGGCGTCTACCTACGGCACGGATTACGGCTTTGTAAGATTCTATGTTCAGGATGATAAAGCCGCATTGAGCATTATTGACGGCAACATAAACATTTACGCTTCAGCGGACGCTGATACAAACGAAATAAGAGAATTTCTGAAAGTGATGGGTTATTCATCCGTCAGAGGCGAAAAGCGCGTCATAGACGGTCTGGGACTCAATATTGCCGATTCATCGTACATCGTCAGATATGCCGGCGGCAGGGTGTCTGCTCCTGCCGGCTTTACAGATAACAGAGAGCCGCGTGAAATATATTCCCTGTTGACCCTTTCCGGCTTTGATATGGGCGATTTCAACGCATTTTCTCAGGACGTATGCATCCGTCTGAATAAAGGCACGGCTTCCTTCGGAGGTATTTCGGAGAATGAGCTGAGCTGCTGCTGCTTCAGACTTTTTGAAGGTAAAAAAAGCATTTTACTGGGAGCAGTCGCAACCCGTCCCGACTGTCGCGGCAGAGGTCTTGCCTCCTCTCTCGTCCCCTATATGGCAGACAGTAAAAAACCGTCGTTTCTCTTTACAAGAAATGACGCTTTACTTGATTTTTATAAAAATTGCGGCTTTGAAGAAACGGGCAGATGGGCTCTTTCACTCAGCCGTGATGCTCTCACGGAGGACTCGGAATGATACCCATTATTATATTATCCGTCGCATCTTTTATTTTCGCAGGTGCCTGCATCATACTGCGAAGCAAAAACAAATCCTTCAGCGGTATGGTATGCAAGTTTATGGCATCCTTCGGCTTTATCGGAGTTGCCGTAATCGGAAATTACGTCAACGGCGGTGCAGATTTAGGTTATTTCAGCTTGATATGCTTCGCTCTGATGTTCGGTTTCTGCGGTGACATTTTTCTCGGCATCAAGGAAATCGCTCCCATATTCAAAAAGAAGCTTGTCATTCTCGGTACGGCGTTTTTTCTCATCGGTCACGTCGTTTATCTCATCGGTTTTTTCAAAATCGGCGCAAGTACGGTATCCACCGTATTTCTTCCTCTCGGCGTGGGAGTTGCCCTGATAATGATAGCGGTGCTGAAAATTAATGCCGACAAAAAGTTCAAGGCAATTCTTACCGTTTACTACGCCCTGCTGATTTTTAAGCTCGGTGCATCGGCTTCTCTGCTGATAAAGGATTTTTCAATTACAGGCATCCTTCTGACTGCGGCTTCCGTGCTGTTCATAATCAGCGATACGTGTCTCGGAATAATCTATTTCACACCCGTAAAAAAGAAAAACGGTCTTGTAATGACAGAGCTTTCAACCTACTATCCCGCTCAGCTTTTATTCGCTCTCAGCGTAGTTTTCATAGGCAAATAATTAAATAAAATATAAAGAAGAATCTCAGGACGGCATATCCCGAAATTCTTCTTTTTTTATTCTTTCTGACTTTTTACGATATTTTCGGCAAGTGCTTTCAGTCCGTCAAGAGACTCCAGCGCACCGATTTCACGGCGGAACTGCGCCGCACCTCTCATACCCTTGGTATACCATCCGGCGTGCTTTCTCGCTTCCCGTATACCCACGTAATCGCCTTTATATTCGCAAAGGCGGGTAATATGGCGGAGCATAACGTCCATTTTCTCTTCAACGGTGGGGTTGGTTTTTACCTCACCCAAAGTGAAATATTCGTTTATCTGTCTGAAAAGCCAGGGACAGCCCAATGCTCCCCTGCCTATCATAATAAAATCACAGCCGGTGTATTCGTACATGTGCTTTGCACTTTCAATATCCTCAATATCACCGTTACCGATTACGGGAATCGTAAGAGCATCGCACACTTTTTTAATCATATCGAAATTTACGGGAGGCGCATACATCTGCTTTCTCGTCCTACCGTGAACCGTCAAAGCGGAAGCTCCTGCCTGCTGAAGCAGTAACGCCATTTCAACCGCATTCAGATGCTCGTCGTCCCAGCCCGTTCTGATTTTGCATGTAACCGGAACTTTGACGGCATTCACAACCGCGTTTGTGATTTGAGCAGCCAGCTCCGGGGATTTCATCAGCGCACTGCCTCCGCCGTGACCTGCCACCTTCGGCGCGGGACAGCCCATATTGATATCAACCGCAATGCATCCGCTCTGCTCGGCTTTTTTTGCCGCTTCGGCCATTGTATCGGGCTCACAGCCGAAAATCTGGACCGCCGCATTATTCTCTTTTTCACCCAACGTCATAAGCATTCCCGATTTGCGGTCGTGCATGGTAAGTCCCTTTGAGCTGACCATTTCGCTGACGACGTAAGATGCACCGTATTCAAGACATATCTCACGAAACGCCCTGTCGGTTACTCCCGCCATGGGTGCAAGTGCGGCATATCCCGATAAAACAGTTTTACCTATCTGCATAATTTATCCTTATTTGCTGATTATTTCGTCAATTCTGTCGGCATAAAAATCAGAGGGCTTCGTCATTACAACGTAGCAGTCCTTACCCTTTTCATCGGGGGTAAAATGATTTTTACCCGTTTCAATTTCAACAGAGCCCTTGCCGAAGATTTCCTTATAGCCCTCGCCTTCAACATCGCCGGAAACGGCAAGAAGGGTCACCATCGGATCCCACGACGACCTGCCGCTGCCGTGACCGATGGCATCAAATGCTTTGAAAATAAGGGAATTTCTGTCAAGATTTCTTCCACTGATAATGTCGTTTCCGTTTTCCCAACCCGACATTACCAGAGGAACGGGGCAGTTTTCAAGAACATAGGATGATGCAATACGTGAGCGGGTGTTATTGCAGAAATTATGCTCACATCCGCCGTCCTCGTCCCATTTGCCGCCCATAATCCAGATTTTGCCGACCTTGTCCCTTACAAGCTCATATCCGTTAAGGGGCGAATATCCGTCACCCTTGCTTTTAAGAAGCTCGTCAATAACGTTAAGAAATCCCACGGCGATAATATCAACCTTCTGCTCTGCTGATGAAAGCAGACGGCGGTAACATTCAACACCGTCAAGATAATCGATTCTGTCTGAATAAGCGGCAAGTATCTCCTGATATTTGGGTTTACCCGCAAAATCATCCGCCTTCTCATCAATTCCGATGGGAAGATTTTTTATGCCGTTCTCATTGAGAAATGCATCAACGGATCTGACGGAATACTCCGTATGCGCATTGATAACGACACCGTAAAGCTCAATCTCGCCTTTGTTATGTTTACTGCAAAGAATCTGAAGGGCGGCACAGTCATCGCAATCGGTCCACCAATCCGTATCAAATATAAATTTTTTCATACTAATTCCTCAAAGCTCATATAAAAGCTGTCACAAAGTTCTTTCATTTCGTCGGTTTTCTTTTCAAAATCATCATAAAGCCCGATAACTCTGAAGCCGGCATTTTTTGCGGTTACCGCACAGTGCAGAGCGTCCTCAAACACAACCGTATCCGATTTATCCGTACCGAGATAATCAAGCGCTTTTTCATAAATGACCGGCTCATCCTTACCGTGCCCCACTTCGGTGCAGGTAAAGATTTTGCCGAAGCAGTCAAGCATGCCGATTCGTTTTAACGCCGCACTGACAAGGGGCTCATCGGTAGCGGTCGCCACCGCCGTTTTTACCCCCATATCGGAGAGCTTCCTTACAAATTCCGCCGCTCCCGGCTTTGGCTGAACGTGAAAAGCATACTCATCGTAAACCATATCGTTTATACCCTGCGCAATCTGCTTTACCGTGAGCGGAAGATTATATTCGTTTTTCAGATATTCGCATCCCTGAGCAAGACTCATCCTAATTACGGTTTCGTTGAGTCCCGGCTTAGCCGTGACACCGAGAGAATCAAGGTATCTCGTGCCGTAAACCTCCCACACACCCATGGAATCAAGAAGAGTACCGTCAAGGTCAAAGATTGCTCCGTTTATCATTTATTCACCCGGCATTTTTGAAAGAATTACCATAAGAACGCCCTCGCCGACACTTATTTCGGCGGTACCGTTCCATTCGTTGCTGACACCGAGGGGCTCGGTATTATTCATAACAACGTTATCAAGCACATACTTCACACCCTTTTCGCAGACGTTTTTGCTTACGTCCGTAACGGAAAGTACAGAGATTGAATAACCGGGCATTTCGGGAATTTTTACCGAATTATTGCTGATAAAATAAATCAGGTCCCTTTCGTCAATCACGGTAACCTTCACGTTATTCTTTGCGGCAAAGGTGCAGGCATTGATATTACCCATAAGGTGATCAAATCTGCCGCCGTTTGCGCAGTAAAGATAAATTTCATCAAAGCCCTCTTTTACTGCATAGCGGAAAGCAACCATGGTGTCCGTGTCATTTTTTTCCACAGGCAAGACGATTTTACCTATATCGTCGGGAAGCTGACCCGTATAGGAGTCAAAGTCACCTATTATCAGGTCGGGTTTCACCGCGGCATAAAGAGCATATTCATAGCCCTTGTCGCAGGCGATGATAAAATCGCATTCACCGATTTTATCAAGTGGTGAATAGTTGCCGCCGGAAATAATACCGCAGATTTTCATAATATCACCTTCCTTTTTATTTTCTCCGCTTTTATTATACAACCTTTTGAATTTCTTGGCAACAGGAAAAAGAAAAGGCAGCAACACCGGAGTGTTACTGCCTTGGGATTACAAAATCAAATTATTCGTTGATTTCGATAACAACGCCTGAACCAACGGTTCTGCCGCCTTCACGGATAGCAAAACGAAGACCGTTTTCAATAGCGATGGGAGTGATAAGCTCAACCTTCATGTCAACGTTATCACCGGGCATGCACATTTCTGTGCCTTCGGGAAGAGTGATTACGCCTGTAACGTCGGTGGTTCTGAAATAGAACTGAGGACGATAGTTGTTGAAGAAGGGAGTATGACGGCCGCCTTCATCCTTAGTAAGAACGTAAACCTGGCCTACGAACTTTGTATGAGGATTGATTGAACCGGGCTTGCAGAGTACCTGACCACGTTCGATTTCTGTTCTCTGAACACCACGAAGAAGAGCGCCGATGTTGTCGCCTGCTTCAGCGTAGTCAAGGATCTTTCTGAACATTTCGATACCGGTAACAACGGTCTTTCTTCTTTCTTCTGTGAGACCGATGATTTCAACTTCTTCAGAAGTTCTGAGCTGACCTCTTTCAACTCTACCTGTAGCAACTGTACCACGGCCTGTGATGGTGAATACGTCCTCTACGGGCATAAGGAAGGGCATGTCTGCCTTACGGTCGGGAGTGGGGATATAACTGTCAACAGCATCCATGAGTTCCCAGATGCAAGCGATTTCGGGAGCGTTTACATCGCCGCCGGCATATTCGAGTGCCTTAAGAGCTGAACCCTTGATGATGGGGCCTTCTTCGTCGAAGCCGTACTCAGCAAGTGTCTCTCTGATTTCCATTTCAACGAGCTCGAGAAGTTCGGGGTCGTCAACCTGGTCAACCTTGTTCATGAAAACAACGATCTTGGGAACACCTACCTGACGAGCAAGGAGAAGGTGTTCTTTAGTCTGAGCCATAGGACCGTCGGTGGAAGCGATAACAAGGATAGCACCGTCCATCTGAGCAGCACCTGTGATCATGTTCTTAATATAGTCAGCGTGGCCCGGGCAGTCAACGTGAGCATAGTGACGAGCGTCTGTCTCGTACTCAACGTGAGCTGTATTGATTGTGATACCACGTTCTCTTTCTTCGGGAGCCTTATCGATGTTAGCGTAGTCAACGAAAGCTGCGCCGCCCTTCATAGCGAGGGTCTTTGTGATAGCTGCTGTAAGAGATGTATTACCATGGTCAACGTGACCGATTGTACCGATGTTTACATGAGGCTTAGAACGGTTAAATTTTTCTTTTGCCATTTTAAGTTTCCTCCTTATTTTGAAAACATTTTGTGATGCACAAGCATAAGTTGATTTTATCAGCAAATACTTGTAATTTCAAGTTTTTTTTGAAGTTTTTTGCGAATTATCTTATTTCTCTGCAACAATCTTTTCGGCTATGCTCTTGGGAACCTCGGCATAATGGCTGGGCTCCATTACATACTGGCCTCTGCCCTGAGTCTTTGAACGAAGGGAGGTGGCGTAACCGAACATATTGGAGAGAGGAATATTGGCGTCAATCTGTGTAGCACCGGTTCTTGCTTCCTGACCCTGGATAAGACCTCGGCGGGAATTACAGTCACCGATTACGTCACCGATGTATTCATCGGGAACGATGATGGCACACTTCATGATGGGCTCCATAAGAACGGGAGCTGCCTTTTTCATTGCATCCTTGAATGCCATTGAAGCGGCAATCTTGAATGCCATTTCGGAAGAGTCAACCTCGTGATATGAACCGTCGTAAAGAGTGACCTTTACGTCAACTACGTTGTAGCCTGCAAGAGTACCGCTGAGCATAGCGCCCTTGATACCTGCCTCGATGGCGTTGAAATATTCCTTGGGAATAGCACCGCCGACGATGTTGTTGACAAACTCGAAGCCCTTTTCGGGATTGGGTTCAATATTGATTTTAACATGACCGTACTGGCCTTTACCGCCCGACTGTCTTGAATACTTGGTATCGGAGCTTGCGGGAATGGTAATGGTTTCGCGGTATGCAACCTGAGGCTGACCTACATTTGCCTCAACCTTGAACTCACGAAGAAGTCTGTCGACTATGATTTCAAGATGAAGCTCGCCCATACCGGCGATAATGGTCTGACCTGTCTCCTCATCAGTATAGCACTTGAAGGTGGGGTCTTCCTCCGCCAGCTTTGCAAGAGCAATACCCATCTTTTCCTGACCTGCTTTAGTCTTAGGCTCGATGGCTACTCTGATAACGGGCTCGGGGAATTCCATTGATTCAAGTATGACGGGATGCTTCTGGTCGCAGAGTGTATCGCCCGTAGTTGTCTGCTTGACACCTACACAAGCGGCGATATCACCGGCGTAACAGCACTCAATATCCTGTCTGTGATTGGCATGCATCTGAAGAATGCGTCCCATTCTTTCGTTTACGTCCTTGGTTGAGTTGTAGACTGTTGCGCCTGTATCAACAGAGCCGGAGTAAACTCTGAAGAAGCAGAGCTTACCTACGAAGGGGTCTGTTGTAATTTTGAAAGCAAGAGCTGAGAAGGGCTCGGAATCAGATGAATGTCTGACCTCTTCCTTATCAGTTTTGGGGTTTATACCCTTGATTGCTTCAACGTCTGTGGGAGCGGGCATATAATCAACTACTGCGTCAAGCAGGAGCTGAACGCCCTTGTTACGGTAAGAAGTACCGCAGCATACGGGTACCATTTCATTGGCAATTGTGGACTTTCTGATGCACTTCTTGATTTCGTCAACGGTAAGCTCTTCACCGTTGAAGTACTTTTCCATAAGTGCTTCATCCTGCTCTGCAACGTGCTCAATAAGCTCGTCACGATATTTCTGAGCAAGCTCTTTCATATCGTCGGGAATATCCTCAACGTCAATCTGGGTGCCCATATCGTCTCTGTAATAGAAGGCCTTCATAATAACAAGATCAATGATACCTTCAAAAGTTGCTTCAGCGCCGATGGGAAGCTGAATGGGAACGGCATTGCATTTAAGTCTGTCCTTCATCATGTCAATAACATGATAAAAGTCTGCACCCATAATGTCCATCTTGTTGACGTAAACCATTCTGGGAACCTTATATTTATCTGCCTGTCTCCATACGGTTTCACTCTGGGGCTCAACACCGCCCTTAGCGCAGAGAACTGTTACGGAGCCGTCGAGAACACGCAGGGAACGTTCAACCTCAACCGTGAAGTCAACGTGACCCGGTGTATCGATGATGTTGATACGGTGGTCTTTCCAAAAGCAGGTAGTAGCAGCAGAAGTGATTGTGATACCACGTTCCTGCTCCTGAGCCATAAAGTCCATTGTTGCAGCACCATCGTGTGTTTCGCCGATCTTATGAGTTTTACCTGTATAATACAGGATTCGTTCAGTTGTAGTGGTCTTACCGGCATCGATATGTGCCATAATACCAATGTTTCTTGTCATCTCAAGAGAAACCTGTCTTGGCATATTAACCTCCGAATAAGTGTAAAAACTAAAATCTGCTCAACCGACAGATGATTACCATCTGAAGTGTGCAAATGCCTTGTTGGATTCTGCCATCTTGTGAGTATCTTCACGCTTCTTGAATGAACCGCCGGTCTGGTTGATTGCATCCATAATTTCATTGGCAAGACGCTCTTTCATTGTTCTCTCGGAACGTGCACGAGCGTAAGTTGTGATCCAACGCAGACCAAGGGTCTGTCTTCTGGCGGGTCTAACCTCCATGGGAACCTGGTAGGTTGCACCGCCGACACGGCGGGCCTTAACTTCGAGAACGGGCATAACGTTCTCCATAGCTTCCTCAAAAGCTTCGAGGGGGTCCTTACCGGTCTTTTCTTTAACAATGTCAAAAGCATCGTAAACGATCTTCTGAGCTACACCCTTCTTACCGTCAAGCATAATGTTGTTGATAAGACGAGTGACAAGGGTTGAATTGTAAAGCGGATCAGGCAAAACTTCACGTTTTGCTATGTTGCCTCTTCTTGGCACTTCGCTTCCCTCCTTCATAATAATGATATCATAGGTACTCGAGTGACAAATTCTCGTGGCGCCAACGCAGAGACTATACATTATATATATGTACTGCATTGGTAGGAATAAAATTCCGGCCTGCAAGAAGATTTGTCTTAATGTTGCGGATTATTTCTTTACCTTAGGACGCTTTGCACCGTACTTTGAACGGGCCTGCATTCTGCCGTTAACGCCCTGAGTATCAAGGGTACCGCGAATGATGTGGTAACGTACACCGGGAAGGTCCTTTACACGGCCGCCGCGGATAAGAACAACTGAGTGCTCCTGAAGGTTGTGGCCTACGCCGGGAATGTAAGCTGAAACTTCGATTCCGTTTGTAAGACGAACTCTGGCGATCTTACGAAGAGCTGAGTTGGGCTTCTTGGGAGTAGCAGTTTTAACAGCGGTGCAAACGCCGCGCTTCTGGGGTGAATCCTGATCGGTCATTACGTTCTTCTTGGAGTTCAGTCCCTTTAAGAGTGCGGGTGCTTTGGGCTTCTTTTCGAGTGTCTCTCTGCCGTTACGAACAAGCTGATTAAAGGTAGGCATGTATTCTCTCCTTTCTTAAATAGTATGTATGTGCAGGATTTCCCGAATAATCGGGAAACCCGATACACCACAATTTAGCATTTTATCACAGGTTGCCCTGCCTTGTCAACACTTTTAACAAGAATCAATCAATATTTTCGTCAATATTTACAGACTTTTTTACGGGGTAGGCCTTCGCTTCACTGTAGCACTTCATACCTGTACCTGAGGGAAGAAGCTTACCGATGATAACATTCTCCTTAAGACCGAGAAGTCTGTCTTCCTTGCCCTTGATTGCAGCATCCGTAAGAACCTTTGTGGTCTCCTGGAATGATGCGGCGGAAAGGAATGACTCTGTTGCAAGTGATGCCTTTGTAATACCGAGAAGAGTGGGAACCGCTTCGGCAAGTACGGGTCCCTCGCCCTTTGCCTCTGCCTCTGCCTTGATACGTGCATTCTCTCTGACGAATTCCTGTCTCTCAACCGTCTGGTCGGGAAGGAACTTGGAATTACCGGGCTCGGTAATTCTGAGCTGACGCATCATCTGACGTACGATAACCTCGATATGCTTATCGTTGATACCAACGCCCTGGAGACGGTAAGTCTTCTGAACTTCTCTGATAAGGTAATCGTGAACGGCGTCAACGCCGAGAATGGCGAGGATATCCTTGGGGTCCTGCGCACCTTCGGTAAGCTGGTCGCCCTTCTTGACCTTATCACCGTCTGTTACCTTCTTCTTGAAGCCGTAGGGAATAAGGTATGCCTTTTCCGTACCGTCATCAGCGGTAACAACAACGTGGTCTGAATTCTTTATCTTTCTGATACTTGCGATACCGTCGATTTCACTCATGATGGCAAGTACCTTGGGCTTGCGGGCTTCAAAGAGCTCTTCAACTCTGGGAAGACCGGAAGTAATATCGGACTGATCTGCGGCACCGCCGGTGTGGAAGGTTCTCATTGTAAGCTGAGTACCGGGCTCACCGATTGACTGAGCAGCGATGATACCTACCGCTTCGCCTACGGTAACGGGTCTGCCGGACGCAAGGTTTTTACCGTAGCACTTGATACATACGCCGTGATCGGATTCGCAGGTAAGGAGTGAACGGATTTTGATCATGGGCTTGGAGTCTTCTTCGGCTTCGCCCTTTGCGACCTTGGCAGCGTGCTCTTTCTTGACTGCGGCGGCAACCTTATTTGCAAGGTCGTCTGTCATAAGCTCATCCTTGCTGCAGATGAGAGCACCTGTTTCGAAATCGTAATAATCTTCAAAGAGGTATCTGCCGGAAAGACGCTCCTCGATGGATACGATCTTTCTTGAGTCCTTCTTCTTTTCATCATCGAAGATATCGTAAACGTTGATACCGTCACTGCAGTGGCAGTCTTCCTCACGGATGATAACGTCCTGAGAAACGTCAACAAGTCGTCTGGTAAGGTAACCTGAGTCGGCTGTACGGAGAGCGGTATCTGCAAGACCCTTACGGGCACCACGTGCTGAAATGTAATATTCCAGGATGTTAAGACCTTCACGGTAGTTAGCTCTGATGGGGACTTCAATTACCTTACCTGAGGTGTTGGCAATAAGTCCACGCATGCCGGCGAGCTGACGAAGCTGTGAGTCATTACCGCGGGCGCCTGAATCAAGCATGATGTTGATGGGGTTGTAAGCGTTGAAGTTCGCCTTCAGCTCCTGGAATACGCTGGCTGAGCAATTTTCCCATACCTTGAGGGTTTCTTTGGAACGCTTTTCTTCGGTAAGGAAGCCTCTGTCGTAAAGCTTTCTGACCTTTGCAACGTCCTCGTCCGCCTTCTTGAGGATTTCCCATTTCTTGGGAGGAATGGAGGCATCGCAAACTGCAACAGTAAGGCCTGAATAGGTTGAATACTTATATCCCTGTGCTTTGATTTTATCAAGAACGACTGCCGATACGGAAGTACCGTGAATCTTGATGCAGCGGTCAATAAGCTTACCCAGTACCTTTTTATTTACTTTTTCATTTATTTCGGGTGTGAAGAGATTTTCGGGCTTCGTTCTGTCAATGAAGCCGAGGTCCTGAGGAATGGGCTGGTTGAAGATGATACGGCCGAGAGTGGTAGTCTCAAGGCGGGTAATCATTTCGCCGTTGAATTCCTTGGACATACGGATTCTGATATGAACGTGAAGACCGATATCGCCTTCATCGTAGGCCATGACGGCTTCGTTCACCGAGCCGAAGGTCCTGTAGATGATAACGGGATCGCCGTTTTCGTCAAGGATAAGATTGCCGTTTTCATCCCTTGCCTGAAGAGGAGCACCGGGCTCGCAGGGATTCTCGGGATTGTAATCGTCGTTTTCCTTATTATTATCGTTGATCATTGTAAGATAGTAGGAACCGAGGATCATATCCTGAGTGGGAACGGTAACGGGCTTACCGTCTGAGGGCTTGAGCAGGTTGTTGGCAGCAAGCATAAGGAATCTTGCCTCTGCCTGTGCCTCTGCCGAAAGGGGAACGTGAACAGCCATCTGGTCACCGTCAAAGTCGGCGTTGAACGCGGTACATACAAGAGGATGAAGCTTGATGGCTCTGCCCTCTACAAGTACGGGCTCAAATGCCTGGATACCAAGGCGATGAAGAGTGGGAGCACGGTTAAGCATTACGGGATGGTCCTTGATAACGATTTCAAGAGCATCCCATACCTCGGGAACGGCTCTATCAACCATCTTACGGGCTGATTTTACGTTGCCTGCCTTCTCGGTTTCAACAAGTCTCTTCATAATGAAGGGCTTGAAAAGCTCAAGAGCCATTTCCTTAGGAAGACCGCACTGGTAAAGTTTCAGCTCGGGACCTACTACGATAACGGAACGACCTGAGTAGTCAACACGCTTACCCAGAAGATTCTGTCTGAAACGTCCCTGCTTACCTTTAAGCATATCGGAAAGAGATTTAAGTGCTCTGTTGGAGGGGCCGGTAACGGGTCTGCCTCTTCTGCCGTTATCGATAAGAGCGTCAACGGCTTCCTGGAGCATTCTCTTTTCGTTTCTGATAATGATTTCGGGAGAACCGAGTTCAATGAGCTTTGCAAGACGGTTGTTTCTGTTAATAACTCGTCTGTAAAGGTCGTTGAGGTCTGACGTTGCGAAACGTCCGCCTTCAAGCTGTACCATGGGACGAAGCTCGGGAGGAAGAACGGGAATTACGTCCATGATCATCCACTCGGGTCTGTTGCCTGAAAGTCTGAAGGATTCAACAACCTCAAGTCTCTTGAGAAGTTTAACCTTCTTCTGTGAAGAAGCGGTTTCAAGCTCTTCCTTGAGCTGAGCGGAAAGCTCATCAAGGTCAATGCCCGCAAGCAGCTCCTTGACTGCCTCTGCGCCCATGCCTGCCTTGAAGTCATCCTCATATCTCAGACGGTACTCTTCAAAATCCTTCTCTTCAAGTGTCTGGCACTTTTCAAGAGGTGTGTCGCCGGGATCGATAACGATGTGCTTTGCAAAGTAAAGAACACGCTCCAGATCCTTGGGAGATATATCAAGGATAAGACTCATTCTTGAGGGAATACCCTTGAAATACCAGATATGTGAAACGGGAGTTGCAAGCTCAATGTGGCCCATTCTTTCACGGCGGACCTTTGCTCTTGTGATTTCAACACCGCAGCGTTCACAAACCTTGCCCTTATATCTGACCTTTTTGTATTTACCGCAATGGCATTCCCAGTCCTTGGTGGGTCCGAAAATCTTTTCGCAGAAAAGGCCGTCCTTTTCGGGCTTGAGGGTTCTGTAATTTATTGTCTCGGGCTTCTTGACCTCACCGTAAGACCACTCTCTGATGGTCTCGGGGGAAGCAAGGCCGATTTTTATGGATTCAAAAGTGAGATTGTCGTTAGTTTCAATAATATCCATTAACGATGCCCCTTCCTTAGTTTATTTTTAGCGGAGATTAATATTCTTCCTCTGATGAGGAGCCGAAATCAAGTCCGAAATCCATGGAATCGCCTTCATCAAATCCGATGTCGTCTTCCATGATTCCCACTGCACCTGCATAGAAATCTTCATCTGAATCTTCATCTGATTCAAAGATGTCGTTTTCAAGACTGTCTTCATCAATACCGAAGCCGGCCTGATTCTCCGCATCGTTTACATTTTCAAATGCTTCCTTATGATCGTCTGCGGATGCGGGGAAGTCATTGTCGAATGAGGTGCGAAGGTCTATTTCTTCGCCGTTCTTGTCAAGTACCTTGATATCAAGAGCAAGTGACTGAAGCTCTTTTACAAGTACCTTGAATGCTTCGGGAGTGCCGGGATTGGGAACATTGTCGCCCTTTACGATTGCCTCGTATGTAGCAACACGTCCGTTGGTATCGTCTGACTTGACTGTAAGAATCTCCTGAAGGGTATATGCTGCGCCGTATGCTTCAAGTGCCCATACTTCCATCTCACCGAAACGCTGGCCGCCGAACTGGGCTTTACCGCCGAGGGGCTGCTGTGTAACGAGCGAGTAGGGGCCTGTTGAACGGGCGTGAATTTTATCGTCAACAAGGTGATGGAGCTTGAGGTAATACATTACGCCGACCGTTACGGGGTTATCAAACTTACGGCCCGTACGTCCGTCGTAAAGAACGGTCTTACCGCTCTGGTCAATCTTGTAGACCTTGGATTCGTCAAATTCATACTTGCTTTCGTCGAACTCTTCGCCGTGCGCTTCTGCATATGCTTTTGCGGCGGCTGCTCTCTGAGCAAGCTCTTCCTTCGCCTTGATAACTGCCTGCTTGTTGGCCTCCTCGAATGCATCGTGAATGTCGGATTCGTGAGCACCGTCAAATACGGGAGTCATAACCTTGCAGTCAAGTGAACGTGCTGCAAGACCAAGGTGAACTTCAAGTACCTGACCGATATTCATTCGGGAAGGTACGCCGAGGGGATTAAGTACGATATCAAGAGGAGTACCGTCGGGAAGGAAGGGCATATCTTCCTGGGGAAGAATTCTTGAAACAACGCCCTTGTTGCCGTGACGGCCTGCCATCTTATCGCCTACGGAAAGCTTACGCTTCTGGGCGATGTAGCAGCGGACTACCTTGTTTACGCCGGGAGCCAGCTCGTCGCTGTTTTCTTTTGTGAATACCTCAACGTTGACGACAACGCCGTAAGTACCGTGGGGAACTCTCAGGGAAGTATCTCTTACTTCCTTTGCCTTCTCACCGAAGATGGCGTGAAGCAGTCTCTCTTCGGGAGTCATTTCGGTCTCGCCCTTGGGTGTGACCTTACCTACAAGGATGTCACCGGAACGGACTTCTGCGCCGATACGGATGATACCTTCCTCGTCAAGATTTGCAAGGGCATCCTCACCGGTATTGGGAATGTCTCTCGTAATATCTTCGGGTCCGAGCTTGGTATCTCTTGCTTCGGTTTCATATTCCTCAATGTGAATTGACGTATAAACGTCATCACGAACGAGTTTTTCGTTGATAAGAACGGCGTCCTCGTAGTTGTAACCCTCCCAGGTCATAAAGCCGATGAGAGCATTCTTGCCGAGAGCGACCTCACCGTGATCGGTGGCGGGCCCGTCGGCGATTACTTCGCCCTTTTCAACTCTCTGTCCTGCGGAAACGATAGGTCTCTGGTTATTGCAGCAGGCCTGATTGGAACGCATGAACTTGATGATTTCGTATTCTCTTGTTTCGCCGCCGTCCTCAAGGATTTCAATGCTGTCTGCCGAAACCTTGGTAACGATGCCGCTTTCCTTAGCGAGAACGCAGACACCGGAGTCAACGGCTGCCTTGTATTCCATACCGGTGCCTACGAGAGGAGCGGTGGTCTTGAGAAGGGGAACTGCCTGCTTCTGCATGTTGGAGCCCATGAGTGCACGGTTTGCGTCATCGTTCTCAAGGAAGGGAATCATTGCAGTTGCAACGGATACAACCATCTTGGGAGAAACATCGATGTAGTCTGCCTTTGCGGGCTCGCACTCAAGGAACAGGTCTCTGTATCTTGCGGAGATTCTGCTATTGATGAATCTGCCGTTTTCGTCAAGGGGCTCGTTTGCCTGTGCAACGACGAAATCATCCTCGGTGTCGGCAGTCATGTACTCAACTTTGTCAAGCACACGGACATCGGTAATCTTTCCGTCCTTGTCATAGGTCTTTTCAATCTTTCTGTAGGGTGCCTCAATAAAGCCGTATGCATTGATTTTAGCATAAGTTGCAAGATATGAGATAAGGCCGATGTTGGGACCTTCGGGGGTCTCAATGGGGCACATTCTGCCGTAGTGTGTATAGTGAACGTCGCGGACCTCAAATCCGGCTCTGTCTCGGGAAAGACCGCCGGGGCCGAGGGCTGAAATACGGCGCTTATGTGTAAGCTCTGCAAGGGGGTTATTCTGGTCCATGAACTGTGAAAGGGGTGATGAACCGAAGAACTCGCGCATTGCGGTGGTAACGGGACGGATATTGATGAGAGACTGGGGAGTAATTTTCTCATCTTCCTCCTGTGCCTGAATAGCCATTCTTTCACGGACTACTCTTTCCATTCTGGAGAGACCGATCTTGAACTGATTCTGAAGGAGCTCGCCGACTGAGCGGATACGTCTGTTGCCCAGATGGTCGATATCGTCAATGTTGCCTACGTGCTTTGTAAGGCAGTTTACATAGTTTACGGAAGCGTAAATATCGTCTCTGATGATGAACTTGGGAATAAGGTCATCACAGCGGTTTTTCATTTCTTCAAGGAGGGCTCCCTTATCATCGCCGCACTTTTCAAGTACTTCCGCCATTACGGAGTAGCGTACCTTTTCGTTGATGGCGATTGCATCAAGCTCTTCTCTTGTGATTGAATCGGGAAGAACTGCCATGGGCTCTACCATACGGTTGGAAACTACCGTAAGCTCACTGCCGTCTTCACATTCAACAACTACTCTCCAGACGCCTGCGGTTTCAAGCTCGTTTGCTCTTGCTCTGGTAAGCACTTCACCGGGCTCTGCGAGAAGCTCGCCTGTTTTCTCATCGATAACGGGCTGTGCTACGGTGCAGCCGGGGAGTCTGTTGGCAAGTGCAAGCTTCTTATTGTACTTGTAACGGCCTACTCTGGAAATATCGTATCTGTAAGGATCAAAGAACAGACTGTCAATGTTCTGCTGGGCGCTCTCGAGAGTTACGGGCTCGCCGGGACGCATCTTCTTGAACATTTCCATGAGAGCTTCTTCGGTGTTCTTTGTTTCGTCTCTTTCAAGAGTTGCTTCAAGCTTGATGTCGTCGCCGAAGAACTCACGGATTTCCTGATTGGAGCTCAGACCCAGAGCACGGACAAAGGTGGTGATGAGAAGCTTCTTATTCTTGTCTATTTTTACGTAGAAAATGTCGTTGATATCTGTTTCGTATTCAAGCCAGGCACCTCTGTTGGGGTTGATGGTGCTTGAGTAAAGCTCCTTACCTGTCTTGTCGTGAGTCATACCGAAATATACACCGGGGGAACGAACCAACTGGGAAACAATAACTCTTTCTGCGCCGTTGATAACAAAAGTACCGCTTTCGGTCATGATGGGGAATTCACCCATGAACACTTCCGATTCCTTGATAGTTCCCGTATTCTTGTTCTGAAGACGTACGGTAACTCTCATGGGTGCCGAATAGGTGGTACTTCTCTCCTTGCATTCACGCACGTTGTATTTTGGCTTGTCATCAAAGCGGTAACCGATAAAGCTGAGGACAAGGTTTCCCGAGTAATCCGTGATGTCTGCCATATCACGGAATGCTTCCTTTAATCCTGCATTAAGGAACCACTCATAAGACGACTTCTGGATTTCAATAAGGTTGGGCATATCCATAACCTCATTGATTTTGCCGAAGCTCTGGCGTGTGCAGCTTCCTCTTGTAACGGGCTTCACATTGAGCATCTGATAATCCTCCGTTCATAATTTGCTTGCGGAACAGCCCCTATATATTATAAAATTGCATAAAAATACAGGGCAACTTATTCCATTATAAGAATGTTCAGCATTTTACTCTTATGGGCAGTTAAAGTCAAGGATTTATTTTTATATACGCCTGAAGAAATATATTTTCGTTTATGTGCATAAAAAGAAAACAATAAAGCCATGAAATTTTGTTAAAAATAACATGGCTTTTTTCTCTTTGATATTTCATTTTCTATCGGATTTTTGCTTCGGAAAATACGATTGAGAATGTCCGTTTATCAGTACAGCTCCGCCTTTTTGATGAATATTCCGCCGCCGGATGAGCTGACCTGCGCCTTTATCTCCTTTGCGGAAATTCCCTCAAGAGGGACAATTCTCTTATGTCCGATACATTCACCGCGGTAAATTTCCTTGCCGTCCGCATAAAGAATCAGTCTGTCAACATTTTCGCCCTTTGATATATCCTCACTTATGACAAAGTAATTCAGCTTTGCTTTGCCGTCCGAATGAAGAACGATACTTTCAATGCCGGGATTATCAAGGATATCGGCGGGGTTTGCGAAGGTTTCTTTCAGCAGTTTTCCGAAAGCGATGAACTGCTCTTCGTCCTGAAAATCACCGTCGGTGGAAATCGCCATGCCCACCATCATATTCGTATTCCTGCCTGCGGATTTAACGTAGCAGTCAAGAAGCTTTTCCGGGGAAAGAACGTATTTTTCCTCCCCTGCCTTCCATCCCCATCCGCCGCCGAAGGACTCGTTTGTACGGTTGGGAAAATCCGTTTCGGCGGGAATCCACAATTCACCGTTGATATCGCCGTGAATGTCGGCTCTGCCATCCTTCCTTACCGCTGCACGGCAGCATTCGGGAGCGGCACCGTGTTCGTTTCCCACCCACCTTATGTTGTGGAGAGCATCGGCAGGGCCCTGAAAGGTCACAGCGTCCGGCTGATATTTTTTCAGAATGGGCAGGATATCCGGTCCGCCCTTTTCCTTCGGGATGACGCCGCCGTCAAACCATATTTCAAAAAGCTCACCGTATTCGCTCCATATTTCCTTCACCTGCTCCTCAACACAGTGAACGTATGTCTGATATTCTTCGGATTTATAATCAATATCCCATTCATCGTTGATGTTGTAATAACCGTTGCAGCCCGTTGAATAATAAGCACCCGGTTTGATTCCGTATTTTTTGCAGGCATCAAGGAATTCACGGAAAATGTCGCCCTTTCCGTCCTTCCATTTCATTGACGCGCAGGAGTAATCGTTGACTTTCGTGGGCCAGAGCGAAAAACCCGTGCAGTGATTGAGAACGATGACCGCATATTTTGCACCGAGCTCCCAGGCGCTTCTTACCCACTGCTCCGGGTCAAGCTTTGTAGGATTGAATTTATCCGGCGACAGTCTTGTCCTCACGGCAGAGGTCTTGTAATCCTTGAAATCGGGATCGTAGATTTCCATTATGTAGTGAATGATTACGCCGATTTCCATATCAGCCCATTTAAGCTGCTGCTTTGTGGGTAACGCCTTATTCATTTCGTTTTCCTCCGCTCTGACGTTTATCTTTGCCCGATTTTCGGAGTTATTACGCAAAAGCTTTTTTCTTTTCCGCAGGAAACGGGGTTTTCAAGGCAGAGTGAACGGGCATCGGTCGCCCTGCATTCCGCTTCAAAAACGCTCTTTGCTTCGCTGCCGAGAGAAGCGGTATCCGCTGTTTTTGACACTATGGGAAGCGATGCGTTTTTCTTCATTAGAGAAGCAAGCTCCGCACCTTTTCCGTTCATTCCCAATATTCTGATATAAGGTACGGGAAGTGCCGAAAGCTCTGCGTTTATGCCCAGAAAAGAATTCATTACGATGCGTCTGATTCTGGCGTGGGTATACCGTTTTGTTTTGGCTTCGGAATAAAGCTCCTCAAGGGTTGACGCTTTCCTTGATGAGTCGTAAATCCTATTTTCAATGCCCTCGGAAACGTCGGGAGCGAGCCCGGTTTCCTCTGCCGTCATCATTCTCAGACGGCACAGCACCGAAGCGTCAAGCTTATCGGGGCAAAGGAGATTTTTCCCGTTTTCATATATTGAATAATCGGGTACGAGTGACGAAAAATCTTCACCCGAATATATCATTTTTCTTATCTGCATCGCACCTGCAAAACCGCTTGTCATATCGGCTGAATCGTGGTCTGCGCCCTGCCTTTTCACCGTAAAAAGCTCCATATCGGATTTCAGCTCCGAAAGGGCGCGGATATATTCAACCGCAAGTATATTATTCGGTTGAGCAAGCAAATCAGCAAGGTCGGATCTGATATCCCTCACTGCTTTTTCTCTTGCGGCGGCAAAGGTTATGCCTGATGAAAGATATTCACGGATTGCGGCATTGACCTCATCGGAATCAATCAGCGAGGCACATTCCGTCAGCAAAGAGGCATCGCCGCATTCGCTTCCGAAAGCAAGCGTATCGACAATTCCCGTTTTGACGAGGGTATCAACGGCACCGAAGGCAAATTCCTTTGCCGAAGACAGTGCCTTGGTAACGGGCAGCTGAAGCACAAGGTCAACGCCCCCCTCAAGGGCGGCTTTTACCCTTACGGAGGTATCGTAGACGGAGGGCTCTCCTCTCTGGACGAAGCTGCCGCTCATTACGGCAACGACGTGGGTCGCTCCCGCACTTCTGACGGAATCAATCAGATATTTGTGACCGTTGTGAAACGGATTGAATTCCGCAACGATTCCCGCTGTCTTCATTGACCGGGCTCACCTCTTTCCCGTTATTTTTCTCTTGATTTTACCTGTTCTTGGGTATATAATAATGAAGTTAAATTTATTTTTCAAGTATTTTTTATTTACGGAGTGATTTACTATGAAAATTCTCGTACTCAACTGCGGCAGCTCATCCCTTAAATATCAGCTTATCGATATGGAAAACGAAAAGCTTCTTGCAAAGGGTATCTGCGAGCAGATCGGCGATTCAAACGCCACCTTCACACACAAAGTTCCCGATGACGAAAGCAAGCTTATCAAAGCAAAGCCCACTCTCATGGCTGACCACGGCGAAGCTATCCAGATAGTTCTTGATGCACTTATCAGCAAGGAATACGGCGTAATCGATTCCCTTGACGAAATCGGTGCGGTAGGTCACAGAGTTCTTCACGGCGGCGAAAAATTCAGCGCTTCCGTTCTCGTTAACGAAGACGTAAAAGCGGCAATCAGAGAATGCTTCAAATTCGGTCCTCTTCACAATCCGGCAAACCTCAAGGGCATTGAAGCATGCGAAAAGATAATGAACGTTCCTCAGGTCGCCGTATTTGATACCGGCTTCCATCAGACAATGCCCGATTATGCTTACCTCTATGCTATTCCCTACAAATATTATGAAAAGTATTCTATCCGCAGATACGGTTTCCACGGCACCTCTCACCGTTATGTAAGCCAGAGAGCCGCAGATATGCTCCGAAAGGAT
>JAZLLW010000048.1:0-29597 GCA_045598305.1 Acutalibacteraceae bacterium
CCGAAGAAGAAAGCTGGTGGCAAACCATAGTTAACTTCTTCTTTAAAACTAAAGACTAATTCAAACGGAGGTAATGTTATGAACATTAAAAACGAAAAACCCGTAATTAATGATAAAGAGCTCGATGCCGTAAACGGCGGCTTTATGCCAATTATATACAACGCAGAAAGCAGAACACCCGAAACTAAAACGGTAGTTCTCAAACCCGAACATGAAAAGAAAACCGAAAAGGATAAGCTTATCCCTATTCCATATTAATTTAAAAAGGAGAAACTAAAATGAATAAAAAGTTAAACGACAAAGAACTTGAAAATGTAAACGGCGGCGCAGCTGACTTTGACCCTCCGAAAGCAAGCGGAGATGTTACCCTTCTCAATACATCTAAAAAATACCATGATGAAATGTTTGTAATGGGTGTTGACTCGACCGATAAAATTATTGTCGGTACCTGCGGCCCTACCACTACAGAATGATAAAAGGAGATAACGCTATGAACACTAAAAACGAAAAAACTGTAATTAATGACGCCGAACTTGAAAACGTAGGAGGGGGCTTAACTCTTCCATTTTCGCCATCAGATGATACCGAGTCTCCGTTTCATACTACATTTGACGGAAACCCGAAAACCGTTATGAATATAAGCTCCAATAAAAGAACAACAGAAATTGATGCTCCCGGTATTGATATCTATTCAACACCCGAACCTTAATTGAAAGAGAAGAATATTATGGACATTAAAAAAGAAAAAGCCGTAATTAATGAGGAAAACCTTGATGCAGTAACAGGCGGCATAACAGCACCTGAACTTCCGGCAACAACACTTGAGAAATATGCATATAACGGTATGTTTTCAATCCCGACAAACCCATGTCAATATGAACCTCATTCTTATAACAATAATATTGTTGACCCCACATATATAATAAAAGAGTCCTCAAATGAGTAAAGATATTAAAAAGCTTAATGACAGCGAACCGGAAAATGATTCAGGCGGCAGTGAATCCGCTGACTTTGAAGAAGGCGGTGGCGAAGCAGACCCCGGGTTCAGTGTTGAGACGCAAGGTCTCAACAATATTGGAGACTACACTCCTTCTATTACCGGCCGTCCAGACTTTCATTAAGCTCGAGTTCTTGAAATTCAGCAATAATTAAATGGAATGTTACCCATGAAAAAGAATTAAGCTTGCTGCACTTTCCGACGAGGAACTTGCGTATATTGTAGCAGGACTTTCAATGAAACAGAAGATACTCCCACCGGAAATTGATATAGAAGAATTTGAACGTTACAAACAGTCGAATTAAAAGAGCCGTCTCTTAATTGAGGCGGTTTTTTGATGTTATTGTTTCAAATGTATGCGTCATTATTTTATCAGAAATATCATAATATGTCGTTGGTGTCAAAAAGCTCAGACATAGTAACCCGGCATTCACAGTTAAAATTCATGTGGATATCCTTAGAAGTTATGAGGAAATAGTTGACGAAGAGTTTGAGGTATAGTACAATAGTAATACTGTATAACTGCCCGTAGCACAGCTGGATAATGCACAGGACTCCGACTCCTGAGAGCGAGAATTCGAATTTCTCCGGGCAGGCCAAACGAAAAAGCACCCTTCGGGGTGTTTTTTTGTTTGCAAAAAAAGGATTCGAACTGCCGAGAGAAGTCGGCTTGCCGACCGAACTTTCCGGTGGAAAGTTCGTTAAGGTCGCAACAAGCGAAGTGATGTGATAACAATCCCTTCCGACGGGCTAAAAACAGCGCCTCATTGCGATGCCGTTTTTTTATCCAGGCCGCAGTTTAGTATATCATCCGCCGTCAGGCGGTATATCGTCAAAGGCGGCAAGCTGCCTTGATTTGTTTATCGGAATATGATACTATGCTTTTGGAGAGAGTGGCTTTATGGTAAAATACTATTTGCTTGCATATTCAAAGCAATTTGCGACAGATATTTAAATGCTCTGCAGGAACGTCAAAGCACCATCCAACACTCTTTTTCAGATTCGGAAAAGCCGTTGATTAAGGAGTAATAAATGAACTGTATTATTGACACGGGCGGCGGAAACAGAGGAGTTTTCGGCGCCGGAGTTTTTGAACGAATGCTTGATGAAAAGATAGATTTTGATTGCTGCATCGGTGTTTCCGCAGGAAGCGCAAACGTTATTACTTATCTTGCGGAGCAGAAAGGCAGATTGTACCGTTTTTATCACGATTATGCTTTCCGAAAGCAATATATGAGCTTTCGGAATCTGATTAAACACGGTGAATATATCAACCTTGAGTATATTTATTCGTCAATCACAAATTCAGACGGTGAAGACCCTCTCAATTTTGAAACTGCCGGGAAATACAAGGGCATAATGGAATTTGTTGCAACAGACGGCAAAACCGCCGAGCCGAGATATCTTCACGCAGAAGACGTTATTCAAGATGATTTCTGGTGTCTTAAGGCGTCGTGTGCAATTCCGTTTGTATGCAAACCCGTTTCAAGAGACGGTCATATATATTACGACGGCGGAATCAGCAATCCGATTCCGATTGACAGAGCACTTGAATTCGGCTGCAGCAAGATAGTGCTGATCATTTCAAGACCCGCGGAAATAAGAAAAAGCTCAAAGGCAGACACATACGTGGCAAA
Organism: Acutalibacteraceae bacterium; assembly: GCA_045598305.1. Classification (GTDB taxonomy): domain Bacteria; phylum Bacillota; class Clostridia; order Oscillospirales; family Acutalibacteraceae; genus CAG-177. Next base: position 2,635 of record JAZLLW010000048.1, read on the forward strand.
ATTACTGAAAAATAAAAACCCGTTGATTTCGCAGAAGCTTTACAGCAGAATTGACAGATACAACTCGTCGCTTCAGAAGGCGCTGGAATTGCAGAAAAAGGGGAAATGCCTCATTGTTGCGCCGAAAAATTGCTGCAACGTCGGAACACTTAAGAAAACGCCCAAAAGCATCGATATGCTTTACAGAAACGGTTATGACGAAGCGGAAAAAATCAAGGAATTTCTGATGTCAGAAGTAAAAGAATGAGCAATATACTCAGTCTGACATAAAAGCACTCCGTACGGACGGAGTGCTTTTTCATTGATATGCACCTGCGGTGCGTGAATTATCAGCTAATAAGCACGGTATGCTCTGCACCAATTTTGTAAAATACATCAATTTACAAATAACCAAATACTTGTATAATGATATCATCAAATCAAGATTTAAGGACGCTACATTACGTGGATGATTATGGCGGTCTTATCCGCGTTATTTGCAGGAATAACGTCAGTCCTTGCCAAATGCGGAATCAAAAAAAGCGACTCCGATGTGGCAACTGCGCTCCGGACGGTAGTTGTACTAGTTTTTCCCCGGATTATGGTATTTGCGGTCGGTTCTCTGAAAGACATCCGGGATATCGGCACAAAATCTCTGATTTTTCTGTTTTTATCCGGCATTGCAACCGGTGCTTCATGGCTGTGCTATTACTATGCGATACAGAACGGAATCGTCAGCGTCGTCGTACCGATAGACAAGCTGAACATTATCGTTTCCATACTGTTTTCGTGGCTGGTATTCCGGGAGAAGTTGACAAAAAAGTCCTTTATCGGCCTTGCTTTAATGGTGATTGCCACGCTTGCGATGGCTGGATTTGCCTGACAAGCTTCCGCTTGTCGGGAATATATAAATCGGAAAGAAGATTTCGTCATGGAACGGTTAAATAAGGGTAATTTTTACCGCATTCTGTTTCCGTCCGTTGTTGAGCTGATATTCAGCCAGCTCTTTTCAATGGTTGACAGCATAATGGTCGGCCACATCCCCAATTCAACGGTTGCCGTTGCGGCACTTTCGCTGTGCGGTTCCCCCATAAATCTTATCATCTGCGTCATGAGTGCCTTTTTTATCGGCACTACCGCCGTTGTGGCATGGCATTTCGGTGCGGGAAACAAAGAAAAAATGTATGAAACAGCACATCAGTCGCTTATGCTCGCGTTTTTTTCGGGACTTGCCGTTTCCGCTGCGGCTTATTTCTTTGCTCCTCAGATAATGGGCTTCGTCTGCGGTCAGAGCGAAACTCTCGAAACAGCAGTCCTTTATTACAAAATCAACTCCGTGGGTTTCTTTTTCCAGGTATGCTCAATGTGTATCACCGCCTGCTTCAGAGGCAAGGGAATCACGAATATCCCCATGATTTACAACATAACCGGCAATGCGATAAACGTTTTGCTGAACTACATACTGATTAACGGTAAGCTGGGCTTCAAGCCCATGTACGTCAGAGGTGCGGCAATCGCCACCGTTGCCGCAAAAATCGTCCTTTTCCTGATAGCTCTGTCTGTTTTCGTATTTTACGATAATGATTTCCACCCACTCAAGGAGAAATTTTCCCTGCATCTGTCCGAACAGGTCAGGGGCAGAATGCTTAAAATCGGGCTTACCTCTGCCTGTGAGCAGCTTATACTTCAATCCGGCGCGACCCTTACGGCAAAAATCATTTCCGTCCTTCCGACGCAAAAAATCGCCGCGCTTCAGATTGCGGGAAACCTTGAATCGCTTGCATGGTCAAGCGGAGATGCCTGCTGTACCGCTTCCACCTCACTTTTCGGCAAATCACTGGGTGAGGGAAGGATTGACAGAGGCCGCGCTTATCTGAAGCTTTCGGAAACGTGGGCACTGATTTTCTCTGCTGTTGAAATATGCATTTTCTTCCTCGGCGGCAATCTGATATGCAGACTTTTCACCAATGACACCGCGATATACGGCGATATCATTCTGTTCCTGCGTATTGCCGCGATAGGTCTGCCCTTTATCAACACTCACAAGACGGTAGGCGGTGCCCTTCGAGGAGCGGGTGATTCCACCGCGCCCCTTATTGCGTCTCTCATCAGTCTCTGGGTATTCAGGGTAATACTCGGATATCTGCTTATTTCCGTATTGAATCTCGGTGCAACGGCATACAGATGGTGTCTCAACGCAGACCAGTTCGTGCGTATGTCCGCAATGATCGTTTTCTATCTCAGCGGTCATTGGAAAAGATATGCAGAGGTCGGAAAATAAGCACCCGAAACAGTTTACATTTTGGAACTTTTTTATCGGTGTATAACAAAAATTTCTAATATTTCGCAACCTTTTATCTTCTTCAATCGTATTATTGATGAAGGACCTTCACAAGGAGAAACAAACCCGTGAGATTTACCATTGAAGAAACAGTTGAAAAATACAAGGACCGGCTGTTTGCCGTGGCACTGAATGTCACTAAAAATATTGACGATGCGGATGATGCAGTTCAGGAAGCTTTCATATCTTACTATAAAAGTTCTATGGACTTTGAAAGTGAAAACCACATAAAGGCGTGGCTCATAAGAGTAACGGTAAACAAGGCGAAAGATATTTCCTCTTCCTTTTGGAAAAGGCACAGACTATCCTTAGAGGAATATAAAGAATCCCTTGTCTTTATACAGCCCGAAGACAGCAATCTTTTTGACGCAGTGATGGCTCTGCCCGAAAAATACAGAGTAGCTATTCACCTGTTTTACTACGAAGAGTATTCGGTAAAAGAAATATCCGAAATTCTGAACGAAAAAGAATCAACGGTAAAAAGTCATCTTAGCAGAGGGCGAATGTTTCTCAAAGAAATGCTTAAGGAGGAATGGAATAATGACTGATAAAGAAAGATATCAAAGAACATTCTCAACAATTCATACCTCCGCAGATTATTTGAAGGAGATAAAACCAATGAAAAACACAAAACAATTCAGATTTACAAAACTTATTGCCGCTTGTATCGCAATCGCTGTTCTGGTAGCAATATCAGCAACAGCTTATGCCGTCAATGTAGGCGGAATACAGAGAAAAATTCAAATTTGGGTCAAAGGCGATTCAACGGACGCGGTGGTTGAAATTTCAGACGCTAACACATACGTTGTTAAATACAAAGACAAAAACGGAAACGAACATTCCCGTGAAGGCGGCGGAGTTGCAATAGGTCTTTTCGGAATTGAACGCCCCTTATCAGAAGAAGAGCTGCTTATGGATCTCTATGAGCCCGAAGTAGTTTATGATGATGACGGCACCGTAAAAATCTGCTGGTTTGATAAAATAACCGATATTACCGATAAGTTTGAAGACGGAATCTGTCACGTTACAATCAAATTTGGGGATGAAGTAAGATATATGACTATCCGCTATAAAGACGGATATTCCAGCAGTAGCAGCAAATATATTGATTAATAACCGGCAAAGTGCGATACTTCGGTATCGCACTTTGCTTTTATGAGATACTATTTCAATTAAATGCGTAAACTCCGATTCCCGCAACCGCGGAAATAATAATCAGCATTATGGGGGATATTCCCTTCTTGTTTATCAGCCGGGAACCGAAGTAAATAAGCGAAAGACCGGCGGTAATTATCAGAGCCGTTATATCGGGGTGAAATGCTTTTACCGTATTGAAGCAGGTGCCGAATATCATATAGCAGCCCGTTGCGAGGATGATACCCACGATGCAGGGCTTCATTCCTCCCAATATCGCATTGAAATATTTATTCTTCATGGCACTTTTGAAAAGCACCATAACCAGCAGAATAATCACAAATGCAGGCAGAATTACAGCAAGGGTGGCAACGATTGCGCCGAGGATACCCCCCTGCGTTTTTCCGGCGTAGGTTGCAAGATTTACCATAATCGGTCCGGGCGTACTTTCACTGACGGCTATCATCGTGGCAAGCATATCCTCATCCATCCAGCCATAATGAAGCACTACGTCGCGAATAAGGGGAATCGCTCCGTATCCGCCTCCGAAGGCGAACAGACCGACCTTCAGAAAACCGATGAGCAGTTCAATATAAATCATTTCGCCGCACCGCCCTTCCTTCTGATTTTTTCCTGAGTAAGGAAGACGATGAGACTGGCACCGGCAGCCGCAAGCATAAGACTGATTGAAGAGATATTCCGGGCAAAAATATTTATCAGCATCATTGCGATGAATCCGCAGCCGAGAATTATCATGGGGAACGGTTTCTTTTCCTCGCCTCTGAACATTTTTATTCCGGCATCAAGTACAAGGATACCGACCGCGATTTTGATTCCTCTGAACGCTCCTGCAATGATTTGTATTTCAAGGAATTTATCAAGGAACATTGAAATAATCGTGATTATGATAAACGACGGAAGAACCACACCGAAAGTTGCCGTCAGAGAACCGAGGAAGCCCTTTTGCTTATATCCCACAAAGGTCGCACAGTTTATGGCAATAGGTCCGGGAGTGGATTCCGCAATTACCGTCATATTCATCATATCATCGTGGGTAATCCATTTCTTTTTTTCAACGCAGGAATTTTCCACTACAGATATCATTGCAAGGCCTCCTCCGAACGTAAACAGCCCGATTCTGAAGAAGGTCAGAAATAAATCAAGGTACATATTCACTTCGGATTCACCTCCCGAAATTTATTCTTTATAGGTATATTTCCGAAGAATCATAACGAGAACGGGAATAAGGACTATCTGTAAAACTATGCCCGGAACGGCATTGAGAAATGCGCCCGAAAGGAAAGCGGCAAAGCCGAACTGTGTTTTGCCCATCCCGTAAAGGACGGTTTCAACCAATCCCCATACCGCTCTGCCCGCAATCATTGAGCCGATAAGAGAAACGTATATGCAGAATTTCCTCGAAGGCAGATGTTTATAAAGCAAAGCCGAAACGAGGCCGTAGGTCATAAGCTCAAAGCTCATTGCTATTCCGATGGGCATTATCGGAGGCATCCCGAACAGCAGAAAACGGAGCAAAGGCGCAATGAAGCCCACCGTCATCGCATATAACGGGCCGCAGAAAAATCCGCAGAGCAAAACGGGAATATGCATGGGGCAGAAGGCGTTTCCGAGCTGCTTCATCTGCCCCGTCAGCAGGGGCAGTATTAATGCAAGAGCAAGGAAGACCGCCGCAAGTACCATACGGTGGATTTTTGATTTTGATGACATTTATTACTCCTTCTCCGCATCAGGCGAATATTATCTCGTAATATTTGTAGGTGCCGATATATATAATTATCATTCCGACAAGGATGAACACGTGAAAAACAGAGTGAAAATATCTGTGCTTTTTACCTGCAAGATAAAGCCCCGCACCGATAGTCATCAGCAGACCGCCGACGGCAATATACATTACCAGATTTTTTTCATTCTGCCCCTGAAACCATATATCCTTCATGGCGATTCCGGAAAAAAGTCCCAGACCCACGTAGGTAAAAATCTGCGGAATGTTGAATTTTTTTAGGTCCGCAAAGGTAAGCACTATTCCGATAACCGACAGTGCCCACAGTACCGCAATGATAATGAGGGTATAAGTCGGCCTTTCCTCGTAAATATGTGTAAGGAAAAGCGCCGATACACTGCCGGCAATCATAACATAGATATTGCAGTGGTCAACTACTCTCATTATTCTTTTTGCCGTGCCGGTTTTAAGGCCGTGATATATGGCGGAGCCGGCAAATACGATAAGGGACGAAATCATAAATATAAACGTGGAAAGAAGCAGAATCGGTGTGGTCTGACCTGCCTGAAGCACGAGGTAACCGATAAGCATTATAATGCAGACGGGCACTCCCGCAAGATGAGTAAGACAGTTTATGATTTCTTCTTTTCTTGTATAATCCGGCAACGGAGTTTCTTTAATATTAACCACGTTTTTTACCTCGCAGGGTTCAAAAAATCCAACTTGATTCATTATATCATTTAATGTGTACTGTTGCAAGAAGATTACCGACAAAGCAAATAAAAATAAAACCGTTCCCTTCGTATTGAAAGAAACGGTAAAATGTTATATAATCGGTTATCTCTTTAATTCATCAAGTGTCATTTCGTAGCAGGGCAGGAATTCATTCATAAAAATCTCTGCCTCGGGAAGCCCCAGTGCCTTAATTGAATTGGCCGTTCCTTCTCCTGCAAGAACAAACTCGCTGTTGCCCGCCTTTTTTTCTTCCATACACTTGATAAGCGCGCTGATTTTATCTGCCGCCTTTACGTATTTCCACAACTCCTTATCCTCTTCGCGGGGCATGAATGCGGAAGCGTAATCCTCCCTGAATTCCTCGGGAAGCATTTCAATCAGACTTTTGCAGGCAACGTCCTCAACGGTCTTATATGCATTGCGCACCTCGTCGTTATAATACTTTACGGGAGTGGGCATATCTCCCGTAAGGGTTTCGGGTGCATCGTGATACAGCCCGAGAAATGCGGCTCTTTCGCTGTCAAGCTTCTTACCGAGACGCCTGTTGCCGATTACGGTAAGGGCATGGGCAATAACCGAAACCTCAAATGAATGCTCGGCAAGATTCTCGCTGTGTTCGTTTCTCATAAGAGCCCAGCGATTTATATATTTCATTCTTGATATCATTGCATAAAAGCCGTTTTCCATATGGACACCTCTTTCTTTTGCACATTTTATCATACTTATCATTAAAATTCAACTTGAAAGGTAACCGTTATGTCCGCTTTTTCAAATGAAAATTTCTTAAAAACTCTTGATGGCTTCTTTTCAAGGGAAGATATCGCTGGGGCAGGTTCATATCTGAAAGAGCAATACGATTTATGCTCGTCCCGCGAAAATGCAGGCGGAAAGCTGACGGTACTGAACGAGCTTGTGGGCTATTACAGACAGACAGGCGAAAGGGATGCCGCCTTAAAAGCGATAGACGAAGCCGTTTCGCTCATACCTCAATGCCGTATTGAAAACGAAATCAGCGGAGCAACCGTATTTCTCAACTGTGCCACCACAATGAAATGCTTCGGTAAAAGCAAAGAGGCACTGGCATTCTATGAAAAAGCCGAAATGATTTATTGCGAAAAGCTTGATAAAAATCATCTCCTTATGGCGGGCCTCTGCAATAACAAAGCCCTTGCTCTGCAAGATCTGGGAAGAAACGGTGAAGCGGAAAAGCTGTTTCGCAAAGCGATTGAAATCGCCCTTACGGATGAGAAAAATGACCTTGAAACCGCAATTTCATATATAAATCTGGCGCACCTGTTATTTGATAAAAATCCCATTGACGACGAAATAAACCTTCTGATAGATAAGACCTATGACATATTGATGAATCCCCGGAATTTCGGTCATCCGAAATATGCATTTACCTGCCGTAAATGTGCTCCCTCATTCGGATATTTCGGCAGATTCATTCAGGAAAAAGAAATTAGCGAAAGGGCAGATGTTACCTATGCAGGCGCTTGATATATGCAGAAAATATTATGAGAAATCCGGCGCGGATATGATTCACAGGCGTTTTCCCGAATATGAGAATATGATTGCCGTCGGTGTTTCGGGTCCCGGCTCCGACTGCTTCGGCTTTGACGACAAAATAAGCCGTGACCACGATTGGGGTGCCGGCTTCTGCCTTTGGCTTGATGACGAAACCTATGACAAAATCGGGTTTGACCTCATAAGAGCATATTCCTCCCTTCCCGATGAGATTGACGGAATAAAAAAATATCCCGTTCGCCCCTACGGAAAAGACAGATTCGGTGTGATGAGAATATCCGATTTTTATATGCCTCTTACGGGATGTGAGGGCGCTCCCGAAAGCAATATTCAATGGCTGAGCGTTCCTGATTTTTCTCTTGCCACTGCAGTAAACGGAGAAATTTTCAGAGACGACAGCGGTAAGTTTACAGAAATAAGAGAAAAAATAAACAATATGCCGGAGGATGTACGCCTTAAGAAAATCTCCGCAAGAGCAATAGCCATGGCTCAGAGCGGACAGTACAATTTCAACAGATGTATGCTTCACGATGAAAAAGCGGCGGCGGTCCTCGCACTTTCGGAATTTGTAAAAGAAGCGGCTACGCTGTGCTACACCATTGAGAGAAAATACTCACCTTTCTATAAATGGATATTCAGAGGAATGGATAATCTGGAAAAAATGTCATTTATGAAGGAAAAGCTTGAAGCTCTGCTGACAAAGGAAATCAACCTTGAAACCTCGGATGAAATTGAAGGTATCTGCGATATTTTTTCCGATTTATTCAGATGCGAGGGTTTGTCCTCCTCAGGTGAAAGATTTCTTGAGCCACACGCCTATCAGATAAGGGAAAAAATCAAAGACGGGGCATTAAGAAACCTTCATATAATGGAAGGTTAAAACAAATATAAAATATTAAAAATAACAGTTGACTTTACTGCGTTAATGTGCTAATATGCTAACGTGTTAATGAAGGGTCAACTGTTTTTATTTTGTTCCGACCCGGTCAGGAGGTATATCATGCATATCAAATCGGAATCAACAGACCGGCTTTTTGAAGCTATTCTCGGTCTTGAAAATCTTGATGACTGCTACGATTTTTTTGAAGATTTATGTACGATAAAAGAAATCAAGGATATGTCCCAGCGTCTTGATGCGGCCAAAATGCTCATTGACGGCAAAAGCTATCTTTCAATAGAATCCGAAATCGGCATCAGCACCGCCACCATCGGCAGAGTAAGCAAATGTGTCAACTACGGTACGGGCGGATATAAAAAAGCAATAGAGAGGCAAAAAAATGATAATAAATGATCTTGTAATAAGAGGCGACGAAAAGATAATATTCGCCCTTCGTAAGCTCTACGAATCCAGAGGATATTCCCAGTATAAAATGATAAAATTCGAGGAATACGACCTCTACGTCAGAAACAAGGATTTCCTTGCTTCCGAAAACATCATCACCTTTAACGATACCAACGGAAAGCTTATGGCTCTCAAGCCCGACGTCACGCTTTCCATCATCAAAAATTCCGGCGATACTCCCGATGAAATCAACAAGGTTTATTATAATGAAAACGTTTACCGTGTTGCAAAGAGCAGTCACACCTTCAAGGAAATAATGCAGGTCGGTCTTGAATGTCTGGGTGCGGTTGACGACTTCTGTATTTCGGAGGTGCTCACTCTTGCGGCACAGAGCTTAAAGCTCATATCCGATAACTGTGTACTCAGCGTATCCGATCTTTCGGTAATAACGGAAAAAATCAACAAGGCAACCGATTCATCATCCCTGCGCAAAAAACTCATCGGCTTCATCGGTGACAAGAACCGTCATCAGCTTGTTGCTTTGTGTGAGGAAGAGGGCATTTCTCCCGACATTACGGAAACTCTTGCCGCATTCACCACTCTTCACGGCTCACCCGATAAGATATTTGACGAGCTGGATAAGCTCCTTCCGGGAAACGAAGAGGTCAAGCGGCTTGAATCCATCATTCTTTCCCTTGATGAGTCTTTGAGAAGCATAATTGATATTGATTTCTCCTTCGTTGGTGATATCAATTACTATAACGGTATCGTCTTCAAGGGCTTTATCAGCGGTATTCCGACGGGCATCGTTTCCGGCGGTCAGTATGACAAGCTGATGAAAAAAATGGGCAGGAAATCAAAAGCCATCGGCTTCGCGGTTTATCTTGACGAATTGGAAAGACTTATTGAAACGGGCAGCGACTACGATGCGGACACGGTCATTCTTTACGACGACTCTACGGATATTGCAATGCTCAATAAGATGATTTCGGGTCTGACCTATTCCGGCTCGGGTGCGGCGGCATTCAGAAAGATTCCCGAAAAATTCAGATACAGACAGATTATGGACTTTACGGATAAGGAGGCAAAGTAAAAATGGAAATGCTGAATATTGCTTTGCCGAAGGGCAGACTTGGCGAGAAGGTCTACTCCATGTTTGAAGAGGCGGGCTTCGGCTGTCCCTCAATTCACGAAAAAAACCGTAAGCTGATATTTGAAAACGAAGAAAACGGCGTAAGATTTTTTTGGGTAAAGCCCTCTGACGTAGCCATCTACGTTGAGAGAGGTGCCGCAGATATAGGCGTTGCAGGTAAAGACATCCTGCTTGAATACGAGCCCGACGTGTATGAACTGCTGGACCTTGATATAGGCAAATGCAGAATGGCGGTTGCAGGTCCCAAAGACTTCAGGGATGACCGCAGAAAAACTCTGAAGGTTGCCACAAAATTCACGAACATTGCGGTAAATTACTATAATTCTCTGGGCAGGGATATTGATATCATCCACCTGAACGGTTCCATTGAAATTGCCCCCATTCTCGGTCTTTCCGACGTAATCGTGGATATAGTTGAAACAGGTGCAACCCTTAAAGAAAACAATCTTGAGGTGCTTGAAACAATAGTACCCATCAGTGCAAGACTGATTGCAAATAAAGCAAATTACAGATTCAGAAGCGAAAGCATAGAAAAGCTTACTGCTGAACTCTCAAAAAAGGCGGTAAAACAAAATGATTAAGATACTCAACGTAAACGAAGTAAACAAAGACGAAATATTTACCCGCAGCGTTTCTTCTGCGAACGTGGAAGATATAGTGACCGATATTATCGCAAACGTCAGAGCAAACGGCGACAAGGCAATTTTTGAGTATAATCTCAAATTTGACAAAGCGGATATCAATACGCTTGCGGTAAGCGATGAGGAAATCAGAGAAGCGTTTGAAAGCGTTTCTCCCAAATTTATTGAAATACTCAAAAAAGCCGCCTCAAACATTCGCAAATTCCATGAAAGACAGGTACGCAATTCCTTCATCATCAACGATGAGGAGGGTATTGTAATCGGTCAGAAGGTTATCCCCGTTGACAGAGCCGGTCTTTATGTTCCCGGAGGCACGGCAGCATATCCCTCAACCGTGCTTATGGATTCCATTCCCGCAAAAATTGCAGGTGTCAAAGAGGTCGTGATGGTCACACCTCCCGGCAGCAACGGTAAAATCAATCCCGTTATTCTCGCCGCCGCAAAAATCGCAGGTGTTGACAACATCTATAAGGTAGGCGGTGCCCAGGCAATAGCCGCCCTTGCATACGGAACGGAAAGCATCCCCAAGGTTGACAAAATCGTAGGACCCGGAAACGCTTTCGTTGCGGAAGCAAAGAAGCAGGTTTTCGGTACCGTTTCCATAGATATGATTGCCGGTCCCAGCGAAATACTCATCATTGCAGACGGCAAAACAAATCCGAAATACGCCGCTGCCGACCTTCTTTCGCAGGCAGAACACGACAAAATGGCAAGTGCCGTACTCGTTACGGATTCCGCCGAGCTTGCGGTCAGAGTCAGCGAAGAGCTTGAAAAGCAGATTCCTCAGCTGGAAAGAAGCGAAATCGCAAGAGCTTCCATTGACAATAACGGCAAAATCATCGTTGCTCCCGACATTAAATCGGTAATTGAAATCGCAAACGAAATCGCTCCCGAGCATCTTGAACTCTGCCTTGACAATCCCTTTGATTATCTTGACTCTATTCGTCACGCCGGCTCAATCTTTATGGGCAGGAACTGTCCCGAAGCACTCGGAGACTATTTTGCAGGCCCCAACCACACTCTTCCCACCAGCGGTACGGCGAAGTTCTCAAGTCCCCTTTCCGTTGACGATTTCGTCAAGAAAACACAGTATACCTACTACACAAAGGAAGCCCTCGACAAGGTCGCTTATGACATAGCATACTTTGCAAACCAGGAGGGTCTTACCGGCCACGCAAAGAGTGCAATAATCAGAACAGAGGACAAATAAATGAGCAGATTTTTCAGTGAAAAATATTCTTCTCTTGTTCCCTACACACCGGGTGAACAGCCCAAGGATATGAAATATATCAAACTCAACACCAACGAGTCACCCTTCCCCCCTTCGGAAAAAGCAATAAGCACCGCTTCCGAAGCAATAAAAATTCTCAACCTTTATTCCGACCCCGAAAGCAGAATGCTGACGGAAAAGGTTGCGGAATACTACGGGCTTGACTATGAAAACGTGCTGATGACGAACGGCTCGGACGAAATTCTCTATTTCGCATTTACCGCGTTCTGTGATAAAAACACCCCTGCCGTATTTCCCGATATTACTTACGGATTTTATCCCGTATATTCCGAATTTCTGAATATCCCGTACAGAGAGATTCCTCTTAAAGAGGATTTTACGATTAACGTCAACGACTATCTCAACGCAAAGGGTACTGTTTTCATTGCCAACCCCAATGCTCCTACCGGAGATGCCCTTTCCGTCAACGATATCCGCAGAATCATTGAAGCAAATCCCGATAACGTGGTGGTAATAGACGAAGCGTATATTGATTTCGGCGGCGAAAGCTGTGTTCCCCTCGTTAAGGAATACGACAATCTCCTCGTTACACAGACGTTTTCAAAATCGCGCTCTCTTGCAGGTGCAAGACTCGGTATGGGTATGGCTTCAAAAGGGCTTATTCAGGACCTGAATACGGTCAAATATTCCGTAAATCCCTATAACGTCAACAGAATGACCTCGGCAGCCGGTTACGGTGCCATGTCCGACAACGAATATACAAAGAAAAACTGCAGATATATTGAGGAGTGCCGCGAATACACCTCGGCAAAACTGAAGGAGCTCGGTTTTGAAATGACAGATTCAAAGGCGAATTTCATCTTTGCAAGGCATCCCCGTGCAGACGGCAAAGAAATATATCTCAAGCTTAAGGAAAAAGGTATTCTCATCCGTCACTTTGACAAGGAAAGAATCTGTCAGTATAACAGAATCACCGTAGGTACAAAGGAACAGATGGATGCACTTATCAACGCCCTTACGGGCATATTGGAGGAACTGAAATGAGAGCAGCTTCAATAAACAGAAAAACAGCTGAAACGGATATTTCCCTTATTCTTGCCATTGACGGCAAGGGAGAAAGCAAAATCAACACGGGATGCGGTTTTCTTGACCACATGCTCACCCTTTTTGCAAAGCACGGCAGATTTGACCTTGAGGTTACCTGCAAGGGCGATACCGAGGTTGATTACCACCATACAGCCGAGGATATCGGCATCTGTCTGGGTCAGGCATTTGAAACGGCTCTTGCAGATAAAAAAGGAATCATCCGCTACGGCGATATAATTCTTCCCATGGACGAAGCACTAATCCTTGCTGCAGTTGATATTTCCGGCAGATCATATCTCGGATACGGTCTGAATATCCCCACGGAAAAAATCGGCGATTTTGACAGCGAGCTTGTGGAAGAATTCTTCCTTGCATTTGTCAGAAACTTCCCCGTTTCGCTTCACATAAAACAGCTTGAGGGTAAAAATTCACATCATATAGCAGAGGGCGCATTCAAGGTGGCTGCAAGGGCACTTGCGAAGGCAACGGCCATTGACAAGGAATTTGCAGACGAAATCCCCTCAACGAAAGGGGTCATCTGATGCTTGCCATTATTGACTACGGCGTAGGTAATCTGTTTTCGCTGAGCTGTTCGCTTAAAGCAATAGGTGAGAAAAGCGTTATTACAAGCGATCCCGAGGTTATCCGCAATGCGGACAGAATCATTCTGCCCGGTGTCGGTGCCTTCGGCGATGCCGCAGAGAAGCTGAGGAGCAGCGGTATGGCGGAGCTTGTAAAAGAACAGGCTGCGGCGGGGAAACCCCTTATGGGCATCTGTCTCGGTATGCAGTTACTTCTTGACAAAAGCTTTGAATACGGCGAGCACGCGGGTCTTGGACTTATTCCCGGCGAAATCAGACCTATTTCCGACGTTATCCCCGAGGATTATAAAATTCCCCAGATCGGCTGGAATTATCTTAAATTCAACAAGCCCGAATGTCCGATTTTCAAATATATCAAAGAGGGAGATTTCGTTTATTTCGTTCACTCCTTCTACGGTACAGACTGCTCCGAAAATACAGCCGCCGTTACCGAATACGGCGCACCGCTTACCGCAGTAGTGTGGAAAGACAATGTCTTCGGCTGTCAGTTCCATCCCGAAAAAAGCGGTGAAGTCGGCCTTAATATTCTCAGGGCATTCTGCGAAACGGAGGGCCCCGTATGCTGATATTTCCCGCAATAGACCTTGTTGACGGCAAGGCGGTACGCCTCTTCAAGGGCGACTACAACCAGATGACCGTTTACAGCGACAATCCTCCCGAAATCGCAGTTGATTTCAGAAATCAGGGCGCTTCCTGCATTCACATAGTTGACCTTGAAGGTGCAAAAAGCGGAGAAACGCCCAACATTGAAACGGTAAGAAGAATAATCTCCTCCGCAGGTCTTTTCAGCGAAATAGGCGGCGGTATCAGAAATATGGAAACCGTTGACAGATACATTGAAGCAGGTCTTGACCGAGTCATTCTCGGCACGGCGGCGGTCAACGACGAGGATTTTCTGAAAAGAGCGGTGGATAAATACAAAGAAAAAATCGCGGTAGGAGTCGATATCAAAGACGGTTTTGTTGCGATAAAGGGCTGGCTTGAAAAGTCACGTTACGATGCATTCTCATTCTGTGAAAAAATGCAGAATACGGGAGTATCTACCTTGATTTGCACCGATATTTCAAGAGACGGTGCGATGAAGGGCACAAACCTTGAGCTTTACAGACAGCTCAGTGAAAAATATTCAATGAATATTACCGCTTCCGGCGGTGTGTCTTCACTTGACGATGTCAAGGAGCTTCGCAAAATGGATATTTACGGAGCCATCATCGGTAAGGCATATTACACGGGAGCAATTTCAATCAGAGAGGCAGTGGAGGCGGCAAAATGATTACAAAAAGAATAATCCCCTGCCTTGACGTTAAGGACGGCAGAGTTGTAAAGGGCGTGAATTTTGAGGGTCTGAACGACGTTTCATCCCCCGTGACCCTTGCGGAATATTACTCAAATTGCGGTGCGGACGAGCTTGTATTCTATGACATTACCGCTTCCTCGGACGGCAGAAAGCTTTTCACGGATATTCTGACCGAAACGGCAAGCAAGGTCTTCATTCCTCTGACGGTAGGCGGCGGTATAAACACCATAGAGGACTTTGACCGCGTGCTCAAATGCGGTGCGGACAAGGTCAGCGTCAATTCGGGTGCAATCAGGAATCCCTCTCTCATTCCCGAGGCGGCAAAGCTATACGGCGACCAGTGTGTGGTCATTTCCGCAGACGTAAAGAGAGTTGACGGCGTTTTCCGTGTCTTTGCAAAAGGCGGCAGAGAAAACACGGGTATGGAAGCCATTGAATGGATAAAGCGCTGTGTCGGTAACGGTGCGGGTGAGGTCGTACTCAACAGCATTGACACGGACGGTGTAAAGAACGGCTTTGACCTTGAAATGCTGGATGCCGTATGCAACGCAGTCAGCGTACCCGTAATCGCATCCGGCGGTGCGGGCTGCATAGACGACTTTACAAAGCTTTTCAAGGCACTGCCCAAGGTTGACGCGGGTCTTGCGGCTTCAATCTTTCACTTCGGCGAGGTCCGTATCAGCGACCTGAAGCAGGAGCTTAAAGCAAACGGTATACCCGTAAGAATATAGGAGTAAATTATGATTAACATTGACGAACTTAAATTTGACGAAAAAGGTCTCATTCCCGCAATAGTGGTAAACGCCCAAACGAAGAAAGTGCTGACGCTTGCCTATATGAATAAAGAAACTCTGGGAATCTCCATGGAAAAGGGACTTACCTGCTTCTGGAGCCGTTCAAGACAGGAAATCTGGCTCAAGGGTGAAACAAGCGGAAACTATCAGCACATCGTATCCATCACTGCAGACTGCGATAAGGATGCGCTTGTCGTTGAGGTCATTCCCGACGGTCCCGCCTGCCACAAGGGAACCGAATCCTGCTTTGAAAATCCTCTCTGGGAAAGCGATGAGCTCGGCTCATTCTCTCTTGAGGGACTTATGAACCTCATTGAGGGAAGAAAAACCGAGAAAAAAGAGGGCTCATACACAACCTATTTGTTTGAAAAGGGCCTTGATAAAATGCTCAAAAAAATCGGTGAAGAGTCCACAGAGGTTATTATAGCCGCAAAGGATAACGACAAAAAGGAGACCATCTACGAAATTGCCGACCTTACCTATCACGTAATGGTTATGATGATTCAGATGGGCATTTCCCTTGATGATATTCAGAAGGAACTTGCCTCCCGTCACGTCATCGACAAAAAGGTAAAGCAGGAAAAGATGGCATCGGATAATCAGTAATGAGAATTATTGCTCACAGAAGCGGCCCCTCGGTTTTGCCCGAACAGACCGTTGACTCCGCAAAGCTTGCTCTTGAAAACGGAGCGGATATGGTGGAAATTGACCTGCGTTTTACAAAGGACAACAAAATTGCCGTCAGTCACGACGAAAACCTGCAGCGTCTGTTTTCAAAGGATATAAAGCTTTCGGAGCTGACCCTTGATGAATATAAAAGTATAAAAAGAAGCGACTGCGATTACTGCGGTCATTCCTTTGAAGACTATATTTCGGCAGGTATCGCTCCCCTTTTGCTTCACATCAAAGAGGGCGGAGAAAACATACCCGGCATAATCAGATATATCGCTTCAAAGGGATACACAGATAAAGTCGTAATGGGCGTTCATACTCCCGAAGATGTTAAAGCCGTAAAGCAGACCGATGCCCGCATTCCCGTTCTTGCCTTTATGAAAAATAAGGAAATGATGCAGGGATGTATCGATGAGGGCGCGGAATATATCCGTCTGTGGCAAAAGTGGACGGACAGAGAATCCGTTGATTTCATTCACTCAGAGGGCAGAGAGGTCTGGATAATGGTCGGTCACTGTGACGGCCTTGAAGCAGGGAAAACAACAAGGGAATTTCTCGATTTCTGCAAAGATGCGGGAGTTGAGGGGATTCTGATAAACAACGTGCTCAACTACACTGTGGATTAGAATAAAGCATTGGAAAAGCATCGGATAAATCCGGTGCTTTTTTTATTGACAAAATATTAAATTGTGATAGAATAGTTAAGCATTTAATTATTAATATATTAACTAAAGGAGAAGCATAATGAAGCTCAAAACACCTACAAGTGTTCCGGAGCCTGCAATCGGCAATTTTATGCGCGTTGACCGTCTGCATCATTCCTGCTGTGAAAACGCCATAAGGCAGACCGGCACGGATATTCACAGAAACCAGTTCGGTATGCTCATGTTTCTGTGTCACAGCAGCGAGGATATCTCCCAGAAGGATATCGCAGAGCATTTCAACGTAAGCGGCGCCGCCGTGGCAAACACCCTCAAATCCCTTGAGCATGACGGATATATTGAAAGAAAGTCAGATGCTTCGGATACGAGAAAAAATATAGTTGAAATCACACCGAAGGGTATCGGTCTGCTGGAAACGACCTGCGATGCATTCTACGACATAGATAAAGCAATGATGTCGGGAATAACAGACGAAGAACTGAGAATTTTCAACAAATGTCTTGACGTCATGGCTGACAATCTGAAAGCTTACGGTGGGAAGGAGAAAAGCGAATGAAGAAATGGATGAAATACGTTAAGCCCTACGCCTCCTATTTCATACTGGGACCCCTTTGCATGATAGTGGAGGTCATAGGCGAAGTGCTGATGCCGAAATTTCTCGCAAACATCATCGACTACGGTGCAAGCGGGCAGAATATAAGCGAAGCATCGGCAGCAATCAGAAAAATATACGAAATTGCAGGTGACAGAAGTCCCTTTATTATCGCCGTCATGTGTGCAATGATCATCACCGCCGTTCTTATGATGATAGGCGGTGTCGGAGGCGCATATTTCGGTGCGAAAGCGTCGGTCAATTTCGCCGCAGATCTGAGAAGCGACGTATTCAGAAAGGTACAGAAATTCTCATTTGCCAATATTGATAAATTCAGCACTGGCTCACTTGTAACCCGACTTACAAACGATATCACGCAAATGCAGAATTTCATCAATATGCTTTTGCGTATGTGTCTGAGAGCACCCGGTATGCTTATCGGCGGTGTAATCATGGCCATTGTGGTAAGTCCTCCTCTGACAAGTATTTTGCTTATTTCAATTCCTATAGTGGTAGTCGGCGCCGTACTGTTCATCAAGAAGGCCCTACCCAGATTTACCGAACAGCAGGCAAAAATAGACGCTTTGAACTCAACGGTTCAGGAAAACATTACAAATATCAGGGTTGTAAAATCCTTTGTCCGCGAAGCGTTTGAAAAATCCAAATTCGGTAAGGCAAACAGCGAACTGAAAATGAGTGCCGAAAGAGCCATGAGCATTATCATCGCCATTATTCCCGCGGCTACCCTCGGTATGAATATAGTCATTATGGCCATCTTCTGGTTCGGCGGTAAAATGCTTATCAACGGAACGATGACCACGGGTAACCTTACGGCATTCGTTACTTACATAATTCAGATTCTTTCTTCTCTTGTAATGGTTGCCGGTATGTTTATTTTTATGTCAAGAGCTTTTGCCTCCGCAAAAAGAATCCGTGAGATCCTTGATGAGAAAATCGACATAAACGATGAAGACATATCCGAAAGCGACAGCAAGAGAACCGTTCAGAACGGCAATATTGAATTCAGAAACGTATCCTTCAGATATTATAAGGACAGCAAGGAAAAGGTGCTTGACGATATTTCATTTAATATTGAAGCAGGCAAAACCGTAGGCATAATCGGCTCCACCGGCTCGGGTAAGACCACCCTTGTGTCAATGATAGCCAGACTGTACGACCCAGATGAAGGTCAGATACTCATTGACGGAGTTGACGTAAAGAATTACAGTCTTTACAATCTGCGTGAGGGTGTCGGCTTTGTTCTTCAGAAAAATGTTCTTTTCTCGGGTACGATTGAAGACAACCTGCGCTGGGGCAGTCAGGATGCCTCCATGGAGGAAATACGCAAAAATGCGGGCTTCGCTCAGGCAGATATCTTCATTACGGAGTTCAATGACGGCTACGAAACCGTACTTGACCAGGGCGGAACAAACGTATCGGGCGGTCAGAAACAGCGTATCTGCATTGCAAGAGCACTGCTTAAAAAGCCGAAAATTCTTGTCCTTGACGACTCCACAAGTGCAGTAGATACTGCCACCGAGGCGAGAATCCGTGAAGCGTTTGCCGATGAACTCAAAGATTCAACAAAAATCGTAATTGCCCAGAGAATATCCTCCGTCAAGGATGCCGATATGATTATTGTAATGAATGACGGCAGAATTACGGGTATGGGTACTCATAACGAATTACTCGACAATAATGAGGATTACTCCGAAATCTACTACTCTCAGGCGGACAGAAAGGAGGCAATCTGATTATGGCGAGAAGTCTGGAAGAACTTCAGAAAAGATACAATAAGTCAGCCGCGGCAACAAAAAGAGGTATGGGCGCAGGCAGAAGAAGACGTGTCCCCGGTGAAAAAGGCAAGCCGAAGGATACAAAGAAGACAATCGGACGCCTCTGGGTCTATGTGGCAAAGTATAAATGGAAGCTTGTCATCGTGCTGATATGCATGCTGTTCTCAACGGCCTCCGGTCTGCTCGGTTCATACATAATGAGACCTATAATAAACACCCTTGCGAATGCCTCGACACCTGCAGAGGAAAGATTACTTTCATTGGCAAAAACCATAGGTCTGATGATGATAGTATACGGTATAGGTGTCATTGCAAATTATTGTCAGCAGAGGATAATGATGAAGGTTTCCCTTTCGGCATCCGAAGCACTCAGAAACGACCTTTTCAACAAGCTTCAGAGTCTGCCCATCAGATTTTTTGATTCCGAGTCAACGGGCGGTATTATGAGCCGTTTCACAAACGATATTGACAATATCGATATGATGATGCACTCAACTCTTACACAGCTTGTTTCGGGTACGATTTCGCTTATAGGCACGTTCTGCTTTATGATTTATACGAGCCGTTGGCTGACTCTCGTTACCGTCGCATTCATTCCCCTTTTGCTCAAAGGCGGCTCCTTCATAGCAAAGCGTTCAAGCAAGTATTACGTCAGTCAGCAGTCCGCGCTCGGTGCCATCAACGGTTATATTGAGGAAATGGTATCCGGTCAGAAGGTTATCAAAGTCTTCAATCACGAGGAAGATTGTATTGAAGAATTTGACAAGCTCAACGCCGATATGCGAGGCAAACAGCTCGGTGCTCAGTTCTTCGGCGGTATAATGGGCCCCGTGCTCGGCAATACCACACAAATCTGTTATGCAGTCACCGCAGGCGTAGGCGGTCTGCTCTGCCTTTTCAAGGGCTTTGACGTAGGCGGTGTTTCCGTTTTTGCCGGTTATTCAAGAGAATTTTCACGTCCGATAAATTCGCTGTCACAGCAGACGTCAACAATATTCGCCGCTCTTGCAGGTGCAGAACGGGTATTCAATATCATGGACAGAGAACCCGAAGATAACGAAAGTCTCCCGGAATCCGACGGTACAAAGATGCTCAGAGCCAAAGGTATCGAAGGCCGTGTTGAGTTCAAGGACGTTTCATTCGGATATATCCCGGAAAAAATCATTCTCAAGCATATATATCTTACCGCAGAGCCCGGCAAAAAGGTTGCTTTTGTCGGTTCAACCGGTGCAGGCAAAACCACAATAACTAACCTTATCAACCGATTCTATGACATTGAAAGCGGTACGATTTCGGTTGACGGCGTTGATATCAGAGAAATAGACCGTCCGTTCCTCAGAGAAAACACGGCTATGGTACTCCAGGATACTCATCTGTTCACGGGAACGGTAATGGATAATATCCGCTACGGCAGACCCGATGCAACCGATGACGAGGTAATCGAGGCAGCCAAAACGGCATCCGCCCACAGCTTCATAATGCGTCTTTCCGATGGATACAATACCGTACTTGAGGGCGACGGAGCAAACCTTTCACAAGGTCAGCGACAGCTCCTCAACATCGCTAGAGCATCCGTTTCAAAGGCACCGATTCTCATACTTGACGAAGCCACCAGCTCCGTTGATACAAGAACCGAAAAGCATATTGAACACGGTATGGAGCGGCTTATGAAAAACCGCACCACCTTTGTAATCGCCCACCGTCTGTCAACCGTAAGGAACGCCGACGCCATTATGGTACTTGAACACGGTGAAATCATTGAGAGAGGCACTCACGACGAGCTTCTTGAGCTGAAAGGCAGATATTATGAGCTTTACACCGGCAAGGTAGAGCTTGACTGATAATTCAAAGCGGGCACTCCGTCAGAACGGAGCACCCGCTTTTCTTATTGCAGCTCAATCCGTAAAATAAAACTCGGCAACGTATTCCATAAGCTTTTTGCAGATATCGCTGTACATATATTTTTCGTAATCGTCGGGATCCGAAAAATTCAGGGTAACGCCGTTTGAATTACGCACGTCGTTAAAGCTCTTGTGTCCCTGACCCGTAGATTTGATTTTGTCGGTTTCGGAAAATCCGTTATTGATGAGATTCTGCATCTGTGCATCTATTTCATCACACTCGGCGTAAGCTTCGCTGATAAGATAGCTGAGCAGATAAACCTTTTCACCGTCGGGGATATTGCTGCTGAAGTTGTTGAGATTGTCACAGAGAGTTCTCCAGCGACGTGTCTTACGGGTAATGTCCTTCACTCTGAATGAAATCCTGTTGCCTTCGGCATCCGTTTCCACAAGTCTGTTGATTTCCTCAAAAACCTGCATCATATCCTTGACATCGTAGCGTAAGCTGTCGTAAACCGTGACGGAATCTCTGATTATACCCAGCTTATAGCGGAACGCATCAATATCCATTCTGATTTCGTCAGGCAGGATTTCATACTCCGATACGACATCTTCCGCTTTTTCATACCACTTGTCAATCCTTGCAGGGTCAAATTTTTCAAGCATATCCATATAATGCTTGTTGAAATCAACCCTCAGGTCAATATATCCGGAAAGCACGGCGGCTTTATCCTTATCGGATTTAACAATCATCTTTGCCGCGGCCTCATAATTGTTTTTTTCTATGTCGCCGAGGGCAAGCTTATAGTAAATACTGCCTCTGAAGATTAAAAAACCGATAAGTGAAAGCGCAAGCACGCAGCCGACGATTATGAGAACGATAAGAAGTGTTTTCGGCGGCTTTTTTTCTTCCGTTACGGAAGCGTCGTCAGCGAGTGTATCTTCGGTTTCTTCGTCCTGAATATCGGGAGCCGGAATATAATTTTCGTTTTCCATACCTTTACCTCCAATCAGAATTTAATCCTGCCTTTGATTTTTGAATCAATTACCAGGTCAAGATGACTCATAAGTTCTGCCGCGGCGTCTTTGAGAGTATCCGTGGGGATTGAGCCCCTCATTATTTCACCTATACCTCTGCCCATTGCGGAAATGGGTGGCATTGAGGAGGGAATAATCTCCGCCTTGCCTTTGAGCTGATTCAGATTGATGAGTAATCTTCTTTCACTGATTGCTTCAAGGGGTCTCATACGGATTTCAAGAGTTTCAAAGCTCCTCCATGCGGCATAGCTTACGGCTGTGTAGTCCATTCCGCCAAGGTGGATTTTTGACGTGCGCGGTTTTCCGTCCATACCGCAGAGAATCTTATTATGATCCTTGCCCTCGTCCCATATCATTGTCAATTCGTCACCGTTAAAATCAAGGACGATATTGTCAATATTTCCGCTTCTTTCGTATGACATATATACGGCGGGAAGAGGAAGCATTGAGACAGGGAAGCCCACGGCACCGAGAACGGCATTCTTTTCCGTGCGGATGACCTTTGATTTCATCAGCCCTTCGGTAATGCAGTGTTCGCTTGCGGGAAGCGACTCAAGAGGCAGCAAGGTCGGATATACTCCGTCAACGGGATTCTTATCCGCTTCTTCAATGAACATTTTCGGAAAATGACGGAAGAAACAGTCCCTGGTTTTCTTTTCGCTTATCTCACTGCAGGTACATATAAGGCAGGCATCGTAATCTCTGAACGCCACGCCGAACTGTGAAAACATTCCGTCGCACCTCACGGTGTTTTTCATTACGCTCTGCCAGAAGAAGTAGCCGTAGCCCCTGCTCTGGTCGGGATCTTCGAAGGAAACGGCCTTAACGTGGTTTGAGGTGGCATCCGCAAGATAATCCGCGGGAATCACCTGTTCGCCCGCAAATACGCCTCCCTGCTGGACACAAAGGGTAAATCTTGCCAGCTCCTCGGGAGAAAGACGAAGTCCCCAGCCGCCCGCTTCAATTCCCATACTGTCCGTTTCCCATTCGGGTCTTCTCGTAAAGCCGAGGGGGTCAAAAAGACGCGGCATAAGATAATCAACAAGACCCATTCCCGTTACTCTGTTGAGAATTGCGGAGCACATATAGGTATTTTCGCTGATATAAGCCCATTTCTTCCCGGGCTGTGCAGCCCACTTTGAACGGAAGAACTGACGTATCCAGTCCTTTTCGGATTTATCGGCAAGTGCGCTGACCTGCTTGCCGGCAGTCATGGTCATCAGATGATAAACCGTAAGCTGCTCGAGATATTCATCTCTTTTTGCAGGTCTGTATTCGGGAAAGAAATCAATTACCTTTGAATCAAGCGAAAGCAGTCCCTCGCTGACAGCAAAGCCCATTGCAACGGATGTAACGCTCTTGCTGACGGAATACATGGTCTGCGGAACGTCCTTTCCGTAGGGAGCGGCATAACCTTCATAAGCAACCTTGCCGTGGCGCAGAAGCATAAGGGAATGAAGCTCTATCCCGCTTTCGTAATAATCGTTTACAAGCGCCTCTATTTCCTTTGAGTCTATTCCCACCTGCTCGGGAAATACGGCACGTTCAAGTTTTTTATCTGTCTGAGGCATGGCTTTATTCCTCCTCAATATAGTCAAGGACTCTCTCGATAAGTGAGAGCCGGTTTTCTTCCTTCAGCATACGCACCGCAAAGCTGGGCTTTCCGTTGCCTGCGCTGATTTTGAATCTTCCGCTGTAATGGGGTGCGATTTTATACATCTTGTCCATATCAATATCGGTAACCTTGAATATGATACGGTCACCCTCAAGGGAGATTTCATATATATCGTTTCTTGCGGCTTTACAGCGGATTTCCGAAATTTTGATAAGTCCCATGACACATTCGGGCGGCTCGCCGAAACGGTCGATAAGCTCGTCGGTAACGTCAAGAGCATCCTCCTTTGACCTGATATCCGCAATCCTGCGGTAAATCTGAAGCCGCTGAGGAACGTTTGAAATATATCTGTCGGGAATATGGGCATCAATGGGAAGGTCAATAAGACATTCCTTTTCGTTTTCAACGGGCTGTGTTTCTCCCTTTTCTTCGCTGATTGCCTGCTCAAGAAGTTTGATATACATATCGTAGCCCACGGAATCCATCTGACCGTGCTGACTTGAGCCGAGGATATTGCCTGCTCCTCTGAGCTCAAGGTCTCTCATCGCAATGTGGAAGCCCGAACCGAATTCCGTAAACTCTCTTACCGCTTCAAGACGCTTTTCCGCAATCTCGGTAAGCTGTTTGCCTCTTGTAAACGTAAAATATGCGCTTGCACGTCTTGAGGAACGTCCTACACGTCCTCTTATCTGATGAAGCTGCGCAAGTCCCATTCTGTCGGCGTTCTCGATAATCAGCGTATTAACGTTGGGAACGTCAACGCCCGTTTCAATAATCGTAGTACAGACGAGTATATCAATTTCGCCGTCAAGAAGCCGTCGCCATACCTCGCTGAGCTCGTCCTCACTCATTTTGCCGTGTCCTATACCGACCACCGCGTCGGGAATAAGCCGCTTGATTTCAGCCGCCTTGCGTTCAATGGTTTCCACTTTGTTATAGAGGTAATAGACCTGACCGCCTCTGCGAAGCTCCTGCTCCATTGCCTGAACGAGCACGTCGGTATCGTGCTCTATAACGTAGGTCTGTACGGGCTGTCTGTCCTGAGGTGCCTCCTCAATGATACTCATATCCCTGATACCCGTCATAGCCATATTGAGCGTTCTGGGAATGGGGGTGGCGGTAAGGGTAAGCACGTCCACCGCGGGGAACATCTGCTTTAATTTTTCTTTCTGGGCAACTCCGAAGCGCTGTTCCTCGTCAATGATGATAAGCCCGAGCTTGCTGAACTGAACGTCCTTTGAAATAAGACGGTGAGTGCCCACGACCACATCCACACTGCCTCTGCGAAGACCAAGCAGGGTTTTGTCAATATCCTTCTTTGAGCAGAATCTTGAAAGCATACCCGTTTCAATCGGGAAGCCGTCAAAACGCTTGAGAATAGTCTGATAATGCTGAAGGGCAAGTATTGTCGTAGGAACGAGGAAAGCCACCTGCATACCGTCTGCAACGCACTTGAAGACGGCTCTGAGTGCCACCTCGGTTTTGCCGAAGCCAACGTCACCGCAGAGAAGTCTGTCCATGGGATAGGGCTTTTCCATATCCGATTTGATTTCTCTTATACAGCGAAGCTGGTCATCGGTTTCCATATATTCAAAACGGCTTTCAAAATCGTTTTGCATATCAATATCGGGAGAAAAGGCGTGTCCTTCTATTTTGAGTCGCCTTGAGTAAAGCTCAATAAGCTCCTTCGCCATATTTTTGACAGAGGCCTTGACCTTTGAACGTGTCTTCTGCCATTCCGCTCCGCCGAGCTTATTGAGCTTGACGGCCTTATCCTCACTGCCTGCTCCGATATATTTTGACACCTGATCAAGCTGTGTTACGGGTACGTAAAGAATATCTCCCTTATCGTATCTGATTTTGATATAATCCTTTATATTACCCTGTGTTTCAAGTCCGGTAATGCCCTCAAACACACCGATACCGTGAGCGGAATGTACCACGTACTCACCACGGTGAAGCTCCGTAAGACTGTTGAAGGCATTCTTACTTGTCCTTCTTGCCTTTTTCGGTTTGACGGCAGTGTGGGAACGGTAGGTGAATACGCTGAATGCCGCACCGGGATATTCCATTCCGTAGGAAAGTCCTCCGGGTATAACGGTAACCTTGCCGACCTCGAATTTTTCGGGCAGAGCATTGTAATAATTACAGTCAATACCCTGAAGCTTAAGGTCGTCAGCGAGGGTAGCGGCCGCCTTTTCCGTACCTGCCATTACGACGCAGGTGTGCTCTCTGTGTGCCTGCCTGCCGTTTATATCCTCCGTAAGAGCGGCAAGCGCGCCGTTCCACGGAACAAGCTGCTTTGCCGAGAAGCTGATAAGCTCCTTTACTCCGGTGTCAAAGCTTCCTCTGGGCAGACTGTCAAGATAGATTGCACCCATATCGGTGTAATTTCCGTAAAGTTCAAACAGCTCCAGCGTATATCTGTCAAGTCCTCTGCAAAGAGTCTTGTCAAGCATAAGAGACTTGATTGTTTCCTGCTGAAGCGTAAGAGCGGCATTGAATTTATCCTTTACGGCAAAGCTTTCGCAGACAAAGAGCATACAGTCCTTTACATAGTCAAAGATTCCGCCGGATTCGGGATAGATGAGAGGCAGATATTTGTCCGCACAGTTTACCTTGATTCCGCCCCTTATTTTTTCAATCTCAGCGTTCAGCATCTTACCGCCATCACCGCGTATTCTCTTCTCCTTTATATGCTTCTCAATAACGGCAACGAGCTGTTCGTCGGTAATGAGCACCTCCTTTGCGGGAGTGATTCTCACACTTTCAAGAAGCTCCGTTCTTCTCTGTGTATCAAGATCAAAATAGAAAACCGAATCCACCGTATCTCCCCAGAGCTCAATTCTCACGGGATTTGAAGAATCGGGAGGGAAGAAATCTATTATCCGGCCTCTTGAAGCAAACTGCCCCGAACGGTCAATCTGAACGCAGGAGGTATATCCGCTGTTTACAAGAGCAGCGGTCAGTTCCTCGGTCGTAAACTCGTCTCCGGGTGCAACTGAAAGAGAATTGGCCATGAGCACCTCGGGAGGAGGCGTCAGTTGCATGGCGGCTTCAGATGAAAGCACCACCGCATCGTATTCTCCCGTCAGCATTTTATCAAGTACGTTAAGCCGCTTATGTTCGTATTCTCTGGAAACGGTTTCGTCAATACGGTAGGAAAAATCTCTTGCGGGGAAAAGCAGAGTTCTCATACCGAAT
>JAZLLW010000049.1:0-23693 GCA_045598305.1 Acutalibacteraceae bacterium
TGCTGTTTGTCGGAAGCTTTGCCTACGTCATCGGAGGTATCCTTTGCCGTATGGGTATGAAAAGGCCGTGGCTTCACGCAAGTCGGAGGCCAAGCGGTCTTAGGAAGACAAGCAACTATTGCAACTCCTTGGCTCACAGAACGACATGGCTACGATCCGACTTTGCTGTTTGTCGGAAGCTTTGCCTACGTCATCGGAGGTATCCTTTGCCGTATGGGTATGAAAAGGCCGTGGCTTCACGCGGTGTTTCACGTGTTTGTGCTGGCGGGAAGTCTTATCCACTGGTATGTGATTTATGCATATATA
Source organism: Acutalibacteraceae bacterium (assembly GCA_045598305.1). Classification (GTDB taxonomy): domain Bacteria; phylum Bacillota; class Clostridia; order Oscillospirales; family Acutalibacteraceae; genus CAG-177. The sequence continues at coordinate 307 of JAZLLW010000049.1, forward strand.
GTTAACTGAAAAGAAAAAGAAAAAGCACTATCAAAACGATAGTGCTTTCGATCTTTTATAACAAAATCAGTCTTTCTTTGTCTTAACTACTGCGACTGTGCCTGCAAGGAGAGCAAGAACTGCAATTGCGGGAACAGCAACATTTGAACCGGTGTGAGGAACGTTGGAATCAACGGGAGCTGAGCCGGTAGCATTGGGCTCGGCAGCGATTGTCGTACCGGTAACGGGAACCTCGGAATTGGTATCTGAGGTGGGAACTTCGGGCATAAGTGTCGTGGGAGCAGCTGTCGTTGTGGGAGCAGCTGTCGTTGTGGGAGCTGTCGTCGTAACGATGTCAACATCCTCTTCATCTGCTGCGAAAGCTACGCATGAAATAGCAAAGATTGCCGCAAAAGCGAACATGATAGCGAGAACCGCTGAAATTGTCTTTTTCATAATCAAACCATCCTTTCGTATTATAAGACGCCTTTATTTTAATGTCAAAACCCTGATTTGTCAAGCAAAATCAGAATAATTGACAAATTATTTAGAAAAATTTTGTAAAAATCTGCCGATAACCGCATTATCCGAATATTTCCGATACAGAAACGGACATAATACGGTTTTCGCTGATGACGTAGAGCGTATCGCCGATGATTACCGAAGAATCAGATGTGCTACCGTCGTAGGCATAGGATTTTTCGCCCGAGATATTGCCGGAGGAATCAACCTTGAAGAAAAGATAACCGGGGCAATCCTTGATGTTTACGGGTACGCCTGCCACCGAGCCGTCTTCGCTGCAGACACCGTCGGCGGTGCTGTTGGGAGTGAGCAGAGCCGCATCTACCGCAAAGCCCGTGCAGCTGCCCGTACTGCTGATAATGCTCCAGTGTACCTTTCCTGCGCCGTCGGGCTTGCTCGCGCCGATTACCATACCGTCAAGGACGTATACGGCACTGCTGTTGACGAAGCCCTCGGAGTCAGCGGGAGTTGAAACCGCGGGTGCGGATGAGGAGAAGTTTATCAGCTTGGCGGATGAGCCGCTGACGACCGCGAAATTACCCATAAACGAAACCGAGGAAATACCGCAGGTAAATTCAGCCGAGCCGGTATCGCCGAGACTGCTGTTGAGCACATATGCGGTGCAGGAATTGCCGTTTGCACATACGAAACGGAGCTTTCCGCTGCGGATATTCATCTGACTGCAAAGCTTACCCGAAACGGTGGTGTAGTTTGCCGTCTGCCATCCGTTTTCTCCGCGGGTGATTTTTTTGATTTCGGTGCTCAGACCTGCGGGTGAGGGACTGCAGGGAACGGCTACGTAAACATCACTGCCGTTGAGTATTGCTTTGTCTGCCTTGCCGCCGGAAAGAACGACGGAAATATCCGCATCGGCTGAGGTGTTGATAACGGTGACGAGTGTGTAGACCGTGCCACCGATGCTTTCATCGTAGAGATACGCTTCATTGGGAATTTCAATCTCTTCGGAGTTCACCGAAACGGATGCTTCCGTGGAATTGACCGCCGTGAATACGGCAAGGGAAGAACCCGATATGCAGGAATCAATATATGAGCCGGAGCTGACGGCTGTATCTTTAAGAACGGGTGAGGAGGGGTCCGAAACGTCAAAAATCGCGGTAACGGCTGCCGAGCTTCCTCTGTCAAATATGAGAGCGAGAGAATTTCCGCTTACGAGGATATTCTCAAATAAATCGCCTGTCGCCAGCAGATTATAGTCGGAAAGATTGATAGTGCCGGCAAGGGACATATCGGAAAGAGAAACGATTTCAACCGTTTTGCCTGACGTACCCGAGGAGGCAAGTCTGTATGAAAAGCCGTTTTCGTTTACGAAGGCAGTTATTTTTTTATCCGAAACCGTGGTCTTTGCACCCTGAACGCCTGATTCCTCAAGACCGGATATTCTGGTGACGGGCTCGCCGTCACGGTGACCGGGAACGGACTGACCGGATGAGTCAGTCGAATCGGCGGGGGTGACCACTATGGAATTAAGGTCTCTGATGATATTGTCCTCAAGCTTTTTGGGGTCTGTTGCCGTGATTGAAGCCATGGCTGGCGTACCTTTAACGGAGGAATCGGGATTTTGCTTACCCGCTTTCACGGATGAAGGTGCTTTGGTAAAATGAGAAGCCGAAATGAATGCCGCGATGCCGATGACGAATATGAGAGCTGCGGCGACGGTAACGTATTTTCCGATGTAGATATGCTTTGCCGGGGCTTTTGATGCTTTTGTGACCGTGACTTCGGCCTTTTCTTTTGCCTGCTCCGCCTTCAGCATTGCAACTATATTCTCTTTGCTGAGTGCTTCGGGAAGCTCTGTCTTTTCCGCTTCCTCTCTGAACGAATCGCCGATAAAATCAAGGATTTCGTTTTCATCTGTCTTTTTCATACGTTCCGCCTCCTTCCGTATCTGTCATAAATTTACGGAGCTTTTCAAGCGCCCGTTTGTATTTTGAACGGACCGTTGCATCCGGGATACCCAGAGCTTCCGCAATTTCCTTACTGCCGTATTCGCTGACGGCTCTGAGCATTACTATTTCTTTTTCTTCCGGGGTAAGTACGGCAAGGGCTTCGCTGAGCCCCATTGACAGGTCGGCCTTTTCAATGCCGCCCGCGTCGGTTTCGCCCAAGTCCGCCTCCTCGTTAAGAGGCAGGTTTTCCGTGCTGAGATTATATTGTCTGCGGCATGCGCTATTGAGAATCCTGAACAGCCAGCCCTTGAAAGAATCCGCATTTCGGAGAGTCTTTATCTCCTTGAAAGCCGCCATCACGGCGTCCTGGACAGCATCCTGTGCCAGATCGGGGTTGCCCACCATACTGCAGGCGTAACAGTACATTTCTTTACTGTAAATCGAGTAAAGCTCGCCGAATGCATCGGCATCCCCGTCACGGGCAAGAGCAACCAGTTTGCTCACCTGTGAACTCAAAACTCTTCCCACCTTTACGAATCAGTGTATGATTTGTCGCGTTTTGTTGCATGATTTCTTATTATTTTTGCAATAAAAAAAGCGGAAATATATCTTCATCTATATATTATATCCGACATCCCGTCAAAATACAATATATTGAGCGTTCGCAAAAATTAAATTACTGTAAATAAATTTCAAATAAAAAATAAAAATCAAAAAAGCATTGATTTACCTATATCAATCAAGTATAATACTTTCATATTATTCTGTGGCTGTATGTCGCTTTGTAATGACTGCAATGAAGTCAGGCGAAAAAGACGGGTTATTCAGTATGTGATTACCGTCGGATATTCATCGGCCATTCCGAAAGGTGTGGGTACAATGCTCGGCAAGTATGTCAGAGTACGGGTCACCAACCCGATCCACTCCGTAAACAGGCAGTTCGGATTTACATACCTCCTCAATTACGGCAGTGTGGAGGGCAAAAAAAGATTTGACAACGTCTCATGCGGAGCTTATATCATGGGAATCAATCATCCCGTGAGGACTTTTGACGGCAGAGTTATAGCCGTTATCAGATACAACGATTCATCTTCACCGGTTTACGTTGTAGCACCGAAAAGCACAAGATTCATCATTCATCAGATTCAGGATGCGGTGGATTTCGCCTCCTGCGGCAGAGAATACAAGCTGGAATGTCTCTATGAGAGATCCTGCGGCGCCGTTGTTTACAGGATAATCAACGACGAAATCAGATATCTGCTTATCAAGAATAAAAGGTCGGCACACTGGGGCTTCCCCAAAGGTCACGTCGAGAGAGGCGAGTCCAATGAGCAGACCGCCATGCGCGAGGTACTTGAGGAAACGGGCATTCATATCAAAATCCTGCCCGGCTTTGCCGTCAAATCTGATTATATGATTCAGGGCAAGGTCGAAAAGACCGTCACGATTTACCTTGCAAAGACGAAGGATACCCAGACGATTATCCAGCGCGAGGAAATTGAAAACTATATGTGGCTCAACTACGACAAGGCAATGGATACTCTTCGCTTTGCCAATGACCGCAATATCCTCAAAAGCGCGGGAGAATATATCGCCAAAAACGGAATATGACCGATACAAAATCAAAAAGCACTGTCCTTTTAGGATAGTGCTTTTTTGTTATCTTGCTCTTGTGGTCATACCGGGATGTGTCGTCCTTGTAACTGGAGTGGTATGATTCTGGGCTCTTCTCGTGGTAGTCTCTCTTGAAACCGTTTCCCTTGAGGCCGTCTCCCTCGTTACGGGGTTTCTTGTGGTGGTCTGCCTTGTGACTGTACGCCGCGAGGTCGTTTCGCGGGTGGTGGTTTCACGGAAAAATCTGCCGCGGGTGGTGGTTTCGCCCGAGGGCTCCGTCACCGGCTCCTTCGCAGTGGTTTCCTGCCTGCGGGTAGTTGACGTATGAGTGAAATCTGAAATTCTTCCCGTGTGGTTTTCGCGGTTGAATATGTCGGGAAGAGACCAGCTGTAATTAAAGTCGCGTTCAAAGAATCCTTCGTGTGTTTCGTCCTCATAGGCGGAATAATACGAGGTCGTGTTATTGTAATCGTAGCTGTAGCTCTGTGTTGACGAAGAGGGTACTCTGCCCAGAGCGATGTCAATGGGAGATATGTGATTTTCTTCGACAATCTCAATATTTGACAGGCCGTAGAATGCCTGCTGTACCTCGTGAGCGACCTTTGCCCAGTCAACTATCCATACAAACTGCTTCGTTGTCTGTGAGGAATAGGTGGTCATCATTGCTTCAAGGCGGTTTTCCTCGCCGGGCTCGGTGAGCTGACAAATATCATATTTAAGCCAGCCGTCGGAAATGGCGCGGGTGCCGTAGGAAATAATGTTTTTATTGGAGCAGTCCGTAGTGACGAAAGGAAGAAATCTGTTGACCAGATTATTTATCTGCGCCGCCGTGGAATTTTTGAATTTATTGAGAATTGCCTCAATGACGATTCTCTGACGGCCCGTTCTCTCAATATCGGAGTCAAGCTTTCTGATTCTTGCGAATACGAGAGCGTGCTCACCGTCAAGATGAACGCTGTCGCCGGATTCAAAGCCCTTGATTTTTGTGGTGGCGTTCATAAACGATGCTTCCGCTTCGGTTACTCTTACGTCAATTCCGCCAAGCTCGTCAATCATTGCCTTGAAGCCCTCAAAGTCAATGGAAACATAGTGGTCAATGACGATTTTTAGGTCGTTTTCAAGGGTCGTCTTGATTGCCTGAGCACCGCTCCAGGGGTAGGCGTGATTGATTTTGTCGCATCTGGCACTGCCGTCAACGTTGATATAGGTGTAGGAATCGCGCATCACGGAGCAGAGGGTTATCGTCTTCTTTTCCGTATTGACGGAGGCGATGATGATAGTGTCGGAATTGGTGGCATCCTCGGCACTGTCAAGTCCGAGAAGCAGGATGTTGATTATCCTGCTGCCTCTGAGTTTTTCGCCGGTGGTAGCCCATTGGATGCAGTACTGGTCAACGGAATTGGCCCTTATATCCGAAATGGGGCTTGCGTTTTTGTAATCCTCGTTTTCTGCCGCGAAGGTGGCGTTGGGGTCGCCCGTATGGTCGTCTCTCCTTACAAGACCGAGCAGACGGCTTATGTAAGCACCGCCCATGGCAATAACGACAATAACAACACAAAGCAGAGCTATCAGCGCTGCTTTGAGCTTCTTTTTTCTGTTTTTTGTAAAAACCGTGCCGGTCGCGCGAATACTTTCACGTAAGCTGAGAGGTTCTTCGTCGGAGCCGTCAACGTATTTGCCTTTTTTTGACATCGGATACTGTCTCCTGAAAAGTGCTGTTACCTAATATTTGTTGAAGGTGTTTTGTAACAAACAGTATAATATTACATTAGTATGGATTTTTCAAGTAACAAAATTGTTACAATCAGCCCAGCTTATCGGGACCGAAGCCGTAAGGGAGCAGGTTTTCCAGAGTAACGGATACATAATCCTCTTGAGATACGGCGGTTATGATTTCAAAATCTCTGTCGCAGAATTCCGCCATGACCTGACGGCAGACACCGCAGGGATAGAAATAATCATCTGGCTTTCCGTCCTTGCCGCCGGTGACTGCGATTTTTGCAAACCGTCTTTCACCTTCGCTGACCGCCTTGAAAAATGCGGTCCTTTCGGCGCAGTTTGTGGGCCCGTAGGCGGCGTTTTCAATGTTGCAGCCCGTGTAAACCTTTCCGTTCTGCGTGAGAAGTGCGGCACCTACCTTGTATCCCGAATAGGGAGCGTACGCCTTTTCCATTGCCCCGAAGGCAAGGGAAATCAATTCTTTATTATCCATTTTTACCTCACAATTTCAGACAGAAAGCTTTTGCCCGGAAGCGAATTATCAACGCCGAGGGCTTCGCATACCGTTTTTGCTATGTCGCAGAAGCCGGTACGGGTGCCCAGATTGACGGGCTTAATGTTTTTGCCGTAAACGAGCAGGGGAATATACTCTCTGCTGTGGTCGGTGCTGACGGTGTAACCGGGGTCGCAGCCGTGGTCTGCGGTGATAATGAAGATATCGTCATCTGTCACGAGCGGCAGAGCTTCGTTCAGCCGGCCGTCAAATTCCGTCAGTGCGGCGGCATATCCGTCAATGTCGTTTCTGTGTCCGTAAAGCATATCAAAATCCACCAGATTGATAAAGCAGAGACCGTTGAAATCCCGCTTCATCCAATCAAGTGCTTTTGCCATGCCGTCGGTATTGCCCGAGGTATATACGTAATCCGTAATTCCCTTGCCGGCGAAGATGTCGTAAATCTTGCCTATCGCAAGGGTATCAAGACCGCTTCTGCTGATTAAATCGAGCATTGTGTCTCCGGGCGGCTCAAGGGAAAAATCGTGCCTTTTGGGTGTCCTCGTGAAATTTTCGGGGCAGTCACCGATAAACGGCCTTGCAATTACCCTGCCCACGCCGTGTCTGCCCTGAAGTATCCTGCGGGCGATACGGCAGTATTCATAAAGGGTTTCAACGGGCACGATTGCCTCGTTTGCCGCAATCTGGAATACGCTGTCTGCGGATGTATAGACAATGAGCTTTCCCGTTTCAAGATGCTCAATACCGTAGTCGCGTATGACCTCGGTACCCGAATACGGCAGATTACACAGCACGCCTCTGCCGGTCTGCCTTGTAAATTCGGCAATGACCTCATCGGGAAAACCGATCGGATAAGTGGGCATGGGATTTTTGGAAATAAGACCGCTTATTTCCCAGTGACCCGTGGTGGTATCCTTACCCTTTGAGACTTCTCCTATCCTGCCGAAGGCGGCAATGGGACAGGTATCGCCCTCAAGAAAGTCAACGCCGTCAATATTGAAGAGTCCCAGCTTTCCGAGATTGGGAGTATTGAATTTTTTACTGCCCGACACGGAGCGAAGAGTATTCGTGCCTTTGTCACCGAAATCGGCGGCATCGGGCATTTCGCCCACTCCGAAGCTGTCAAGCACCGTAATGAATACCCGTTTACTCATATTATCATTCCTTTGGCTCAAGATGGGGAAGACTCTCGGCTTTTACTGCCGTTTCAAGAGCAAGCTCCATCATTTCCGTAAACGAATTCTGTCTTTCCTCTGCCGATAACGCATCAAACGGAGGATAGCATAAATCCGAAACGGTACAAACCGTAAGTGCTCTCATTCCCAGACGCTGTGCGGTCAGATAAAGCGCCGCGGATTCCATTTCCACCGCAAGACAACCCATTTTTGCCCATTCAAGCGATGAGCGGGTGTCATCGTAGAAGGTGTCTGAGGAATAGAGAAGTCCTGTTCTGAATGAATATTTCTTTTCGTCCGCAATCTGCTTTGCCGCAGAGAGCAGGTCAAAATTGCATACGGGAGCAACCGTGCCGTCAAGACCGTACTGGCTGCCGAAGGATGAATTGGTGCAGGAGCCCATACCCGCTACTATGTCACCGATTTTGCAATCGGGGGATATGGAGCCCGCCGAGCCGATTCTGATTATATTCTGAACACCGAAATTCTTATAAAGCTCATAGCTGTAAATGCCGATGGAGGGCATACCCATACCGCTTGCCATGACGGAAACCTTTGTGCCATTGTAATAACCCGTAAATCCGTTTACTCCTCTGACGGAGTTGACTGCAACGGGATTTTCAAGGAAATTATCCGCAATGAATTTTGAACGCAGGGGATCGCCGGGCATAAGCACGGTTTTGCCGAAGCCGATGTCGTCAAGTACGTTAATATGGGGAGTCTTTATAAATTCCATAATGTTACCTCAATTTTCAAGCTGCTTTGCAATCTTTACGATTCTGCTCGTTCCCAGTCGGGAAGCGCCCAGCTCAATGAATTTTTCGGCATCCTCAAGGGAGGAGATTCCTCCCGCCGCCTTGATTTTTACGTGGGGAGCAACGTTTTCCGCAAAGAGCTTAATGTCGTCAAAGGTTGCGCCTGCCGTGGAAAATCCCGTAGAGGTTTTGATGTAATCCGCACCGGATTCAGAAACGACACGGCACATATTTATTTTTTCTTCCTCTGTCAGCAGGCAGGTTTCGATTATGACCTTGAGAAGCTTTCCGCCGCAGGCGGTCTTTACCGCCTTTATTTCGTCGAGCAGGAAACCGTAATCGCCTTCCTTTGCCTTGCCGATGTTGATAACCATATCTATTTCGTCGGCTCCGTTTTCAACGGCGTCCTTCGTTTCAAAGCACTTTGAAGAAGTGGTGGAATAGCCGTTTGGGAAGCCGATTACCGTGCAGATTGCGAGCTTATCGCCGACGTATTCCTTTGCCTGCTTAACGAATGAAGCGGGAATACATACGCTGGCGGTTGAGTATTTCATACCGTCGTCACAGATTGCTTTTATCTGCTCCCACGTGGATGACTGAGCCAGCAGGGTATGGTCGCATTTTGAAAGAATGTCTTTTAATTCCATAGAATACCTCTTACTGAACGGTGAATGTGTAGTTGAAGGGAGCGGAGGTTTCGGCATAAGCATTGAGGGCTACTATCTGAACGTTGTATTTGCCCGGCTCAAGCTTACCGAGATCGGATGAATAAATGTCTTCCTCAAAGAGATACATATATTTGCCGGAGAAATTATCCTCGGCGACCTTGATGCCGTTCTTTGTAACGCTGAGCTTATAGCTTTCAACGACGTAATTGTCTTTGGCACCGGTGAAGGTGAGGATTGAATTGCCCTCGTCGTTTGTATCAACGCTTACCTGAGTTGATTCGGGGAAAACGGGAGCATCGTCTCTGAGCTTCATCTTTGCGTATGCGTAGTCAAAGTTTCTCTTTGCAAGGTCGGTAAGATAATATTCGTTATCAAAGAACTGATCTGTGATAAGGTCGTAGGAAAGAACTCTTACGTTTCCGTCCGCATCAGCTTCAACGATATAGAACTGAGCAGCTTGGTCCACACTGTAGGGGAAGTTGCCGGAGATACCGTCGAGCTCCGTTTCAAAGTAACTGAGAGTGCCGCAGCCGAATGCGGTGTAGCCGCCCTGCCAGCATGAACGGGGGTCATTTACGGGGAAGTGTGAGTGGCCGGAGAAATTGACGACCTGGGGATATTTGAGGAATACTGCGGGAATACTGGGGTCGCCCCAGCTGATGCTGCCGTAGATTGAAGCGAAGGGAGCTGGATGCTGGAAAACGAATACGGGCTTGTCGCCTGTGTCCTTGATTGCCTTTTTGATTTCGCTGTTTATCCAGCTGCACTTACCGGTAAAGGAGTGACCGTCCTCACAATAGGAGGTGAGGATGAAATGGTAGCCGTTGATTACCGTGCTCGTATCGTCGTCACGTTCCATTTTTTCTTCAAACATTCTCGTGCCCTGAGAAGCATCCTCATCTCTGTAATTGATAAACTCATGGTTACCCATGCAGATGAGGAGCTGAGTTTCGTCCTTCTTGTTTTCGGCAACGACGCTGTTGAAAAGGTCATACTGCTCTGCCTTGCCCTGGTCTGTAAAATCGCCCGCAACACAGAGTGCGTCAAAATTCTTGTATTCCTGAGTTTCGGAATAAGCGTAAACCGTTTCAAAAAGCTTTGCAAGGCGCTCTGCCTCTGCACTTTCGGGGTCACCGTCAAGGTGAACGTCGCTGCAGACGGCGAAACGGACTACGGGTGTGAAATCATCGGGGGTTTCGGGAAGCTTTGACGCACCGAAGGGAAGGCCTGCGCCTGCAACGGTGGTCACAACGTAAAGAAAAGCGATAAGCTTTGCGAGTAAGGTCCTGAGTACGTTCATAATTGAAAACATGGTTTATTCTCCTTGTGTTGAAAAGATTTTACATTTATGACTGCAGCCCGTCGGTGTTGCGGCACAGCCGCCCAGAGCGGTTTCACGAAGCTCCGAGGGAAGACTTCTGCCGACCTTCAGCATCGATTGAGCCATTTCGTCAAAGGGAATGATTGCCTTTATGCCGCTGAGTACCATTTCCGCACTTATCAGAGCGTTTGCGGCACCTGCGGCGTTTCTGCTCTGACAGGGTGCTTCAACAAGACCCGCAATGGGGTCGCACACGAGTCCCAGCATATTGGATATGGTGATTGATGCGGCATCAAGACACTGCTCCGGAGTGCCTCCCATCATGGCGACTGCCGCCGCGGAGACCATTGCCGCCGCCGAGCCGATTTCTGCCTGACATCCCGCGCTTGCACCCGATACCGAGGAATTGCGGGTTAGCAGATAACCTACCGCGCCTGCGGTAAACAGACCGTCGAGCACCGTTTTTTCGTCAAGTCCGAATTCCTCTTCAAGGGCAAAAAGCACCGCGGGAAGAACGCCGGATGCACCTGCCGTGGGAGCGGCAACGATTACACCCATTGAGGCGTTGACCTCGGGAACTGCCTGGGAATATATCAGAGCTTTGGACATTACTCCGCTGAGGATTGATTTGCCCGAAACGGAGCGGTCGTTCAGCTTCTTTGCCTCACCGCCTATGAGACCTCCCTGCGACCTGAACGGTTTTTCAAGGGGGGAGTGGGCGGATTCCCTCATGATATGGAGGGCTTTTTTCATTTTGCTTTCCGTTAATTCCGGATTTGATTCGCCTGCGGTGTTTTCTCTTTCGCGCATGGCATCGGCTATGGTGATGCCTTCTTCACCGCATACTCTGAGAAGGTCGGCAGCAGATGTGAAATCCATAATCAGACCTCCTGTCTCTTGATTGACATTATGTCATCAAGCTCGATACTCTTTTTGATTTTGTTTACCGCCGTATCGGGAATTTCCTCGTCCGATTCGATGATCATAAACGCCTGACCGCCCTTTGACTCTCTGTAAACGCGGAGGTAGGCGATGTTGATATCCAGTACACTGAGGATATTCGTGACGGCGGCGATGATACCCGGCTGATCTCTGTGACTGATAATGAGAGCGTGATAATCGCCCCTGAGACGGATTTTTACTCCGTTGATTCTTGTCAGCTCGCAGGCACCTCCGCCGAGCGATTCGCCTCTCACCGATATGGGAGGAGCATCTTTTCGGATGATTTCTATGTCAACGGTATTCGGATGAATATCCGTTTCCTCCGTGTTGATTTCAAATTCGTATTTGAGTCCCTTTTCGTCGGCTATCCTGAAGGAGTCGCGGATTCTCACGTCATCGGCTTCAAATCCCATTATTCCTCCGAGAAGCGCCTTGTCCGTTCCGTGTCCCCGATAGGTACGGGCGAAGGAGCCGAAGAGGGTGAATTTTACTTTTTCTATATTGCCTCCCGTCATTTTATGAACGAGAAGCGCGATGGAAGCGGCTCCCGCGGTATGGGAGCTGGAGGGACCCACCATATTGGGCCCTATTACGTCAAATACACTTATAAAAGCCATATATTTTCCCTTTTGTAAAAAGAAATTCTGCCGTGGTGATTTATACAGAAAGCAGGCATTAAACAAAGTAATGCCTGCTTGGAGTAATTATTGTCGATTACAGGATTTCACCCATAAGACCGGGCTTTGCACCGGCGGCATTGGATTCGTCTGTATCAATGTGCATTGCGAGAGCATACTTGGGGCTTACTCTTACAACTACGTCACCGAATACAAGTGAACGGCCGTCTGATTCGATCTTAACGGAAACAATCTGCTTATCCTGAAGACCGTATTTCTCTGCATCCTCGGGGGTAGCATGGATATGTCTCTGAGCGGCAATAACGCCTTCCTTGAGCTCAACCTCGCCGCAGGGACCTACGAGCTTGCATGCGCCGCTGCCTGCGATATCTCCGCTCTCTCTTACGGGAGCGTCAACACCGATTGAACGGGCATCTGTAAGTGAAAGCTCAACCTGACAGTCGGGACGAACGGGACCGAGGATTGAAACTGCGGGGAACTGGCTCTTTGAGCCGACTACTGCTACTTTCTCATTGCTGGCGAACTGGCCGGGCTGGGAAAGGTCTTTCTTTTTGGTGAGCTCATAGCCCTTGCCGAAAAGAATTTCGAGAGCTTCCTGAGTAACGTGAACGTGTCTTGCGGAAGTCTCAACAAGTACTTCTTTTTTCATTGTATATGTACCTCGTTAATTATAATCAGGTTTACCAGGCGATTGTGTAATTGTCGTGTGTGTTGAAGGGAAGGGATGCGCCGACCTTATCAAAGTTGATTGTCCAGTTGAGACTGTAATCAGCGGTAAGAACGTTGCCTGTTGCCGCATCAACAACGATTTTGGCTGTTGCTGAGGGATAATTCATTGTAGCTGTACCTACGATGCTTGTTGCAATACCGGGGATGTTGTCGTTAACGGTGCCGGGAAGGATTACGTTGAATGCCTTGGGAGCGTGGCCCGTGCCGTGAACGATGGTTGATGACTTACCGTCGGGATAAGTTTTAACCGTGATTGTATATTTGCCGTCTGCCTCTGTGCAGGTTGCGCTTGAAACGTCGGCAGCGGTGAGCTTTGAAGCGTAGGATTCATTCTCTACGGGATAAGCGCTCTTGCTGATAACCGCTGAGCCCTTGCTGTTCTTTGCAAGCTGATCGCCGATGAATTTGTCTGCGCCGCCGAGGATCTTGAGAATACCGCTGAGGGCTGAGGGCAGAGTGCAGCTGCCGTTAAGCGTAATATCGGAGTAATTCTGAGTGATTGACTTGGAATTGCTCTTTGCATTATTGACTGCTTCATTGAAGTAAGCAACTATTTCTTCTGTTGTTTCGGGAGCTTTGCCTGCTTCCGTTGTTTCTTCTGTTTCTTCTTCGGAAACGTCGGTAGCGGATTCGTCCGTAACGGCTTCGGAAGCGTCTTCCTTGGTCTCTGACTCTGAAGCAGCCTCTGTCGTAGCTTCTGTTTCAGCTTCTGTCGTGGTGGTTTCGGGTGTTTCTTTACCGCATGCTGTAAAAGCAAGAACGAGAGCTAATACCATAAGAATAGCGAGAATTTTGTTTTTCATGATAGTCCTCCTGATAGCAGATTGTCTGCTGATATTACGGCACAGCCGATTGAAGTAAGTATATAATAAATTTAATAATATTGCAAGTACAAAAACGCATATTATTACAAAACGTAATATATGTTTTCATCCGGAAGAGCACCGCCGACCGAATCGGGGTCAAGCTCATAAAGAAATTCAAGATTTTCGTTTGCGAGAGAGACAAGCTCCTCACCCTGAACACATACGGGATAGCAGTTGAAAACGTTGGCAAGCGCCTTTTCTTCATCGGCAAAAAGCTTTGCATCAATAAGATACAGGCCCGCCTTTGCGCTTGAGGTGATGAAGGTTGCGGACATATCGGCGAAATCAAGGAATTCCTCAACGAGATCGGGGTGGGCTTCAAGGTATTCGGTGCGTACTGCCAGACACTCCGCCGCAAAGGTCATATCGCTCTTTAATTTAAGGATATTCGTAAAGGATTCGACCGTATCGTATCCTTTTTCGGCATAGAGCACCTCGCAGGCGTAGTTACACGGGAGCAGACACAACTCGGGAGAATTCCCGGCCTTTGCAGCCGCGACCGCATCGTCATAGGTGGCGACGTATTTGATAGTGATATCGGTTTCGGGGTCAATACCTGCCTCTTTCAGAATGTAGAGCAGATAGTAATCAAAGACGGTGCCCTTGCCGGAGGTGAGAACGGTTTTTCCCTTAAGGTCGGAAAGCTTTTTGATAATATTACCCTTTTCAACAAGATAAAGGGAATTGAGGGCGGTGACTGACATAATCTTTATGCCGCCGTTTGTTTCGTTATATAGCTGAGCAGCCATATTCAGAGGCAGGGCGGCTATATCGGCCTTGCCGCTCTTGATGAGGGATTTTACCTCATCCGCATTACCGTAAAACGTAATGCTGCAGGCATCCTCCTTGGTGGCTCTTGCGTGGGTGAGGGAAACCGCCGAACCCGCCTTGAAGCAGGCAACGTTTATTTTTGCGTCTCTCTGAAGCATATCGGGATAGACCTCTGTGGTGGTGGTAACGGGCTCCGGCTCCTTACCGCAGGCGGCAAGTGTAAGGACAATAATCAAAGCCGTCAGCAAAGCAACGAATCTGCGGGTCGTTTTCATCTGTAAAAACCTCTCTTCGGGTTGTATTGTTCTTATTTTATTATTTAATGAGCTTACAGTCAATAGTTAATTTACAATCAGTGTCTTGATTTAAGCGGCATAATATTGTATTATTACGGCGAAGAAGGAGGAACGGCTATGACTTATAAGTATATGAACAGAGGAGTATGCTCCCGTTCGGTTTCTTTTGATATCACGGACGGTATAATCACAAATATAAAATTTGAGGGCGGCTGTAACGGAAACACTCAGGGAATAGCCCGCCTTGCCGAGGGAATGAAAGCGGAGGAATGCGCCGCGAAGCTCAAGGGCATCAGGTGCGGATTCAAGGACACGTCGTGTCCCGATCAGCTTGCCAAAGCTATTGATAAAGCGCTTGAATCTATTGTGTAAGAACATACCAAACTGAATAATGAAGGTTTAAGGCAGGCGCTTATCAAAAGATAGGTGTCTGCTTTTGTTATAGAAATTAAAAGTTGTTTGGTATTAAGCCGTTTTCCGTCTCCGCCGTATCACGATACTGTCTTCCGACGGAGAAACGGCTTTCTTGCAATAATATCTTCTGCGCGTATCGCTTGAATCTATTGTGTAAGAACACACCAAACTGAATAATGAAGGTTTAAGGCAGGCACTTATCAAAAGATAGGTGTCTGCTTTTGTTATAGAAATTCAAGTTGTTTGGTATTAAGCCGTTTTCCGTCTCCGCCGTATCGCGATACTGTCTTCCGACGGAGAAACGGCTTTCTTACAATAATATCTTCTGCGCGTACCGCTTGATTATTTTGACGAAGAACGGCAGAACAACAATGATCAACGGGCTTTCCGAAAAGGGAAGCCCGTTGATTTTTTACGATTGGCTCAATCTGGACGGAGTAAATATAATCCGGAGCGAAGCGACCTTTAATTATTCACCATTCACTTTTCAATATTCACCAAACAAAAGCCCCGGGCTTTCCGAAAAGGAGAGCTCGGGTTTCGGTTTGTTATCTTGTGATGACCTCGCCGGTCATGGCGTTTATGATTGACTGATACACCGCGACCATGGTGGAGGAAATATATTTATCCAGATGCATTGAGCCGAAGAACCAGCGTCTGTAGGTGCCCGCCTGCGAAAGCTCCTCAAAGAAGGTGTTGAGACTGTTGATGGTGGCGGCCTCATCGTCCTTCAGGCAGAGAAAGCTCTTGACCTTCACCGGGGGCTCGTGGGTAAGGATATAGTCAACGCTGCAGTTGATTTTTTCCATATTGTCTGCCGCTTCAAGCATTTCCTCGCGGGTGGGAAATTCATCCTTTGACCAGGCGTTTGCCTCAAATCTGATGTCTATATCGGGGCTTTCGCCGCCGCCCATGGTAAAGAATTTGAGGTTTTCAAGGGTAAAAATCTGACCTCTCATCAGATGGAAAATATTGCTCTCTATCTGATGCACCTTGCCTCCGTTCCACATTGTAACGGGATAGGAGTTGAGAATTTCAAAATTCTCGTGTGTGCCGTCTATAAAGCATATATTGTATTTCTTGAGAGCAAGCTTCTGTAATATTTTCTTTTCGCGGGGACTGTTATCCCAGATAAATCCGAAATCGCCGCAGACGATGAGCGTATCGTCCTTTTTAAGCTGCTTGAGTGCGGGCACGTTGAATCTGGAAAAATCGCCGTGGGTATCACCTGTAATAAAAATCATTTTTACATTCTCCCGACTGATTTTATTCAGTTTATGATACACTTTTGCGGGTTAAAAATCAAGTTTATTTTATTTTTGTCTTGAAATAAAAATACTCTTGTCATATAATGTCAAAGTTAGCGATTTAACCGAGCGACGATAATCCGAACCCATTTTCTTTCGTTTTACAGCAGTCATCTGTTTCGCTGCCCTCATTCGCAATACACAAAGTATTATTCACTCGGTCGCCTTGCAATGACGATGACGAAGTCAGACGGAAAAAGAGCCAAATTCAAGGTGGATTCGGATTATCACCGCTCGGATTAACAGAAAGGAAGGAACAGGATGAAAAAAATAGTTGCCTGCGTCAGGGGTTATCGCATTCCGGTAGTGCTTACTTTTCTTTTTATCGTTGTTGAGGCGTTGATTGAAACGTATATTCCCACGCTGACCGCTCAGCTTGTGAATAACATTCAGGCCGAAAGCGTGGAAATGTCCGAAATAATCGGGACCGGCCTTAAAATGGTGGCAATGGCGGTCGTTTCACTTGCCTGCGGCGGTCTTGCGGGATTCACCTGTGCAAAGGCATCCGCGGGATTTGCAAAAAATCTGAGACACGATATTTACGAAAAAATCCAGAAATTTTCATTCGGAAACGTTGATAAGTTTTCCACTTCGTCACTTGTAACAAGACTTACGACCGACGTTACAAACGTACAGATGGCATTTATGATGCTCATACGTACCGCCATAAGAGGCCCTTTGATGATAACCTTCTCTATCATCATGGGCTACAGAATCGGCGGCAAGCTGGCGTTTACGTTTGTCGTAATAATACCCGTTTTGCTCGGCGGACTGGGACTTATAGGCATTCTCGCTCTGCCCGCATTCCGCAGAGTATTCAAGAGATACGACAAGCTCAACGAATCCATTGAAGAAAACGTACGCGCGATGCGTGTGGTAAAGGGCTTTTCAAGAGAAGAATACGAAAAGCAGAAATTCAATACGGCGGCAGACAGCATTCGCAAGGATTTTACTTTTGCGGAGAGAGTGGTCGCTCTCAGCGGCCCCATCATGCAGCTTTGTATGAATTTTAATCTCGTATTCATTCTCGTAATGGGCTCAAAATACATCCTCAACCGTACTGAATTCACGGTGTTCGGCAGCAGCGTTACCATGGGCGTAGGTCAGATTACCGCAATGCTCAGCTATGCAATGCAGACGCTTATGTCTCTTATGATGCTTTCGGTCATCTTCGTAATGGTAACTATCAGCATTGAATCCGTCAGGAGAATCAAAGAGGTGCTCAACGAGGAATCGGATCTTACCAATCCCGAAAACCCCGTTATGCTCGTTGCAGACGGCTCCGTTGATTTTGAGGGCGTAAGCTTCAGATATTCGGCAGAGGCAAAGAGCAATTCTCTTTCCGACGTGGACGTTCATATCAGATCCGGCATGACCGTAGGTATCATCGGCGGAACGGGCTCGGGCAAATCCAGTCTGGTACAGCTCATTCCCAGACTTTACGATGCCTCCGAAGGCAAGGTAAAGGTAGGCGGTCTGGACGTCAAGGATTATGACATAGAAACTCTCCGTGACAGCGTAGCCATGGTGCTTCAGAAGAATCTTATTTTCTCGGGCACTATTGCGGAAAATCTCCGCTGGGGCAACGAAAATGCGACGGATGAGGAGCTTGCCGAGGCGTGCAGACTCGCTCAGGCAGAGGAATTCATCAATTCCTTCCCCGAGGGCTATGAAACGGTGATTGAGCAGGGCGGTACAAACGTATCCGGCGGTCAGAAGCAGCGTCTTTGTATCGCAAGGGCCCTTCTCAAAAAACCGAAAATCCTTATTCTCGACGACTCCACAAGCGCGGTCGACACCAAGACGGATGCTCTCATCCGTGCCGGCTTCCGCAGCTTCATTCCCGAAACCACAAAAATCATTATTGCCCAGCGCTTCTCATCCGTTCAGGATGCGGATATGATACTCGTAATGGATAACGGCAGAATCAATGCCGCGGGAACTCACGAAGAGCTTCTCGAATCCAGCGATATTTACAGAGAAGTATATGAACAGCAGACGAGCGGAGGTGATTTTGATGCCCAGTAACAAAAAGGGAACAGCACCCGGCGGAAAGCCGAAGCTTGACGTTAAAATCATCGTAAGAGTCGTAAAATGCCTTAAGGAGTTTTATCCCGTTTTACTGCCTCTCGTACTGTTTTGCATCATATTCACCGCAATCGCTTCAACGATGCCCTCAATCTTTTCGCAGAAGGTCATAGAGGTAATTGAAATCAACCTTAAAAACGGCGGCGACTGGAATGCCGCCAAAGCGGATATCTGGTCAAAGATAGCGGTTCTCATCGGAATGTACGCTCTGTCCATTCTCTCATCCACCGCTTTTAATCAGCTGGGTGCTTACATTACCCAGGGATTCCTCTGCAAGATGAGATGCGCAATGTTTGACAAAATGCAGAATTATCCCGTCAGCTTCTTTGACAGAAACAAGCACGGCGATATAATGAGCCACTACACCAACGATATCGACACCCTCAGACAGCTCGTTTCCCAGGGACTTCCCGTTTTGCTTCAGGCGGGTATCGTTGTCGTCAGCGTATTCTGCATAATGCTCTATTACAGTGTATGGCTTGCTCTCATAGTGGTCGTAGGCGTTGTATTCATGATACTCGTATCAGGCAGAATTGGCGGCGGCTCAGCCAAATATTTCGTTCGTCAGCAGCAGTCCATGGGTAAGACAGAGGGCTTCATTCAGGAAATGATGAACGGACAGAAGGTCATCAAGGTATTCAATCACGAAAGACAGAGTCAGAAGGATTTTGACGAAATCAACGGTCAGCTCTGCGAAGACAGCTACAAGGCCCAGGCATACGCCAATTCCTTAGGCCCCATCATTATGAACATAGGCAACACGCTTTATGTTATCGTTGCCATCGTAGGCGGCCTGCTTCTGCTTTCGGGTGCGGATAATTTAAGTATTTCTGGCAAAGCGATGAGTATAAGCATCATCGTTCCCTTCCTCAGCATGACCAAGCAGTTTACGGGTAACGTAAACCAGGTTTCACAGCAGTTCAACACCGTTATCATGGCGATGGCGGGTGCAAAGAGAGTATTCGGCCTTATGGACCTTGAGCCCGAAGCGGATGACGGATACGTTACGCTCGTCAACGCCGAGATTTCCGAAGACGGTACTATAACCGAAACGGAAAAGAGAACGGGCAGATGGGCATGGAAGCATCCCCACGGTGACGGTACGGTAACCTACACGGAGCTTAAGGGTGACGTGAGAATGGTGGATGTTGACTTCGGCTACGTTGAAGGCAAGCAGGTTCTTAAGGACATTTCCGTTTATGCCGAGCCGGGTCAGAAGGTCGCTTTTGTAGGCGCAACGGGTGCAGGCAAAACAACCATCACGAATCTTATCAACAGATATTACGACATTGCGGACGGTAAAATCCGCTATGACGGTATCAATATCAACAAGATAAAGAAATCGGATTTACGCCGTTCACTCGGTATCGTTCTTCAGGACACCAATCTGTTTACGGGTACGGTCATGGATAATATCCGTTACGGCCGTCTTGATGCGACGGACGAGGAATGCATTGATGCGGCGAAGCTTGCCGGAGCGGACAGCTTCATTACGAGACTTCCCTCGGGATATGACACGATGCTTGAAAACAACGGTGCAAACCTTTCTCAGGGACAGCGTCAGCTTATTGCCATCGCAAGAGCGGCAGTTGCCGACCCGCCCGTTATGATTCTTGACGAAGCCACCTCATCCATTGACACCAGAACGGAAGCAATCGTTCAGCGCGGTATGGATAAGCTGATGGAAAACAGAACGGTATTCGTTATTGCACACCGTCTTTCTACCGTAATGGATTCGGACGTTATCATGGTGCTTGACCACGGAAGGATTATTGAGAGGGGAAGTCATCAGGACCTTATCAATGCCAAGGGAACGTATTACCGTCTCTACACCGGTTCCTTTGAGGACGCTTGATTATTTTGGCGAAAATCAGTCAAAACAGAATATAGTAATTGACAAATGGCACTTATCTTCGGTTAAGTGCCTTCTTCTGTTCAAATATAAAGATGTTTTGACTTAAGCGATTTTTTGCCTCCGCCGTATCACGATACTGTCTTACGGCAAAGAAATCGCTTTTTTCATCCAAACTAATCTGCGCTACGCTTGAATCTTTCGGTGAAGAACATACCAAACTAAATAATGTAAGCATCAAGGCAAGCACTTCCATAACGGTAAGTGCTTGCTTCTTTGTAGAAATTAAAATGTTTGGTATTAAGCCGTTTTCCTCGTTCCCCGTACAAAAGTACTGTGTTCACTCGGAGAAACGGCTTTTTTTATCCAAACTAATCTGCGCTTTGTTTGATTCTATCGGCGAAGAACGGCAAAACAAATAATATAACGGGCTTACCTTAAAGGTAAGCCCGTTAACTGTTCACTTCTTCTGTTATTGCTTCGCGCCGTTCCATTCGGCGATATATATTTCGTCTATTTTCATCTGATAGGGATAAACGTTCTTATCCAGATTATCTTGGATATAGCGGATTGTTACCACGTCACCCACATGAAATTCCATCTTATCACTGCCGTCAACATTGCCGTAGTCGCAGGAATAAAGTCCTTCCTTGAGTTCGCCGGCGGTCAGACTGTAACGGGCGAGCGTAAGCTTCGTGCCGTTTACCTCTTTGATTATAAACGGATCGTTACAGATCGTTCCCGTGTACGTGTAAACTCTCGGGGCGGTGGGCTTTTTGGGGTCGTGAACGATAGACGTTGTTCCTGCGGGCTTTGTCGTGGTGCTGTATGGGACGGATCTTTTGGGAACGGCAGGTTCCGTTTTTTCGGGAACGGCGGTTTCGGTCACGGACGAGGTTTCTGTTTTGTCTTCAACGGGATCAATGTCAATTTCCGTTGAAGGGGCTTTCTCGGTCGTCGTTTTTTCTTCCGTTACTTCGGGCTGAATTTCCGCAAGTTCCGTTTTGTTTTTGCCTTCTGCCGTGTCAGCAGATGATTTTTCTGCGTTGCCGCAGGCGGTAAAGCAGACTGATGCAAGTAAAATCATTGTAAGTATTACTATTCTTTTCATAAAAATACCTCCGAAACGTATTTACCTTACTAAGCGTAAATTATCCCCGTGCGTTACAGTTATTGAAAAAAATATTGAAAAAAGCGGAGATAAATCTCTCCGCTTTCAATATGCATTTTATTTTCCTACACAGAAGCGGGAGAAAACCTCGTCAACTACCGCGGTACGGGCTTTTTTGCCTGTCAGCTCAAGCAGGGCGTCTACCGCACAGTCGGCGCAGACGTTAACCGCGTCAAGCGTTACTCCCGATTGAAGGGCGGATATACATTCCTCAAGCTGTTCAACCGCTCTGATACAGCAGTTTCGCTGTCTTTCTCCGGTCAGGCAGGCGGCGGCAGGGTCAAATTCATCCGTCATGAGAATTTCGGAAAGAGCCCTTTCAAGCTCCCCGGCACCTTCACCCGTAAGGGCGGAGATTTCCACCACCTTGTCAAAATCCTTTTCTATGACTGCTCTGTCTGCAAGACGGGGCAAATCCGCCTTGTTGAGCAGGGCGATTTTTTTCTTTTCGCGGCATTGGTCTATGATTTTACTGTCCTCGGGAGAGAGGGGAGAGCTTCCGTCAAACACGGCAAGCACAAGCTCCGCTCTGTCAAGGCGCTTTTTTGCAAGGTCAACGCCGATATTTTCAACCACGTTTTCGGTATCGTGAATACCTGCGGTGTCGGCAATCCTCAGCACGATGTCGCCGACGGTGATTTTTTCCTCAACCACGTCACGTGTCGTACCCGCAATATCCGTAACGATACTGCGCTCATATCCCGAAAGCAGATTCATGACCGTGGATTTACCTACGTTGGGCTTGCCTGCGATGACCGCATCCACGCCCTCGGTAACCGCTTTGCCGCAGTCGTAACGCCTGATAATATCTTCAAGCTCTGCCTTGACCGAGGAGAAAACGTCAAGCATCTCGCTTGTTTCCGTTTCTTCTATATCCTCGTCGGGATAGTCTACCCATGCGGCAAGGGATGCACAGACACTGATTATTCTGTCACAGCAGGCGTTGATTTTTTTGCTCAGATTTCCTTCAAGGGTGTTGAGTGCCGCGGCGGCTGCCTGCTTACCCGAAGCACCGATAAGCGCCATAACGCTTTCGCTGCCTGCCAGGTCCATTTTTCCGTTGAGAAAAGCCCTTTTTGTAAATTCGCCGGGACCTGCCGGCTCCGCGCCTGCTTCAATTACGGCACGCAGGACCTGCTTTGTGACAAAAAGACCGCCGTGACAGTTTATCTCCGCAACGTCCTCACCCGTATAGCTGTGCGGAGCGCGGAAAACAAGACAAACCGCCTCGTCAATCTTTTCATTATTATATATTACGTCGCCGAAGTGGGCTCTGTATCCCTTGCTTTCCGTAATTTTTGCGCCGTCAACGGCACGGAAAACACGGTCTGTTATCTGCAGAGCTTCGGGACCGGATATTCTGATTATTCCTATGCCGCCGGGTGCATTGGGGGTGGCAATGGCGGCCACTGTTTTTTCATTCATATATTTCTCCCCGTTATTCACAGACAAGGTCGACCTTTTCCCCTTCAAAGCGTGCGGCTATGCGGTAGAATGCCTGCTGAGAGGGTGAAAATTCTCCCGGTTTTATACCCGTAACCGAAGCAAAGGCAAGGATTCTGTCAACGGGGATAACTCCCAGAAGACCCGTTGCGGTGGCATCAATGCATTCGTCAAGGTTGAGCAGGCGCTTTTTCGTGACGGGCTTCACCTCAAACATATTCACCACAAGGGAAAAATCCGATATACCCAGCTTCTCCGCCTGATTTATCGCAAGGGAACAGCTCCTGACACAGATATTGTCGGGGGTGGTGACGGCGATGACCTTCTTTGCGCATTTCACCGCCAGCTCAAAGCCCTTGCCCACTCCTGCGGGAGCATCAAGGAAAATATAGTCGTATTTGGGAGCGACCTCTTTTATGAAATCGCTGAGTGCTTCAGCCGTAAAGGTGTCGTCATCCGTAAGCGGAGCGGCGGCAAAGTCAACGGTGCAGTCAATTATTACTCTCTGCGCTTCGCATCTGCCGAGAACGGCATCGCCCCAATCAAAGACAACCTGCTCATCACAGCCCAGAAGCAGATCAAGGGAACGCAGACCGATA
Organism: Acutalibacteraceae bacterium; assembly: GCA_045598305.1. Classification (GTDB taxonomy): domain Bacteria; phylum Bacillota; class Clostridia; order Oscillospirales; family Acutalibacteraceae; genus CAG-177. The sequence goes on from JAZLLW010000049.1 coordinate 23,597, forward strand.
TCGCAGTCAATGGCAAGCACTCTCTTCCCGCGGGCAGAGAGCTCTTTTGATATGCCGGCGGTGAACGTGGATTTACCCACTCCGCCCTCACCGGATA
>JAZLLW010000050.1:0-16552 GCA_045598305.1 Acutalibacteraceae bacterium
ATAAATTTCTTCCCGTCGGGAGATGGTTTTATTACGTTCACACTTCCCTTGAGGATAAGACCGATATTTCTGCTGAAAATATAAGCGGATTCAAAATATTTATCATCGGCATCCGCAGCAATACAGCCAAGAACGCAGGCCGCCGATATAAGTTTTCCCGTTTTAAGCAAATCGGTATTTTTCAAAGCACCAAGGTCAATCGTTTTATTTTCATTGGCAAGATCCATAACCTGACCTGCAATCATACCGCTTGCACCCGCTGCTTCGGAAAGAAGTAAAACTGCCTTGATTTTATTTCCATCAGAAAGCGGTGACCGGGAAATTTCTTCAAACGCAAGAGTAAGCAATCCGTCACCGGCAAGAAGGGCATTTGCATACCCGTAAACCTTGTGGTTTGAAAGCTTTCCCCTTCTGAAATCGTCATCATCCATGCAAGGCAAATCATCATGAATAAGAGAATATGTATGTATCATTTCAAGAGCAGCCGCATAATGAAGACAATCTTCTATCCTGCCGCCGCAAAGCCGACAAAATTCCATAACAAGTACGGGTCTGATTCTCTTGCCGCCGTTTTTCAATGAATAACTCATTGCTTCAAGCATAAGAGAAAAGCCTTCGGATTCCCTGCCGATGAATTTATCGGAAGAAATTTCCGAATAAAGGAAATTTTCAAAAATATCAATATAGTTATTAAGTATACAATTGAAATCAATCATTGTTATATTCGCTTTCACGGGATATCTTCATTATTTTTACTCTCGCTTCTTCAAGTGATTGAGAACAGGAATCAACTATTTTTGTTCCTTCAGAATATAAATTTATCATTTCATCAAGAGAAATCTCGCCCTTTTCAAGTACGGCAACAATTTCTTCAAGACGTTTTATCTGTTTTTCATAATCAATTTTTACAGCCATTATATAACCTCACATTTGACATTACCGTTCTTAAATCTGATATTTACGATATCGCCCTTATTCAAAGATTCCGAATCCGTTACAGCAACACCTTCCTTTGTAACTACGCTGTATCCTTTACCGAGGATTTTAAGAGGACTTGAAGCATCAAGGGAAGAAATCAGCATTCCGAGTTTATATTCTCTGTCTTTAAGTTGATTGAGAGAAGCGTAATAAATTCTTTCGTAAAGACGGTCAACAGTAATACCGATATTGTCAATATATGTTTGCGGACTTATTTTTTTCAAGAGAGCACAGTTTGAATTAAGTCTGCTGTTTTCAGCATTATATTTTCCGATAACGGCATTACGGAATCTCATACCGTAAGTATAAAAATCGCTCATCATTTCTTCGGAATCCGGAACTGACAGCTCGGCAGCGGCCGAAGGTGTAGGTGCTCTGAGATCGGCAACAAAATCGCAAATGGTAAAATCCGTTTCATGTCCGACCGCGGAAATAACGGGAATATCACTTTCATATACTGCCTTTGCAACCGGTTCTTCGTTAAATGCCCAAAGATCTTCAACAGAGCCACCGCCCCTACCGACAATCAATACGTCGGCACATTTTCTTTCATTGAAAAGATAAATAGCATCGGAAATCTGTGAAGCCGCCGCAGAACCCTGAACGCTGACAGGACAGAGAACGATTTGGGCATACGGAAATCTTCTTGAAATGATATTGACAATATCGCGAAAAGCCGCACCGTTTTCGGATGTAACGACACCGACACTGTCCGGATATCGGGGAATGGGTTTTTTATGCTTTTCATCAAAATATCCCATTAAAGAAAGCTTCTTTTTCAATTGTTCAAACGCAAGAGCCAAAGCGCCGGTACCATCCGGCTGCATATCATCTACATACAGCTGATAAGTGCCGCTGACTTCATAAAGAGAGACCCGACATCTGACAATAACGCTCATATCGTTTTCGGGGAAAAAACGCAGTTTGGCATTTGCATTTTTGAACATTACTGCGCTTACCTGAGCATTTTCATCCTTTAATGTGAAATAATAATGACCGGATGAATAATTTTGTTTAAAATTTGAAATCTGTCCCTTAACATAAATTGATTGCAAATTGGCATCACCGTCAAGAACGGATTTAATATATCTATTTAGTATTGAAACAGTCAGCACGTTGTTTGACGGCATCAGTTATTCACCTTCAAATAAGTAAGAATTGCAATTCCCGCCGCATTATCCGCAGAAAACTCGGGAGAAGCGAATTCAGCATTATATTCAGAACTCAGACGGTCTCTGATAATCTTATCGGACATTACACCACCGGCATAAACAATAGGTAAATTCCCGAATTTATCCAAAGCAAAGTCTGTCATTTTTTCAAGAGTTTTACATACAAATTCAAGGCAAAATGCGGATATATCCTGCTTGGATTCACTGTTTTCATACATTTTTTTGCATAGATTTTCAAGGCCCGAAAGACAGCAGTTTCCGTTTCTGACGCACACTCCGGGATTGAATTTCCTTGTTGAAAGTAAAGCATACTTTTCAAGTTCTGCTCCGCAGGGAAAGCCCATACCGAGCATTACACCGCATCTGTCGATTGCCTGACCGCAATTTATATCTTCGGTATGACCGATAATCCTTTCACTGATTATATATTCCTTAGAGGGCTCAACAAGGAGCGACTCGGTAGTTCCTCCGGAAACATGAAAAGCAATAAATCTTTCATTGATTAAGGAAAGAGATTCAGATGAATATAATGCAGCAAGAATGTGACCCGACTGATGAGAAAAAGTATATAACGGTTTTCTGATAACTGATGCAATTGCCGAAGCCGTATTAAAACCAACGGTAAAACAGGGCATATATGAACCTTCAACATCTCTCGGTCTTGAAGAAACACCGACTGCATCAATCTCACCGTCAAACGAATTCATCAAATCTTCAATCAGAGGATACAGCTGACGTGTATGATAAAAAACTGCGTCACTTTGTCTTAAGCCCTTTTTACCGTCTTTTACGGGAAGAAGCTTTTTACGATGTAAGATTTTACCGCTGACGGAATCATATAAGGCACATGAAGTAGTATAATTACTTGTATCTATGCCGAGAGTAATCATTTTACCTCTTCCTTTGCAAAAGAACCGAGAACACCGTTAACAAAAGAATACTCATCATCGGAAGCATATTTTTTACAGATATTAACCGCTTCGTTGATTGAAACACCTACGGGTACCTTTTCAAAATATCTTATTTCACAGATGGCAAGTCTGAGAACGGCAAGAGCAACCTTGCTTATTCTGGAAATAGACCATCCCCTTGAATATTTGACAATAAAATCGTCAATAACGGGAAGCTTATTGCACGTTTCAGTAAATAGCTTAACGGCATATCCGGAAGGAACAATCGCTCCGGCTTCGTTGGCAAGTTCTATAATTTTATCGGGTTCAACCTCGTCATTGAATGATTTTTCAAAAAGCAGAATGAAGGCCTGCTCTCTTTCTTCGCTTGTTGTTAATGCAGACATGATGCACCTCCGATGGGAAATTTCATATATTATATATCTTAATAAAGAATATTTCAAGATTTATCTGCATAAAATTCCAAAATTTGTATAAATATACTGTATAAAAATTTATGAATATTAATTTCATTTAATGCTTTATTTTTTAGAATATATATAGTATAATCACTAAAAAGATTAATTGGAGATATACAATATGTATGAGATAGACGAACTGTTAAAAAAGGTAAGCCGAGTTCATTTTATCGGAATCGGCGGATCGGGAATGTGTCCTCTTGCTGAAATATTACATAAAGAAGGATATCAATTAAGCGGGTCGGATAATAACGAAACCGATACGCTTAAAAGAATACGTTCTATGGGCATTCCCGTTACTTTGGGACAGAAGGCCGATAATATTAACGGAGCGGAAATGATTATTTACACCGCGGCACTTCTTCCCGACAATCCCGAGCTTGTAGCTGCAAAAAAAAGCGGAATACCAACTTTTGAAAGAAGCAAGCTTCTCGGTGCAATTACGAGAATGTACTCAAACAGCATTTGCATCTGCGGAACACACGGCAAAACAACTTCCTGCTCAATGATTACTCAGGTTCTTATTGAAGCCGGGCTTGATCCCACGGCGGTTATCGGCGGAAAGCTACCTCTTACGGGCTCAAACGGAATTGTAGGTCATACTGAACATATGGTTTGCGAATCATGTGAATTTGTTGATACATTTCTGGATCTGACTCCGGATGTCGCCGTTATTCTCAACGTTGACGAAGACCACCTTGATTATTTCAAAACATTTGAAAACTTAAAGAATTCCTTTGTAAAATTCGCCTCAATGGCAACGAAAGTCATTATCTATAATGGAGACGATGCAAATACTGTCGAAGTTGTTGAAAGGGCAAAGAAAAAATGCGGTAAGCCGGTAATTTCTTTCGGTCTCGGTGAATCAAACGATTACCGCGCGATAAATATAGTTGACAAAAACGAATATAATTCATTTGACGTATTATTTAAGGGTAAAATTCTCGGCAGAGTTTCACTCTCCATCCCCGGCAGTCATAACGTTTTGAACTGCCTTGCTGTTATTGCAGCCGCAATGTATTCGGGAGTTGACTTTGAAAAATGCGTAAGCGGTATTTCGGATTTTACCGGCGCAGGCAGAAGATTTGAAAAGCTTGCCGAAATAAACGGAATTACGATTATAGACGATTATGCACATCATCCTCTTGAACTTGAAGTAACATTGAACACGGCAATGAATATGGGATATAGAAAGGTATATGCCGTATTCCAGCCGTTCACTTACTCGAGGACCGCAATTCTGTTTGATGATTTCGTAAGAGTTCTGTCAATTCCCGATCAATGCATCATGACGGAAATCATGGGTTCAAGAGAAGTGAATACATACGATATCTATACCTCTCAGCTTGCTGAAAAGATAGAGGGAAGTGTTTGGTTCAATACATTTGAAGAAGTTGCCGAATATGCAGTTTCGCACGCAGAACCGGGCGATTGCATAATCACCCTCGGCTGTGGCGACATATATAAGGCGGCTAAAATAATGATAAATATGCTTAAGGAGAGAAGCTGAATGAAATACTCAATAAATAAGACAAATTACAACGATTTCAGTGTTTTCCAGATTAATAAGCTTCCCGGCAGAGCTTATATTATTCCTTTTTCTTCAAAAGAAGAAGCTGCAAAAGTAAAATTCATCAAGGAAGCGTATTCATCCGATATGGTAAGAGTTCTTTCCGGTGAATGGGATTTCAAATACTACACAAGTAATAAAGATTTACCGGATGTGTTTGATACGTCAAAGGTAAATTTTGATAAAATTACCGTTCCCTGCACCTGGCAGAGAACCGGATACGACTCCCCTGCTTACATCAACTGTCCCTATCCGTTTGATGATGATCCTCCTTATGTTCCCGCTGAGCAGCCTGTTTCCGTTTACAGAAAGACGTTTGACATTACCGATACAAAAAAGACTTTCATAATCTCATTCTTCGGTGTTGTTCCCTGCATAGATCTTTATATCAACGGCAAGTTCGTCGGGTACAGCGAAGGTTCACACAATACAGCGGAATTTGATATATCTTCATTCATAAAAAAAGGTTCAAACGAGCTTTTTGCAGTTATTCATAAATGGTCAAACGGTACCTTCCTTGAATGCCAGGATATGTTCCGCGAGGCGGGTATTTTCAGAGACGTATTCCTTTATGAAATGCCCAGGACATATATCAATGATGTTTACTACAAAACAAACAAAAATGAAGGCATATGGTCACTTGACGTTAACTTTGACATAAAGGGAACATTAAAGAAAACCGACACGGTCAAAGTTGAATTATATGACGGCAAAAAGATTATTTGCGAAGGCAATGCAAACGCAAATGAAGGCAAAATATCATTCCGTGATCTCAATATCAAAGAATGGAATGCCGAAATTCCTAATCTTTATACTGCGCTCTTTACACTTTACAATAAAGACGGCGAAGTGATGACCGTCAGAAACTACGTCGGCTTTAAGGACATCAGAATCAAAAAGGATATCTTTACCGTTAACGGTAAAAGCATTAAAATAAAAGGTGTAAATCATCACGACACTCACTACACCAAGGGATATGCTATGTCCCCCGAGGATTATGAAAAAGACATTAAGCTGATGAAATCACTTAACGTAAACGGCGTACGCACTTCCCACTACCCCCCCGATCCCCGTTTCCTTGTAATGTGCGATATCTACGGCCTTTATGTAATCGACGAGGCTGATATTGAAACACACGGCTGCGGATGTGCACCTCACGACAACATTGACCTTATCAGCAGCAACCTCAGTTGGGCTCCGAGATACCTTGACAGAGTTCAGAGAATGTATTACAGAGACAGAAGCAGAGCGTGTATTACGATGTGGTCTCTCGGAAACGAATCCGGCGGATATGCCTGCCAGGACGAATGTTACAACTGGCTTCACGAAAATGCACCCGAAACACCCGTCCATTATGAAGGAGTCGTAAGAGGGCCGAGACATTCTTATGACGTTGTTTCGGAAATGTACACAAATCATGAAAACCTCGAAAAATGCGGACAACATAAGAGAGGAAAGAAATATACTCCGAAGCCCTTTTATCTTTGCGAATACGCTCACGCAATGGGCGAAGGACCCGGCGGTCTTGAAGAATACTGGCAGATAATATATAAATACGAAAACTTAATGGGCGGATGTATCTGGGAATGGGCAGACCATTCAGTATATCATCCCCGCGGTAAATATAAGTTTACCTATGGCGGTGACCATAATGAGTGGAGACATGACGGCTGTTTCTGCGTTGACGGTCTTGTATACCCCGACAGAAAGCTTCACACAGGTGCAAAGGAAATGAAAAACGTTTACAGACCCGTCAGAGCTTCATTTGATGGCAAAGAAATCACATTCCTTAATACCAACAGATTCCGTAATACCTCTTACATAACAGCAGTATGGGAAGTAGTTAAAAACGGAAATATCCTTCTTACCGCCGATGAATCCGTACTCGACATTGAGCCGGAAGAAATAAAATCTTTTTCCGTTGATTATAAGAAGCCCAAGGATAAGTGCGACGTACATATCAACATATATTACTACGACGAAGATAAGGAAATCGCATTTGAACAGATAGCGGTTTGCGAAGATTACAAGGTTAAAACAGACTCAGTTAAAGAAAAAATTATTACGGATGAAAGCGACGATAAACTGGTAGTTTATACCGTAAAAGGAAACATTACTTTCTGTAAGAAGTGCGGCAAAATCGTTTCATACATTTCTGACGGTAAAGAAATGATAAATCAGAATGCCGTAAAAGAAAGAGGATTCATTACAAACATATACAGAGCCATAACGGATAACGATTGCAGAGTAAAAGACAGCTGGTATGATGCAAATTACAATAACTACCGTTCAAAGTTCATTTCCTGCTCGGTAAGTAAAAATGCAAGTGTAATTAAAATCAGAACCGAAACAAAACTTATCGGCAACGAAAACAAAAAGACAATCGCTCTTATAACTACCGAATATTCTATCAAGGCATCGGGTATAATAGAAATCAACACAGCTTTCTGTCCTAAATCTTTCAAATCGGCTTCAAAGGATATGCCCAGATTCGGTATGACTCTTGAGATGCCGAGGGAATTTGACAATATTGAGTATTTCGGCAGAGGCCCTGTTGAAAATCTTTCCGATTATTACACACAGTCAATTATCGGCATCTATGAAACAAAGGTTACCGATATGCATGAGCCCTACGTCAGACCTCAGGAAAACGGAAACAGATGTGAAACAAGATACGTATCGGTTACCGACAGCGACGGAAAAGGACTGAAATTTGCATTCAAAGACAAATATCTTACCTTCAATGCAAGGAATTATACTCAGGACCTTCTTGATAAAGCGGGTCACAGAGAGGATATTATCGACCAGAACACCGTTGCCGTGAATATTGACGGATTCACAAGAGCGGCAGGTACGGCATCGTGCGGTCCGGATGTACTTGATAAGTTTATCATTAACGGCAGTAAAGGACTTGAATTCAGCTTTACCGTCATTCCTCTGTAAAAAGATTAAGACCACTTCCAAACGGAAGTGGTCTTAAAAATTATTTATGGTAAAGTTTTTTTGTCTGATATACCGGCTCGCAGGTAAGATGGATGCCCAGTTTTCTGTAAATATCCATATCAACCTGAGAAAGAATAACCGTAGAATGAGCTTCGCAGCCCTTCAATAAATGAATTGATTCCAATGCTCTCTTGGCAACGGGATTTGTGTTGGCACTCATTGAAAGAGCAATAAGTGTCTCATCGGAATGAAGTCTGGGATTATGATTCTTAAGTATATTTGTTTTAAGAAGCTGTATAGGTTCAATAATGGAGGGTGAAATCATAAGAAGGTCATCGGGAAGCCCTGCAAGATACTTAACCGAATTAAGAAGAGCGGCAGATGACGCACCGAGAAGATTAGAGGTTTTACCGGTTACGATTTTACCGTCGGGAAGTTCAATGGCAACCGCCGGCTGACCCTCTGTCATTTCACTTCTTTCAATTGCAGCGGAAACGACCTTTCTGTCTTCAGCGGAAATACCGGCCTGATTCATCAGACTGATTATCTTATCAACAGCACCTTGTTTACCGATTCCCTGCTTGACATCACAAAGTGAAGAAAAATATCTGCGGATAATTTCTTGCCGTGAAGCTTCTTTACATACCTCATCGTCAACAATTCCAAAGCCCGCCATATTAACACCCATATCGGTAGGTGACTTATACGGAGAAACACCGTCAATCTTTTCAAAGATGGCATTGAGTACCGGGAAAGCTTCAACATCACGGTTATAATTAACGGTAGTTACGCCGTACGCCTCAAGATGATACGGGTCAATCATATTAACGTCATTGAGGTCGGCGGTAGCCGCTTCGTAAGCAAGATTAATGGGATGCTTAAGAGAAATATTCCAAATTGGGAAAGTTTCATATTTTGCATATCCGGCGTTTATTCCGTTTTTATTTTCGTGATAAAGCTGTGAAAGGCAGGTCGCAAGCTTACCGCTTCCCGGTCCCGGACCGGTAACTATAATAAGCTTTCTTGAGGTTTCAATATATTCGTTTTTACCAAAGCCCTCATCACTGACAATATGAGACACATTATAAGGATATCCGTCAATTACGTAATGTAGATAAACCTTGATTCCAAGCACCTCAAGCTTTGTTTTAAATGCCTCTGCAGATTTCTGACCCTTGTACTGAGTAAGCACAACGCTGCCCACGTAAAGTCCTGCAGCTCTGTAGGCGTCTATCAGTCTGAGTACGTCGGCATCGTAAGTAATACCGAAATCTCTTCTGATTTTATTGTTTTCAATGTCGCTTGCGTTAATGGCAATTACTACCTCAACATCATCGGCAAGAGTTTTTAACATCTGAAGCTTAGTATCAGGTGCAAATCCGGGCAACACTCTGGAAGCGTGATAGTCATCAAAAAGCTTACCGCCCAATTCAAGATAAAGCTTACCGCCAAATTCACTTATTCGTTTTGTAATCATTTCTGACTGTTTTGTCAGATAAAGATTATTATCAAATCCAATTCTTTTCACCTGAACACCTCCGTAAAACCTGATAATTACAATACGAATTTTATTATATATCACAAATATGCAATATTCAAGATTAAAATACAAAATATAATAGAATTTACTTGAATATAATACCCTATATGGTATAATTCATAATGTAAGGAGTTGATAGCATTGAAGTTCAGAATTCCCGATACATACAAAATTTATCCTTCCGATTCAGAAAATACAGATATTATATTTGAAGAAAAAGACAATACCTGCGAGATATACGTCAAGTCTTCCGATAATCTGGAATTCATTACACTGAGATGGAATTTCAGCGAAGAAGAAGAAAGAAAGGAACCGGTAAAAATTCTCGGCGACGCATGGGAAAGATCATACGGTGAGCTTGCATGGAAAGGTATAGAGCCCGACCGACTGCTCCCTTGGTATTTTGCCGTATCAAACGGAACCGACAGCGTAAGAGACTTTAAAGGTAGATATACGGAATGCTTCGGAGTTGAGGTTCAGCCCAACGCATTCTGTTCATGGAAATATGATAACCGCGGCTTCACTCTGATAATAAACGTAAAGAACGGCAATCAGCCGATAAACTTTGAAAACAGAACGGTAAATCTTTGTAAAGTTATTTTTGACGAATACAGAAACATTTCCGCTTTTGATTCGCTGTGTAAATTCTGCAAAGAAATGTGTCCGTCTCGCCTTGCCTCAAAAAACATTATTTACGGCTCAAACAACTGGTATTATGCTTACGGAAACAGTTCTGCCGAAGAAATAATTTCCGACTCAAAACTGATTTCAGAGCTATGTAAAGGAAACAAAAATCCTCCATACATGGTCATTGATGACGGTTGGACTCCGTACAGGACAACACCTCCGTGGACTCCGAACGAAAAATTCGGTGATATGAACCTACTTGCCGAAAAGATGAAAGAGTCGGGAGTTATCCCCGGTATATGGGTAAGATATCTTAACGACGAAAAGCACGTACTCGATTTACCCGATGAGGCAAAGCGCCTTGAAGATAAAATGTATCTAGACCCTACTCATCCCGCTGTAAAAAAACACATAATTGACACGACTAATTATCTTGTTAACTGCGGTTATAAGCTTATTAAACACGATTTCTCGTCCTATGATATCACGGGGCAGTGGGGAAGAACCATGTCCGCTTCCCCCTGCAAGGGAAAAGAAGGATTTTATGACAAGACAAAGACAACCGCACAAGTTATCAAAGATTTTTATAAACTGATAAAAGATACGGCCGGAGATACGGTAATACTCGGCTGTAATACCTTCGGTCATCTTTGCGCAGGACTTTGTGAAGCAAACAGAACCGGTGACGATACATCGGGCAGAGCTTGGGCTCCTACAAGATTCAACGGTGTAAACACCCTTGCTTTCCGCGCATGTCAGAATAATGCTTTCTTTGCCGTTGATGCAGACTGCGTAGGAATTATGGGCAGATACGATTGGGCAATAAATTCGCAATGGCTGACACTTGTTGCGCAAAGCGGTACTTCTTTATTTGTATCCTGTAAGCCGTCAGAAGCAAAAGGCAAAACTTATGAAGACCTTAAACGTGAATATGTTTATGCAAGCAAACAGAACGGCAGTATAGTACCTGTTGACTGGATGGAAAATAATAACCCCTGCGAATATTATCTCAACGGAAAATATGTAAAATTCAACTGGTTTGAAGAATTCGGTGCCGAAACATTTTAATGAGGTATAAATATGAAAATTCCCGATTGTGTAATTAAAAGAACTGAATACTATGGAGAAAAAATCGGCAGATACAGTTCCAAGCTCGCCGAAATGTATAAAAAATGCTACGTCAATACAATAGAAACAGCCGCAATCCCCATGGATGACGGCACCTATTTTATTCTGACAGGTGATATTCCCGCAATGTGGCTTCGTGACTCCACAGCCGAGGTTTCGCATTATATACCTTTGGCAAAGGATAACGCTGAAATCAGAGAGCTTATCAAAGGCGTAATCAAAAGACAAAGAAAATATATCAAAATTGATTCATATACAAATGCGTTCAAAAAAGAACCCGACAGTCACAGAGAATTCAACGATTATCCCGTAAACATACCCATTGTATGGGAAAGAAAATATGAAGTTGATTCCCTTTGTTATCCTATCAGACTCGCATACCTCTACTGGAAAGCAACGGGCGATGACAGCATACTTGACGAAGACTTTCTGGCAACGGCAAAAATTACCGTTTATCAATGGGTAGCAGAGCAGAATCATTCAGAAAATTCCGAATACAGATTTACAAGAAAAACCAAAAACGGCAAAGATACCTTACCGAACGACGGAATCGGTTCAAAAACGGCATATACGGGAATGACCTGGTCCGGCTTCAGACCGAGTGACGACAGCTGCAAATACGGATATCTTGTAGCTGCAAATATGTTTGCTTCGGTAGCGCTTGATTATCTCGTTGAAATGCTTGAACATATAGGTTACTACGATGGCTTTATTAACAGATGTCGGATGCTGGGCAAAGATATCCGAAACGGCATAGAAAAATATGCGGTTGCCGATAATATGGGTAAAAAGATCTATGTTTGTGAAACCGACGGTCTCGGAAACGATTTCAGATTTGACGATGCAAACGTCCCCTCTCTGCTTTCGGCACCTTATCTCGGATACTGCAAGCCCGATGATGAAATATACAGAAATACCAGAGAATTTATTTTAAGCAAAGAAAATCCGTATTATTACGAAGGCAAATTTGCAAAAGGAATCGGAAGCCCGCATACTCCTGACGGTTATATATGGCATATAGCTTTATCCATGCAGGGTCTGACAAGCGATAATCCCGAGGAAATCAAAAGCATACTGTATATGCTTGAAGCAACAGACGCCGGAACAAATCTGATGCATGAAGGATTTGATGCAAACAATCCGGAAAAATTCACCAGGCCCTGGTTCAGTTGGAGTTGTTCACTGTTCTCGGAGCTGTGTGAAAAAGCGGTTGACGATAATATTATATAATTTTATAAAAAAATACTTGCAATTCCCTTTTTCGTATGGTAATATATATTGCGTTCGGGAGAACGCAAGTTTGCTGCTATGGCTCAGGTGGTAGAGCGCATCCTTGGTAAGGATGAGGTCGGCAGTTCGAGTCTGCCTAGCAGCTCCATTCAGGGGAATGAATATTCCCCTGTTATTTTTTATTATGAGATGATTGAATGGAAATAATCGCCAGAATATATAACGACTATATCGAGAAGTTCGGTATCCCGCGTCAATCGGGTATAGTAGAAGAAAAAAGTGTGATTATATTTGAACCCGAATACCGTATTGCCGAAGCATTAAGGGGCATAGAAGAATATAATTATCTTTGGCTTATATGGGAATTCTCCGAATGCAAAGACAAAGAATGGTCCCCAACCGTCAGACCTCCCCGTCTCGGCGGAAACGTAAGAAAGGGAGTATTCGCCACACGTTCTCCTTTCAGGCCGAATTTGATCGGTTTGTCCTCGGTAAAGCTTATCGGAACAAAGACGTCACCGGAAAATGGTACAGTACTGATTGTGTCCGGGGCGGATATTATGAACGGTACTCCGATTTATGATATTAAGCCATATCTAAATTATGTTGACTGCCATCCCGATGCAAAAAACGGCTTTGCACTTTCGGATAAATCCCCCGTTCTTAACGTTATTATTCCCGATGAAATCAAAAATGAAATACCGGAAGAAAAAGCTAAGGTCATCTCTGCAATGCTTGCCCAGGACCCAAGGCCTCAATATATTGACGACCCGGAACGGGAATACGGAATAAGCTTTTCGGATATGAATATTAAATTCAGAATTAACGAAATCAATCTGACCGTTTTATCAATTGAGAAAATTTAAGCAGGTGAAAAATCACCTGCTTATTTTTATACATTTTCTCTGTATTTCTTTCTTGCGTATCTAAAGATAACGTAAGCAATACAAATCAAAAGAAATACGCCGATGCATATTGCATATTTATATGTTTCCGCGGTCCACTTCTGTGCTTCATCAATATTATCGGTATTTCCTTCACCGAAGAATACGTAACGGAAGGATGAACCATCGGAATCATAGTTTTTGACCTCATCCCAAAGAGAACTCATTAAATCAAGTGTGCTTTGCGACATATTACGGAATATCTGGGTCTTGAAAGCGCCCTCTTCAGGATAAAGATATTCATCCTGATAAAGCTCATAATCAGGATTGTCATAAACGGCTGAATTGGGGCTACCGTAACAGATATATTCGGCGTTTGCCGTTGCTATTTCGGGATCGTTAAGGAAATTAATATAAAGCTCTGCGGCTTTTTTATTCTGTGTTCCTTTAAGGATGCAGGCAGCATCAAAGAAATAGTTTACGCCCTCTTTGGGATAAACAAATTCAAGGTCGTCGTTATTATCCTTCATGGTAAGGAAATCCCCTACGTAATACGGAGCAAGTGCAGCTTCGCCGGATTCCATCTTAAGAAATACTTCATCATTGACATAAACCGGATTTACCGTTTTTTGCTCTTTAAGAAGAGCAGCCGCAGTATACCACGAATATTCGCTCTCCGTATTATAATCCATGCCAAGAATACTCTGCGCAATAGCGAATGCGTCTCTCGGATTATTGAACATAAGAATATTATTTGTATAATCCTTATCCCAGAGTGCAGTCCAGCTGTCAGGTGCTTTATCAACCATCTTGGAGTTATAGATAAGTCCTACGAAGCTGACGGTATAGGGAACTGAATATTCATTTGTAGGGTCAAATCCGAGACGACGGTATTTGTCGGGAATATACTTAAAATTGGGAATGTTGTCAAAATCAATCTTCTCAAGCATTCCCTCTTTAATCATACGCTCGATCATATAGTCGGAAGGAATAACTATATCGTAGACAACGCCGCCGCTTTTAAGCTTTGAATACATCGCCTCATTATTATCAAAAGTATCATAAATTACTTCAATACCGTATCTTTTGGTAAATTCGGCGTTGACGTCAAGAGTGTCGTCCTCACCGTCGGAAATATATTCACCCCAGTTATAAACATAAAGCTTTGTGCCTTTAAGTGAAGCTATTTCACTGTCGGTCATAGCAAAAGCCGAAATACAGCAGGGAACGAGGGCTATTATAAAAGCAAGGATAACCGCGGAAATTTTTTTCAATAATATCACCCCAAGCAGAATTTATTTTTTTCTGTCAGTTTTTTCTTCACTCTTTTGTTGAGCAAGATTGTAGAATATCAAAAGAATAAGGATGCTGACAAAGATTATTGCGGAAAGCGCATACATATCCGGCTTAACTCTCTTTTTAGTCATTGAATAAATAACGATAGGTAAGGTCTGGAAGCCGGGTCCGCTTGTAAAGTAACTGATAATAAAATCATCAAGAGAAAGAGTAAACGCCATAATCATTCCAGTAATAATACCAGGCATAATTGCGGGTAAAACGACCTTAAAAAAAGCACTTACGGGTTTGCATCCGAGATCCTGAGCTGCTTCGGAAAGATTTTTATCCGTTTGTCTGAGCTTGGGCAGCACGGTAAGGATTACGTAAGGAAGATTAAAGGTAACGTGAGCAATAAGAAGTGTACCGAATCCGAGAACGGATTTATCCTTAATCATCTGACCGAAAAATACAAACAGAAGCATCATGGAAATACCGGTAACTATTTCGGGATTCATCATGGGAATGTTTGTTACGGCCATAACAGAAGACCTGAAAGCGCTCTTTTTATACTTATCAAGCCCGACCGCAGCAGCGGTACCGAGAACTGTCGCTAACACAGAAGAGCATACAGCTAAAACAAGGGTATTATAAACCGCTCTGAGAGTCGTTTTATCTTTCAGCAGTACTTCATACCAATGAAGGGAAAAACCGGAAAATACGCTTGTACTCGTGCTTGAATTGAACGAAAAAATAAGAAGAACGATGATAGGTGCATAAAGGAATATAAATACGAGAGCGGTGTATATTCTGGAAGAAATTTTCATATAACCATCTCCCCCTCTTCACCCGAAAACTTGTTCATTATGGCCATACTGATAAGAATAAGCACCATAAGCACAAGAGAAAGGGATGCACCTAAATTGTAATTGTATGATTGCTGGAACTGTCTTTCAATAACGTCGCCGATAAGGTCAAAAGACCCGCCACCGAGCTTCTGAGAAATATAGAAGGTACTAACGGAAGGAACGAATACCATGGTAATTCCGCTGACGATACCTGGCATACTCATGGGGATAATGCATCTTCTGATGGTAGTAAGACGATTACCGCCCAAATCCTGACACGCTTCAACCATTGATAAATCAAGCTTGGCCATAACAGAATAAATAGGCATAATCATATACGGAAGAAAATTATAAACCATACCAAGTATAACCGCGCCGCCGGTATTTATCATATGAACAGGATGAATACCGATTTTTTCAAGAAAAGAATTGATAATGCCCGTATCCTGAAGAAGAGCCATCCAGGAATAAGTCCTGATAAGGAAGCTCATCCACATGGGAAGCATAACAAGCATAACCATTGTTCTCTGAATCTTATCGGATTTCTGTGAAATAATATAAGCCATGGGAAACGCAATAAGAAGACAGATAAGTGTAGCTTCAATACCAAACCAGATAGAGCGTAAAAAAGTGGGAAGGTATTTTGAAAGAGCTTTTATACTTTCAAGAGAAAATGCTCCCGAAGAATCAGTAAATGAATAATATACAACAAAAAAAAGAGGAGCAACTATGAAAAGAACAGCCCACACTATATAAGGCGAAGCAAATGCTTTACCGCGATTTGAGGAGCGAGTGTTCATTCTTCATCCTCCTCTTCCGGCTTTGAAAGCTCATCAAATTCTTCGCTGAATGAGCTGTAATCGCCGTAAATGCCGGAATATTCAGATTTTTTCATGATATGAATTGCATCCGGCTCAATAAACAGACCTATTTCAGCTCCAACAGGATGATAATCCGTAGTCTGAATCATCCATTTGAAGCCACCGAT
>JAZLLW010000051.1:0-66307 GCA_045598305.1 Acutalibacteraceae bacterium
GTGTTAGTATGAAAATTCTTGTTATCAACTGCGGCAGCTCATCGCTCAAATATCAGCTCATTGATATGGAAAACGAAAACCTGCTCGCAAAAGGTATCTGCGAACAGATAGGCGATTCAAACGCATCATTCACTCACAAAGTTCCCGGCGCCGAAGGCAAAAACATCAAAGAACCCCACGCAATGAAGGATCACGGCGAAGCTATCAAGCTCGTTCTTGATACTCTCGTAAGCGCAGAAAACGGCGTTATCGCTTCAATGAGCGAAATCGGCGCTGTCGGCCACAGAGTTCTTCACGGCGGCGAAAAATTCTCCGCTTCCGTTCTGGTTAACGATGCCGTTAAGGCGGCCATCAGGGAATGCTTCAAGTTCGGACCTCTCCACAATCCCGCAAACCTCAAGGGAATTGAAGCCTGCGAAAGCATTATGGATGTTCCCCAGGTTGCCGTTTTTGATACGGGATTCCATCAGACAATGCCCGACTATGCTTACCTCTATGCTCTTCCCTATGAGCTCTACGAGCAGGACGGCATCCGTAAGTACGGCTTCCACGGTACTTCACACAGATTCGTTTCCGGCCGCTGCATCGAGCTTCTCGGCGGCAAGGCAGAGGGTACAAAAATCGTTACCTGCCATCTGGGCAACGGTTCCTCAATTTCTGCTGTCAAGGACGGTAAGTGCCTTGATACAACAATGGGTCTTACTCCCCTCGAAGGTATCGTTATGGGTACACGCTGCGGCTCAATCGATCCCGCAATCGTTACTACAATCATGAAGGCCCACAATCTCACTCCCGACGAGATGGATAATCTCATGAATAAGAAGAGCGGTATGCTCGGTCTTGCAGGCACAAGCGATAACAGAACTATTGAAAACAGAGCCAAGGAAGGTGACGAGAGAGCTATGCTCGTTGAATCCATGCTCTGCCATCAGCTTGCAAAGTATATCGGCGGCTTCGCGGCTGCCATGGGCGGCATTGATGCAGTCGTATTCACCGGCGGTATCGGTGAAAACAACCCCCAGTACAGAACGAGAATCGCAGACAGCATCGGCTTCCTGGGCACAGCCATTGACGAAGAAAAGAATCACGTCAGAGGCGAGGAAATCGAGATTTCCGTTCCCGGCTCAAAGGTTAAGATGTATGTAATTCCCACCAATGAAGAGCTTGTAATTGCAAGAGATACGAAAGCAATCGTTGACACCCTTTGATTTTTCGCTTGAATTTATCGGCGAAGAACGGCAAAACAATAAGTATAACGGGCTTGCTTTGAAGGCAAGCCCGTTGGTTTTATGTATTGCCGACACCGTGTGCCGTTCTGTAAAGTTCTTACGGTTTAACGGTGACGGTGGGGAGCTTCCTGAAGATGCCCAGAATTAATGCGATGACGATGGTAAAGATATTCTTGTTTACGTTTACCTTGATTTCGTCGGTTTTCCCGGTGACCGCATTGCCGTCTTTATCAAGCGCCTTAACGGTGAGCGTAACGGCTTTCTGCAGTTCGCCTGTTGTGTAGGTTACCGAATCCTCACCGGGCTTACTCTGTGCAAGTAAGGTATCTCCGTCATAAATCGCTAACGTATAGCCCTCGGGAAGATTGTCTGCGGTTACCGTTACTGCGGCTTTGTTTCTGAATCTGACGGTGGCTTCTCCGGGGATATTCAGAGTGATTTTGCTCTCAAGGAATGCCTTGTTTGCTTCTGCATTGATTATCTCCCTGCAGACGTCACATATACCGTCGTTATCTTCATCGGTATGACCCGTCGGGGGAATCTCCTTGTATGATGTGTAATCGCATCTTTTGCAGGTCTGATATGCTTCCCAACCGATTTCTTCGCAGGTAGGTGCTTTTGCATCATGATTTACATAATCGTGACCGAGCGGGGGAATCGACTCCGTAAAAACTCCGCATTCGCAGTTGATAATCTTTGAGCCGGCTTCGGTACAGGTACTTTCTTTTGTTACCGTATACGTGTGAACGTAATTATAATGCCACGTGGCTCCTGTGAGAGGATCATTTCCATATTCGATATTAAGTTCCTGTTCTTCGGAGCCCGTAAAGTAAACGTCTCTCAAAGAAGAGCAGTGGTCAAATGCCGAGAAATTTATTATTTCAATACTGCCGGGAATGCAAACGCTTGTAAGGCCGGAACAATAGTCAAATGCTTCCTCGCCGATGCTTGTAACACTATCGGGGATGTGTATGCTTATGAGACTGCTACAACTGGAAAATGCATAGTCGCCAATGCTTGTAACACCGCTGCCGATAGTTACGCTTGTGAGACCGGTACAATCACGAAATGCCCATTTGCCGATGCTTTTAACGCTGCCGGGAATGGTTACGCTTTTGAGACCGATATATTCATAAAATGCACAATCACCGATGCTTGTAACAGTATATCCGTCCAGCGTTGACGGAATCGTGATTTCCCCGCTTGCTGATGAATCACAGTCGGTAATTGTTACTTTGCCGTCTGTTACCTCGTAAGTAAAAATACCGCATTGCGCCGCACTTGCCTTTACGCTCAGTAAATCAAGTGCGTCAATAAATCCCTCGCCGCCGACGGCAAGTGAGCCGAGAATCATTACTGTGCAAAGCAAAATTGAAAGAACTTTCTTTGAAATTTTCATCGGACATCCCTCCTGAATAAATTATGCTTTATTTTACAACACAAAAGATATCTTTCGCAACAGACAACAAGCGCAACATGCACAAAAAGCAGCCTGTTTTTGAGGCGTTTTCAACAAAAACAGTGCTTTGCCGTTTACCAATCGGCGCTTTACAATTCACCGACTGATATCGGAAATATCCGTCATTCGGCGTTATCCGTCTATTGACACCCGGAGTCATATTTGATAGTATGAAATAAATAATATTGCAATAAAACAGTAATACGAAAGAAGGATTACCGCATGAAATACGAAATCAAAGGCACTCCCCTCCCCGTTGTCGAGATTACTCTTGACGCAGGCGAATCAATCAACTGTGAAAACGGTGCAATGAGCTGGATGTCCCCCAACATGCAGATGCAGACAAAGGGCGGCGGACTCGGTAAGATGTTTTCAAAGGCATTTACGGGTGAAGCAATGTTCAGCAACACCTACACAGCTACCGCAGGTCAGGGCCTTATCGCCTTCGCATCCTCATTCCCCGGCAGCATTATGGCTGTTGAGGTTGCTCCCGGCAAAGACCTTATCTGTCAGAAGGGCTCATACCTTGCCTCCACACCCGGAGTTGAAACATCCATCTTTTTCCAGAAGAAGTTCGGCGCAGGTCTTTTCGGCGGCGAGGGCTTCATTATGCAGAAATGCTCCGGCAGCGGCCTCGTATTCATCGAGATAGACGGCTCCGTTGAGCAGAAATATCTGGCTCCCGGTCAGAGCATCATCCTTGACACCGGCTACCTTGCCATGATGGACGGCAGCTGCTCAATGGATATCAGAACGACCGGAAGCGTAAAGAACGCGATTCTCGGCGGCGAAGGAATCTTCAACACCGTAGTAACAGGTCCCGGCAACATCTGGCTCCAGACTATCCCCGCATTCAAAATGGCTCAGGAAATGATGAGAATGCTTCCCATGCAGAAATAAACAGCAAAAAGGCAGACACTTGTTTTCAGCAAGTGTCTGCCTTTGAACTTACATTATGTAGTTTGGTATGTTCTTACACGATAGATTAAAGCACGTGCAGATTAGTTTAGATGAAAAAAGCGATTTCTTTGCCGGAAGACAGTATCGTGATACGGCGGAGGCAAAAAATCGCTTAAGCCAAAACATTTTTATTCAACAAAGGAGAAGGCACTTACCAAAAGATAAGTGCCTTTTCGTCATATACTATATTCTGTTTTGGCCGGTTTTCGCTAAAATAATCAAGCGTTGAGCCAGCCGGTCAGAAGACGGGGCAGCATCTCCTCCGAATCGCGTGCAAGAGAATACTCTCCCCTTGAAAGACACCACTCGCTGATGAGGGCTCTCTCACACATTGCGTATGCCCTGACGATTTCATTCACCGTGATTCCGGGAGCAAATTCTCCGTTTTCCTTACCTTCAATCACAATCTTCCTCAACAGCTTGTAGTAAAAGCGGTTGTGGTCAAGCAGGGTTTTATCTCCCGAGGTCGTAAGCTGTGAAGAATACAGACGGGCAAGCAAATCCATCGAAACATTGTTTTCCAGCATATTGAAAAGCTCGCGGTTAAGATAAATCAGCTTATCGTAAGCGGTAGAACAATCCGAAAGCGACGGTTCAAGTTCCTGATACTTATTATCAAAGAGAGATGACAGGGTGTTCAACAGCTCGTCCTTGCTTTTGAAATAATGATAAAACGAGCCCCTCGAGGTTTCGGATTCAAAAACGATATCCTCCACCGTAGTATTTTCATAGCCGTACTTATAAAACAGCGCCCAGGCGGCATTGACTATTCTCATACGGGTATTGCGGGAATCTTTTTTCGGCATAATTTCACCTTAATTTTTAAGTGACTGCATGGGAGCGGGAATTCTGCCGCCTCTTGCAATGAATTTTGAGGGTGAATATTTTGAAACGGGCATTACGGGGCCGGAGCCGAGAAGTCCGCCGAAGCTGAGCTCATCACCGACGTCCTTGCCGATGGCGGGGATTACTCTGACTGCGGTGGTCTTGGAATTGACCATACCGATTGCCGCTTCGTCTGCGATAATTGCGGAAATAACATCTGCGGGTGTGTCGCCGGGAATATTTATCATATCAAGACCGACGGAGCATACAGCTGTCATCGCCTCAAGCTTTGTAATTGAGAGAGAACCGCATTTTGCGGCGGCTATCATACCTGCATCCTCCGTTACGGGGATAAACGCACCCGAAAGTCCGCCTACGTGGGATGAAGCCATTACTCCGCCCTTTTTGACGGCATCGTTAAGCAGGGCAAGTGCGGCGGTAGTACCGTGGCAGCCGCAGCTTTCAAGTCCCATTTCCTCAAGAATATAGGCAACGGAGTCTCCTACCGCAGGTGTGGGAGCAAGCGAAAGGTCAACTATACCGAACGGAACGTCAAGACGCCTTGATGCCTCGGAAGCAACAAGCTGACCCATTCTCGTAATCTTGAACGCAGTCTTTTTGATAAGATCCGCAACTGCCGTAAGGTCAATATCATCTCCCGCCTTGGCGAGAGCAGCTCTTACAACACCGGGACCGGAAACACCGACGTTGATTACTCTGTCGGGCTCGCCGGCACCGTGGAAGGCACCTGCCATAAAAGGATTGTCCTCGGGAGCGTTACAGAAAACGACCAGCTTTGCAGGGCCGATACATCCTCTGTCGGCGGTAAGCTCTGCGGTTTCTCTGACGACCTTACCCATCATTCCCACGGCATCCATATTGATACCCGTCTTTGTGGAACCGATATTGACGGAGGAGCAGAGGAAATCGGTTTCGGAAAGTGCCTGAGGGATTGCGGCAATAAGCTCTTTATCCCCCGGTCCGAAGCCCTTGTGTACCAGAGCGGAAAATCCGCCCAGGAAATTGACACCGCATTCCTTTGCGGCTCTGTCAAGAGTCTTCGCAAGCTTGACGGCGTCCTTATCGTCTGTTGAAGCGAGAATCATTGCGGCTGGAGTGATTGAAATTCTCTTGTTGATAATGGGAATACCGAATTCCTTTTCAATCTGTTCACCGGTCACGACAAGATTCTTCGCGCATTTTGTGATTTTGTCATAAACCTTCTGACACATAACATCCGAATCACTGTGACAGCAATCAAGAAGTGAAATACCCATCGTAATGGTACGCACGTCAAGATTTTCGTCCTGAATCATGGTTATGGTCTCAAGGATGTCTCTTGCATTAAGCATAGTCAGTCTCCTCAGATAGTGTGCATTGCGTTAAAAATATCTTCGTGCATAACGTGAATTGAAAGGTGCATATCGTCACCTATTTTTTCAAGCGTATCCGCAAACTGTGTAAACGGAATATCCGACGAGGAAATTTCAACCATCATAATCATAGCGAACATATCCTGAAGGATTGACTGTGTAACCTCAATAACATTGATATTATGGGCGGCACATTCATTTGACACCTTGGCAAGAATACCGACCATATCTTTTCCGACAACCGTAATAACAGCTCTCATTGTCATTCTCCTTTATATTTCCGTAACACCGATAATGTCACAGACAACGAAATCCGCAACGGTTACGGGTGATTTTTCTTTTGTATACAGACAGCCGTACATTCCCGCATTTTTACCTGCGGCAACGTCAATCTCTCTGTCGCCTATCATAACGCTTTCGCTCCTGTCAAGGCCGTATTCTTCGCAGAGATAATTCAGAGCGTCGGGAGCGGGCTTCAGAGGAAATTTCATATCCGAATCCACAAAGCCGCTGAAAAATCCAAGCATTCCGTATTTATTAAGGTAATACTGCGAGGTTTCATGACCTCTGTGGGTATAGAGATAATGCTTTGCTCCTCTGTTGAAGAGAGTTTCAAGCGTTCTGTACGTATTTTCAAAGGGGATAACCTCGGGCTCCAGGTCATACATTCTGTCATAGCGGTGATGCTCCGCTCTCATTTCTTCGGTGGCTTCATAGTGTCTGTACGCCTCACCGAAGGAAATCTCAAAGAGTGCCTTCGCCTCATCGTAATCCGCCTGTTTTCCGTAATCCTCCATCATACGGAGAAATGCGGTGGTAATGTGCGGATAGCTGTCAAACAGCATACCGTCAAAATCCCAGATATAATTTTTCATCAGCAATAACCGTCCGGATTCAGGGACTGCCAGCGCCAGGAGTCCTCACACATTTCGTCTATGTCTCTCTCTGCCTTCCATTCGAGCTCGGCATACGCCTTGGAAGGGTCCGAATAGCAGGTATCAAGGTCACCGGGACGGCGTGCAACGATTTCGTATTTAATGGCGTGACCGCATGCCTTTTCAAATGCCTTCACCACGTCAAGCACGCTGTAGCCCTTACCCGTACCCAGATTATAGGTAAAGCAGCCCTTTTCGTTCAGAATTTTTTCAACTGCTTTGATATGACCGAGAGCAAGGTCAACAACGTGAATATAGTCTCTTACGCCTGTTCCGTCGGGAGTATCATAGTCGTTGCCGTAAACGCTCAGGTGATCCCTTTTGCCGATTGCAACCTGGGAAACGTAAGGAACGAGGTTATTGGGAATACCCTTGGGGTCTTCACCGATCCTGCCGCTCTTATGGGCACCGATGGGATTAAAATATCTGAGAAGGCAGATGCTCCAGTCACTGTCTGCTCTGAAGGTATCCTTGAGTATTCTCTCAATGTAAAGTTTGGTCGTGCCGTAGGGATTGGTGGTCTTGCCCTCGGGCATATCCTCTCTGAGAGGAGAAACATTTGCTTCACCGTAAACGGTAGCGGAGGAGCTGAATACTATTCTCTTGCATCCGGCATCTCTCATTGCCTCAAGCAGAGTGACCGTACCGCCGATATTGTTATCGTAGTATTCGAGGGGCTTGCTTACGCTTTCTCCTACTGCCTTGAGCCCCGCGAAATGGATAACCGCTTCAACGTTATTTTCCGCAAACACTTTATCAAGAACGGCTTTGTCACGGATATCGCCCTCTATGAAGTTTACCTTTTTGCCGGAAAGCTCCTCTATGCGATTTACACTTTCCCTCTTGCTGTTGCAGAGATTATCGAGTATAATGGTTTCGTATCCCGCATTGAGCAGCTCAACGCAGGTGTGTGAGCCGATGTATCCGGCGCCGCCTGTAACAAGAATTGCCATTGTAATCCTCCGTTCCAAGTATAGACTGACACAATAATTATATAGCCGCAACAAGTAAAAATCAACGATAAAGGTTTACAATAAAATCATACCTGCAGGGAATTTTTTTGACGAATTGAGAGGAACGAAGATGTATAATCTTACTGATACCGAAACAGTAAAGCGCATACTCACACGCAACGGATTTCATTTTTCCAAAAGTCTCGGTCAGAATTTCATAATAAATCCCGACGTATGTCCCCGCATGGCTTCGGAGTGCGGAGCAGACGGTGAAAGCGGTGTAATAGAAGTGGGCCCCGGCTTCGGCGTGCTGACCGCGGAGCTTGCTCAGCAGGCCAAAAAAGTTATCAGCATTGAGCTTGATACACGGCTTCTCCCCATACTTGAGGATACCCTTTCCGACTTTGATAACGTAAAGGTGATAAATGACGATATACTCAAAATAAATCTGCATGAGCTTATAGAGAAGGAATTTGCGGGGATGGACGTATATATCTGCGCAAATCTTCCCTACTATATCACCTCCCCCGTCATCATGATGCTCCTTGAAAGCAAGCTTAACATAAAAGCCGTAACCGTCATGGTGCAAAAGGAAGCGGCGGACCGTCTGTGCGCGAAGGTGGGCAGCCGTGACAGCGGCGCGGTAACGGTCGCAGTGAATTATTACGCAGAAGCGCAAAAGCTTTTTGACGTTAAGAAGGGCTCATTCATGCCCGCACCGAAGGTTGACAGCAGTGTAATAAGGATGAATATAAGAGAAGAGCCGCCTGTTGACGTTCCGGATGAAAAGCTCTTTTTTGACATCGTAAAAGCCGCCTTCGGTCAGAGAAGAAAAACAGCCCTCAATTCCCTTTCATCCGGTCTGGGAATTTCAAAGGAAAAGATTGCTTCAGCCCTTGAAAAATGCGGATTTGATATGAATGTCAGGGCGGAAACTATGACAATGGAGGACTACGCAGCCCTCTGCGAAGCAATTAAAATTGGATAATTTTCACAAAATTCAACATTTGTTATTGACAAATCAATGCAACTGTGGTATCTTCCTTTTCGCAAAGATAGAGGCGCGAAAACCAAGATTAGCTTTACATTCGGCGGGTCAGCCGTAAAGTGAAAGGGGTTTTTGCCGAGATACTCTGATCCGACCCGGGATCTGAGCGTCGGGCCGTTGCAGAATATGTAACGGACTGTCACGGTTGTGGAGAGCTATCTGCAGATAAATTGTCATTTACTGATTTATCAACTCCGTAACCGTGTGTTATCGGAGTTGATTTTATTTTTGGAGGGTTTTTCCATGAACACAAGAAAACGGCTTCTGACAGTCGTACTTGTCATTGCCATGATTTTTTCACTCGCAGTTCCCGCATTTGCGGCAAACGAAACGTTTTTAATCGGTGAAGGCGAAGACGCAGCAGAATACGACCTTTCCGACGGTGATTCCGCTCTTGAGTACGCCGGCAACTACGCCGACAACTTTTCGGCAGACGCGGATTTTGACACCCACATTTCATCTGCTATCGCTAAGATAAGAGAGAATATCGGTAGCTATGCCACCTTCCTCTCACTTCTCCCCGCAGTAATCGCAATCGTCCTTGCACTTATTACCAAAGAGGTTTACTCCTCACTTGCAATCGGTATCATCGTAGGCGGTGCAATCTATGCAGGCGGTAATTTTGAAGGAACACTCAACCACGTTGTTCAGGACGGCTTCATTGCAAACGTTGCCGATTCATATAATATAGGTATTATCATATTCCTCGTGCTTCTCGGTGCCCTTGTTTCAATGATGAATCAGGCAGGCGGCTCAGCCGCATTCGGCAGATGGGCGACCAAGCACATCAAATCAAGAGTAGGCGCTCAGCTTGCCACTATTGCTCTCGGCATACTCATTTTTGTAGACGACTATTTCAATTGCCTTACCGTCGGTTCTGTAATGAGACCTGTAACCGACGGCCACAAGGTATCACGAGCCAAGCTCGCATATCTCATCGACGCAACTGCAGCCCCCGTATGTATTATTGCCCCCATATCATCCTGGGCTGCTGCGGTTGCCGGATTTGCAAAGAGTGCCGGTGAAGAAAACGGCATCAAGCTCTTCATTGATGCAATTCCCTACAACTACTATGCACTCTTGACCATCGTCATGATGGTTACTCTTGCCTTCATGAAGTTTGATTACGGTCCCATGAAGAAACACGAAAAGAACGCAATCCACAACGGTGACCTCTTCACAAGCGGTACAAAGCAGGCAGTTGAAGAAATGCAGGTCAACGAAAAGGGTAAGGTCATCGACCTTATCATTCCCGTTATCGTCCTCATTATCTGCTGTGTCGCAGGTATGATTTATTCAGGCGGATTCTTCAGCGGCGAAAGCTTTATAGATGCCTTCTCCAATTCCGACGCTTCCGTAGGCCTTGCTCTGGGTTCATTCGTTGCAATCATCATTTCCGTTATCTACTTCCTCATCAGAAGAACGATGAAGTTCAGTGATATCATGAATTCCCTTCCCGAGGGCTTCAAGGCAATGGTACCCGCAATCATGATTCTTGCCTGCGCATGGACTCTTAAGGCAATGACCGATTCTCTCGGCGCAAAGATTTTCATTTCACAGATTGTAAACGGTTCCGCAGCCGGCTTCCAGATGCTCCTTCCCGCAATCATCTTCCTTATCGCGGTAGGACTTTCGTTTGCAACGGGTACATCATGGGGTACATTCGGTATTCTTATCCCCATCGTTCTCAGCGTATTCCCCGCAGACAACAATCTCCAGATAGTTGCCATTTCCGCCTGCATGGCAGGTGCGGTATGCGGCGACCACTGCTCACCCATTTCCGATACCACTATCATGTCTTCGGCAGGCGCTCAGTGTGACCACCTCAACCACGTTTCCACTCAGCTTCCCTACGCTCTGACGATAGCGGGTATCTCATTCGTAAGCTATGTAATCACCGGTCTTCTTGCGGGAAGCGGTCTTGCATTGATAGGCCTTCCCGTAGGCGTAGTCCTTACAATTGTTGCCCTTTTCGTTATCAAAAAGGTCACTTTTAAGGAAGAAGCTTAACATATCATAATAAGATAACAATAAGATATTGAAATTACACCTCCGTTATGCTACAATGTGACGGAGGTGTTATTTTATGGCAGGTATAATTGATAAAATCAAAGGTGTCTTTGAAGAAAAAATCGATCCGGATTGGGAATGCCCCGAGCTTATGTACGGCTTTACCGTAACGTATCACGCCGGCTGCATGGGTGAAAAAGCCAATTCCCTTGAATCTGTCAGCGAATACATTTTTCACGGTGCCAAATGTATCGAGCTTGACGTTTCCTTCCAGCCGGACGGCACCCCCGTAATAATTCACGAAAGCGAGCCGCGTTTCAAGCAGGGCGAATCCCTTGATATGGCTCTTAAAATAATCGCAGGCAGCCGCAAGTGCAAAATAAATCTTGACCTTAAATCTGTCAAGAATCTGCCCGCCATTGATGCACTCGTTCACGAATATAACCTCAAGGAGAGAGTATTCTACACGGGCGTAGGCGAAGAATGGGTACCCATAGTAAAGCAGAATTCCTTTATCCCGTTCTACCTCAACCACCTCATCACTCCCGAGGAGGTTACCGACAAAGATATAGGTAAGGCACTGGTCGAAAGAGTCAAGGCAATGGGTGCAATCGGCGTTAACTCAAAGTATGAAAAAAACTGCTCCGCCCAGCTCATCAAGATGATGCACAGACGCGACCTTTACGTTTCATACTGGACCGTAAACAGTCCCTCAATCGCAAGAGAGCTTGTTACCTGCGAGGTTGACAACATCACCTCAATGAAGCCCAAGCTGCTTGAAAAGCAGATTTTCGGAGAGGTTGAAGATATCGGAAACATGAGCGTTTTCGGTGAAGAAGGATAAAAAAGGACTGCCCCGGCAGTCCTTTTTGAATATGGGTGAGCTTATGTTGAAATACTATCTGATTCTGATACTGATTATGAGCGTCATTTCCTTTGCCCTTTTCGGCATAGACAAAAGAAAGGCAAAATCGGGAAGTTGGAGAATACCCGAAAAAACTCTTTTCGGCTTTGCAATTTTCGGAGGAGCAACGGGTGCATTCTTCGGTATGCAGACATTCAGACATAAAACAAAGCATAATTCCTTCAGATTCGGTATTCCCGCTTTAATGGTCATTCAGGCAGGATTGCTGCTTCTGATTGCCTTGAAATTTTCAGTATAACAGACAAAACGAAAACTCCCGATGCATGACATCGGGAGTTTTTTATATTATTTCTTTGTAAGACTTACAAGGTCAATAGCACCTACGGGGCATTCTTCGTGACATTTTCCGCAGCCGGTACACTTTGTAAAGTCAACCTTTGCGCAGAAGCGGTCAATGGTAATTGCTTCGTTTTCGCAAACCTTCGTACACTTCATGCAGCCGATACAGCCGGCGGTACATTCCTTACGGGTCTGCGCACCCTTGTCGTGATTCTTACAGAGAACAGCCGCCTCCGTTTCCTCAAGAGGAAGCATCTCAATAAGTCCCTTGGGGCAGGTCTTGACGCACTTCTTACAAGCACGGCAGGCGTGAGGATCAATTCTCGCGATGCCGTCACAGATTTTGATTGCGTCGTATTCACAGACTGCCATACAGTCACCGTAACCTACACAGCCGTAGATACATTCTTTGGGACCGCCGAATACCTGGGAAGCCATACGGCAGCTCATTACGCCCTGATAGGTAAGCTTCTGTACGGAATTGGCATTATGACCTCTGCAAAGCACGATAGCTGCCATGGGCTTGACCTCACTTGCGGCAACACCCATAATCTCGCTGATTGCCTTTGCGGCTTCATTTCCGCCGGGGTTACAGAGATTGGTTTCTTTTACCTCGCCCTTTGAAAGAGCGGCGGCGTAACCGTCACAGCCGGAAAATCCGCAGGCACCGCAGTTCGCACCGGGAAGGCACTCTCTGATCTGCTCTGCTTTTTCATCAACGGGTACTGCAAATACTTTGGATGCGATTGCAAGGATAAGGGCTGCAATTGCACCGATAACCGATACGATAATAACGGCGATAACAACAGGATTCATATTCTTACCGCCTTTCTTAATGGAATATACCGTCAACAACACCTGCGAAGCCCTGGAATGAAAGGGAAACGAGTGCTGCTGCGATAAGGGTTATGGGAAGTCCTCTGAGAGCTTTGGGGATATCGTTTCCTTCAAGTCTCTCACGGACACCTGCGAACATAATCATGGCAACCATGAAGCCCACACCGCCGCCTACTGAGTTAAGCATAGAAGCACCGAAGCCGTAGCCCTTCTGGATATTGAGAAGAACAACGCCGAGAACTGCACAGTTGGTGGTGATAAGGGGAAGATAGATGCCGAGTGCCTGATAAAGAGAGGGGATGAATTTTTTCAGTACGATTTCAACGAACTGTACCAAAGCGGCAATCACAAGGATGAAAACGATGGTCTGAAGATATTCAAGTCCGTTCTTTACAAGCAGGAACTGGTTGATGGGATAAGTAACTGCGGTAGCAAGTGCCATAACGAAGATAACGGCGGCACTCATACCGACTGCGGTATTAAGCTTTTTGGAAACGCCGAGGAAGGGGCAGATTCCGAGGAACTGACAGAGAATGAAGTTCTCCGTAAGGATTGCGGTCATAAAGATCCATAAGTAATCTTTCATGATTCAGACGCCTCCTTTTCCTCTTCTTTTGCTTTTGCATCGCAGGAAGCTTCCGTATTTGCGATTGCGCAGGAGTGAGCCATGGGACAACCCTGACAGCCGTTAAGCTGTGCCGCGGGCTTACCCTTGCTTTCCGCAAGCTTGTTGGCGGCAGCCATAACAAATCCGAATACAAGGAATCCGCCGGGAGCCATTGTAAGGATTGCAACGGGAGTTTCCCAGAAATGGAAGCCGTTCCAGGTGGCGTTGGGAGCTACAACAGCGGTAAGTGAGCTGATGCCGTCCATAAACGTACCCGAGCCGATTGTCTCGCGGATAGTGGCCATAATTACAAGAGCAACGGTAAAGCCGATACCCATTCCGAGACCGTCAAGGAAGGAAGCGGGAACGGAATTCTTACCTGCAAATGCTTCGGCTCTGCCCAGAATAATGCAGTTAACAACGATAAGGGGAAGATATACGCCCAGAGCATCGTTAAGAGCGGGAACAAAGGCCTTTACAAGCATCTGTACTATTGTAACGAAGGATGCGATAACAACGATATATGCGGGGATTCTGATTTTTGAAGGAATAACCTTGCGAAGCAGGGAAATTACGACGTTGGAGCACATAAGTACCAGCGTAGCCGCAATGCCCATGCCGATTGAGTTCGTAACCGAAACGCTGGTTGCAAGGGTGGGACAGGTACCGAGTACAAGACGGAGAACGGGATTCTCTTTGATAATACCCTTACTGAACTCATATCCCAATGATTTCTTTTCAGCCATTTGCACTCACCTCCTGACCGATACTTTTGTAGCAAAGCAGAGCGTTATTTACCGCATCTGCAACGCCGGTTGAAGTTTTTGTCGCACCTGATACGGCGTCAACGTTGCCCGCACCGATACCGGCATTTTCCGTAAGTCCGGTAAACTGTGCGAAGAAGCTGTCATTCTGAATAACCTTTTTGCCGCCTACGGAAGGAGTTTCGTCCTGGCTGAGAACGGTAATTTCGGAAACCTTGCCTTCGGTATCAATACCTACCATAAGACTGATGTCACCGGAATATCCGCCCTTACCGATTGCGGTCACGGCATAACCGATAATGTTTTTATCTGCATCAAGCGCCTCGGCATAGGTGCAGCCGCTTGCCTGCTTGTCTGCACTAAAGGAATCTGCATCGGGGAAGACCTGCTTCATGGCTTCCTGCTTTGTCTGTTCTTCTATTTCCGCAATCTTGGGAGCGGTCACCTGATTTGTCAAGCCTAATAACAAAGCCGCTACAAAGCAGATAAGGAAGAGCGTGATTGTGGGAACGATATATTCTTTTAAGTTTTTCATGCTTTTGCTTCCTCCTTTGCCTTTTTCTCCTTCTTGGGAGTGCCGAAGGGCTTGGGAGTGGTTGCTCTTTCAATAAGAGGACAAAGGACGTTCATAAGGATGATTGAATAGGAAACGCCCTCGGGAAGAGAACCGAAAAGACGGATGAGGCAGGTGAAAAGGCCGCAGCCGATACCGAATATAACCTTGCCCTTTGAAGTAAGAGGACTTGTGGTATAGTCTGTTGCCATAAAGATTGCGCCCAGGAAAAGGCCGCCCGAAAGAAGCTGATATGCGACGTATTCAACGTCACCCTTGCCTGCGATAAGCATGACAACGGCGACCGTGCCGATAAATGCAAGAGGAATCGTGGGCTTGATGACCTTACGGGCAACAAGATATATGCCGCCGATTACAAGTGCGATAATGCAGGTTTCACCGAGAGAACCGCCTCTGTTGCCGATAACCATATCCGCAAGTGAAGGAAGTGCCTCGTTCTTTGCGAGCGAAACAAGGGGAGTTGCTCCCGTAGCTGCATCAAATTCGGTAATACCCTGACCGGGAACGGGCCATTTTGACATTGCATCCGAGAAGGAAAGCAGCATAAAGATACGGCCTGCGATGGCAGGATTAACAAAATTCTGACCGATACCGCCGAAGCACTGCTTGACGATTACGATTGCAAACAGATCGCCTACGATTACCATCCAGAACGGAATGGATGAGGGAAGATTGAATGCGAGAAGCATACCGGTCACAACTGCGGAAAGGTCCGCAACGGTATTGCCTTTTTTAAGAATAAACTTACGTACCGCCCACTCAAAGAATACGCATGCGGCAACGGATACGAGAGTAACAAGTAAAGCACGTATGCCGAAGAAAACAACGGAAGCGATGAGTGCCGGAATCATTGCGATAATGACGTCAAGCATTATGCTCTGTGTTGTAGACTTTGAGCGCACATGAGGGGAAGCGCTTACAAATAATTTTTTGCCGTTAATCATTTCTTTGCCGCCTCCTCTTTTACTAATGCCTTTGCAAGGCGCATATGCTGAACAAGGGGTTTACCTGCGGGGCAGGAGTATGCGCAGGAGCCGCACTCCATACATACCATAACACCTATACGGTTGAGTGTATCAACGTCCTTCGCCTTGGTCGCCCTGATGATATTGGTGGGCATAAGACTGAGAGGACAGGCAGCGGCGCATCTGCCGCAGCGGATACAGTCTGTTTCCTTCTTGAGAATCGCATCCTCCTCGGCAAAAGCGAGGATGGCGTTATTCTGCTTGAGAACGGGGAAATCCGTACCGACTATTGAAAGACCCATCATGGGACCGCCGGAAATCAGCTTTGCGGGCTGACCCTTGAAGCCGCCGCAGAATTCAATGATATCGCCGATATTGGTGCCGATGGGAACTCTGACGTTCTTGGGCTCCGTAATGGCGGAACCGTCAACCGTAAGGGAGCGGCTGACAAGCGGCTTACCTGTCTTAAGATATCTTGCAATAAATGCAACGGATGCAACGTTCATTACGACACAGCCCACGTCTGCGGGAAGCTTTCCGGGAGGAACCTGCCTTCCGGTTGCGGACTGTACCATCATTTTTTCAGCACCCTGGGGATACTTGGATTCAAGCACCATGAGACGTACATCGTTTTTTGGATCGTACTTTTCGTTATCCGCGATTGATTTGAGGACCTTGAACGCCTCGGGTTTATTATCCTCTGCGGCAATAACAACCTTCTTGAAGCCGAGAAGCTCCTTGATTGTATATACTGCCGAAAGGATATCCCATGAATTATCTATGCATTCACGGTAGTCAACGGTGATATAGGGCTCGCATTCGGCGGCGTTGATTACAAGGGTATCAATGCCCTTATCGGGGCCGAAGCTGAGCTTCACGTGGGTGGGGAAGCCGGCGCCGCCCAGACCTACGAGTCCGCTTTCGCGTACTGCCTTTACAAGGTCTGCTCCGGTCTCAACAACGGGGGGCTTGATACCCTCCCACAAACGCATTTCACCGTCGGATTCGATTGTGACTGCCTTTGCCATTGAGCCGTTGGGCATTTTTATATCGCCCACAGCCGTGACCTTACCGGATACAGATGCATGAATGGGTGCGCTGACAAACTTATCGGTATCGCCGATAACCTGACCTACCGCGACCTCATCTCCTACCTTTACGACCGGCTCGCAGGGTGCGCCGATATGCATCTGCATGGGAATTACTACTTTTGCCGGAGTAGGGATTCTGACAACCTCAAGGTCCTGGGTATTCTTATTGTGGTTGACCTTGACGCCGCCTCTGACCTTTTTTACTGCGGTCAGAACTCCCTCGGGGATCTTTGCCATAATAAACTCCTCCCATCAGGATTTTGATAAATGATTTTTTTGCTTGTTTAGAGCAGGCAAAACTGCCTTGAATATAAGACCGGTTAATATACCGGTAATGATTCCGAAAATTGCAAGGAACGGTGCGTAATAAAATGTTTTTGTGCTTCCGGTAATGAGTACCGAAGCGAAAAGCTGACCTGCATTATGACAAAGGGCGGATATTACCGAAATGCCCATAAGTCCGAACAGTTTTTTACCGTATTTCAGCAGGAAATACATTGCCAGAGCGGACAGGATACCGCCCGACAGGCTCATCAGACCGGCTGTCGCGCCTCTTGTGATGAATGCGAATCCGCCTTTCACAAGAGTTATTATCAATGCCTGCCCGAGACCGAGGGACTCGGCGGCAAACATTGTAATGATATTTGAAAATCCCGGCTTTGCTCCCGGAGGAAGCCACGGCAGAGCGGGTATCAGCCCTTCAATGAAATTCAGGGCAAGTGCCTGAGCACAGAGAATACCGCTCAGAGCGACTTTATAGACAAGCTTCTTTTTCATATCAGTAGGTCACGGCGTCCACGCTGCCGCCGGTTATGGTGATAACCGTCTTTGAGGGCAGGCATACCGCCGTATCTCCCTTCCGATACAATTTTCCTCTTGAAACGCAGATTTTATCCCTGCATTCCGCTTCGTCAAAGCGGATGCTTCCTTTTTCAGCAACGATTTTAACCTTCGGAGACGTATCGGGGATAATCACCTTTTTACCCGTTATCTTATCAAGGTCAAGGGTTTCGACGACTTTTCCCTCCACGGCGATTACCGCTCTGAGGTTATCTCCGGAGGAATACTGCCACAGCAGAAATACGCCTGCAATGACGAGTACCGCGAGGATGATGATAATATCTGCTTTACGGAATAACTTCTTATCCATTATTTAACCACGGTGAAACCGGCGTCCCGGATTTCAATTGAGTCCTTCAGGTCATCCGAAACGTAAACCTTTTTGTCTTGTGTAACTGCGACTATACCGCAGTTATATTCCTTCGCGAGAGCCATACCGTCTTCAAGTCCCATTGCAAAGCAGGCGGTGGAAAGAATATCGGAGAAAGTACCGTTCTGTGATACAACCGTAACACTGACTATTCCGTTATCAACGGGATATCCCGTTTCGGGGTCAAGTATATGATGATAGCGTTTGCCGTCCTCTTCAAAGAATCTCTCGTAGCTTCCCGAGGTGGAAACACAGCAGGCGGGAAGAGTAAGCACCGCGAAATTTGTCGCCGAATTTTCGGGATTGGCTATTCCCACGGTAAATTCTCTTTTACCGTAAAGAAGAATACTACCTCCCAGACTTATTACGGCTTCCCTGATTTTTGAGCTTTCAAGATAATTCCCGATTTCGTCAAGGGCAATTCCCTTGCCTGCCGCTCCGAAATCAAGCTTGAGACCCTCGGGAAATGAAATCTGCTGATGCTTGATGGTAACCTTTTCCCATCCGCATTTATCAAGAACAGCTGCAATGTCTTTTTTATCGGGTACGGCCGGCTTTTTGCCGAATCCCCACAGGTCGCTGAGTGCGCCCAGTGTAAAGTCAAATTTTCCGTTGCTTTTCTGAGCGATTTCAAAGAGCATACCGAAATACTTTGACATATTTTTTGCCGATTTCCCGCCGTTCTTTGAATTAAGCTGATATACGTACGAGCCCTTTGACTGCCGCGAAAGAACGTCCTTATCAAGGTTATTCACAAGGGTTTCGATAACGTCTGCGCTCTTCTGCGAATTTCTGCCCTTTACTCTGATATTCACGTACGTATCCATTGCAAATATATCCTTACTTACGGTGGAGCCGCCGAAAAACACAACGGCGAAAACCGCCGCTGCGAGAATAAGGACCGCACATACCGGTAAAATAAATTTTTTCATATCGGCTTGCAAACATTCCTCTATTATAATAATCAAAGATATAATACACTAATCCGTTTTGTTTTTCAACAAAATTCTGAATATTTATGCACAAAGATGATATTGATTTTTTATGCAAATGCTTTATAATTGAAGCATAAAACTGAAGGCGGTAATCAATATGACTTATAACGTTTATATGCCAGTAAGAGTGATTTACGGTACAAATTCCGTAGTTGAAAATTC
The DNA here is from genome assembly GCA_045598305.1 of Acutalibacteraceae bacterium. GTDB lineage: Bacteria > Bacillota > Clostridia > Oscillospirales > Acutalibacteraceae > CAG-177. Next base: position 19,202 of record JAZLLW010000051.1, read on the forward strand.
CGCCCTGCTCAAAGAGCAGGGAAAAATGTGCCTTATCGTTACCGGGAAAAGCGGTGCGAAAAAATCCGGAGCTCTCGCAGATGCGAAAACAGCTCTTGAAAAAGAAGGCATCGGATATGAAATTTACAACAGCATAGGCGAAAACCCGATGGTCTCATCCTGCTTTGAAGCAGGTAAAAAGGCAAGGGAAATAAATGCGGATTTCATTCTCGGTATCGGAGGCGGCTCCGCTCTTGACGCTTCAAAATCCATTGCCATATTCGCTTCAAACGAAAATCTCGCACCGCTTGACATTTATAAAAGAGTCTATGATAACGCACCCCTGCCCGTCGTTCTCATCGGTACGACTGCGGGAACAGGCAGCGAGGTTACGGGCGTTTCCGTAATGACAAACGATGAGACGGGTATCAAAAAGAGCATATCGGGTCCCGACTGCTACGCAAAAATTTCCTTCTGCGACCCGGAATACACTTCGTCTCTGCCCTACAAATCAACGGTTTCAACCGCACTTGATGCATTCGCCCACGCTGTCGAGGGATTTTTTACGGCAAAGTGTGAGGGCGTTGTAAGAACATACGCGGAAAAATGCATTCCCGAAATTTACGCCTGCCTCAAAGCTCTGTCACAGAGCAAGGAGGTATCTCCCGAGCTGAGAGCTCCCCTCTATTACGGCTCAATATACGCCGGCCTTATAATCAACACCACCGGCACGGCGTTTCCCCATCCTCTCGGCTACGTGCTGACGGAAAATTACGGCATTCCTCACGGAACTGCCTGCGCGGCATTCTTCGCCCCCTTCATTGACAGATGTGCAGATTTTTCGCCCGAAAAAACGTCGGCATTTGAAAAGATGACCGACAAGATTGAAAAAGTCAAAGAAGTGATTTCATCCCTTACGGATATTGACGCGGTACACATTTCACCCGATGAAGCGCATAAATACTCCGAAAGATGGGCAGCGGCAGTACCCAAAAACTTCCTCTCCTCCCCCGGCGGACTCACGAGAGAAGAAGCGGAAAAAATGCTGATAATGTAATGTGAACCGAAAGGCAGGTACTTACAGTCAGATAAGTGCCTGCCGTTTTTGTTTAGTGAATAGTGAGTAGTCAGTGGTCGCAAGCTCCGGTTGTATTTAATCCGTTCAGATTGAGCCAATCGTATATAACAGTAGGGCGGCGTACCCCCACACCGCCGACACGACGGTATTTTTTGAATTGGATATGTCAAACAAAAAACCAACCTTATTCCGTATTTACAGATAAGGTTGGTTTATAGTTTGTGTTTGAGAAGATCACAGCACGAAACCTCAAAGATTTTTGAAAAAGCCACAAGCTCAATGTCAGTAACAAATCTTTTTCCGCATTCAATTCGCTGAATTGCATTTTTGTCAATATCAATTCCCACAAGCTGCATTCTGTCCGCAAGTTCTCTCTGCGAAATATGTAATAAGTTTCGGAGAGCGGCAATATTATTACCGCAAATATTATTTAACCCCTCTGGCGATTTATTTATAAACATATTATTTCCTCTCGTTTGACATTTAGTGCTTGTCAATATGAGAATTATATGCTATTATGACATAAAAATGACATTCACAGAATGTCAAATATAAAAACTTTGGAGGTAAATATGAAATTTTCTAAAAAAATCTTGTCTTTTGTACTCGCGACACTTATTCTGCTCGGTTCAGTAGGTGTCGGCGGGGAAGGGTTTGACATATTTAGTGTCAAAGCAAAAGCCGGAGAAATACTAGTCTGGCCTACACAAGGGTATACTACATTGAGTCAGGGTCTGCATAATAACGGTTGTGCGATTGACATTAAAGCACCAAGTGGAGCAGAGATTATATCTGCAATCGCTGGTACTGTATATAGGAAGTATACATGTACCGGTAATAGATGCACCGTAGACAGTACATGTTGCTATGGAAACGGAACGGGTTTAATCATTTTAGGATTTGATGGTAGATATTATCACTATTCACATATGATTGCAGGAAGTATACCATCAAATATCAATGTTGGTTCTTCTGTTTCACAAGCTCAAAAAATAGGGTTGGTTGGGAGTACCGGAAACGCTACAGGTCCTCATTTACATTTTGGAATTTCAAGCAAATCCAATTACTCGTATGGTGGATGGGACCCTCGCAATGAAACATATGGCTTTGCTACAAAACCTACTAATTTAAAATTATCGTTAAATACAACCAATTTAAAAACGGGTGATACTGTCAAAATAACGGCAAGTGCAAATGATGCAACATACATCACATATGGAATTGACTGGTGTAATAGTTCAACAAACACCTGGTCAAGAATTGAGACTAAAACATTTAACTCTGCTTCTGTTTCAGCAACTTATAAAGTTAGCAAATCTGGCAAATACACAATTTATTTTACAGCCGGCAATAACATTGGAAATGTTGATTCAAATAAGATTAGTTTTACTGTAACCGACCCTACTTATTCAATTTCTTACAACGCCAACGGCGGCTCAGGGGCACCCTCAAAGCAGACTAAAACATACGATAAAAATTTGACTTTGAGTTCAACAAAGCCCACGAGAACAGGATATACCTTCAAAAACTGGAACACTAAAGCTGACGGAAAAGGTACAAGTTATTCTGCAGGAGCAGCATATTCTGCTAATTCGGCAGTTACTTTGTATGCACAGTGGACGGAAAACCGAGTGACAGTAGTGTATAATAGTAATTACGCTGATATTTCCTCCGCAAATGTTGATAATGCCGTTGATTTATCAAAAAACGTTAAGGTAAAAGAGGGCTGGTTTTATTACACAGAAAAAAATGCTAACGGTCATTATGATTACAGCAATAAAAATGATTATCTGTATTTAGGCAAAACCGGTTATGTGGGAACCGGGTACTGGAATACCAAAGCCGACGGAACCGGAATAAGAATAAGTGAGAAAACCGGATTTACCGGAAAAGAACTTGCAGAAATGCTCGGAGTGAATATCGATAAATCAAGCGTTACCGTTAATCTTTATCCGGAATGGGTTTCCGACCATAATCATACATACGTGACAAGCACAGTTGCGCCGACCTGTTCCGAAAAAGGTTATACACTTTATACCTGCTCGTGTGGATGTAGCTACAAGGATAATTACGTAGATGCACTCGGTCACAACTACAAGTACGTGTACAATAATGATGCAACAGAAAGCAGAGACGGAACGGAAACGCAGATTTGTACAAGATGCGGAGCAAAAGGCACAACAAGGACAAAATCCGGAACAAAATCAGGCGTTGCAAAAATAGCGATTGACGGTTATGTTGAGTCGGTAACCTTGAGTTATAAGTCAACGTTAAAGCTTCACAGTATATCAAGCGATTTGCCTGACGGAGCTGAACCCTGCTGGGTTTACACCGACAAAAACGGAGAACCGCAGTATTACTTCGGAGAGAGTCTGACATTAAGCAAAATACGTAAATCTACTGCGGTAGTGGCTTGCGTAGTGCTGCGTGATGAAGATGATGTCGAAAATTCTGTGGTTATTGCGACCTCGGAAGTCATTAATGTTCAAGTAAAAACGGGCTTCTTTTCTAAATTGATTGCTTTCTTCAGAATGTTGTTCGGTTCTTTGCCTGAGGTTGAACTTAAATCTCAATATGCACCGGTAACCGCAGCACGTATAAAAGAAGAAACTACAAATGAGTAATAGTTTCCGACCCGAATTTGGGTACAACTTCTGCATACATAACACAAACAACAAAAAAATAAAGCACATCATTATCTCATACCGTATTTCAAAAAATAACGGGCTCTCCTTTTCGGAAAGCCCGTTACATTTACTGTTCTGCCGTTCTTCGCCGATAGATTCAAGCAAAGCGCAGATTAGTTTAGATGAAAAAAGCGATTTCTTTGCCGTAAGACTCGTCCTCACAAGCTCCATATCATTCGCGCCCGCGTAAACGCGAACTCTCATTCGTTCCGCTGCTCATCCTCTCCCCAACAAGTTTTCACTTGTCGGGGACCCCTATATGATACGGCGGAGGCAAAAAATCGCTTAAGCCAAAACATCTTTATATCAAACATAAGAAGGCACTTACCGTTTGATAAGTGCCTTCTTGTCATACACTATATTCTGTTTTGGCTGGTTTTCGCTAAAATAATCAAGCGATACGCGCAGAAGATATTGTTGTAAGAAAGCCGTTTCTCCGAGTGAACACAGTACCAAGGTACGGGGAGCGAGGAAAACGGCTTAATACCAAACATCTTTAATTCCTATAATGAAAGCAGGCACCTATCTTTTGATAAGCGCCTGCCGTAAACCTTCATTATTCAGTTTGGTATGTTCTTACTCGATAGATTCAAGCGTTAGTAAGTTTAGATGTTTGACGCTGTGCCATTACCAGCTTTGCATATATGCCGTTCTTCAGCAGCAGCTCCCTGTGCGTGCCCACCTCTTCAATTCTGCCTTTTTCAATGACCACAAGTCGGTCTGCGTTGCGCAGAGTCGATAATCTGTGAGCGATGGCGAAGGTTGTCCTGCCCTTGACAAGTCTTGACAGTGCCTCCTGGATTGCTTCCTCCGTTTCGGGGTCGAGAGCGCTTGTTGCTTCGTCAAGAATCAGTATTTCGGGATTCCTGAGTACTGCTCTCGCGATGGAAATCCTCTGTCTTTCACCGCCGGAAAGGTTGTGCCCGTCTTCACCGACGATGGTATTATAGCCGTCGCTGAGCTTGATTATGAAATCGTGGGCATTTGCCGCCTTTGCCGCCGCGATCACCTCGGCAGGAGTTGCGGAAGGTCTTGCATAAGCGATATTGTCGTAAACAGAGCCGGTAAACAGAAACGTTTCCTGGAATACAACGCCGATTTTTTCACGGTATTCGCTCTGGCTCATTTTTCTTATATCGTTTCCGCCTACGGTGATTGAGCCGGAATCTATTTCGTAAAGCCGCATCACCAGATTGATAAGAGTGCTCTTGCCTGCACCGGAATGGCCGACAAGTCCTATCATTTCGCCCTGCTTTACCTTAAGGTTTATATCTTTCAGCACGGGCTCGTAGGGCTTGTAGCCGAACTGAACGTCCCTGAATACGATATCACCCGAAAGAGAGGCGGGAAGCGGATTCTCTCCATCCTCCATATCCTGCTTTTCGTCAATGATTTCAAATATCTTGATAAGTGAGGTCATTACTTCGCCGAGCCGTCTGGGGATTGCGGACATCCATCTGAGAGGACCGTATATATACGCAAGATAAAGACTGAATGCGAGCAGCTCGCCTGCCTGAATCCTGCCCTCAAGTACCATCCTGCCGCCGAAATACAGGACGAAAAATTCGCCTATTCCCATAAGGAACGAAAGCATCGGGAATACGAGAGCCCACATGTGCTCGTTGCTGATTGATACCTGCGCCAGTTTCTTTGACGCATCGTCAAATTTCTGAATTTCCCGTTTTTCGTTGCCGAAGGTCTTGACCACCCTGATGCCCTTTACGATATCGTGAAGGATTGAATTTGCCCTGGAGTCACATCTCCACTGTCTTTCGTAGCGCACCTTTATCCTTGCCCAGAACTTATATATTGCAAACAGAACAACGGGAACGGGTGCAAGCACGATGAGGGTAAGAACGGGACTGATTCTCAGCAAAATCACGAGAATAACAACAAACATTACGCATTTGTCAAGGAAATAAATTCCCTGCTCCGTAATGAAATTCTTGACTTTTTCCGTATCGCCGGAAATTCGTTTCATCAGGTCCCCGGAGGTCCTTGCCGACATTGAAGCAACGGAAAGACGCTGTGTCTTGTCATAGACGAGAACTCTCAGGTCGTTTGAAATATGACCGCCGATTATATTTGCCCTGCGGCTGCTGATGATGTTGAATATTTTGCTCAGCACCTGAGTAATACCCATCATCACCGCACAGAATATGATGCCCTTTACTCTTTCGTCAACCGGAAGCGTATCGGTGCTGAGATAACCGTCCACTATTTTTTCGTTGAAAACGGGCAGCAGTGCCATACAGATTGAAGAAAGCATTACAAATAATCCCGTAAACAACAGTCCCGGCAGATAAGGTCTTGAAAGCTTTGCAAGACGCTTGAAAAGATAGCTTTTTTCCGCACAGAAAAGACAGGTGGTCATACCCTTTGCATAGTGTCTGCCGCATTTGGGGCAGGTACGGAATCCCTCGGTGGAAATCTCAGTTTCCTCACCCGTTCTGAGATAATGATTCACGACCTTGCAGAATTCACCTATTTCCTCAACGCAGGTCATGGAAAATCTGCATACGGTAATACTGTCGGATTTATCCGGCGATGAATTTACGGGTACAAGCTCAACACTGCAGCATCCCACATGGGAACGGAGCAGTATTTCTTCAATGCCCTCAAGGGAATGTTCAAAAAGAGTTTCGCTTCCGCAGACAGCTGATATCTTATTATCCTTTGCAATAAGCTTACCGTGACAGAGAGTTCCGTCGGGCATCATATCAAAATTAACGGCTGTATCCATATTTTCACCACCTTTCATTTTTTCCGTGTATCAGTACAGATACGGGTCGAGCTGTCGTCTGCTCTTTGAATTTATCTTTTCATAATCCTCTATCCTGTATCTGTTTCCGTCAACATCAATCAGGTCAAAGCCCTTGCCATGATAACGGATGCTTCTCGTAATATTCTTTACGGTGAAGCTTTTTTTGAAATCACCTATCATTACGTCAAAGTAGAAATTGCCGAATTTTTCCTTTACGGAAATAATCTGTGTAATGACCGGGCAGAAATATCTCTGTGAAAGCTCATTTGCGATGAGCTTGCTCTGTTCCTCCCCGAAATCGGATATATTCTCGACTATACCGAGCTCCTTGAAATCCATATCATAAACGCAGATGTAAGAGTCGGGCATTGTAAGAGGCATCGCCCTTGAGAGAATTACACGCTTATACTCGTTCTCTCTGATTTTTGCTCCCAGAAATCCCGATGCGGTCGTGAAAAATTCACACTCATCCTTACCGAGATATTCCGTTTTAAGAGAATTTTCGGAAATGGTGCTTGAAAGGTCCGTATTCTTCTCAGTCATTGTCCTCCTCCTCTCCCGTTATTTCATCCTCGACTCCGTCACCGATGCCGATAGTCTTGAGTGCCTCGGACTGAATCTTGTATTGCTTGAAAAATTCGCCCTTTTGTCTGATAAGCTCGTCAAAGGTACCGTATTCACAGATGGTACCCTCGCTGATGACCGCCAGATAATCGCTGTCACGCAGGGTTGACAGACGGTGAGCGATTGCGATTGTCGTTCTGCCCTTTGTAAGCTGATTAAGGGAATGCTGGATATTCCTTTCCGTTTCGGTATCCATGGCGGCGGTCGCTTCGTCAAGAATAAGAATCTTCGGATTCTGAATAATCGTACGGGCAATGGATATTCTCTGCTTTTCACCGCCGGAAAGTCTCTGTCCTCCCGCACCTACCCTTGTTTCGTAGCCGTCGGGCAATTTCATTATGTAATCGTGTGCGCACGCGGCCTTGGATGCGGCTATTACCTCATCCATAGTGGCATCGGGCTTTGCGTATCTTATGTTATCCGCAATGGAGCCGATGAAAAGATATATATCCTGGGAAACGAGTCCGATATTCCTTCTCAATTCTCCCTGCTTCAGATCACGAACATCAATACCGTCAATCTTTACGCTGCCCTCCTTGGCATCGTAAAGACGGGCAATCAGATTTGCAATGGTTGTCTTACCTGCACCGGTTTTACCCACGATACCGAGCATATCTCCGGCGTCAACGTGCAGAGAAAACTTCCTGATTACGGGCCTTGCCGGCTCATATTCAAATTCAAGCTCATTTATTTCAATGTCGCCGCGCAGTTCATCAAAGCCGACTGCATTTTCCTTTTCCGTTATATCCGGCTCGGCATCGCAGATTTCAAACACTCTCTGTGCGGAATCGGCACATCTCGCCCACCAGTTGGAAACCCATGAAAGGAAGCCGAAGGGCTCCTTCAGCATTTCAACATAGACGATAAAGCTCAGCAAAGCACCCGCGGTCAGTCCGTCCGTACCCTTTGCGACCATAACGCCGCCGATACCGAGTACTACGGTGGTAAGCATAAGCACGAATATTTCAAGGATGGGGAAAAGAGTCGCTTCCGTAACACCGAGCTTGATTTCGGCATTCATTGACTCTTCGCTCAGATCGGAGAAATGCTCGTATTCGTCATTTTCCTTGGCAAATGCCTTGATGACACGCTGTCCGTTGATATTGTCGCTTATCATGGAGCTGAGCTTTGCATGATAAACCCAGTTTCTGTGATGAAGGCGGCTGAAGAATCTGTCACCGAGAACAAGAGTGAGCATCATAAACGGCGCGACCAGAACTGTCAGAAGCGAAAGCCGCACGCTCATCCTGAACATCATGACCAGCACGCCGATAATGGTGGCTCCGTCAATGATTACACGGGGGATACCGTCCGTAAAAAACCAGTAAATGTTGTTGGCGTCCCTCGTTACTCTGTCCATAAGAGAGCCGGTCTGCTTTGATGAATAAAAGCCCACGGACAGTCTCTGCATCGCCTCAAAGATTTTTACCTTGATTGAATACATTACTCTGGGCATAATGGACGCGGAAAGATACTGCTGAAAGATTGTCAGCACCACGTTGACAAGCTTGATACCGATAACCGTGAGCACAAGGGTGCCCAGTGCTTTTATTGACTGCGAAAGCATTGACGTGTCTCCCGCGTCAGCCAGCACCTCGTCATAAAGCATCTTCGTGCTGATCTGAGGAACAAATACCGTAACAACGGAGCTTGCCACCATAACGAGAATAATAAGGATAATCTGCCAATAGTAACCGCCGAAGAATTTAATGAGCCGCACTGCCGTACCCTTGTTTTTTTCGTGCTTGCGGCAGAATTTTTTGCCGGAAGGGCAGGGCTTGCCGCATTTTTCGCATTTGTTTCCTTCGGGCTCATCCTCCGTGGGTATTTCCGCCTTACCCGTTTCCTTGTATGAATTATACGCCTTGCAGAAATTTGCAAAGGCACCGGCTTTGCCTAACGAGAAATAAACGAGGGGACTCTGCACACCGTCTTTTGACGCAACAAGCCGACCCGTTGAGGTATATTGCTCTGCCTCAAGGCAGTCAATATCTTCAGCAGGTATTGAAACGATTTCATCAATTATAATTTCCGGCTCAAGGTGTTTGTGACCGTGCTTCGATTTTACAATCTTTTCTTTGCCGGTTGCGATATACAGGCCCTTTTCGTCAAAGAAAATCCATGCATCGCAATAGCAGGCGTCGCGGGTCATATCCCCGACACACGAGAATATGAGTCCGTCTGTGGAAAGCCCTTTTTTATTCAGCTTTTTACAGACGTTTTCGGAAAGCTTTCCGCCCTGACGACCGTGAAAAGATTTTTTTTCATAGCCCCGTTCTTTCATTTTATTTCCTCACAGATTTATAATACCGTTCTGTTGTAAAGTCCCCTTGTATATTCGTATGAGGGATGCTTTCCCTCTTTATATTCACGTATGATTTCAAGACATTCGTCTTTACTCTCCGTTGTGAAATATAGCAAATCAAAATCCGTGTTTCTTATTTCGCCGAGTCTGTCATACATACAGACGGGCCTTGAATTGAGAATATAGCTGCAGCCGTATTTACACCTTACGGGAAAACGGATGCCCATTCTGTCAACCAGTTCGCTTTTCCTCTCACATTCACCGCAGGTCAGTTTATTCTTAACGGGACAGTTTCTTGTCACCATAAGCGGAATCCTGCCGTAAACGATGATGCCTCTCGGAATATCTCCGCCGAGATGTGAAATTTCCGAAAGGGAATTTTCGCAGGAAATCAGGCAATCAATCGCCCCCAGCTTTTCAAAGAAGTCAAGGGAAACGGAATTGTATATATTGGTACCAAGCCCCGCGCAGAATGGCATATCCGCCTGCTTTGCGATTTCAACACCGTCAAGATTGCAGGCAACCGCAAGGGAAACGCCCAGCGTTTTGTGTCTTTTAAGCTCTTCAATATATTTCTTACCGTTTGAAAATACGTTGACGGGAATCTCAGAGGCGACCTCAATGCCTTGTGACACAAGGGATTCTATTGCTTTGTCGGAGGTGTCGAGAGGAACGACTGCCCTGTCAACTTCCGTCAGATTATCGGGTATACTCTCCTCGTCAAGGAATCTGACGAAAAGCTTTCTGCCCTGCGAAATATGTTCCTTTTTTTCAAAGGTGAAGGCCTTTATTTCAGCCGCGGGCTTATCCGCGATTTTCTCTTCAAGAGAGGAAAGTGCGTCACGGCGCAGACCGTTGATAACAGATGCCGGAAGATTAAGTCCGCCGTCAATTTCACATTTAACGTCTGTACAATAAAACTGCGTACCGCCGCATTTTGAAAGGCGGGCACGGGCATCATCGGCGGTGATCTCTTTATTCAGAGCATCCGAAGGCATTACCTGCGAAACGGCTCTTGCCTCATACTCACCGCACTCAGCACTTAAAACGGGATATTCTCCCCTCTTCATGGTAAAAGTCATACTTACGGGAAGCAGCGGATTTTCATTATCGTAAAGGTGGGAAAGCGTATCAAGGACGGCAGAGGAGCTTTCCACGTTTTCCTTTGTTCTTATGCCGAACATATAACGCCCGGGTCTGCCGTCAAAATATCCGCTCGTAAATCCCGAACGAGAAAAGACTGCTTCAAGCGCATCGGTAACCGATTTATCCGGAGTATTGTTGATTGTATTTTTGCAGGCGGTAACCGCGGCGGCAACGTATTCCGGCCGTTTCATCCTGCCTTCTATCTTGAGTGAATCCACTCCCGCTTTCTCAAGGGACTGGATTCTGTCAATGAGCGACAAATCCTTCAAACTGAGGTTGTGTCCGCCCTTTGAATTGACACCGAAAGGCAAACGGCAGGGCTGAGCGCAGAGGCCTCTGTTGCCGCTTCTGCCGCCGAGCATACTGCTCATAAGGCACTGCCCGGATACGCACATACACAGGGCTCCGTGTACGAAATACTCTATCTCAATATCCGAGTTGTCGGAAATGTTTTTTATTTCTTTTTCGGAAAGTTCTCTCGGAACGACCACTCTGGAAAATCCCTGATTTTCAAGCAGCTTCACTCCGTACTCACTCTGAACGCTCATCTGTGTGGAGGCGTGCAGAGGCATTGAGGGACAGATTTCTTTAATCAGACGGGCAACGCCCGGGTCCTGAACGATAAAGGCATCGGCACCTGCAAGGCAGATGCTCTCTATCTCCTTATATGCCGTTTCAAGTTCACCGTCACTGATGAGCGTGTTGAGGGTAACATAAACCTTCACACCGCGTTTGTGACAGTAATCAACGGCTTTTTCCAGTTCTTCGCGGGAGAAATTTGACGCATTCCGTCTGGCGTTGAATGCCTTGCCGCCGAGGTAAACCGCGTCGGCACCGCATCTGACAGCGGCAACGAGGGCATCAAAGCTTCCCGCGGGAGCAAGAATCTCAGTCATCTTTTTTCTTTGTCTTTGCGGATTTGATTTCCTTTGTAAGGCGTGCCACCTCACGCTTTGCCAGCTCCGCTTCGCTCTTGGCTCTTGCGGCATCCTCAAGATACGCCTGAATCTGACTTCTCAGATTTTCGCAGTTTGCTTCGGATTTCTTATAGCTGTCCGCATATTCGAGTACGGTGAGCACCGCCGCCTGAGTGACGGAGATACGGCCGCTTGACCTTACGATATCCATAATCTTTTCATCGATCTCGGAAGCAAGCTGTGCCGTATAGTCAAGGTCGTTATCCGTGGCGATGTTATAATATTCGCCCGCAATTTCAAGTCTTATTTTTTCCATGAAATCACCTCATATACAGGGATGGTAATACATTTTATATTATACAGAGGTTTGTATGCGGTTGTAAAGAGGTTTTTGTTTTATTTTTATATGTCCGCTCAATTGATAATCTCACATTTTTGTGATATAATATACGGGTAATTTTCTGAAAACGGGAGAATATCATGAAAAAATTCATTTCTCCGGTGTTGGCGGTCATAATGATTCTGATGACCTTCAGCGGGTGCGAACTGATTATTTTTAAGAGCGATAAACCGGCTCTGGTCATTTCCGGCACGGAAATAAGCAGGGAAATCTATGACTATTACCTTGATAAGGTGCTGGGCAGACCCGGTGACTACGCGCTCGCCGATAATGCAAAAGCAAGCGGCAAAAAGACAAAAAACGCCGTGCGTGAGCTGTGCATCAGATACCTTGCAATCAATACCGAATTTGTCGGAATGGGGCTCTCTCTGACCATCCCGGAAAAGGTTGAAATCGCAAACAAGGTCAATAATTACTGGATAAGAGCCAAAGAACATTATGAAAAAATCGGCGTTACGAAGCAGACTCTCACCAAGGTTTTCACATCCGAAGTATGCGAGGAAGTAATATTCAGCCATCTTTACGACAAGGGCACCTCAAACACGGAGGGCGAAAAGAAAATCCAGGCATTCTACAAATCCGAATACTGTGCCTTCCGTTCCGTCTGCGCTTACTTTACGGCGGGAGACGGAGTCAGCATAAGCGAAGAGGAAAAGCAGCAGCTTATTGAAAAATTCGGAAGCATTGCCGCCGCATCGGGCTCAAACTCCGAGGAATTCAACAACCAGTGCGGTATTGCGGGCTATTCCCCCGGCGGTACGGTCGTAATTTCGGCGGATTCGGACGGTTACCCTTCCGGCTTTTATGATTCGGTATCGGCACAGCCGGAAAACACGGTAAAGGTCATCATATACGGTGACTGTCTGTTTGCCGTAAGGAAAGAAAGTCTTTCATCCTTGGGCGACGAGGTTTATTCACAGTACAGAACGAAATGCATCGAAAAAATGCACGCAGAGGAATGGCAGAAGACCCTTGACGGATATATGAACCGCTTCAAGGTTGAAAAAGATAATACGTAAATAAAAAGGCACTATCCGCTTCGGATAGTGCCTTTATTGTTTTACTGCGGTTTTATCACGGCTTTCGGAAGTGTGCCGAAAATGCCCTTGAAGAATGCGATGATGATTGTAAAGAAGTTTTTATTTACATTTACCGCGCTTTCCGATGAAAGTTCCTTCCCGTCTGCGTTCTTCTGAACAGTGCCGTTTTTATCCACAATCTTAACGTAATACTTGATATTTGATTTCAGCTCACCGTATTCACAGCTGACCTCTTTATTCGTGCCCTTTATTACCTTGTCACCGACGTACAGTGCAAGAATATATCCGTCGGGAACATTGGTTGCGGTTGCTTTGATTGTTACTATCGTTCTGAAATCATGGGTTTCCGCCGGGGCAACGTTGATTTTTATGCTCGCAAAGATATCTTTTCCGATTTCTTTTAATGCATCATTTTTTATCAATGAAATATCCGAGAAATTCGTTGCATTGTCGATAGCCGATATTGCTTCATCCGCGGCTTTTCTCTGCTCATCGGTCTTTGCGTTTTTCTTTGCTTCAATAAGCTCGGCTTTCGCTTCGGATTTTACATCGGCAAGGGATTTGTCTGCGCTCAATGCATAGTTTATTGCATTGGTTTTTTCCGTTTCAACGGCATTTAAACTTGTTTTACCGTCAATCGCCTTGATTGCATTGTCTATCGCAGATTTTGCATAATCGGATACGGCATTTTTCTTTGCTTCCGTGAGGGCTGATTTTGCACTTGATTTTGCATCGGCAAGTGCTTTATCGGCATCTGCTGCGACAATTAAAGTATCTGCTTTTATGCCGGTAATTTCGTTGATACTTATTGATTCATCAATGGCCTTGACAGCATCCTCTATCGCTTTCTTTGCTTCATCTGATACAGCGTTCTTCTTTGCTTCTTCAAGCTCGGATTTTGCTTCCGCTTTTGCATCACATAAAGCACGTTCGGGAGTCTTATCCTTACAGTGTGTGCAAATGCCGTCAACATAATCGTGACCGAGAGCAGACAGCTCCTTGTATGATGTGTAATCACATCTTGAACAGGTCTGATACGCATCCCAGCCGACTTCATCGCAGGTAGGCGCTTTTGCTTTGTGATTTACATAATCGTGACCGAGAGCCGAGATTTCCTTATACGAGTTGTAGTCACACCTTGAACAGGTCTGATATGCTTCCCAACCGATTCCCTCGCAGGTGGGCGCTTTCGCCTCGTGGTCGATGTAATCGTGACAAGCGGGAATTGTTATATTGTAACTGTATCCACATACACATACGTGTTTTTTACTACCTGATTTGGTGCATGTTGCATTTATGACATTTTCAGTATAAACATCATCATGAGAGTGATTAAACTGCCATTTTCCTTCATTCATTCCTTTGTCTGATATTTCATTTTTTTGTTCTTCTGAACCAGTATAATAAATATCATCGGTAGTAAATGCATTTAATCCTATGCTCGTAATACTATCCGATATAAAAATGCTTTCAAGTTTGGTGCAATGATAAAATGCAAACGCCCCTATACTTGTAACACCAATTTCAATTACAACTTTATGTACAGACTCACTTATTGAATACCAAGGATAGCTTGATGAGGCTTGGTAAAATAATTCCCCAGTACCTTTAATAGTAAGCACACCATTTGAATCAAGCTTCCATGTCAGGTTATCTCCGCAAGTACCACTTGCTATATTTTCCGCACTTGCTTTAACGGTAAGCAAATCAAGCACCTCAGCAAATCCGTCACCGCCGATGGCGACAGAGCCGAAAATCATAATTGTGCAGAGTAAAAGAGATAAGATTTTCTTTGTTGTTTTCATATCAATTGACCCTCCGGATTTTTCATTATTTTCTGAACTGAATCATTTGCTTCCGAAAGCATTTCTTCGATACGGAAATACTGTCAGTCAATTATTAATATACAATAGTATTTTTATATTGTCAATAAGTGCTGTATATTTGTATATAAATGATGGACTTTAGGAGCAGAATATGTTAAATGACAATATACGCGCCCTGCGTCTGGCGCACGGATTGAATCAGGTTGATCTTGCCAAAGCATTGGGTGTATCAAAGCAATGTGTTTCAAACTGGGAAAACGATAACGTTCAGCCCTCAATCGATATGCTCGTAAAGCTTGCGGATTACTTCAGGGTTTCAACAGACGCTCTCCTCGGCAGGAGCTCCGATAACATTATTAACACCGCCGGTCTTACTTCCGAACAAAAAGCACATATCCGTATGATAATCAACGACCTCTGCCATATTGGTATAGAGAAATAAAAGCACCCATCTGTGGATGAGTGCTTTTTTGTATCGTGTGTATTTTTGCTTTTCGTTCTGCGCCTAATCCTCCGCGGAATCAGATGTTTGCTTTGGTTTCGCAGTAGATACATCTGTAAATCTTCTTTTCTCTGTCGGTGAGCTTGAAGACATGGGGCAGCTCCTGCTCGGTTGAGGTGATGCATCTGGGATTATGGCATTTGATTACGCCCTTGAGCTTCTCGGGAAGGTCAACGTTTTTCTTGTCAACTCTTACGCCGTCCTTGATAAAGTCAAGGGTAACGCCGGGGTCAACAAATCCGATGACGTCAAAGTCAATGGGAATATCGGCATCAATCTTGATTATATCCTTTTTGCCCATTTTTCCGGAATGGACGTTTTTGATGATTGCGACCGAGCAGTCAAGCTTATCGAGACCGAGCAGGTCGTAAAGCTTCATTCCGCATCCGGCGGTGATATGGTCAATAACGACTCCGTTCTGAATTGAATCTATATTCATTTTGAGGCCTCCTCAAGAAGTTTAAGGATAAGTGCCATACGGATATATTTGCCGTTAAGCACCTGCTTGAAGTAGCACGCTCTGGGGTCCGAGTCAACGGCTACGGAAATCTCGTTTACTCTGGGCAGCGGATGCATTACCGCAAGGTCGGGCTTTGCAAGCTTCATCTTTGCCGTGTCAAGAATGTAGGTATCCTTCAGACGGAGGTAATCCTCCTCGTTGAAGAAACGCTCGCGCTGAACTCTCGTCATATAGAGTATGTCAAGGTCGGGAATCGCTTCCTCAAGTGAGGTAGTCTGAACGTAGGAGATTCCCTTTGCCTTGAGCACGTCCTTTTTGATATAGCTGGGTAATTTCAGCTCAACGGGAGAGATAAGCACGACCTTGATGTTATTGTATCTGCTTAACGCTTCAATGAGCGAATGAACGGTCCTGCCGAATTTGAGGTCTCCGCAGAAGCCGATGGTGAGATTATCAAAGGTGCCTTTCTCTCTGTGGATCGTCAGCAAGTCGGTAAGAGTCTGGGTAGGATGATTGTGACCGCCGTCACCTGCATTGATCACGGGAATCGTTGCATTCTGCGAAGCCACGAAGGGAGCGCCCTCCTTGGGATGACGCATGGCGATGATATCGGCATAACAGCTTACCGTCTTTGCCGTATCGGCTACGCTTTCGCCCTTTGCCGCAGATGAACTGTTCGCCTCGGAGAAACCGAGTACACTTCCTCCCAGCTCCAACATTGCCGCCTCAAAGCTGAGACGGGTCCTGGTGGAAGGCTCATAGAAAAGTGTGGCAAGTTTCTTATGGGCACAGGCATCCTGATACTTTACGGGATTCGCGATGATATCGTTTGCCTTTGCAATCAGCTCATCAATTTCTTCTGTTGATAAATCAAGAATACTGATAAGACTTTTCATTATTTATTGCCTCCGATCCAGCTTTCATCAGATGGATTGTTGCGGAACTTAATGAGTTTTTCAATGTCTTCTTTCTTAATGTAGCCCTCTTCTGCGGCTACTTCGGCGATAACGTCAAAGTTGGTAAGGGAAATATTCTTAACCTCTGCCGCAGCAAGTCTGTCAAGACCCTTCTGCATGCCGTAGGTGAAAATGCTGACGATACCGAGAACGTCGGCACCTGCCTCACGAAGAACGTTGACTACCTCGATAACACTGCCGCCGGTAGAAATAAGGTCTTCAACAACGACGACCTTCTGTCCTTTTTCAAGCTTGCCCTCAATCTGATTCTGTCTGCCGTGGTCCTTTGCGCCCGAACGGACGTAGCCCATGGGGAGACCGAGAATATGGCCGGTGATTGCGGCGTGGGCAATACCTGCGGTCGAAGTACCCATAAGCACCTCGGCATCGGGATAATTCTCCCTGATGAGCTGAGCAAGTCCGTTTTCAACGTCCGTTCTCACGTCGGGAGAGGTAAGTGTAAGTCTGTTGTCACAGTAAACGGGGCTTTTGATTCCGCTTGCCCACGTGAAGGGCTCGTCGGGTCTGAAAAATACCGCACCGATTGAAAGTAAATCCTTTGCTATTAATTTCTGCATTTCTTTTTCCTCCTTATATCAGTCAACAAATTCCGAAACACATCTTCTGTAAGCGGCAACGGGGTCTTCCGCCGCCGTAATGGGTCTGCCTACCACTATGTAATCCGAGCCGATTTCCTTTGCCTTTGCGGGGGTGGTAACTCTCTGCTGGTCACCCACGTCACCGTCTGCAAAGCGTATGCCGGGTGTGACCGTGAAGAAATCCTTACCGCAGGTATCGTGTACCTTGCCTGCTTCAAGGGGTGAGCATACAACACCGTCAAGGCCTGCCTGCTTTGCATTGGAAGCATATTTCATTACAACGTCGGCTATGGGTTCTTTGATAAGAAGCTGATTTGTGATTCTGTCCTGATCAAGGGATGTGAGCATTGTAACCGCAATGAGCAGGGGTCTTGTGCCATCGGGTCTTGTAAGGCCTTCAAGAGCGCCCTTCATCATGTCAATACCGCCGCCTGCATGAAGATTGCAGATATCCACGTCAAGAGAGCTGAGAACAGCCATTGACTTCTTTACGGTATTGGGAATGTCGTGAAGCTTGAGGTCAAGGAAAATCTTATGACCTCTTTTTTTGATTTCTCTTACGATTTCGGGACCTGCGGCATAAAAAAGCTCCATACCGATTTTTACAAAGGGCTTTTCCTCCGTGAATTTGTCAAGAAAATCGTACGTTGCCTGAGCGCTTGCAAAGTCGCAGGCGATGATTACGTCCTTACCCATCAGTGAGCACCTCCGATTATATTTTCAAGATTGTCTATTTTGTATTTGTCCATAACGGCGGGAAGATTTTCGATTATCTCCTTGCAGGCAAAGGGATTGACAAGATTTGCCGCACCCACCTGCACCGCGGTCGCACCTGCCATCATCATTTCAATGACGTCCTGCGCACTGCTTACTCCGCCGAGTCCCACGACGGGAATTTTTACCGTCTTTGAGACCTGATAAACCATTCTGACGGCTATGGGGAAAACCGCGGGGCCCGAAAGTCCGCCGGTCACGTTTGCAAGAAGGGGCTTTCTGCTTTTAAGGTCAATTCTCATTGACAGCATCGTGTTTATGAGAGAAATACCGTCCGCACCCGCTTCCTCGCACGCCTTTGCAATGGATACGATATCCGTAACGTTTGGAGAAAGCTTCATGATAACGGGCTTTGTCGTGACCGCTTTGACCGCCTTTGTGACTGCCGCCGCCTGTTCGGGAGAAGTTCCGAAGCTCATACCGCCTCCGTGGACGTTGGGACAGCTGATATTTACCTCCAGCCAACCAACCTGAGGTTCTTTGTCAAGCTTTGAGCAGACCTCGGTATATTCGTCAACGGCAAATCCGCTGACATTTGCCATAACCGGCTTATGAAATACCTTCGCAAGCTTCGGGAGCTCCTCGCTTATTACTTTCTCAACACCCGGATTCTGAAGCCCGACGGCGTTGAGCATACCCGAAGGTGTTTCCGCGATTCTGGGTGATGCGTTTCCGAAACGGGGCTGACTTGTGGTGCCCTTGAAGGAAAACGTACCGAGCATATTTATATCGTAAAGCTCCGCAAATTCATAGCCGAAGCCGTAAGTGCCCGATGCGGGGATAACGGGATTGTCAATTTCAATTCCGCAAAGATTTACGCTCATTCTTCCCATAAGATATCCTCCTTTACGAGTACGGGGCCTTCCTTACAGATTCTCTTGTTGCCCGTAATGGTCTTGCAGGAGCATCCCATACACGCGCCGAAACCGCAGCCCATCCTTCGTTCAAAGCTGAACTGTCCCGAGGTAGAGGAAGCACGGTAAACGGCTTTGAGCATGGGCTCGGGACCGCAGGTATAGAAATAGGAATATCCGATATCCCTGAGTGCATCCGTAACGAAGCCCTTTACACCGTAAGAGCCGTCGGCAGTTGCAACTACCGTTTTACAGCCGAGTGCTTTGAATTCATCTTCAAAGAAGATTTCTTCTTTTTTGTTGAATCCGAGGATTGCGGTAACCTCTTTGCCCTGAGCAATAAGGCGCTTTGCAAGATTATACATGGGAGGAACGCCTACGCCGCCGCCGATTACAACGGGATTGTTACCTGAAACGGAAAGGTCGTAACCGTTTCCGAGACCCGTGAGAAGGTCAAGCTTCGCTCCCGGAGCGAGAGACGCCATATATTCCGTTCCCTCTCCCACGATTTTGTAAATCAAGGTAAGAACGTTATCTTCAACATCACAGACGGAAATCGGTCTGCGAAGATACAGTCCGTTAAGCTTTACGTTTACGAACTGACCCGCCGCCGTGATATCGGAGGTGTCGCCCAAAAGACGCAGAAGCATTACGTCTGCGGTAAGCTTTCTGTTTTCTTCAACGGTGAAAATACTCTGTTTCATTCTGCCGTCCTTTCCCGGAGTGACGGGTCAATATACGCTTCGGTACCTTCACAGAAGGTCATCATACATTTACCGTAAACTCTGTTTCCCGCAAAGGGTGTTGCCCTGCCTGCTGACAGAAATTTCTCCGGATTTATTTCATATTCTTCATCAAGTGCAAAAACCGTAAAATTCGCTTTCTTTCCTTCTTCAAAAGAATTATCTATCTTAAATCTACTGCACGGATTGTAATGAAGAAGCTCCATAAGCTTTTTTATCGTGATTTTACCCGTCTTCACAAAGTGGGTGTACATAACGGGAAAAGCGGTCTCGATTCCCACAACACCCATAAGACTTTTTTCAAGTCCCCTGCCCTTTTCCTCCGCAGAATGAGGAGCATGGTCTGTGGCAATCATATCAATCGTGCCGTCAAGGATACCTTCAACGAGGGCAAGCCGATCTTCGGTGCTTCTGAGCGGAGGATTCATTTTGAATCTGCCGTCCTCCTGCAAATCGTTTTCGTCAAGCACAAGGTAGTGTGGGCCCGTTTCGCAGGTGATATCAACGCCTCTCGCCTTAGCTTTGCGGATAAGCTCAACGCTCTCTCCGGTTGAAATATGGCACACGTGATAGGAGCATCCCGTTTCCTCCGCGAGAGCAATGTCTCTTTCAATCTGCTTCCATTCCGATTCGGAGCAGATTCCTCTGTGTCCGTGCCGTTTTGCGTAAACGCCGTCGTGGATATATCCGCCGAAAAGCAGTGAATTATCCTCGCAATGTGCCGCGATGATTTTATTCAGCGACTTTGCTTTAAGCATTGCGGACTTCATCATTTCACCGCTCTGGACTCCCCTGCCGTCATCCGAAAAGCCCGCAACAAAGGGATGTATCTTATCCATTTCGGAAAGGACCTCCCCCTTTTCCTCAAGGGTGATTGTTCCGTAGGGAATAACCTTGATTACCGCATCATTATCAATGGCGAAGAGCTGGGCTCTCAGGTTGGAGAGAGTATCGGGAGCGGGCTTCAGATTGGGCATCGTACATACCGCGGTATATCCGCCGTGCGCCGCCGCAAGAGAACCGCTCGCTATCGTTTCTTTATAAGAAAAACCCGGCTCACGGAAATGCACATGCACATCGGTAAAACCGGGTAATACGGTATATGAATCTGAGGGAATAATTCTGTCATAGAAAATATCACGGGAGCCGAAGGCAACAACACCGTCACAGACAGAGAGGTCAATACGGCTGAAAACACCGTCAATATAAACATTTGCGTTTTTGAAAAGTGTGTTCATAATATTATCCCTTCATTAGTATTCTGTAATCATATTTTGTCTCAGAGCAGTCGGATGCAAGGCGACCGAATGAGGAATACTTTGTGTATTCCGATTGAGGGCAACGAAGCAGGCGGCTGCTATGAGGCGAAATTAACCGTGTTTCAGTGAACGCAGAGAGGCAAAAAAAGAAAAAAGCTGCCTTCCCGCTAAGGAAAGCAGCAAATGACATACTGATGGATATAACTATCCCGTCTGTGAATATGCAGTCCTTAGCGGCCTCTCGGGACCGTCCTTAAAGTACCGTAAACAGTATATCAGTATTACCCCTGCGTGTCAAGTTGTCGTATTAGATAAATCGCAGGGGAAATACGGATTGATTTTGTATATGTCGTTATTATTGTTTTTTTGATATGGCGGCAAATGCAGCTACCGCATTTTTTTCTTCTTCTGTGTAAACGTGGGGCTTCAGCTTCGCGCCGCAATGGGGGCAGATACTGCAGGTGCCCACAACGTAGATACCGCCGCATTTTTCACAGTTATCCTCCGTAACTACAAGGGGACAAACCACGGCATCGTTATATTTAAGAGACCTTATCTGCGGCTTGAACAGGAAATAACATATTGCCAGCAAAAAGACAAGCATTGCTCCTGTAAAGAAAAGTCCCATACCGAAAACCTCTGTTTTCATTACAACGGGAAGAATATCCGTAAAGGAACGGGAAATCGCCGAGCTGACGGTGAATTGTGTGTTATCCGAAAGATGACTCTGCATGGATTCGGAAAACTGACTCCAGATTTTATCGGTCAGGATTTTATCCGTATCTTTTCCCTGGGCCGCCGCCCAGTTCCAATCATCAAACAATGCGGATTTCTTTGACCTTGAATAAACGATAAGCCAGTGGGATTCGTCGTCAAATTCGGTCTCATACAGTACGCGCACATAGTCCTTAAAGTCGGAATAGTCACTCCTCCAGTCCTCGTTATTGACGGTGATTACCGCGGGAGTGATGCCGGTTTTCTTAAGGAAGCTGTTAAGACTTGACTCAAGACCTCCGGTCATATCAAAAACAGACGCTCTGTCGTCTATGATAATATTCTTATCTGTTCCCGTAAGCTTGCGGGGATGGGAAACGGAGGTAAACATCATCACGATATTCGCCAGTATAATCGGAACGAGAACGATCAGTGCCAGAAAATCCCAGGGCGTTATCTTTTTTGAAATATCATAATTGGCGTACAGAAAGGTACGCGTGCCGTTCTTATACGAAACGTATTTTGTGGCTCCGGCAAACGGAACGGTGCTGAACTTTTTGGAAAATAGCCCGCCGATATGAAAGCCCTTTCTGAACAAACGCAGCAAAAGCATATATTTTCTCCCTCTTCATACTCTTTTCTATGATTTTACTACCGGAAAGCCGTCCGTGTCAATTATACAAATTGAGTACGGTGAGTAAATTCCGTACATTTTGTAAATATTTTGCATTGCTTATTGCATTAGACAAAAAATTATTATATAAATATCATAGGAAAGCAGGTGCAGTTTATGAATAAAAATGGAATACAGGAAAAGCTTGAAAAAGTAAGACAGGAAATAAAGAAGGTAATTTTCGGCAAGGATGATGTCATCGAGGCAATACTCATGACCGTTCTTTCCGGCGGACACGTACTGCTTGAGGATATCCCCGGAGTAGGAAAAACGACTCTTGCTCTGGCATTTTCAAAAACTCTGTCTCTCGGGTATAAGCGTATGCAGTTCACCACGGATACCCTGCCCTCGGACGTTACGGGATTTTCCATGTTCAACAAGCAGACGAATGAATTTGAATACAGAGAGGGCGCGGTAATGTGCAACCTCTTCCTTGCAGACGAAATCAACCGCACTTCACCCAAGACTCAGTCCGCACTCCTTGAAGTAATGGAGGAAGGAAAGGTAACGGTTGACGGAGTTACCCATCCCATTCCCTCTCCCTTCTTTGTAATCGCGACCCAGAATCCTCTGGGCTCCGCCGGTACCCAGAAGCTTCCCGAATCCCAGCTTGACAGATTCATGGTCAAGCTCTCCATGGGCTATCCCGATGCGGAAAACGAAGCAATTATGCTCAAAAATGAAAACAACAGTCAGATGGACTACATTTCTCCCATTATCACGCTTGATGAAATAATTGAGATGCAGGAATACATCAACGACCTCCACGTAGAGGACTGTATCTACGATTACATTGCCGCCGTTTCTCTTGAATCGAGACAGAGTCAGTGGCTCAAAAGCGGTATTAGTCCCAGAGGAACAAAGGCCATACTCAGAATGGCAAGGTCAAACGCCTTCCTCAAAAAGAGGGATTACGTTATACCCGAAGATATAATTGACGTTATTCCTCTCACGGCACCTCACCGCGTAACACTCAGCGCCAAGGCAAAGGCATCCGGACGCACCGAGGAGGATATAATCAAAGAGATCGTATCCTCGGTAAAAATGCCTTCAATCACAAAATAAATCCTGCGTCAATCGGAAAGGGGCGGTAGTATGACGGTAAAAAACAGAATAAAATACGGTTTCGTACTGCTTATTGCCGCGATACTGCTTCTGTTTTACCATAATTTCTTTTTCTTTTATCTTATGTTGGTAGTGGCATTGATGCCTCTGCTGAGCTGCTGCGTTTCAAAATACGTGTGGAACAGATTTGACATTCAGATTAATTCTCCCGTCCTCACCGTAGGAAGCAAAAACGACGTACCCATTGATTTCGTTCTCAACAACAGTACCAGTCTCCCCCTGCCGGGCGTACATTTTGATTTTACCGTTGAAAACCATTACTACCCCAACGACGAGCTTCAATGCGTTACCCTGCCCGTAAGAGCAGGCAAAAACACGTATCACTGGAGCGTCAATTCCGTCTATGCGGGCAAAATAGGCGTATCCGGGCTTGAAATCAGAATGCAGGATTATCTGGGGCTGTTCACCTTCAGACGAAAATTCAACTGTGAAGACGACGTATACGTAATCCCCACGGAATCGGACGTAATTATGAACGTAATCGAGGACACCTTCACGGAGGGTGACGACCAGGATAATGACAGCGGATATTCGGTTGACGACGTTACGCAAATCAAGGAATTCCGCGAATTTGTCCCCGGCGACAGAATGCAGAAGGTCAACTGGAAAATCAGCGCAAAGCACGATGAGCTTTACGTAAAGGAATATGAACAGCAGTATAACAGGACTCTGACTCTTCTCGTGGAGCTTCGCCGCGACAGCGAAGAGGTGGGCTTCCTTGACGAGCTCATCACCGCATTCTATTCCGCCGCAGTCAAGCTACTGGATATGGATATGGTATTCCGCGTTCAGTGGTACGATATTGAGACCGGCAGATTCCTTACGGAAACCGTATCAGAGCAGGAGGACCTTGAGGAAGCCCTGCATCAGATGTATCTTATGTCAACCTACACGGATTATTTCGCATATGAACACTACCGCGAAGAGGAAAGAGGCAAGGGCGATATGGCAATCTATTTTACCTCTCCTTCCTTCGGCGGATATGATGAAAGCAAAAAAATAGGCACCTATAAGGAGCGTGTTGCATTGATATGTCTTTGAGCATCAGAGACAATATAAAAAGAAAAAAAGAGCGAAAAATGCAAAACGAGCGTGACCTGCTGGCTGCCGCAACCGGTATATACTTTTCATCTGAGCTGAAAGCGGAAAAGGACAGATATCCTTTTCTCAAGTACATAATCAACGCCCTTATCCTTTTCGGCGGTACCTTCGGCTCAATTGACTGTATCATTACCGCTTTTCATCTGGAAGTCACCATAATGCCGCTGCTTGTGACCTGCATTGTCGGCTCCCTTGTGCTTTCGTTTATGTATACAAGTCACAGGGTCAAAATAGCAACCTACCTGATTATTCTGGTGGGTGTGATACTTATGGCCTTCGGCGGCTTCAATATAATCAACAGCGGTATCAGTGCTTTGAGGAACAACATTCTCAGCTACATTGACACCAAGGAGGACCTGCCGTTCCTGAGAGAATTCAATGTAAGGTTTGAAGATGAATTCACGGCAATGAGCTTCGCCCTTTGTGCCATTGCAGTTGCAATGATGATACTGATAAATATTGTGGTTTCAGAAAAAATGAGTCTGCGGGGGCTGTTCTGTCTTACCTTCCCCATAGCTCAGTTCGGCATGTATTTCAACTATGACACATCCAAGCCCGCCATGCTGCTTGTTGTTTCCTCGTGGATACTTACGGCAGCCATAAACTTCTCGGGCGGCTACGACGGACTTACCCGTAAAATGGTAAGCGAGTCAACAATAAAAAAGCACCGACACAGATACGGCTTCGTCACCGACTCAAATAACCTTGCAAATATTGCCGGAGTGTGGCTTGGTCTGATACTTGCAGTCACGGGACTCGTTTTCGTGGCAATACCCAATCAGAATTTTGAGTTAAATCTCAGAACGGATAAGGTCAAGGACAGCACGGAGCGTGTGGTCAAGAATTTCCTCTCCTACGGTATGAGCGCCATGTGGTCGCGTACCAGAAGCGGTGATGACCCGGGTGCTCTGTCAAATGCCTCGCAGATTACCTTTGACGGCAGGACCGACCTGAAGGTCACCGTGGTCAATCCGAGAGTGGACCGTCTTTATCTGAGGAACTTCGTTGGTTACGACTATGATTCCTACAATATGTGCTGGATTCCTCCCCACGATAACGAGGAAGCGGAAAAGCGCTTCAACTACACGGCAAACAAGCTTAAAAAGGACTTTGAAACCGACAGAAGCGTATGTCTTTCAAAGCATAAAATCGGAATCAAGGTCGTTGATTACGAGCTGATGAAATATCCCCTTGACATTCCCTATTATTCACTTATTGAGGATGATATTCACGAATACACCACCTCGGGCGAATTAACCCTGAAGGAGGATGCGGGTACAACCGCCAACGACACCCAGTATTATACCTTCTATATGATTGACAAGGAGCCGGAGGATTACACCGCTCTCACCGAAACGGATGCCGGAACGGCTGAAACAATACGCCGTGATGCCTATGAAAACGCTCTTACCGTTCCCGAAGAAAACTATGAAGCCGTCAAGAAATTCTGTGACGTTTACAAAATCGGGCCGGATGACGAGGATGCGGTAGAAAAGGTAATTTCCTCGCTTGAAGGCGACTTTGAATACACCCTCAAGCCGGGCAAGGTCCCCTACGGCGAAGATTACATCAATTATTTCCTCATGGGCAGTCAGAAGGGCTACTGTCAGCACTTTGCCTCTGCCGTTACGCTCATATTCAGATATCTGGGCATTCCCGCAAGATACGTTGAAGGATACGCCATAGACAGAGAAGACTTCTTTAATTCAACCATGGTTGAGGATGAGGACGTTACGCAATGGGTCGAAGCGTACTATAAGACCGAGCCCTTCGTTTCGGCGGTAGCCGTTCCCGACTATTCCGGACACGCATGGGTGGAAATATACAGGGACGGCATCGGCTGGATTCCCGTAGAAGCCACCACCGCACCCTCGGCAGACAGCGGACGGAATCTGCTGGCGGAGATTTTCTCGGGTCCAAACTCCCTTACCTCCCTGCCCCGTGATATGATTGAAAAGGTAAGGCAGATGAATGCGGAAAACACCACCGCAAAGCTTGCCGCTCTGGGGCTTGCAGTCTGGTACCTCATCAGAGGCGTATATTTCCTGCGTCTTTTCCTGCTGGTAATCAAGCGTCATAAAGGATTCTATACAAAGAAAAACCGCGTTAATCTCAATAACAGATACAAGCACCTTGTCCAGGTATGGCAATTCGCCTACAACGACAAAGTCAATTATTCATACCTTGAATTTTTCGCACTTCTGAACGAAAAGGAGCTTTTACCCGAAAACTGTGAAGGACTTGCGGAAAACTTTGAAAAAGTTCTCTTCTCCGCAGATGAAACAGACGGTGAAGAGGTCAAAGCAATGTCAAAGGCACTTATTTCCGCATTATGGAAAATTGTATGGAAAATGCCCATACTCAAAAAAGCGGACTTCTTCCTGCTGAGGGTATTATGGTAAAAATATGAAACTTGAAGAAATATCTCTTGAGGAACTGTGACAGCTCTTCCCGATTTTTCTTGTACCCAATAAAGATGAATGGGCAGATTGGTTTGGGGAAGAAAAGAAGGAATTATCAGACCTTATCCCCAACGACGTTCCCGTTATTATCAGTCATATCGGCAGTACAGCCGTTAAGGATATAGCCGCAAAAAACATTGTGGATATTCTTATCGAAACCAACAGTGCCTATAATATGGATATAATATGTAATACACTGGTGCAGTCGGGAAGAATCTGTACGAGCAAAAAAGAAAACCGCATATCTCTGAATAAGGGATATACGGAAAACGGCTTTGCAGACAGGGTGTTTCACTATCATCTGCGGCTGAAGGGTGACAGCGACGAAAATATATTTTCGTGATTATCTGAATAATCACCCCGAAACAGCAAAGGAATATGAAAAGCTTAAAATTGAGCTTTGGCACAGATACGAACATAACCGTGACGGTTACACGGACGCGAAAACCGATTTTGTCAGATTATATACTGAAAAAGCAAAGAGAGGATGCCGATAAAGCATCCTCTTTCTCTGTATCTGTTACTTTTTTAGCTCAATGTAAGCGATAAGCTCCTTGACCGTTGCGATCGCCGAAATATCTTCGTTTGAAACGGTAACGCCGAAGCTGTCTTCGATTTCAACCGCAAGATTGATAAGATCAAGCGAACTCATACCGATATCCTTACGAAGCTCGGATTCGGGCTTGATTTCATCGGGGTCAATGTCAATATAATCACAGATTATTGATTTGATTTCTTCTAACATACGTGTTCACCTTTCAGTCAATTTCGGCAAGAATCTCGGAAAGCTTGACTTCCGGATTTGCACAGCCCATTACCATGGCTTTGATTGTATTATCATGGAGAGAGTCGATATCAGCGTCCGAAATGGTATCGGTACGGTGAAGATATGCGAATCTGAGAGTATCCTTATACGGATCCTTCATTGCGTAAGAATAAAGGGGCATAACGTAGCTGCCGAGATTGTAGCTGTGGAATTCATACTCCCAGTTATTCATTGTATCCTTTTCAAGGGGGAACCATGAAAGCATCATCGTGGTAGTACCGTCAGTCATACTGTAGTGATACATATTGCTTTCATCGTCACGCCAACGCATGAAAGGATAATTCACGTGACGCATAATATCACCCTGAACGTCCTTGATTTTATCAATTGCTTCGGCAAATGTCAAGTCCGGAGATAAAATTACTCTCCAGGGCATTGCCGAGGCCATAGTGCCGCCGCTTCTCTTTTCGTTGACGGTCTTTCTTCTGTTGGAAAGAAGAAGGAAATGGGTGTCGTTTGTATTGCCGTTGATTTTGCTGACGTGAAGACGCATTCCGAGCTGAGCGATAAGCTCGCCGCTGACGCCGGTTTCCGCCATATAATCAAGAATAACCTTGCTGTCGTCAAAGGAAACGGGTTTCCTTACGAGAACTGCCTTATCGTGAATGGGGTCAAAGCTGCCGCAGGCACGAAGGTCGGGATTTTTCTTTTTCTTTCTTGCTTCAAGCAGAGGACCGTTGCCCATAACGCCGTTCCAGATGGGGCCCTTGTCCTTTGCAAAGTAATCAAGATAGAAATCCTGATCCTTTTTGACCTTTTCGGCATTGTTGATATATTCAAGTTCCCTGCGGATCGTCTCCCTGTATGAGCCGAGGGGCTTGGGCATTTCGGTACCTGCCTCAAGTGCCTCATAAACGGCAAGCAGGTCATTGAAAAAGATGAAAACAGCGGTAGCATCCATAACAAGATGGCTGACGTTGAGGAAAATACCGTTTCTGCCGTCGGAGGTGTTATAGAAGAATACACGGAAATCTTCACCCTTGAAAACCTTGATGGTTTTCTGCGCATCGGCTGTAAAGAATGCCTCAAGCTCCTCGGGAGAGCTGAAATTCTTTACGGGTACGGTGCCGTAATCAAAGGAATCAAGGAAATACTGTCTGTAATTCTTACCCTTCTTTTCTATACGCAGACGAAGGCAGTCGTTTCTCTCGATTTCGGTCTTGAATGCCTTTTGCATTATGTCAAAATCAATCTTTCTCGTAAGAGTGATTGACGCCGGAATCTGGGTAACCTGCTTATGGAAAAAGCTGTACTTCAGCATGAAGTTTATCATTTCCTGAGGAGGAGTAAGCGGAAATATTTCTCTGTTTATATCGCTCATGATACGTTTACTCGCTTTCTGATTATTTTACCGCTGGCTGTCTTTTCAAAGGGAACGTCTCTGATTCTCAGTTCGGTGATAATATGTGATGCCTTGGCGGAAAGATTCATTTCTTTCACCTTGGGCTCCAACGTGCTGCGGATATCATCTATGCCGTTTGCTTCACAGTATCCTCTGTCACCGTAAATCTCGGCAACGATTCTGTCGTTTTCGGCATAAATCTGAACTTCTTGAACTTCGGGTATATCGGCAAATTTCTTTTCAATCGCTTCGGGTGAAACGTTTTCGCCGCCGGAAAGTATAATAAGGTTTTTAAGACGGCCCGTAATGAAAAGCTCACGTCTTTCCGTAATACTGCCTATGTCGCCCGTTCTGAGCCAGCCGTCCTCGGTAAACATTCTCTTCGTTTCCTCGGGCATTTCGTAATAGCCGATCATCACGGAGGGGGTAAGCACCTGGATTTCGCCGTGTCTGCAGCGAACGTCCGCAATGTCGATTACTCTGCCGACCGATTCGGTGGATACTCTCTCATCGGGAACGGAAATACGGCATCCCGCCTCAGTCATTCCGTAACCCTGTCTGAGGTAAATACCCAATTTATCATAACCCTCAACGATTTCGGGATTAAGATATGCACCGCCTGATATGAGCCATCTGAGATTTTTACCGAATACCCTTACCCTTACTTCTTCGGGAGTAAGATTGGGGTTTCTTGACGAAAGCGCCTTTGCTCTCTGGAGAAGTGACTGGGCAATCATGGGTACTACTCTCATGACCGTGGGCTCAAAAAGTCTTATATTGGCATTGAGATTTCTCAGGTCGCCGTTAAGGCAGACGGTAACGCCGTCACGAAGATTACGTATGATATCTCCCGTAAAGCAGTAAACGTGATGCATGGGAAGTACGGAAAGAGCAACCTCTCCCTCACCGAGTGCTTCACAATAATCGGTATACATGGTATTGGCGACAAGACTCTTTGTGGACAGCATTACACCCTTACGTACACCCGTAGTGCCGGAAGTGTAAATGATTGCCGCACACTTTTCCTTGTCAACCTTGTAATCCGAAAGCTCTGCGTATTCCGAATTTTCGGAATAAACCGCAAGTATATCGTCGTAATCGTCTTCATCTGTAACATTGATACTCTGCTTTATGCCGGAAACGGAATTACAGATATCAATGGCTCTGCCGTAAAAATTATCCTCGTACATAAGTACGTCAATATCCGCACAGCTAAACAGATTTATACCGTCGGCGGATGACGTTTCCGGTGCAAAGGGCACTACCACATTGCCGCTGATGAGAATACCGAACAGATAAGTGACGTATCTGTAGCTTGTCTTACCTACAAGAGCAATGTGCTTACCCTCTCCGCATTCTCTGCGGAGATATCTGCAGATTGCAAGGGCATCATTGCGTACGTCGTTATAACTTTTATCAATAATTTCTCCGTCTTCCAGATATCTTATAAAAGTTTTGTTTCCGAATTTTTCAGCCCCTGTATCGAGGAGTTCCCTGATATCGGGTACATAAAAATGTTTCATGACTAAAGTTTTATCCTTCCAGATTTTTCGGATGCAGATACATTTTACACAAAGAATAACGAAAAATATACAGACAATTTTCGGATTTGTATGTTTTTCGGGCATTTTTAATTTTTCTGCATCATTTATACTTCACGTAGGAAATCGTGAAGCAATGGGATTTAAGCTGATGCCCCAGAACGTCACTGCGGAACTGATTGCCGGTCATACCGATTCCGCATACGTTGATACAGTCAACGTAACCGACCGCACTGTTCAGTGAACCGTCGTGGGATATGATTTTCAGCCACGTTGAAGGATCGCTGCTTGTATCCGCCTCAAGGCCGTTTGCTTCGGCGTATGCTTCCACGTATTTTTTCATATTCTCAACGCTGAATTCTTTTTTGCTGACCTCAATTTCCTCGGGACTGGGAGCACCGCCCTCAAGATAATGCTTTGAGGCGCCTCCCCACACGGTCTTTGAAGAAGTGGTCTTACCTGCGGCAGAAGCAAAGTAAACAGCGTTTACGTATTTGCCCTCATAATCCATATATACACAATAGGGCTGGTCATCCTCACTTGAGATGTGAAGAATACCGAATACGATACGTTCTACCTTTGTTCCCTTGTAATTGAAGCTCGGGTCAAAGGACTGCTGACCGTCAAAGCTGTTTGCCCTTGCAAATGAGTAAGCGGCAATGGCCTGGGCCTTGATTGCTTCATCGGGAGAGCTGGGACCTATTTCGGGGCTTACAGTACGGCAAAGGAAGGCAACAAGCGTCATTTCCTCGCCGCCCTTGGTTATTGTTTTGGGAGTATGGGAGTCAACCTTGAGTGTAACTCCGCGGTAGTAATAGGTAAGAATCTGCTCGGCTGTCCAGCCCTTTTCCGCAAGGGCAATGGCACCGCGCTGGCTCATACCTACACCGTGGCCGTAGCCGTAAACCGTGAATACGAATTTACCCTCGGAGGGTGTTCCGTCCTTATTGGTAGGAACGGTTTCCTTGTCGCCGCTTATCCTTGACACTGCCGAAGCGGCGGCATTCGTAATTTTATTCGCAAGAGCGGTGGCAATCTGCATACCTTCCGTGGTATAGCTGAAGTTTGCCGCACCGGTCGCACCGCTGTCCGCCTGGTATGACCAGTTGAACGAGGTGGTCGTTTCCGTATAACGGGCAATCGTGGCGGTCAAAACGGAATTTGAAACCTCAGCCGCTGTTTCGGTATGCCCTACGCTTTTTCTGTAAACGGAAATGCCGATGGCAAGGCAGACCGCAACTGCAAGTACCACGCAGGCGATTATTATATAGAAGGGCGTGGGATCGTTATTCACGCTCTTTCTTTCGGGCGGATTGATTCCGTTATCTGCCGCGTCCGATATCATCTCGGTCAGCTTGATGGCTGCCGCCTTTGCAAGCTTTTCCTCCGTATCGTCCTCAAGGGGATGGATAACCTCCACCTTGGCGCTTTCGCCGTCCGCAACACAGATACTCACCGAGCCGTCGGCGGCTGTTTCCGAAACGGCAACGCCGTAGTCACAGTCGAATCTTTCCTTTGCGGCTCTTGCCACATTTGCAATGTGTTCTCTGTCTTCTGGGTCGCCTTCAACGCTGACCTCCGAAAGCTTGAAAACGTCCTTTGACACTCCGATATTTTCCAGCACGGAAACGAATGCTCCGGACAGACCGTAATCCGCTATGCCCATCGTTTTACCGGCTTTGCGTACGGAGTCAAGTCTGCCGGCAATGATTTCTCTGGATGATTTCGGTGCATTTTCCGTTTCAAGAGCACCGGAAGCGATGGCATATTCCAGCTCTTTACCGTTCAGAGGAAGCAGGATAACGAATCCTTTGCCCAGCTTACAGCTGATTGCCGAGTCAAGGCCGTTCTCCGAAGGGAAGATTTTTCCTCCCTGGGGAACTGCCGAATGTATAATATGTTCTTTGGAATCTCTTATAAGCTTGATTCCTATATTCCTTATGACAGCTGAAGAACGAAGAACTTTGACGGAAAGAACCTTCAACAGCAGTGTCTTTACCTTGACATAATCGTCAGAATCAACGGCGATTACGGCAGTAAGACCTGCAGAGGCGTCCTGGGAAGCGGCTGAAACCGCCTCTTTTTCATTGGCATATCTGAATGATTCGCCGATTTCGGATTTACCGGAAATGATTTTATACGCATTATTGACCTTATCGGTTTTTTCTGCGTCTCCGGGCAGGTAAAGGTTTACTTTTCCGACCATAGTATCAACTCCTTTCCTTGAATGTCTTTACTGTATCTTCAAAAGATCACGGGTTATCAGTTGGGAGTCCAGCTGTTTTCACCCTTGTAGGGATTCGTTTTCTTATTGGCATCGTACCACGCCTGAGGATACTTGGGATTATTGTTCTTTGTTACCTTTGAAGTATCCACGCTTTCGTTTTCGCCCTCTCTTACCATTCTGGCAACTATTACCAGTCTTGCGCCGTCAAAATCATAACAGCAGGTGGAAAGAGTAAGGATCTTATCCGAAGGATTGATGTCAACGCCTGTATCGTAGAATTTTCTCTTGTCGATTTCACGGATGTATTCCTCGAATTTTATGTCTGAAATATCAAGGAAATTGTAATAGAACATATATCCGTTATCCTGACTTGCGGTGGAATTCGTAATAAAGGCGGCGTAAATCTTCCACTTATAATCTCCGTAGATTGTGTTGCATTCAATAACGGGAGCGCTCTTATAGCCCGCGATTTCCCTGTAATTTTCAAGCAAACCGAAAATCAGGTTATCGTAGTGCATATTGTGACCGTAGATTACGGTATTTCTGGGAAGTGAACGAAGGTCTTCAATTCTTGAATCAAAGAAGGGAACACCGTATTCGTTTTTCTTCTTGTAAAAGTCTTTTCTCAGATAGAATGAATTTTGCTTTCCGTCCTCTGCCTCTTCCTCCTGAGTTGCCTGTACAACAGGGAAGTTGATATCAAGGGCGTCAATGGTTATCCATCCCGCGATGTCGGGGTTGATTTCGTAAAGCTGAGTATATTTTGCCTTCATCTGTGCGGGATAGTCGGAATTTTCGGAAACGACGTCGGTCTTATCTCCGCCGGGTGCGGGAAGCATATCCGAAACCTTCTGATACTTATTTTTTGTAAGCATCGGATTGATGAGGTAGGTATAAAGAAGTACGCCGCTGCTGACAACGATGGTGATAATCGCAATGACAAGCACTATCTTCCTTACAAGGTCGCCCTTGCCTGATGAATTTTCATCGGCATCGGGATTCTTTGCGGCTCTCTTTGCCGCCTGCCTCTCACTTCTCGTAACCTTGCCGTCATCCTCGTAAATCAGGTCGGGAACGACACCTACCGTCTTACCCGTATTGGGAGTAAGAGAATCAACGATGACCGAGGGAGTGCTCTCACGTGAGGGCTCCTCTTCATCAAGGATTTCAAAGGTGATTTCCTGCGGCTCCGATTCTTCCTGAGGCACCTTGACCGCAGGGAAGATTTTGGTTTCCTCCGGGGGAACGTAAGAGCTGATATCAACGTAAGCGGGTTCTTCCTTTGTTTTTTCTTTAACCGCTTTGACTTCTTCTTTTATTTCTTCTTTGACTTCCGAAGGAGCTTCAGCCGTTTCTTCGTCGCCGAGAAGCTCCGCAAGCTGAGAATCAAAATCATCGGAATGAATGTCTATTTCAATATCCGCAGGTGCCAAGGGTGCTGCGGGTGCTGCAGGTGCAACAGGTGCTGCAGGTGCGACGGGTGCTGCAGGTGCGACGGGTGCTGAAGGAGCAACGGGTGCTGCGGGAGCAGCGGGTACTGAAGGAACGTAATTATCAACGAGTTCAAGCCCCTTGTTTCCCTCTATGTTTTCAAGTATCTTTGAATATCCGCTGTCGGCGGAATCCGTTTC
The DNA here is from genome assembly GCA_045598305.1 of Acutalibacteraceae bacterium. GTDB lineage: Bacteria > Bacillota > Clostridia > Oscillospirales > Acutalibacteraceae > CAG-177. The sequence goes on from JAZLLW010000051.1 coordinate 53,757, forward strand.
CGCCTTGAGGGAATCAAGCATACTGAATATGTCGTCCTTGGCAATCTTCGTATCAACGGCGGGTGCTTCGGGAACTTTTTGCTTTTCAACGGGAGGAGCGGGAATATCAATATATTCCTCGGGGCTCATCCACATATCCTCCATGGGAGGGACCTCCGCCTTTTCGGTCGTCTTGGTTCTTGATGCAAGTGTAACGGGGCCCGTACTCATAATACTGTCCATAAGAGTATTGATTTCGTCCTCAAGGGAGCGCTCCGTTTTCTTTATATCCTCATGAAATCCTTCATAGAGAACGGCATCGCTGTTTTTATCGTTGAGGAAATTGCCTATATCTATCTCCGTTATGGCTTCCTCATTACCGATATTTATGCCTTCGCTGAAAGCTTCCGGCTTTTTTTCGTTATCTGCCATAATAATTCTCCTTTATCACTGGGCGTCGGGCATCCATCTGGGTGAGTCCGCATAGGGATTCTGCTGTCCCTTTGACCTGTACCAGAATGCCGGTCTTCTGTAATCCGGATTATCCTTGACGAGTGAGGGATTGATTTCTTCGCTCTCACCGTCACGCAGAAGTCTGCCTACAACAACAAGTCTCGTATCGTAACTGCCGTAAACGTAGATGCAGGTTGAAAGTGTGATTATTTTGTCGGTGGGCTGAAGGTCAACTCCCGTTTCGTAAAGCTTTCTTTCGTTTACCTGCTCTATATATCCCTCCATATTACTGTCGGACATATCGGGATAAATGTAATTGAAGAAGTAACCGTTGTCTGCGGCTTCCTGAGTGGTTGAATAAAATACCGCACAGATTTTGAACGTGAAATCCTGAGTGAGGGTGCTGTACTTTATCGTGGGGCAGTCAATGAAATGCTGTTTATCCTGATAATCGTAGAGCGAGCGGAACGCCTGCTTGGGAATATGGTCACTCTGACCCGTTGTATGGGCGTGAATGATGGTGTTCTTTGAGAGCTCTCCGTCTTTCCTGCATCGGTAATCAAGGAACGGATTGCCGTAGTTGGGGCTCTCCGTATTCGTTACCCTGTCGTAAAAATTCCTGACCAGATAATAGTCGTTATCCTTACCCTGAACGATGGGAGTATCAATTTCCGTTCCGGGAATCGAAAGCCAGCCCCTGAGGTTATTATTGATTGCATAAGCGGGCTTGAGTTCCTCAAGAATCCCGTCGGGGTAAACCGTATTTTTCATATCGTCGGTAACAATACCGTCAAGGGCATTGCCCAGGGCGTTTGCCTCAACCGAATCGTTAAGTACATAGTTGACAGCGGCTTCAAGGTTATCGGATGAACCGTTTTTACTTCCGACGGCGGTGATTACGGTAAGCACTATGAAGCAAAGTGCCGCCGCGCCGAATAGAACACTGAGTATTACCGATATCGTGTCGTTTTCCTTTTTCAAGTCATCTGCCTCCTTCCAAATAAATCCTGATTAAATTGATTGCTCTTGATGCGGCAACGTATCTGTTGTATTCTCTGTCGTTTCTGCCGGTTTCAATTTTCCGGCAAATACGGCAATCCTCTGCATCAAGTGCCGTATAAATAAGTCCGGGAGCTTTTCCCTCTTCGTCTGCATCGGGACCTGCAAAGCCGGTGACGGAAATACCTATATCCGCTCCCGTCACTCTGCGGATTCCCGCCGCCATTTCCCTTGCGGTTTCTTCGCTGACGGCTCCGTGCTCCGACAGAGTCCGGTGACTGACACCGAGGGCTTTCTCCTTGACCTCATTTGCGTATGTAATAATGCCGTGCTTAAACACACTGCTGGCTCCGGGGATATCCGTGATCCTCTTTGCTATGTAACCGGCAGTACAGCTTTCCGCCGTGGCGACCGTAAGATTTTTTTCTTTAAGCAGTCTTACCGTCTGCTCCTCTATACAACTCACGTCTACTCCGTAAACGTAACTGCCCAGCCGTCTGACTATTTCGTCAATTACGGGACGGGTGATTTCATCCGCCTTATCGGCGGTCTCTGCTTTTGCGGTAACTCTCAGAAGCGATTCCCCGGGCTTACAGTAAGGAGCGACCGTGGGATTTTCACTTTCAAGCAGGTCCGAACAAATTTCCGCCATTGCGCTTTCGCCCAGGTCAATGGTACGCACCTCGTGGGATACGATGGTGCAGGTACGGTATTCCTCAAGGAAGGGAATCACGTGCTCTCTGAACATGGGTGCCATTTCATAGGGAGGGCCGGGAAGGATAACAAGGCATTTGCCGTCCTTTTTTATTCCCATACCCGGAGCAGTTCCGTTTCTGTTTTCAAAGACGGTGCCGCCAACGGGACAATATGCCTGCTTCAGATTTGAAGGCGGCATATCCTTTCCCATACGCTCAAAATATGATTTTATATCATCCGCTATTTTTGTATTCAGCTCAAGTTCAAAGCCGAACTGCCTGCAGCAGACCTCTTTGGTTATGTCGTCTGCGGTGGGGCCGAGACCTCCGGTTGCGATTACGATATCGCTTCTGCCGAGGGCTCTGTCAACCGCCTCGGCAAGCCGCTCGTAATTATCCCCGACCGTTGTGTGATGAAGCACGGAGATGCCCATCTTTGCAAACTCAAGGGACAAAAATCTGCAATTGGTATTGAGTATGTCTCCCAGCAGTATTTCCGTGCCCACCGAAAGAATTTCGCATACAGCCGTAATCTTCACCTTCTGTCTGTCAGTTATCTATAAGTACGAATCTTGCCTCTGCGGCAGCCGTTTCAACCATGGGCTTCCAGTCAAATGCCTCCTCCGCCTTTTCCACGTAATCAAGAGTGGGTCTTGTACGGGGATGCCTGGGAGTGAATACGGTACAGCAGTCTTCATAGGGAAGAATTGATATATCAAAAGTATCTATCTTCCTTGATATTTCTATTACTTCATCCTTATCCATGCCGATGAGAGGTCTGAAAACGGGTATATTGCATACCGCCTCGGTGCAGGCAATCGCGGGCATCGTCTGACTTGCCACCTGACCTACGCTTTCGCCCGTAATGAGAGCGCCTGCCTTTTCTCTCGCGACAATTATCTGTGCCGTCCTCATCATCATACGGCGCATAATTACCGTAAATATATCCTCGGGACATTCATTCTTGATTTTTTCCTGAATTTCCGTGAAGGGCACTACCCAGAGCCCGATTCTGCCGGAATATTTTGAAACCTTGCCCAGAAGGCGGTGTACCTTCTGCTCCGCTTTTTCACTCGTGTAGGGAGGAGAAGCAAAATGGACCGCGGTAAGCTCAAGGCCTCTCTTTGCCATCATATATCCGGAAACGGGGCTGTCGATACCGCCGGAAATAAGCAGACACGCTTTACCCGCAGAGCCCACGGGCATACCGCCCGCACCCTTTATCTGCTTGCCGTGGATATATGCCGCATCGTCACGGACCTCAATATTGACGGTAACGTCGGGATTATGAACGTCAACGGAAAGATTGGGGAATTTGTTAAGCAGATAACCCCCTGCCTCACGGCAGATTTCCGGGGAATTGAGGGGGAATTTCTTATCGGAACGCTTCGCCTCAACCTTGAAGGTGGAAGCCGTCATAAGGTCAAATCTCAGATACTCCTCCGTCTGTCTGAGGATAGTCTGAAAATCCTTTTCAACCGCAAGAGCTCTTGAAAATCCCGCTATTCCGAACACAGTGCGGATAATTTCCACCGCCTCTGTGAGATCCGTATCCTCGTCTGCGGGAACGGCAACGATCGTGGACTGGGCGGTACGGAAGTCAAATTTTCCGATTTTTTCAAGGCGGTGTCTCATATTCTTGATGAGGATGTCCTCAAAGGTGCGTCTGTTCAGTCCCTTGAGAGCAAGCTCACCGTTTTTGATTAAAATTACTTCTTTCATAGCGTCTCCGTTATTTGATGGCTCTTATTTGCTGTTTGCCAAGATTTATCATTTCAACGAGATAGTCGATTTCTTCTTTTGCCGTATACCGTGAAAAGCTGATTCTGAGGGGGCTTTCCATCCTGTCACGGTCAAGTCCCATTTCGGTAAGTACTCTGCTTTTCTTTCCCTTTGAGCAGGCAGAGCCCGCAGAAACACATATTCCTTTTGATGAAAGGAAATTGAGCATGGGCTCGGATTTGATGCCCATTACGGAAATATTGGTCACGTACGGAAGGGCATCGCGGGGGGAATTAAGCTCAATACCGCCGATTCTCTCAAACTCCGAAAGCATATAGTCTCGAAGCTCCGTGACACGGGGCAGCTCTTCTTTTACATCGGGCAGGGCATCCGCCGCCGCGCCGAATCCGGCTATTGCGGGCATGGGCTGAGTGCCGGGTCTGATTTTCATTTCCTGCTCTCCGCCGAGAGTACGGGGTCTGAGCCGAGTTCCCTTTTTTATATAAAGGGCACCTGCGCCCTTGGGACCGTGGATCTTATGAGAGCTTACGGTGACCAGATCCGCACCGATCTGAACGGGTTTTACGGGAAGCTTGCCGAAGGCCTGAACCGCATCCACGTGAACGTAAGCGTGAGCGCCTGCAGCGGTGACTGCTCTTTTCGCAAGCTCAACGGGCATAATTGAGCCCACCTCGTTGTTGACATACATCATTGTCACGAGAATCGTATCGGAGGTGACCGCCGCGATAAGCTCTGCCGGATTGATTTTTCCCGTTTTATCAACGGAAAGTCTTACAATCTCAAAGCCCTCCTCCGAAAGACGGCTGAGTGCCTCGTCAATACTGGGATGTTCAACGCTTGTAGCCACTATCCTTTTGCCGTATTTTCTGAGAGAATATGCCGTTCCGAAAAGGGCGAGATTATTGCTTTCCGTTCCGCCGGAGGTGAAGAAAATCTCACTGCTCTCGCAGGAAAGCTTTGATGCGATACTCTGCCTTGTCTTCTCGAGGAGAGCATCCGCTTCAAGTCCGGAATAATGTAATGAAGAAGGATTTCCCCAGCATCCGGTGAGCGCATTTTCAACCGCTTTTATCGCTTCGGGGCAGGGCTTCGTTGTTGCCGAATTATCAAAATATGCCTGCATAAATCTCCTCTCCTTCCGTTAAAAATCCGTTGGATTTTGCATGAACGCAAACTCCCATTTTAAGTATATTCGGTTGATATTATATCACCTTTATTTATTTTTTTCAATATCTTTTTTATTATATGCCATGTTGCAAAAATGCGGCGGTTGTGATATGATATTCTCAACATTTTTCCGGAAGGAGATTATCAAATGAAAAAAACACTTTTCAGACTGATTTCCGTCGCAATGATCTGCGCGATTCTTATGAGCTCCGTATTCGGAGTTCAGGCCTTCGCAGAGCAGATTGAAATCAAGGAAAAAACTCCCGTTCTTGATGAAAACGGCAATCTGACACAGTCCGGCTACTGCTTTACTCCCCTCTATCAGTATGACCGCAGTGCCATCAAGACAAGTCCCCTCAAGACAAAGGAATGGGACTTCTATCAGATTTCCAACGACCGCTATACAGTTCAGGTCACCATAGCCGATATTTCACTCGGCGGTGCGGTCACCGTAGGATATTTTGACAGAGAAACCGGCGAGGCCAACAGCACCATGGTGCTCAATCTCCTTACACTCGGCAAATTCAAGCTCGGTTACGGAAACGGCGGTCTTTGTGAAGACGATTCTCAGCCCCATAAATACGTCAGAAAAGGCCTCAATTTTGATTTTGAGTGCGACGTAACGGCTACTCAGAGAACTCTGAAATTCAAGGGCAAGGCAGGACTGAAGGATTTCACTATGGACCTTGTGCTTGAAATGCTTCCCGTTCACGAATCACACTATATCGCAGTTCCCTTCAACACCAATGCCGGCAGACGCTTCTACTACAATCAGAAGACCAACTGTATGGCAACGACAGGTACCGTTACCTGCGGTGATACTTCATTTGAATTCAAAGGTAAGGAAGACAATTCCTATGCCGTACTTGACTGGGGCAGAGGCGTATGGCCCTTCCATCAGGTATGGTGGTGGGGCAACGGCTCAACCACGCTTGACAACGGCGATGTATTCGGCTTTGAAATCGGCTGGGGCTTCGGCGACACAAGCTGCGCTTCCGAAAGCACCGCTTTCCTCAACGGTAAAGCATATAAGCTCGGCTATCTCTCCCTCGTTGACGAGAGCGGCATCGTAAAGCCGCTTGATTCCAACTGGGCGGATAACGGCAAGGAATGGAAAATCGTCAGCGACGACGGAAGCTTTGAAATGACCATGACTCCGGAATACGATAACTACACCATGCTCAGATTCCTCTTTGTCGGCAATCTCTGCCATCAGGTATTCGGCAAGTGGAACGGCACCGTACGTCTCGGCGATGAAACCATCGAAATCAAAGATATGACGGCATTCCTCGAAAGATCGGATAATATGTGGTGATTGAAATGAAAAAAAGAATTTTATCCGTAATTCTTGCCCTGATAATATCCGTAAGCGGATGTATGTGCGTCTTTGCTTCGGCTGAAGAAGAAGCCGCTCCCGCTTACGACGGCACTCCCGTGATAATGATAAGGGGTATGGATTTTGAAGGCCTTTACGTTGATGAAGGCACGGAAAACGAGCGAAACTGCTTCAAGGGTATTGATGCAGGTCAGCTCATCGGTACGGTTTTCAAGGCACTTTTCACCGGTATATTCACCGCCAGCACCGATAAAGGCGTAAAAGTGCTTGCCGACTACTTCAACAATGTCATGGGTGCCATGGCGTGCAATCCCGACGGCTCTTCAATGCATAATGTCGGTGTCAGGGAATATCCCCTTTCAATGGCAAACTATCCCGATTTCGTCAAAGAGCTCGGCTCAAACGGTGAGGTGGGATTTATCAAAACCGCGGTCAGCAGATACGGTGCGGAAAATGTATATTACCTCAACTATGACTGGCGCATTGATCCCTACATCAATGCAGACCGTCTTGACAAGCTGGTCAATCAGGCAATAAGTGACAGCGGCAAAGACAAGGTAAATCTTATTTGCTGCAGTATGGGCGGTATCGAAGCCGTAAGCTATATTGACAGATACGGATACTCAAAGCTTGATAAAGTCCTCTTTGTTTCCTCCACCTTCTGCGGTACTCACGTTACCACAGACCTGCTTCAGGGAAAAGTGAATGTTGAAGGCAAATATCTGTATATTTATGCAAAACAGATGCTGGCAAAAGACAATAAGTCCCTGTCTGTTCTGTTCGATATTCTGTATAAAACAAAAGTCATCGACCTGCTTGCAAAGGCAATCAACAGACTCGTTCCCAAGCTCATTGACCCGGTTTACAAGATGTTCCTGAGAGATACATACGGCACGATGCCTACCATCTGGGCTCTGGTGCTTCCCGACGAATACGACAACGCCGTGAAGTATATGTTCGGCGGTGATGAAGAAAAATATGCAGGTATAATCGAGCTGTCAAAGCAATATCAGGAATTACAGGCCCGAAGAGATGCAATGCTGTTGAAAGCACAGGATGACGGCGTTTACTTTGCGGTTGTTTCCGGCTATGACAGAGCGGTAATACCCATCTACACGGGCGGCGGCGGAACAGGCGATGCCACCCTTGATGCCGACTGTATGCTCGGTGGAGCAAAGGTTGCTCCGCTGGGTTCAACCCTCGGCGATGACTACACGGGTGAAAGAGTATCTCCCGATAAGGTGGTTGACTTGAGTGACGCTCTCTTCCCGGAAACCACATGGGCATTGAAGGAAGGGGTACACGTTCCTCTGAACAGCGGAAGTGACTGCAGTGAATTTATATTCACAATTCTTGAATATGACGGACGCTTTACCGTAGATACGGATGCCCGTTACCCTCAGTTTATGAAGTCCTCAACCGCAATGAATCTTGAAAAATTCTGATCAACAGCGACCGTCGGGGCGGATTCCCGACGGTTTTTTCTTTTGTTTTCTTATTTTGTTTTTGCTCTTGAATAAATAAAGAGTGTGTGATAAAATAAAGCGAATATCATCAAAACCTATGCGTGAAAGGCGGTGAAGGAATGAATAAGATACTTGTTGCGGACGATGAAACTCTCATCAGACGGCTGGTCTGTGACTTTCTGAAAAAATCGGGATACGAAACCGTGGAGGCGGTCGACGGCAGAGATGCGATTGAAAAGTTCAACACGGTCAAGGGCATAAATCTGCTTGTCTGCGATATTATGATGCCTGAGCTTGACGGCTGGGAGGTCTGCAAAAAAATCAGAGAAACAAGTACCATTCCCATCATCGTGCTTACCGCAAGAAGTCAGGAATTTGACGAGCTCCTTTCCTTTGAATCCGGAGCGGACGATTTCGTCACGAAGCCGTTCAGCCCCACGATACTTGTCAAGAGAATCGAAACTCTTCTCAGGAGAGCGGGCAAAAGCGAGCCGCATATTGACGGCGTTATCACCATTGAAGGACTGACTCTGAGTATTCCTTCCCACTCCGTTATCCTTGAGGGCAGGAGTTTGGAGCTGACCATCAAGGAATTCAGTATACTCGAAAAGCTTATGTCAAATCCCGGCAGGATTTATTCCAGAGATAACCTGCTTGACAGTGTATGGGGACTTGACTTTACGGGTGATGCCCGTACCGTTGATTCACACATAACGAGACTGCGTACCAAGCTGGGTGTATGGGGCGAGGAACACCTTAAAACCGTGTACGGAGTGGGATATAAAATTGAGGTGAATAACTCCTGAAAAAATCCTTCAAGCTGATATTCGGAAAGCTGAGGGCAAAAATACTCCTTGCCACCATCATGGTTTTCATTGCCTTCTTCATTATCATCAGACTGCTTTCCTATCCCATTCTTTTCAAATCACTCTCCCGCAGGACCTACAATGAGCTGATATCAATCGCGGAATCCGTCAATGACCTTATTCCCGGCTCATCATCATATTACGACGACCTTTACATCATCGCACGCAATCATAATGCGGCTTTTGAGATAGTGGATACGGACGGCTCCCTGCTTTACACGAGCAGAGGCACGGGTGCTCCCACAAGCACGTCCCACTTTGCCTCCTCCGCTTCAGCCACGCCCGAATACCGCGATATGGTGGTTTCCACAAACTATGCGAAGGACTACAACCTTGATTTCAAGGACGTTGAAATACTCCGCAAAGCAGCGACAAGCTCCGCTTATTTCATCTACCATTCCGAGCTTGACGACGGAAATACAATCTATGTTTACGGTGCGGTCGCGGACGTTGAAAACGTGGCGGACGTTACCGATACGGTTTACACCGTTTTCAGCTTATGCACCATCACCCTGCTGTGCGTCATATTCATCATCCTCGTTTCGCGGCTTTCAAAGCCCGTTGAGGAAATGAACTCTGTCACAAAAAATATGGCGGCGCTGGATTTCAGCAAAAAATGCAAGGACCACGGCAACGATGAGGTAGGCGAGCTGGGAAAGAGCATCAACATTCTTTCCGACAAGCTGGATATGACGCTTGCCGACCTGAAGGATAAAAATCTTCAGCTTGAAAAGGACATTGAACTTCGTCTTGCTCTTGACAATGCGAGAAAAGACTTCATCAGCAACGTATCACATGAGCTGAAAACTCCCATTGCAATCATCTCCGGCTACGCCGAAGGCGTATGCGAGGGCATCAGCGATGACCCGCAGGTAATCAAAGAGTACTGCGGAATAATCAGAGATGAATCCAATAAAATGAATTCCCTTGTGCTTCAGCTTCTTGAAATCACCAAGCTGGAAAGCACTTCAAAAGAGTTTACCCCCTCCCTCTGGAGTATCGGTGAAGCAGCCGTAAGACTTCTTGACCATCTTTCACTTCAGATTGAAGCGGAAGGCATTACGGTGCGCAACGACATTCCCGTTTCCGCACTTTGCTGGTCTCAAGAGGACAAAATAGAAACCGTACTCAGAAACTACGTTACAAACGCCATCGCCCACTGCTCCGGAGAAAAGAAAATCATTCTCTCCTCCGAAAAGAAGGACGGTCTGCTCCGCATAAGCGTGTTCAACACCGGCGAACATATTGCGGATGAAGACGTCGCTTCAATCTGGGACAGCTTTTACAGAGGTGACAAGTCACACGACAGAAGTGATAACCGTTTCGGCCTCGGGCTTTCGATAGTCAAGACCGTCATGGCGGCACACAAATGCGGCTACGGTGTACAAAACGTTGACGGCGGCGTGGTATTCTGGTTCGAGGTTGCCGAGGATTCACAGTTTTATGACGACAAAAAGCAGTAAAAAAAGAATATTTTTCCTGCTGACGGCCCTGTGCCTTACGGTATGCATTACGCTGTCCTCGTGCGGCTTTTCTTCCGCCGGCTCGGTTTCGGTTATCCGCAGAGTCGCCACTCGCAACGAAATAAGCGTTCCGGGTACGGGCAACGAGAAGCTTCACTACTCTTCGGAGACCGACAAGCTTAAAAAGGCGGGTATTTCTTCGGGCTTCATTGACCTGTATATTGATGAGGAAAGATGTGCTCCCGCGGTTTACGATAATTCGGCGGATATGATGTGGTCGGCACTTCCCGAAGCTCCTTCCGTCGGTGAAAACGAAGAGGTGCCCTCCTGCAGTGCATCCGTGGTTTCGCTGAGAATCATCGGCGGTACGGACGTTTATCTGCTCAACAGTCAGGATAATTCCGTGGCATACGGTACCGCTTTCGCGGAAAAATCCGATAAAGGATATAAATTTACCTACGATATTTTTGATTCCGCCGAAAATGCCCGCACAAAGAAACACGACAAATCCTCCGTGGGTTTTGCCGTAACGCTTGACGTTACTCTGGCAGACGGCAATATGACCGTGGATTGTAAATACAAAAATCTGACGGGAAATAAAGATGCATTCATTGAGGATATTGAAATTCTCAACAGCTTCGGTGCATACGATGATACCGACAGCGAAAATTTTTTGCTTGTTCCCGACGGATGCGGCGCGGTAATCAACACCGCGGTTTACGATGAATCCTTTGAGTCTCTTTCCTTCGCAGTTTACGGTGACGACCCCGGCGTGCCGGGTGAGAACTCCGGCACAGCATCCGTTCCCGCCTTCGGAATAGGCAGAGGAAACGCGGCTTTTGCCGCACTTATCGAAAAAGGCGACGCGGTTTCCCGCATCAATGCAGATAAATCAAAGGGTGAGGGAAGCTTCAACAGAGTGTATTCCAGCGTGAATATCACTCCCTGCGTTTACGAAGACAACAGGCTTTATATTTCCGACAAGCCCACGACCGATGAGGTAAAGCTGTGCTACCGCTTTCTTTCGGGAATAAATGCCTCATATTCAGGCATGGCATCCGCCATAAGAGAACAGCTCATCAGAAATTCCGTGCTGACCCCCGGAAGCATTGCTCCCACGGAGCATCTTCCCTTTTACCTCACGCTCAACGGTATTGAATACCGTAAGGGAATATTCGGAATAAAATCCGCGAAGGTGCTTACGGATTTTGACCAGGCACACGATATGCTCGTAAGAATGAAAAACAAGGGCATCAGCAATGTGACGGTCAGATATAATTCCGCAGGCACGGGCGGACCCGATTCCGCCGACATCACCCGTTCCGAGGTGCTTCCCGAGCTGGGAGGCAGCAAAGGACTCAAAGAGCTGTACGCTTACATTTCGGACCAGAATATGAGTTTGTTCATGAAGGCAAATGTCCTTACCTCCGCAGAGGATTTCAAAAAGAGCGGAGCAAGAGAAATTTTCAACGGCAAGGTCAAAGGAGAAGCCGGATTTTTCAGAGATTTGTCCGGGCTTGCCGATGTGGTACTGAAGGTACTGACGGTAATGAAAAATCTTCCCGTTACGGGAATTTGCATAAGCGATGCCGGTCAGTATCTGTATTCGGATTTCTCGGGCGACGGCCTTCTTCGTCAGGAGGCATCGGACCTGCTTCACGAAAAGATTTCCCGACTTTCAACCACGGGCGAAATTATGGTTGAGCATTGCAATTTCAACGTGCTCAAGAACGCTTCACGTATCATTGACATTCCGCTTACCACCACGGTAAGCAAGAGCGGATCATACATTCCGGTTCCTTTCATTCAGCTTATTCTTCACGGCATCTGTGACTATGCCGGTCACCCGATCAATACAGGAAAGAACACGAAGGAAACCCTGCTCAAATACATTGAATACGGTGCAAGCCCCCATTATGAATGGAATTACGTGGCGGATGACGAAAACGAATCCGACATAAGATATTACGACAATACAATCAACGGTGCCGCAGAATACTACGCTGCCGCAGACGAAGCCCTCAACGACCTGCGTGATGCCAGAATGACCAATCATTACCGGGCGGAGGACGGAGTTTACTGCACCGAATACGACAACGGCGCACAGATTATAGTAAATTACACAGACAGCAGCTGCAACGTGCTGGGTGCGGTAGTGCCCGCCCGCAGCTTCCTGAGGACAGGCGGAGGTTAATATGCCATTCATCAGAACAACAACCACAAAAACCATTGATGACACAACGAGAGAAAATCTCAAGACAAAGCTGGGGCAGGCAATTGCTCTTATTCCCGGCAAGAGCGAAAGCTGGCTTATGCTCGCTTTTGACGACGGCACTCCCATGGCTTTCAGAGGAAATTCCGAAGATGATTTCGCATATCTTGAG
>JAZLLW010000052.1:0-79512 GCA_045598305.1 Acutalibacteraceae bacterium
TCTCTGCAGCAGAGCTGAGCTCCGTCATAAGCGGATATGCCGCCGAACCCGTCACGAGAGAAATTTCTCTGTCCGTTCCCGCTGTGTCACATTCATCAAGTGCCCGGTAAAACTCATCCCTGAGGAGTGACCACATTCCCACACCGTTTTCAAGCTGAGGGAAATCCCCGTAATAATCCGTACCGGGCATCGGTCTTTCCGCATAAAGATAGAATTCGTCTGCCGCATAGGCGATTCTTCTGCCCGAAGCCGCCTCGTTTTCGGCATTCAGCCGGTCAATGAGGTCTATAGTCTCACCTGCGGTGTCTTTGGTATACGGCTTCAGCTCGTAAAGTCCTTCTCTGTGCTTTGTAAGTCCCACGGGAACGCAGGCGATACTTTCGATGTTTTCTCCGAGCTTGAACAACTCTCTCAGCGAATATTCAAGCTCTTCGCCGTCGTTGATACCGGGGCACAGCACCAGCTGGGCATTCACTTTAATACCGTTCTCCGTAAATCTGCCGATGTATTTCAGTGATTCACCTGCGTGAGGATTCGCCATCATCTTTACACGAAGCTCCGGATTCATGGTGTGTACGGAAATGTTCACGGGGCTTATGTGCATGCGGATTATCCTGTCAACCTCGTTATCGTCAAGATTGGTAAGCGTTACGTAGTTGCCGAAAAGGAAGGAAAGACGGTCGTCATCGTCCTTGAAATAAAGACTGTCCCTGAGTCCTTCGGGCAGCTGGTCAATGAAGCAGAAGATACATTTGTTCCTGCAGGAATGCTGCTTATCCATCAGATAGGTTTCAAATTCAAGACCTATGTCCTCGGCTTCGTCCTTATGAACGGTAACGAGCTTCAGTCTGCCGTCGGCGCCTCTGACGGCGAGACGGATTTTGCTTTCGTTCAGATAAAAACGGTAATCCAGCACGTCGTTGATTTCGTTTCCGTTAATTGAAATCAGGGAGTCGCCTGCCTTTATTCTCTTTTTTTCGGATATACTTCCCCGTTCAACGGAGCCGATTTTAACCGCCATGCCGTCACCTGCCCATACTATCTCATCATAATCTTCGTAAGTATATCACACGCCCTTTATAATTACAAGTAATTTTATAAATAATTGGCAAATTGTTCACATTTAAAAAAATCTTGATTTTAAGGGCGGAAAATGCTATAATACAGTGATATTTTGATAAATTTTCCCGGAGGAAAAACCATGAGAGTAATTACGGGCACTGCCAGAGGAATGTCTCTGAAAACCCTTGAGGGTGAAACCACAAGGCCTACCACCGAAAAGGTGAAGGAAGCGGTTTTCAGCGCCGTTCAGTTTGAAATTGAAGGCAGAAGAGTGCTTGATTTGTTTGCCGGTTCGGGTCAGATGGGTATTGAAGCCCTCAGCAGAGGCGCGGAAAGCGCGGTATTCGTTGACACCGACAAAAATGCAATAAAAATCATAAAGGAAAACGTTGAAAAGACCCGTCTGAGTGAAAAAGCACAGATAATGCAGATGGATGCCCTGGGATTTCTCAATATGAATATCAGAAAATTCGATATGGTATTCCTTGACCCTCCCTACTCAACGGGACTTCTTGAGAAAGCGCTTAAAAACGTTGCCGATTTCGTCGCGGAAGGCGGCGTTGTAATCTGTGAGCATCCGTTTTCGGACGAGCTTTCCGAAGAGAGTGAAGGTCTTACACGATACAGGTCATACAAATACGGCAAAACAGCCGTTACAATTTACCGAAAGGACTGAAAACAATGAAGCTTGCAATCTGCCCCGGCTCATTTGACCCCGTAACGAACGGTCATATTGACATCATAAGCAGAGCGGCTAAAATCTTTGACAGAGTCATCGTGGTGGTAATGATGAATTACAATAAGCCGAACAGCTACTTTACCGCCGCGGAAAGAGTGGAGCTTATCAGAAGAAGTCTCCCCGAGGATCTGACAAACTGCGTAGTTGATATGTACGACGGTCTGCTTGCGGATTACTGCAGAGAAAGAAACGTCTGTGCGGTCGTCAAGGGCCTGCGCGCCGTTTCCGACTTTGAATATGAATTCCAGCAAGCACTCACCAATAAACAGCTTAATCCCGATCTTGAAACCGTATTCATGACAGCCGATGCAAAGCACATGTATCTTTCATCCAGCGTCGTGAAGCAGGTCGGCGAGTTCGGCGGAGATATAAGTCAGTTCGTACCACCCCAGATTTGTGATGACATAGTAAAACGCGTAAAAGAAAGGAACGGGAAAACATGAATACCGATCAGCTTCTCAACAAAATCGAAGACATTCTTGACGCAGGTGCCAAAACAATCAGAAGCGGCAAAATCGCCGTCGATGCGGATGCCATCAGGGCCGCCATTGACGAAATCAGAGCAGGCCTGCCCAAGGAGCTTGCTCAGGCAAAAATCATAGTTGCCGACAGCAACAACATCCTTTCAAAGGCAAAGACCGAATCCGTAAACGCCGTAACCCAGGCCCAGGAAAAATCAAGAGCTCTCGTTTCAGCCGCAGAGGAAAAGGTAAGAAGTCTCGTCCTCAAGACAGAGGAATACTGCAAGAGCAAGGTCGCCGAAGCGGACGCCGGTGCGAAGAAAATCATTGACGACGCAGGAGAAGAGGCAAAGGAAATAAAAGCCAACGCAGAGATTGAAGCTGCTTCCATGGTTGACAGCAGCGAAGTCGTTGTTGAAGCCAAAGCAAAGGCAGACGAAATTTATGCTTCCGCAGAGGCAGAGGCACAGGTCACGATTGACAGTGCAAACGCAAAGGCGGAAGAAATCATCAGCGCTGCCAACGCTCAGGCAGAGGCAAGAGAGCAGGAAGCAAAGCAGAATGCCTCCGCAATAGTTGAAAAGGCGAATAAATGGTCGGGTGAAATCCGTACCTCGGCGGTTGATTTCCTTGATGATATTATGGCTGCTGCCGATAACGCCCTTACCGACGGTCTTAACGAGGTCCGCTCCACAAGAGCAAATCTCAGAGGCGTGACCGGCGCGGTAGGAGAAAAAGATTTGATGTAAAAGCATTTCGAGGACGGTAATGGACAAAAGCATTTTCGCAAAGACAAAGTATTTTATCATTGATATGGACGGTACCTTTTACCTCAGCGGCAACATTATTGAGGGTTCAAAGGACTTTATCGCAAAGGTAAGAGAAACCGGCAGAGATTTTTATTTTTTCACAAACAATTCTTCAAACAACGTTGAGGTATGCAGGGACAAGCTTGCAAAAATGGGCTTCCCCGTTGACGAAAACAGAGTAATCATTTCGTCCCACGTTGCTGCCGATTATCTCAACAAGTACTATCCCGGCAAGAGGATTTATCTGCTCGGAAACGAACGGCTGACGGGAGATATGCTCGCCGCCGGAATCAATCTTGTTGAAGATAATCCCGATATAGTTTTACTGGGATTTGATACCACTCTGACGTACGAAAAAATAAGAAAAGCCGCCAACTATGTAGCAGGCGGAGCGATTTATCTTGCAACACATCCCGATTTCAACTGCCCGATGGCAGACGGCTTTATGCCGGACACGGGCTCCATGATTGAAATGTTCGCCGCGTCCACGGGAAAAAGGCCCGAGGTGCTGGGCAAACCCATGACGGCAACGGTGGATTACATCACCGATTTGCTTCACTGTGAAAGGGATGAGCTGGCATTCGTAGGCGACCGTCTGATGACGGATATCGCCATCGGAATGAACCATAATATCCCCTGCGCTCTGGTTTACAGCGGAGTCACCACGCCCGAGGAATATGCAAAATCTGAAATCCGCGCATCGGTTGCGGTAAAAGACCTGAAGGCACTCGGTGACTATCTCTGACAAAAGCAAAAGCAACCGCTTGAAATCGGTTGCTTTTTTTGTTTCATAATTTCATTTTTCTTTTTCTGACGGCATAGTACAGCGCGGTACCGGGAATCATCATCACCACCGCCTCTCCGAGTGCGACAAACGCGCCACAGGTCAGAAATCCGACCCATTCAAACGGGCCTTCAACAAAGAAATATTCTATCTCCCATCCCACGATCAAGCCGTTCCATAATACCGGCATAAGCATTGACAGCAAAGGAAATTCTCTGATTTTTATGTTTCTGAAAAGGTACATACATACGGCCGAGCCGAGAGTGGCGGCAGAGCCGAAAATCATGTCAAGAGGAAGCCCGGATGCGGCGGAAAAAGTATTTGAAATAAGACATCCGAGGGTAAGCCCCGGAATCGCCGCGGGAGTAAAAATCGCCGTCACGTTCAGTATTTCCGACGCTCTGAACTGAACGGTCATTGACGCCGAGCCGGGTACGAGAAGATTCTGCAGATAGGTGAGCACCGCATAAACGGCAGCGATGATTGCCCCGTAGGCAATGCGGAAATTTTTGTTTTTCACGGATATTTGCCCCTTAGTTTTGTTTTTAGAAGGCGGATTTCCCCGCCTGGTCAGGATGTTGCGAACTGACAGGGGCATTATAGAACAGAAAATTTGAAAAATCAAGAAGAAAAAGGCAGGCGCACGATAAATGCGTCTGCCTCTTGTTTTAACAAGGTGTACCGATCGGGAATTATTCTGCGTCGTCGGCATTCTCCCAGTTATGCCATACACCCTGAATGTCATCGTTATCCTCAAACATTTCAAGCATCTTGGTCATATTCTGCATATCTTCCTGCTCGGTAAGAGCAACCATCGTTGAGGGAATATATGCAACCTCTGCGGAAAGGAATTTGTAGCCCTTTGCGGAAAGTGCTTCACTTACTGCGCCGCAGTCATAGGGATCAGTGCGTACTTCAAAGATGCCTTCGTCCGAAAGGAAATCGGTTGCACCCGCTTCAAGTGCATCCTCCATAAGCTTTTCTTCGTCAACATCCTCGCTCTCAAGGATAATCTGACCCTGCTTGTCAAAGAGGAAGGATACGGAACCGCTCTGGCCCATATTTCCGCCGTACTTATCAAAGTAGTGACGTACGTCGCCTGCGGTACGGTTACGGTTATCGGTAAGTGCCTCAACGATTACGGCAATACCCTTGGGGCCGTAGCCCTCGTAAACGATAGTTTCGTAGCTTGCACCGCCCTGCTCACCTGCCGCCTTCTTGATAATTCTTTCAATATTTTCGTTGGGAACGTTATTTGCCTTTGCCTTTGCAATTACGTCCTTGAGCTTGGAGTTCTCTGCGGGATTGGGACCGCCTTCACGAACGATAACGGCTATCTCTCTGCCGATTTTGGTAAACACCTTTGCACGGGCGTTATCCGTCTTTTCTTTTTTTCGCTTGATGGTACTCCATTTTGAATGTCCTGACATAAGGAAACCTCATTTCTGATTTTTTAACTGGTTTATTATAGTATGCGACGTGTTTTTTGTCAAGAAATATTTGCCGAAATCCTTACTTCATAAGGGAATACAGTTCTCTTATCCTGTCAAGCCTGCCCTCAAGGTAAAGCCGTCCGAAAAGAGATTCCAGCCCCGTGGCGTAGTGATAATCCGCACCCGACTGATTTTTGGGAGTGCTTCCGGGATGAGCGTTTCTGCCTCTCTTGAATATCTCAAGCTCTTCCTGAGTGAGGGAATCCATAATTTTCCTTACGGACTCCGCCTGAGCGGCGGCGCAAACCTTTGACGCGGCTGCCTTATGAAGCTCCTTTACGGGTCTGTTGGCCTCAAGTATAAGCTCCTCCCTCACCAGCAAATCAAATACCGTGTCGCCGATAAAGGCAAGGGCGAGGGGACTGTAAGAGGCGGGATTTATCTTATTCTCCTGCAAAATAATCACCTTAATTTATAAACTCAAATTCAAAGTCATAGATTGATACGACGTCACCCTCCTGAATGCCTTTTTCGTGAAGAGCATCTATTATGCCGCTTGAAATAAGCACTCTCTGGAAATACTGAAGAGACTCGTAATCCTCAAGGTCGCTTCTCTGAATAATTCTGAGAAGCCAGGGTGCTTCAACGAAGTAAACGTCATCCTGAACTCTAATTGAAAAACTCTTGTCACTTGTCTTTTCAAACAGTTCAACGGGAATCTGCTCCGTTTCATACCTTTTGATGGGGGGAAGCGTCTGAAGCTTGTTCCACAAGGCATTGACTATTTCCTGAGTGCCCTCCTGAATGGGTGCGCACATGGTATAAAACTCGTAGCCCTGACCTTCAAAATAGTCACGGAGCTTCTCAACCTGTCCGTCCTCACAAAGGTCGATCTTATTCGCTACAACAATCTGAGGTCTTTCCGCAAGCTCGGGATTGAACTTTTCAAGCTCCCCGTTTATGATGTGAAAATCCTCAATGGGATCTCTGCCCTCGCTGCCTGCGGCATCAAGGATATGCACCAGCAGACGGCAGCGGTCAACGTGCCTGAGGAACTCGTGTCCGAGGCCGACACCGTCACCGGCGCCTTCAATCAAGCCGGGAATATCCGCCATTACGAAGGAATTTCCTCCGCCCATATCAATTACACCCAGAACCGGCGTAATCGTAGTAAAATGGTAATTCGCAATTACCGGCTTTGCTTCGCTGACAACGGAAATGAGGGTGGATTTGCCTACGTTGGGGAAACCGAGAAGTCCCACATCGGCAAGAAGCTTCAGCTCAAGGGAAACCTCCCATTCCTCACCGGGAGTGCCCTCCTTTGCGAAACGGGGCACCTGCCTCGTGGGCGTTGCAAAATGCGGGTTGCCCCAACCGCCTCTGCCTCCCTTTGCGGCAACAAACGGCTCGTCCGTGGACATATCCGCCATAACCGCTCCGCTTTCAACCTCACGGATAATCGTTCCTCTGGGGACGAGAATAACCAGGTCTTCACCGCTTCTGCCGTTTTTGCGGCCTCCCGAACCGGGCTCGCCGTTGGGTGCGGTGTATTTTCTCTTATATCTGAAATCCGTAAGGGTGGCGAGGTTATCGTCAACCTTGAACACTATATTTCCGCCTCTGCCGCCGTCACCGCCGTCGGGACCGCCCGCAGCCACATACTTTTCTCTGCGGAAGCTGACGGCTCCGTTGCCGCCGTTGCCCGCTTTGATTTTGATTTTTGCCTTATCAATAAACATAATTTCCTTTTCCTCCGTATAACTTGCAAGATTATACTACCGAAAAATCAAATTTACAACACTTTTTATGAGTGAAACGCCTCATACACCGCTTTTGCGGCGACTTTATTCATGCCTTTTACCTCCGAAAGCTCCTTTTCCGTTGCTTCCGAGATTGCTTTTATCGTCCTGAAATGCTTAAGCAGTGCCTTTGCCCTTGTCTCTCCGACTCCCTCAATGCAGGTGAGAGTGGTGGAAACAGCGGTCTTTTTGTTTTTTGTATGATGGTAAGCAACGGAATACCTGTGGACCTCCTCCTGAATGGTTGAACACAGCGTGAACGCGGCTCTTTTTGAGGTAAACGAAATCTCTCCTCCGGATGCGGCGACCGCCCTCGTTCTGTGGCGGGAATCCTTGACAAGTCCGAAAATAGGCACGTCTATTCCGTGGGCTCTGAGTACGGGTAAAACCGCGTTAACCTGCCCCTGACCGCCGTCAAGAAGAATTAAATCGGGAAGCCGTCCGAAGCCCTCTTCACTGTCTTTGTTCTGCTCGTATTCGGTAAGGCGTCTGTCCATGATCTCCGCCATGGAGGCATAATCGTCCTGACCGCTGAAGCCCTTGATACTGAAGCGTTTATACGCTTTTTTGTAAGGCAATCCGTTTCTGAAAACGACCATTCCCGCAACGTTATTCGTACCGGCGGTATGGGATATATCGTACGATTCGATAAACTCGGGAGGACGGGATAATCCCAACATCTGACCGAGTTCGTCAAGAGCAGCCGTGGACTTACCCGTTCTGCCCATGTAAAGAGCTAATTTTTCCGCCGCATTTGAACGGCACATTTCAACGAGAGAGTGCTGTTCGCCTCTCTGCGGAAGGACAATCGTGACCTTTCTGCCCGCCACGGAAGAAAGCCACTCGGAAAGCAGTCCCGAATCCTCCACATCGCCGTCAACCGCAATTCTCGGGGGTATTCTGTCCCTCATTGAATAGTAGCTTCTGATAAGCTCATATCTTGCGGCTTTCATATCCTCGGGCAGATCTATTATGAAATGCTCGCTGTCAAACAGACGGTAATTTTCAAATCGCAATACAGAAAGACACGCCTTCGGATTAAGTCCCTGCGAGGCGGTGACTATCGCAAAAACGTCCTGCTCCTTTACGGGAGCCGCCACCACCTTCTGACTGTCGGAAATTCTGTTGATTGCCTTAATTGTATCTCTGATTGACGCCGCCTTTTCGTACTCCTCGTTTTCGGATGCCTGCATCATTTTTTCGGTCAGCTCCTTTATCACCTTTTCGGAGCCGTCGGTAATGAATTCAAGAGCTCTGTCCACGTTCAGACTGTGCTGTTCCCTTGTAATCTTACCTGCGCAGGGAGCGGAGCACTGACCGATTGCGTGATTGAGACAGGGTCTGCTTTTGCCGTATTCGGCGGGAAACCTCTTATTGCATTGGGGAATACCGAATATCTTTTTTGCTCTGTCAACAGCGGTTGAAAGCCCTGCGGAGCTCATATAGGGACCGATATATTTTGCCTTTTCATCGTCTCTCTGAAATACCACGCGGAAGTTTTTCCAGTCGCCGTTTTCGATTTTGATATAGCTGTATCCCTTGTCATCCTTAAGCAGGATATTATATTTCGGGGTGTGCTGCTTGATGAGAGAGCATTCGAGTACGAGGGCCTCAAATTCGCTGTCACAGAGAATGAAGTCAAAATCGTCGACGTTCTCCACCATTTTACGCACCTTAAGGGTATGGTTATTCTGCGAGCCGAAATACTGGCTTACTCTGTTTTTTAGCGCCTTTGCCTTTCCGATGTAAATTATCTCTTTGCTCTTGTTTTTCATTATGTAAACCCCGGGTGTGAGGGGCAGTGACATGGCTTTTTTTCTCAACAGACCCATTTTTTCGTTCACAGAATCACCTCCTTTTGCATACCGTATAATTTTATCATATCGGCATTACTATGTCAAACCGCCGAAAAATAATTATATTTGTATTTTTTGTTAAATTTTCCGGGTGTATTTTGTAAAATATACATAATGACATTGTTTGTGCTTTCGGGTATAATATGGGCACTGTTTTATAAGGAAATTTGCAGCCGGATACACAGGTAAATCTGCAGATGCAATTCCCGATGAAAGGAGCGGACACACTATGAAAGACGATATCGGCGTAATTGACCCTAAATTTGTAGAAGAAATAACGAAGCTCAAGACCCTTAAGGAGATCATCGTATACGGTACGAAAAAGGGCGGAGATAAAAGGCAGTTCGTCTTCCTTGATGCAAACAAAAATGAGGACGAAAGAACCTTCAATCAGACCTGGGACGAAATAACCGCTCTGGGTACGTATTACTATCTTCACGGCATTGACGGTCAGAAGAAGGTTGCCATCATAGCGGAAAATTCCTATGAATGGATAGTAAGCTACTATTCAACCCTTATCGGCGGCAACATTGCCGTACCCATGGATATGAAAATCGGTGTCGACGACCTTTGCGACCAGCTCATCAGAGGCGGATGCGATGCACTCGTTTACGATGAAAAGAACGCACCCGTAGCCGAAGCTATAAAGCAGATGCCTGACAGTCAGGTCAGGGAATTTTTCTTCATTCCCGACTTCCCCAAGTACAAGGAGGAGGGCAAGATCGCAAGGGATGCAGGCGATACGAGATGTGTTGACGCAGAGGTAAAACCCGAAGACCTTGCATGTATCGTTTATACATCGGGTACCACCGGCAAGAGCAAGGGCGTTATGCTCTCTCACTATAACATCACCACCGACGTAACCGCTTCCTGCTCCGTTCAGGCAGGCAGACAGGCCATCGGTTTCCTTCCCCTTAACCATACCTTCTGCTGGGTAGGCGCTCTCTTCTCGGGCTACCTGCTTGCTGAATGGGGATATATCTGTGACGGTATCAAGAACATTCAGAGGGATATGCAGAAGTATCACCCCGAGAATTTCTCAGCCGTTCCCCTCGTAGTAAACACGATTTACGACCGTATCTGGAAGACCGCAAGGAAGACCGGCAGAGAGGAAGCTCTCAAAAAGGGTCTTAAAATCAGCAAATTCCTTTACTCCCACGGTATTGATGCCCGCAGAAAGATTTTTAAGCAGGTCATTGATAAT
The DNA here is from genome assembly GCA_045598305.1 of Acutalibacteraceae bacterium. Lineage (GTDB taxonomy): Bacteria > Bacillota > Clostridia > Oscillospirales > Acutalibacteraceae > CAG-177. The sequence continues at coordinate 10,148 of JAZLLW010000052.1, forward strand.
CTGGGCGGAGAGCTGAATATCATCATCTGCGGCGGCGCAAACCTTGACCCCAAATACGAGCAGGGTATGATTGATTTCGGTATTCAGATTCTCAACGGCTTCGGTATGACCGAATGCTCACCCGCCGTTACCGTAAACCTGAGAAATGACTATAAAATCGGCAGCTGCGGTAAGGCACTTCCCTGCTGTGAAATAAAGGTAGTTGACCCCGATGAATTCGGCGTAGGCGAAATCTACGTCAAGGGTACCAATGTAATGCAGGGTTATTACAATGATCCCGAAGCCACCGCTGCGGTATTTGACGGCGAATGGCTGAAGACCGGCGACCTGGGCAGAATCGACGAGGACGGTTTCCTCTTCTTTGTAGGACGCGAAAAGAATCTTATCGTTCTCTCAAACGGCAAAAACGTTTCTCCCGAGGAAATTGAGGATAAGCTTGTCTGCATTGACTACGTTTCCGAGGTCCTTGTTTATACCGAGGATGACAGAATCTGTGCCGAATTCTTCCTTAACGAAGAGGATTATCCCGATGCACGCGAGAGACTCAACGACGACGTTCACGCCGTAAACGCAAAGCTTCCCCAGTTCAAGAGAGTTACGAAAATCAAAATCAGAGACGATGAATTCCCCAAGACCACAACAATGAAAATCGTCAGAAGCAGAAATAATTAACTTATCAGTTGACATATATTGAAATAAAAAATTTTCTTGACTTTTAATATCTGTTATGATAAAATCCATAAACGCTGCAGAAACTGCAGAGGATTAAATAACTTTATATCCTTGTCACGGTTTTCCGTGACCATAGACCGGAAGGAGGTGCTTAAGGATGTCAGCAGTAAAATACGAGGTAATGGCAGTTTATTCAGTTGCCGCAGGTGACGAAGGCGCACAGGCACTCGCAGAGAAGTTCAAAGCTATGATCGAAGCTAACGGCACCCTCGAGAGCATTGATGAGTGGGGTAAGCGCAAGCTTGCATATCCCATCAACGATGAGCCCGATGGATACTACGTTGTCTACACTTTCACAGCAGAACCCGAGTTCCCCGCTGAGCTTGACCGTATCTTCAAGATCACTGAAGGTGTTCTCCGTTCACTCATCATCAACAAGAACAACTAAGGAGGTCCCGTATGCTTAATTGTGCAGTTTTAATGGGAAGACTCGTGCAGGATCCCGAGCTTCACACAACAAATTCGGGCGTTCCCGTATGTTCCTTCACCATCGCAGTTGACAGAAATTTTGTCAAGCAGGGTGAAGAAAGACAGACTGATTTCATTGATATCGTTTCGTGGTCACAGAAAGCTGAATTTGTCAGCAAGTATTTCCACAGAGGTTCAATGATTGCCGTCCAGGGCAACATTCAGACCAGAAACTATGAGGATAAGAACGGCAACAAGAGAAAGAGTGTCGAGATTATCGCCGAAAACATCAGCTTCTGCGGTTCCAAGAGTGAATCAGGAACAGGCACCAGAGAGGGCTCACCCATGTATCAGCCCGCACCCTCATTTGCAACAGCAGATGAAGGCGACTTCAAGGAAATTCCCGAGGACGATTTACCGTTCTGAGTGAATTCCGTTACTCTATAAAGGAGGTTTAATCATGCCTTACGAAAAGAACGACAGAAAAGGTGGCAACAAGAAGGGACGCAGAAAAGTCTGTGCCTTCTGTGTTGATAAGGTAGAGTATATCGATTATAAGGACGTTAACAAGCTTTCAAGATTCACTTCCGAGAGAGCTAAGATCCTTCCCCGTCGTGTAACAGGCACCTGCGCAAAGCATCAGAGAGAGCTTACAACAGCTATCAAGAGAGCTCGTCAGGTTGCTCTTATGCCTTACATCAACGACTAATAGCAATAAGCCCCGAAGCTTTAGCTTCGGGGTGTTTTTTTGTTAAAGCACCTTTGAAAGAAAGTCTCTCAATCTTGGATTCTTGGGATTGGAGAAAAATTCATCGGGACTACCTTCCTCTTTGATTACACCGTCATCAATGAAAACAACACGGGTTGCGACTTCCCTTGCAAAACCGATTTCGTGAGTAACCACAACCATAGTCATTCCTTGACGGGCAAGTTCCTTCATAACATCAAGAACTTCACCTACCATTTCGGGGTCAAGGGCGGAGGTGGGCTCGTCGAAGAGAATTACATCGGGATTCATGGCAAGAGAGCGGACAATGGCAACCCTCTGCTTCTGGCCGCCGGTAAGCTGTGAAGGATAAGCCGACGCCTTATCGGAAAGACCGACTCTTTCAAGCAATTCCATTGCTCTTTTTTCTGCATCCTCTTTGCTCATTTTAAGCAATTTTCTGGGTGCAAGAGTAATATTGTCAAGAATGGTGAGATTGTTAAACAGATTGAACTGCTGAAACACCATACCGATTTTTTCCCTTGCGGTATTTATATTGATTGCGTTTTCCTTAAAAATCTGCTTCTTTGCGGCTTTGTAGGTACCGCATTCTTTTTTGCTGTTTATAAGATCATTTTCGATAATTTCGGCAATGATGTCGGATTTAAGCTGCTCTTTATCCGCTATATCATTTACCCTTTCGTCAAACATTTTTTTGTAGGTTTTTGACTTTTCAACAAGATCATCATGGCAATACGGGTCAACGTGAGTTACCAGTTTACCCTCAAGCCACACCTCGCCGTAGGTGGGCTCCTCAAGAAGATTCAGGCATCTGAGGAAGGTGGATTTTCCCGAACCGGAAGGACCGAGAACAACTACCACTTCACCCTTTTTTATTTCGGTTGTAAGTCCTCTGAGGACTTTGTTGTCACCAAAGAATTTATACAGTCCGTTTACGTGAATAAGGGTTTTTGAATCAGTGGTCACTGCTTCTCAGCCTCCTTTCAAGCTTGCCTACAAGCTTTGTGAACAGGACGACAACCGCAAGATAGATTATTGCGACCGCAATAAGGGGCATAAATGCCGAAAAGGTACGGCCTCTGATAAGGTCACCTGCCTTGGTAAGATCTCTTATACCTACATAACCTGCGATTGAAGTTTCCTTGATAAGAACGATAAATTCATTACAAAGGGTAGGCAATACAATTTTGAACATCTGGGGAATAACCACATATCTCATTGTCTTGATGTAGTTGAAGCCCAGACTTCTGCCTGCCTCGAACTGACCGTTATCAACGGACATAATGCCGCCCCTGAATATCTCGGCAACATAGGCACCCGAATTGATACCGAAGGAAACAATGGCAACCATGGTGCTGTTATTTGAGGATTCAAAAATGATGAAATACATTATCAGAAGCTGAACAACAACGGGTGTTCCTCTGATAACTGTGAGATAAATACCGCATATTTTATCAAGTATGTTCAGCACGTAATAACCTATGCCGCCTCTCTTTTTGAGAGATTCATTATTCTTGGCAAAGGTTGAACGGATAATAGCAATAATTACGCCTATGGAGATACCGATAAGTGTGGCAAAAAAGGTTATGATCAGAGTGTTTTCAAAGCCTTCCAGAAGCCATTTCCACCTGTCACCGTCAATGAAGTTCAGCTTGAACTGTGCAGACAGGTCCTGAAGCCATTTTTCCATATTTCTCTCCTAACAAAAAGCGGATGGAAAAATCCATCCGCATCAAAAAGCTTAAGTTAAATCAGTCGGAAATGTATTTGGAAACGATTTCTGCAATCTTGCCTTCCTGTGTAAGCTCTGCAAGTGCATTGTTAATAGCTTCAAGGAGAGCTGCATTGTCAAGATTTACTGCGATTGCATAATGTTCCTCTGTGTAAACTGCATCAAGGATTGTAAGACCTTCGTTTGATGAAACGTATGACTTAGCAGGTTCGTTATCAATGATAACTGCATTTACCTTGCCTGCTACAAGTGCCTGAACCGCATCATTGCCGGTCTTGTACTGGATAACATGTTCTTCACCTACGCCGCCGTTTTCAACTTTATCGGAAACATAGATGTCACCTGTTGTATCCTGCTGAACACCGATTTTAATATCCTTAACAGAACCGTCTGCATTAAAGAAATCGTCAAAGGAAGCGATTTCACTGCCTTCGGGAACGATGATTGCCTGAATACCCGTTGCGTATGACTCTGAGAAATTGACGCTCTGCTTTCTTTCTTCAGTAACAGTCATACCTGCCATACCGATATCATACTTGCCGCCTTGAACGCCACCGATGATTGAGCCGAACTCTGTATCAACGATCTCAAGCTCAAGACCGAGCTTCTCAGCAATAAGACCTGCGATTTCAACATCTATACCTGCAAATTCGCCACTGTCGCCTACAAATTCGTAGGGAGGAAATGAAGCGTTGGTAGCCATAACAAGCTTACCGTCGTTAATTGTAAGTGCTGATTCTTTTTCTGTCGTCGCTCCGCAGGAAGCAAAGAGACAAGCTGTCATTGCGAGAACCATAATAATGGCGAGAACTTTTGTAATCTTTTTCATTTTAATGCCTCCATATTTTTGCTATGCGCACATTATATATTCCGCGGGGATTTTTGTCAAGTGAAATATATATCATTTGTATTTTTATACATTTTTAATACACATTTCGAATTCAGCGGGCGGGTCTGATGAAAACGTCATTTTTTCCCCCGTGACCGGATGAATTATCTCCGCTTTTCCGCAATGGAGAAGCTGGTGACCGAAGCCGGTCCTGAAATCGCCGTAATATCCGTCACCCGCAAGAGGATGACCGATATAAGCCATGTGGACTCTTATCTGATGAGTTCTACCCGTCTCAAGATTAAGTCTGATTACTGTGCAGTCCCCATAATTTTCAACTGCTCTCCAATGGGTCACGGCATCCTCCGTTCCCAACTCGTACGAGCAGGCACGGAGGGTTTTCATTGGGTCGGGTCTGTATATCGGAACGTCCACCGTTCCCTCTCCCGTAAGAGTGCCCTCAACAACGGCGGTGTATTCCTTTTTCACCTTTCCCGAAAGTTTGCAGGCGGCAAGGGGATTAAGGGCGCATATCACTATGCCCGAAGTGCCCTTGTCAAGCCGTCCCACCGCTCTGAAGATGCAGGGCTTACCCTTTTTTGCTAAATATGACGCCACGCCGTTGGCGAGGGTATCTCCCTGATGATTGTGGGTCGGATGCATTGCCATGTAAGGGCTTTTGTTGATTACGAGTATATCCTCATCCTCATAGATTATATCCAGTTCACAGTCAATCGGCTCAATATCTCCGCCGTCTGAAGGGATAAGCACACGCAGAGTGTCACCCGCATGCAGGAGCTCTATTGTTTTGGCGAAATTACCGTTAAGGAGTATACCGTTTTCCGTGTTTTTTATTGTGCGGATAAGCTTAGTGGAAAATCCGTTTTTATACTTGAGAAAAGTAAAAATTTTCATTCCGTCATACTGCTCATCCACAGAGTATTCAATCACTCTGTACATATCAGAGAAGGACCTCTTTGCCCGTTTCGGCAGACTTATAGACAGCGGTCAGAATCTTAATCATATCAATGCCCTGGTCGGGTACGAATACGGGCTCTGCCTTACCCTCAAGCACGTCAATAAAATGCTTGAGATTTGCGGCGTGTCCCGAAGGGTTACCGGTCGCGCGAACAGTCTTGTTTTTCTGCTTTCCTTTCTCTTCATAGAAGACCTCGGCGCCTCCCTGCTGCCAGCAGAGACCCGCCTTATCGCCTCTGAGCTCAACGAAACGAATTTCGTCCTTTATGTTGGACGCCCATGAAAACTCTATTTGAAGCACGGCGCCGTTATCAAAACGAATCATGCCCATTGCAAGGTCTTCAACGTCAAAGGTGCCTCCCTCGACCTTATCGCCGAATTTTGATTCGGGAGAATCCATTTTATCCGCATCTGCGAATTTGCTGAATACGTTTCCGCTTACGGCTACGGGTCTGGGATTACCCATAAACCAGATTGCAAGGTCAATCATGTGAACGCCCAGATCAATGAGAGGACCGCCGCCGGATTGCTCCTTTGTGGTAAACCAGCCGCCCTTGCCGGGAATGCCTCTTCTCCTTACCCAGCCGCATCTGCCGGCATAGAATTCACCGAAAAAGCCATCCTCTGCCATGGCCTTGATTTTCTTTGAAACGGGCATATAACGGTTATTTCTCATTATCATGAGCTGTTTGCCGTTTTTCTCGGCGGCATCCTTCATTTTCATTGCTTCCTCAACGTTAATTGCATCGGGCTTCTCGCAGAAAACGTGCTTTCCCGCGTTGAGAGCATCAACGGCAATGATTGAATGCAGATAGTTGGGAGTGCAGATATCAACGTAATCTATAGATTCGTCTTTGAGCAGTTCCTTATAGTCCGTATAGGTTTTTGCATCGTGATAAAATGTTTTCTTTACGAATTCGGCTCTTTCAGGCTTAATGTCACAGACGGCAACGACCTTTACCCTCTTGTCAATCACGTAAAAAGGTGTGTGAGCGCCTTTCATAATGCCGCCGCAGCCGATTATTCCCACTCTGAATGTTGCCATATTTCTTCCTCCCGTTCAAAAATGTATTTTTATGCACAAAAGCTTTTCATTGCTTCAAGAGTTTCCGAGAGCAGCTCGTCAAGCTCCCAGCCCAGCATTTCCGCGCCCGTTCTGATTACGTCTCTTGAACAGCCCGCCGCAAATGCCTTGTCCTTGAATTTCTTTTTTACCGATTTGAGCTCCATATCGGCAACACTTCCCGAAGGCCTCATAAGCGCCGCCGCACCGATAAGTCCCGTAAGCTCATCAACGGCAAAAAGCACTTTTTCCATCTGATGCTCCGGCTTTTCGTCACAGCAAAGACCGTAGCCGTGAGAACCGACGGCATGGATGATTCTCTCGTCAATGCCTCTCTCTTTCATTATCGCCATTTCTTTGACACAGTGCTCATCGGGATACATTTCAAAATCAAGGTCGTGGAGTAATCCCACGTTTGCCCAGAAATCCGCTTCGTCGCCGTAGCCGAGTTTATTTGCAAACCATCTCATGGTGCCCTCAACGGTTTCGGCGTGTTTAAGATGAAACGGCTCCTTGTTGAATTCCGTCAGCAAAGCGTATGCTTCGTCTCTTGTCATAACAATACCTCCCGGATACTGATTTTTCCTCCTCACTATACCACAAAAATCCTTATTTCTCAACATAATTTTATACACAAATATTGCATATCGCAAAATAGTATGATATACTTGTTTTAATTATATAATTAAGGGGACACTATGTTTAAATTCAAGGAAAACGGTAAATTCGGCATTCTTCTTTTCGGTGACCTTCACGTAGGCACCGACTATGCCGAATCTCAGAAATTCAGGGATATGCATAAGCTGATGATTGCCGCCCTGGATGAATACAAACCCGACCTGTGCGTGCTGCTGGGAGATATCACCACCACTTCAAAGGTAAAGGAAGATCCCGACGGTTACGCCAACGCCTTAAAAGCAATCTGCAAGCCCATTACCTCAAGGAACATTCCCGTTGCTGCAATCATGGGCAACCATGAGCACGACCACGACTGTGACAGAGAAATACTTGACGTTTTTTCAAAGCTTGACGGCATCACGATGCGCAGTGAGGGCGTGGAAAACAAAGCGGACTACAAGGAGCTGATTTATTCCTCCGACGGGAAAACTCCCCTTACCTGTCTGTGGTTTCTTGATTCAAATAACCTTTATGAGGACGGCGGCGCTTCGGTCTACGATTTCGTTCACACCGACCAGATAAAATGGTTTGAGGAAGAGAGCGCAAAGCTTAATAAGCTCAACGGCGGAAAGCCGATGCCTTCATATATCTTTCAGCATATTCCCGTCCCCGAAGAATACCGTCTGCTCCGTAAGGCAAAATTCTTTGAAATTCCTTACAGCACGAAAGGATTCAGCACTCACGAGGGCACAAGGTATGTCGGTGCGAACGGTACGGAAGGATACGTCGGAGAGGGCCCCTGCTCACCGGATATAAACAACGGTCAGTTTGAAAGCTGGAAAAGAGTCGGCGGTGTTGTCGGCGCATTCTTCGGTCACGACCACCTGAACGATTTTTCCGGATACGTTGACGGTATTTTCATCGCTCAGCATAAGACAGCCGGCTTCGGTGCATACACGGACGGCTGCAGGAGCTGTGTAAGATACGTTGAAATAGATGAAAAGAATCCCTTAACCTTCACTCACGAGCTGAAGCATTTTAAGGAATTCGGACTTAAATGCGAATGTCTCGGTCCGATATTCAAGAGAATTACTGACCGGGAAAGCACCAATATGCACATAGCGGCAAAGATTGCCTGCGGTGTCGCCGCAGCAGGAGCGGTAATCTGCGGTATATCAAAGCTGATTCGCAGATAACCCGGAGGGAAGCAAAAATTATGAATATAATCATCGTAGGTCAGGGAAAATACGGAATGACCCTGACTCAGCAGCTTGCAAACGAAAATCACGATATAGTCGTTGTTGACGTCAACAGCAGTGCGGTAACCACGGCAGTTGATACCTACGACGTAATGGGTATCTGCGGCAACGGTGCCACAGTCGATATCCTCAAGGAAGCTGGGGCAAAGAAAGCGAAGCTTCTGATTGCCTGCACCGGCTCGGATGAGCTGAACATTCTCTGCTGCACCTTCGCAAAGGAGCTGGGCACGGAAAATACGGTTGCCAGAGTCCGTAACCCGGACTATGCTTCGCAGAGCCAGTTCCTGCGCGAAAACATCGGCATCAACATGATAGTCAATCCCGAATACGAAACCGCAAACGAAATTTCGAGAATCATCCGTTTCCCCTCGGTTGCAAGTCTTGATTCATTTGCAAGAGGCAAGGTTGAAATTGCAAGAATAGTCATTCACCCGGATAACCCCATCATCGGAATGCAGCTTTCCGATATCCGTAAGAAATTCAAATCAAACATCATTATCTGTGCCGTTCAGAGAGGCAGCGACGTTCACATTCCCGACGGTAATTTCGTTATTGAAAGAGACGACTCTCTGAGCATTACGGGTACGAGATCCGCTCTGTCTTCATTTATGAAGCAGACCGGCATCTATAAACACAAAATCAAAAACGTAATGATAATCGGCGGCGGCAGAATCGGCTTTTACCTGAGCGAGCTGCTCTGCGATACGGGCAGAAACGTCAAGCTCATAGAATACGACGAGAAACGCTGCCACCAGCTTACCAACGAGCTTTCGGACGTTACCGTAATCTGCGGTGACGGTACGAATCAGGATATACTTGAGGAGCAGGATATTGAAAATCAGGATGCACTCGTTGCCCTTACGGGAATAGATGAGGAAAACCTTATCGTTTCCCTTTACGGTGAAATCCGCAACGTCAACAAGGTAATCGCAAAGGTTGACAGACATTCGTATTCAATCCTCAACAACATCGGCATTGAGACTCTCGTTTCGCCTCAGCTGGTTGCCGGCACCCTTGTTACAAGATACGTCCGTGCTCTTGAAAACTCTGCCGACAATACTCATATCCAGACTCTTTACAAGCTCCTTGACGGAAAAATCGAAGCGGCGGAATTCATCGTTCCTCCCAACTGGGCTCACGGCGAAGAAACCTTCAAGGACCTTGATCTCAAGCAGAATCTCATTGTTGCCTGCATAATCAGAGGCAACAGGATCATATTCCCCGGCGGCGATGACAGTATCATAAGCGGCGACAGAGTAATCGTCGTTACCGCAGGCAGATACCTCAAGGAACTGCACGATATCTTCAAGTTGGGGTGATGCGGGATGAACAGAAGAAAAATTGCCTATGATTTAGGCGTTATCCTGATGATAGAAGCGGCTCTTATGGTCCTTCCGCTCATAGTCGGTGTTATATACAAAGAGTGGAGAATACTTCCCTCCTTCTTCATCCCCGTGGCGGCGCTCGTTATTACGGGTAAAATCCTCGCCTGGAAAAAACCCAAAAGAGAAAACATATACGCCAAAGAGGGCTTTATGATAGTATCTCTGGCATGGACTCTCATGTCCGCCTTCGGTGCTCTTCCCTTCGTCATAAGCAAGAGTATTGACAGAGGAAATTTCATCAGGAGCTTCGTCGATGCCTTCTTTGAAACCGTTTCCGGATTCACCACGACTGGTTCAACCATTCTCGGTGAAATAGCAAGTCTTCCCAGATGCATCCTTTTCTGGCGCGCATTCACCCACTTTATCGGCGGTATGGGAATACTCGTATTTGTAATCGCCATTATGCCCAAGGCGGAGGGCTCAACGATTCACATCATGAGAGCCGAGGTACCCGGCCCCACGGTAGGTAAGCTGGTATCAAAAATCGGTGCCTCCGCGAGAATACTCTACGCCATTTACAGCGGAATGACTCTGCTGATGATGATAATGCTCCTCGCAGGCGGTATGCCTCTGTTTGATTCAATCACCAATGCGCTTGCAACCGCAGGCACGGGCGGCTTCTGCTGTCTGAATAACAGCATTGAGGGCTACTACTCAGTCACCGGCTGCAACGCGGTTTACTGCGAATGGGTAATCGGCGTATTTATGATGCTTTTCGGCATCAATTTCAACCTTTACTATTACCTGCTTATCAAACAGGGCAAGCTGATACTGAAGGATGAGGAACTCAAGTGGTTTCTCGGCATCGTTCTGGGTGCCACCTTCATCATCACCGTTGACCTTACCTTTGCAAGCAATATAGTCATTGACCTTCCCGATGCCATAAGGCAGGCGTTCTTCCAGGTCAACGCCTTCATTTCCACCACCGGCTTCTCATCCGTCAACTTTGACTTGTGGCCCACGGTTTCCAAGGCGGTGCTTGTATTCCTGATGTTCGTGGGCGGCTGCTGCGGCTCTACCGGCGGCGGTCTCAAGGTTACCCGTGTCATCATTCTCATCAAGAACAGCATCCGTTCAATCAAGAAGGCGGCAAACCCCAGAAGAGTGGAAACCGTACGCATCAACGGCAGGCCCGTTGACGAGGACACCGTAACGGGCGTACTCGGTTACTTCGGACTGTTTATGATTCTCGGAATCATTTCATTCTTCATCGTTACAATAGATCCCCACACCGCTGACCTTACGACCGGCTCGACAGCCGTATTCACCTGCCTTAACAACGTAGGTCCCGGCTTCAATCTGGTAGGTCCCACCGAAAACTTCGGCGGCTTCTCCATTCTCTCCAAGTTAGTACTTTCTTTTGATATGCTGGCAGGAAGACTTGAGTTGTTCCCCATGCTTCTTCTCTTCTCAAAAATCGGCAGCGGAAAAAAGAAATACTCATAAACACGTCAATTAAAATTCACTTATAAGAAAGGACGACTCAGCATGGATTACAAAATGAAGCTCACCCAGGAACAGCAGGATATCCTGAACGGCTCCAAGGGTGAAACAATGGCAAAGATTATGAAGACCCTCGTTCTTTACGGCGATGCTTTCGAAGCGACCGAAATGGTCCCCGTAACAAGCGAAAAAGGTCACCTCGTAACCAGCTTCGGTCTTAAGGTAATGAAGCCCGTTCACGAGCTTATGCAGAAGCTTATCGACGAGGGCGCGATTTCTGCGCAGAAATTCTCAGTTGACCCCAAGCCCCTCGACCCCAATGTTCCCTCCGATTTCCTCAAGAATTTCGTATTCAACAAGTTTATGTACTCGGTACAGGATATGTACGATGAGCAGCTTGAAAAGCTCGGTCTTATCGACAAAAAATCCTACACCTGCACCTGCTACATGGATGAAGTGGGAAACAAGCCCCACAAGGGTGAAATTCTTTCATGGGCAGAGTCTTCAGCCGTAAACTATGCCAACTCCGTCCTCGGCGCACGCTGCAACAGAAACTCCGGCATCATTGAACTCTTCGGTTCAATCGTCGGCTTCGTTCCTTATTTCGGACTTCTTACAGATGAAGGCCGTAAAGCAACATGGAAGATTACAGTCAAGACGACAAAGAAGCCCGAAGCACAGATTCTCGGCTCCGCTATCGGTATGAAGGTAATGGAAGACGTTCCCTATATCGAAGGTATGAACGAATGGCTCGGCACAGAGCTTACCGATGATGTTTGCGCTTACCTCAAGGACTTCGGTGCAGCCACAGCTTCAAACGGTGCGGTAGGTCTCTATCATATAGCAGGTCTTACTCCCGAGGCCGTTGAGCTCGGCGATTCCCTGCTTGCAGAAAATTACAAAGAGTATGTTATCGACGACGCAGAGCTTCAGAGAGTTCAGGATAACTATCCCGTTATGTGGAAAAACAAGGACGCAAAGCCCGAGCTTTGCTTCGTAGGTTGTCCCCACCTTTCACTCGCTCAGCTTAACGAATGGACCGACAACGTTGCCGAAGGCCTTAAGAAAAACGGTCTCAAGAAGGTTTCTGTTCCCACCGTATTCACCTGCGCTCCCGGCGTAAAGGAAGCATTTGAAAAGACTGAAGGCGCAAAGAAGCTTGCTGCAACAGGCGTCGTTCTCAGTTATATCTGCCCTCTTATGTATATGAACAATCCTCTTGCAAAGAAGATGGCGGTTATCACAAACTCCAATAAGCTCAGAACATACACTACTGCACGCTATTACAGAAGCGAGCAGATTCTTGACATAATCACAAAGGAGGTAAAGTAAGATGAAACAGTTCAAAGGACGTCCCGTAGTAGCGGGTAAATGCACTGCTCCCGCTCTCGTTTCTCACAGCGGCTTCAATACTCTTGCTTCCTTCCAGGGTGCTCTCCAGTTCGGTGAGCTTCCCATCATCGGCAAAAAGTATAAGCATACCGAATGTGACGACCAGAATAACAAGGACCTTTATCAGAAGCCCATGCAGGACACCGCTCTCTGCCTTCCCCAGACCATCGGTTCAACCACCGGCGGTATGATTCTCTTCTGCGCAAAGAGTCTCGGTAAATGTCCCACCTGCCTTCTCTTCTCGGAGCATATCGACTCCCTCGCATGTGCAGGTGCAGTTCTTGCGGCTAACTGGTGTGACGAGCCCCTTATCACCGTTGACTGTCTCGGCCAGGAATTCCTTGACTATGTAAAGGACGGTATGAAAATCACCGTTGACGAAGACGGTACCGTTACAGTTGACTAAAATGAAACACGGATGCTGCCGCAAGCCGGCAGCATCCTATAAGCGGTGGAATATATGAAAGAATTACCCATTCTCAAGACAAAAAATCTTGTGCTGTGTGCCGCGCCCGCGGACGAGGTTGATATTGACACCATTACTGAGGAGAATGCCATCTGGTATTATCCCTGGTATATTACTATCAAAAATCAGAGCAGTACGCTGATAGGTATTTTCCGTTTCAACGGTCCTCCCGTAAAAGGTACCGTTCTGCTCAGAGTAAAAGAGGATAAGGACTATATCAGCAGCGACATTGCAGAGGAAGCCCTCATAGCAATCTGCGACTGGGCGTTTTCACAGAAGGATGTATATAAAATCAGAGTCCATCGTGTTCCCGATGACAAACGTTACCACGAGCTCCTTGAAAAATGCGGATTCGGCCCCGGACCGGAGCCCTCCCGTGCGGAGAAAAAGAAACCATTTGTCTCCTGGACTCTCATCTATATGCTCCTCGGTATTTCCGTCGGTATGACCACAGGCATTTCCCTGGGCAGTTTCGCTCTGGGAATGATACTGGGACTTTGCGGCGGTATCGTACTCGGTATTCTGTTTGACCTTAACGAAAGAAAGCATAGGTCACAGATCACGGGCGAAAAAGACGATGAGTAACGGATTTGTTTCATAAAAATCAAAGCAGGCTTACGAAAGCCTGCTTTTTGTTTTATCTGAGTCCTTTGAAGGAAAGATATGCGTTTTCAAATTCTTCTTTCTTTGAACGGCCTACCGCAATCACGCTGCCGTCCTTCATCGTTGCTTCCATTCTGATATATGACACAACGTAGGCAAGATTAACGATATAGCTCTTATGACAGCGGATGAACGCATCCGTCAGTTGCTCCATAACCTTTTCAAGCAGTCCCGCCGCTTTGACGGTATTGCCGTCAGTCTTGTGAATGATCAGATTTTTGTTCTCATACTCGATATAAAGAATATCATCAAGTCTGATAGTAAGGTCCATACCCCTTACCTTGCAGCTGAGAGCCCTGTTTTCGCTGCCGATTTTTTCATTTGCCGCGTCAACGTACTTATAAAGCTTTTCCGGCTTTATCGGCTTGTCAATGAATCCGAAGGGCTGCACGGAAAAGAACACCTCGGAAACCATTTCGGGATATCCTGAAATAAATACGGATCTGATCCCGGTCAGATTTGAGGAAAGATAATTTGCCACGCTGATTCCGCTCTCTTCACCGAGATTGATATCAATAAAGACAAGGTCAAATTCCTTTCCCTCTTCAACCAGGCGGACAACATCTCCCGAGCAGGCGGCTTTGGAAACCTCATAGTCGGGATATTTATCAAGTATGAGCCGCTCTATACGGTCATTTATGATACTCAGGTCGTCAACTACAAGTATTTTCATGTCGGTTATTTCTCATCGGGAATGAATGCATCGTGAACGGCAATAACCGCTTTGTCGGCATCCTTGATGTCAATAAGTACGGAAATTTTGATTTCGCTCGTGGAAATCATCTGGATATTGATATCATTTTCAAAAAGTGCCTCAAACATCTTTGCGGCAACACCGGGATGGGTTTCCATGCCTGCACCTACGATTGAAACCTTGGCAACCGTCTCGGCATCAACCTCAATTTTAAGATTTGAAAGAACCTCAAGCTCCTGAAGAACCTCAACTGCAAGATCTGCATTATCCTTTGAGGTGGTGAATGTGATATCCTTGGTGTCGTTTCTGCCGACAGACTGAAGAATGATATCAATGTTGATGTTCTTTGAAGCAAGCTTTCCGAAAATCTTATATGCAATACCGGGTACGTTGGGAACACCGATAATTGAAATTCTGGCTACGTTTGTATCCTTTGTTGCGCCTCTGACAAGCATTTTTTCCATTTTAACAGTCTCCTTAACTAATGTTCCGGGCTTTCTTTCAAGACTTGAAAGCACCTCTATAACTACGTTATATTTCTTTGCCATCTCAACGCTGCGATTATTGAGAACCTGTGCGCCGAGGGTAGCCAGCTCAAGCATTTCGTCATAGGTAATTTCGTTGAGCTTTACTGCATTTTTGACCTTACGGGGATCTGCGGTGTAAACGCCGTCAACATCGGTATAAATCTGGCAGCGGTCTGCATGCATTGCCGCCGCAATTGCGACCGCACTCGTATCCGAACCGCCTCTGCCGAGGGTGGTAAGGTCATCATACTTATTGAGTCCCTGGAATCCGGCTACGACAACAATATTCTTTTTGCCGAGTTCAAGTGCGATTCTCTCGGTATTGATCTTCTTTATTCTTGCACTGCCGTAAACTGAATTTGTGCTGAAGCCCGCCTGCCAGCCGAGAAGTGAGCAGGCATGGTAACCGAGCTTTTCAATAGCCATTGCAAGAAGAGAGATTGAAATCTGCTCGCCCGATGCGAGAAGCATATCCATTTCCCTTTTTGAAGCGGCGGGATTGATTTCCTTTGCTTTTTCAATAAGGTCATCGGTCGTGTCACCCTGTGCGGATACTACCACGACCACGTCGTTACCCTGCGCATAGGTATCTGTTACTATGCGGGCAACGTTCATTACTCTTTCGGCGTTGGCAACCGAGCTTCCGCCGAATTTCTGGATTATAAGTCCCATTGTTTTTCCTCCGGTCAACTGATTAATAATCTGTTACTCTGATGATGGATTTTGCTCCGCCCGAAAGCTCTGCTTTTCTGCAGACCTCTGCGCAGGCCATTTCTTCCGTGATAAACGCATTGGCGGAAATATATTCAACGACACCGAAAACGGTATCGATCTTGACTTTGTCCGAATCGGTGCTTACGTAGAAGCGGGAAACCGTTTCCTCATAGGGAATAACGTAGCCCTCCGACGCATCCTCCCAGCCCAGATTTTTTCTCTCTTTGATATGCTGCGCACAGTCGATTACGTCTGCGACCACCGCACTGGCTGTGGGAAGCTTACCTGCGCCTCTGCCGTAGAAGACAGCGTCGCCTACCGCATTGCCTCTGACGAGAACGGCATTGAATACATCGCTTACGGATGCAAGCTGACTGCCGTTTTTAATGATTGCGGGAGAAACCCAGGCGGTGATTCTGCCGTCGTCAAGCTTCTTTGACGAGCCGATAAGCTTGATTACGCCGCCCCATTTCTTCACATTTTCAACGTCCTCTCCGGTGATACCGCGTATACCCTCGGTATAAACGCTGTCAGGATAAACGTGTTTGCCGAAGCAAAGTGAAGCAAGGATGCAGATTTTACGGCAGGCATCAAGACCCTCAACGTCGGCGGTGGGATCCTTTTCGGCATATCCCAGCTGCTGAGCCGTACTGAGTGCTTCCTCAAAAGCCATACCCTCTTCAATCATCTTTGTAAGGATGAAATTGGTGGTACCGTTGAGAATACCCGCGACCTCTTTGATTTCATTTGACGCAAGACACTGTGAAATGGGTCTGAGGACGGGAATGCCGCCTCCGACACTTGCCTCAAAGAGAAAATTCACGTTATTCCTTTTTGCGGTTTCAAGCAGTTCAAAGCCCTTGGTTGCTACAAGCTCCTTATTTGAGGTGACAACGCTTTTGCCTGCTTCAAGACATGACGAAACGAATTTATATGCGGGATTTACACCGCCCATTGTTTCTACAACGATTTTTACCTCATCATCCTCAAGGATGGTGTTGAAATCATTGATTACAAGTGACTCGAATTCATCACCGGGAAAAGTCCTGAGATCAAGGATATATTTCAGCTCAAGACCGTCGCTCACGCTGTTTTGCTTTATGTGGGCGAAATTCTGTTTTAACACGGCTGCAACGCCGGAACCGACTACTCCGTAGCCCATTATTGCAACTTTCATAACTCTCACCTTTCGGTCAAAACTAAAAATTTTCAGTTTATAATATCACACATTTTTCCGATAATAAAGTAAAATTTTGAATTTTTATGAATTTTTTTATAATTTTTAATTTATACAATTGTATTCCGGCGTATTATGGTGTAATATTTGCATGTATAAATTCAAGGAGGTATTCCGAATGGAAAACCGCAGTCTTGTTCAAAGACGTAAGGAACGGCTTGTTCACATAGCATATTTCACGGTATTCATAACCATTTACGTTCTCTTCGTAAAATATGCCCTTGCCATCACGGCTCCGTTTCTGGCAGCTTTTGTAATTGCCATGCTTCTCCAGAGACCGATAAATTTCCTTTCGGGCAAAATGCACAAAAAGGGAAAGAAGCCCCTGTCATTCATTTTTGTTTCGCTGATAATCATCCTGCTTGCGGGCATACTCGTACTGCTCGGATATCTTATTTCAAATGAGATTTCCGACTTTGTGAAATTCGTCGTTGCAAAGGGAAAGGAAATCCCCGAGTACATCTACGGTCTGAAAGATACCTTTGATAATCTGATATCAAAGCTGCCCGACAGAGCTGAAACCGCCATAAGGAACGCTGTAGACGGAATAATCGAAAAATATTCCGATATGATTTCCGCCGAAAGTGCCTCCGCTCAATCCGCGTCAGCCCTGAACGAAACCGGCTCAACGGTTATTTCCATACTCAAGGTGCCTCTTCTGGGTATCTGGTCAACAGCAAAGCAGATTCCCGCCGTATTCACCGCAATAATCATCGGTATGATTTCATGCTTTTTCCTTACAGCCGATTACGACGGATTTGTCAACATGATTAAAAACACCCTTACAAAAGAGGGCGGAGACAATCTTTCAAGAGCAAAGAATGTTATAATAAACGTTTTCGGCAAATGGCTCAGGTCATACATAGCGATTCTTTTCATCACATTCTGCGAGATGGCACTCGGTCTGCTGATACTCAAATGGACAAAAATTTACGTCACGGATTATATTTTCGTTATTGCTCTCTGCACCGCAATCGTTGATATTTTCCCCGTTTTCGGTACGGGCACGGTGCTGATTCCCTGGGCAATTTATCAGTTCTGCACTCATAATGCGGCAACGGGTATTGCTCTGCTCATCATCTACGGCGTAATCACCTTTGTCAGACAGATTATCGAGCCCAAACTGGTATCCGCAAACGTTAATATGAATCCCGTAATCACGCTTATGGCAATGTATATCGGTCTTCAGGTATTCGGTCCTCTCGGCATCTTCATTCTTCCCCTTACGTGTATCTTCGTAATTACGCTCAACAAGGAAGGCATTATTCATTTGTGGAATAATAAATCGTCTGATGTGTCTACGAGCGAAACCGCAGATTCCGGTGAAGCCCCCTCACAGGAGGAAAAGTGTGAAAATAACGCCCCTGCAGAAGAAAATACGGAAGCTTGACGTTGGTTACAATGTCTAAAACAAAATATTGATTATTAGTTAAACCGCCAAAATTAGTATATTTCGGCGGTTTATCTTATTAAAGTAAAAATAAATCGTTGAAATTGACAGTGTAGTATGATAAAATTTCCCTAACATTGTGAATTGTCCCCGAAAATCGGTGAGATAATTTAAGGAGGAACATTCTTGAAAACTTATAACGCAAACGACATCAGAAACATCGTTCTTGCCGGTCACAGCGGCAGAGGTAAGACAACACTGGCAGAGGCAATGCTCTACGTAGCAAAGGCAACTGACAGACTCGGCAGAGTTGCAGACGGCAACACCGTTCTGGACTATGACGCAGAAGAAAAAAGACGTAAGGCATCCATCGCAACCGCAATGGCAGCTTTTGAGTGGAACAACGCCAAGATCAACCTTCTTGACACCCCGGGTCTCTTTGACTTTGCAGGCGGCGTAAGTGAAGGTATCCGCGCAGCCGAGACGGCAATCATCGTACTTGCGGCCGGTTCAGATATCGATGTAGGCGCAGAAAAGGCATATAAGGCAGCCAACGCAAGAGGCATTGCAAAGTTCTTTGCAGTTACCAGATGCGATGCAGAAAATACAAACTTCTACAAGACGTTTGACGCAATCAAGGCAGAGTACGGCGCTCCCGTATGCCCCGTTGTCGTTCCCTATATGGAAGGCGATGCGGTAAAGGCATACGTTGACTTTGCAACAGGCAAGGCATATACATACGCAAACGGAAAGGCAACAGAGGTTGCTATGCCCGCTGACGATAATATCGAAGAAATGAAGGCGGCTTTCACGGAGGCAGTTGCTTCCGCAGACGAAGAACTCATGGAGAAGTTCTTTATGGAAGAGCCCCTTACCGCTGACGAAATTTCCAAGGGCCTCAAGGCAGGTATCGCAAACGGTGATATCTATCCCGTATTCGCCTGCTCCGGCTACAATGCAGACGCTGTTGACCTTATCCTCAACACCATCGTTGTTTCCGCTCCCGACGCAACAAAGGCAGCAGAAAAGGTTGACGCTTCCGCTCCCGTTGAAGCTATCGCATTCAAGACGGTTGACGACCGCTTCGGCAAGATGACATTCTTCAAGGTTATCAACGGTAAGCTTTCAGGTGCAGTTCCCGCATACAACAGCCGTACCGAATCTCAGGAAAAAATCGGTAAGATGGTCTTCCTCAAGGGCGACAAGCAGGAAGATACAACAGAAATCGTTGCCGGTGATATCGGTATCGTAACAAAGCTTGATTCCTTCAAGACAGGTGACACTCTCTGCGCTCCCAAGGCAGACGTTACGCTTGAAGGCGTTAACTATCCCAATCCCTGCCTTTCAATGGCAGTCCGCTCCAAAAAGAAGGGCGAAGAAGATAAGGTTGCCGCAGGTCTCAACAGAATCGCAATTGAAGATCCCACGGTTACTTTTGTTACCAATGCAGAAACACACGAGCAGATCCTCTCCGTTCTCGGTGAGCAGCATCTTGACTCCGTCGTCAATAAGCTTAAGAATAAGTTCAACGTTGAGGTTGAACTTACCACTCCCAAGGTAGCTTACAGAGAGACCATCAGTGCCGTTTACGATGCACACGGCCGTCATAAGAAGCAGTCCGGCGGCAGCGGCCAGTTCGGTGACGTTTGGATTCGTTTCGAGCCCATGGAGGGTGACGGATTTGAATTCCTTGATGAAGTTGTCGGCGGCGCAGTTCCCAGAAACTTCATTCCCTCAGTTGAAAAAGGTCTCCGCAATGCTATTGAAAAGGGTCCCCTTACCGGCAGTAAGGTAGTCGGCATCAGAGCCGCTCTTCACGACGGTCAGTCCCACCCCGTTGACTCCAACGATATGGCATTCCAGACAGCTGCAAGACTTGCCTTCAAGGAAGCGATGCAGAATGCAAAGCCCAAGATTCTTGAGCCCTACGGCATCCTCAAGGCATATATGCCCGGTGACAACCTCGGCGACATCATGGGCGACGTTACCAAGAGACGCGGCCGCGTTCTCGGTATGGGCCCCAGCGAAGAGGATCCCAAGATTCAGGAGCTCACCGCAGAAGTTCCCATGGCTGAAATGGGCGACTTTGCAACGGTTCTTCGTTCCGTAACAATCGGCAGAGGTTACTTCTCAATTGATTTTGACCACTACGAGGTTGCTCCCAACGACGTAGCTCAGAAGGTTATTGAAGAAGCAAAGGCATCCGCAGAAGAAGAATAATAACAGCTGAAACGGCACCGTTATCCTCCGGGATGACGGTGCTTTCATTATACTGTATATATTTTTCTTTATTCTGTCTTGATTTGTTTTTGCGTCTGTGTTATGATTTTTGTATATTTTTATATCTTTACCCATGGCGTAAAGGAGGAAGAGTAATGAACAAATACCGTGATTTTGACAACTATCTTAAGGAATATCCCGATGAAAACGGATATTTCGGAAAATACGGTGGAAATTACCTTGATGACCCAGAGCTCATAAAGGCATTCAACGAATACGCAGAGGGATATATGACCATCGCCCAGTCCTCACAGTTCATCGCTGAGCTCAGAAGGATAAGAAAGGATTTCCAGGGCAGGCCCACTCCCCTCTATCACTGCCAGAATCTTTCCAATATGCTGGGACGCACTCAGATTTATCTTAAGAGAGAGGACCTTAACCACTCCGGCGCCCACAAGCTTAACCACTGCATGGGTGAAGGACTCCTTGCAAAATATATGGGCAAAAAGAAGCTGATTGCCGAAACGGGTGCAGGTCAGCACGGCGTTGCTCTTGCCACCGCCGCCGCATATTTCGGTCTTGAATGTGACATATATATGGGCGAGGTAGACATTGCAAAGCAGGCCCCCAACGTTACCAGAATGAAGCTGCTTGGTGCAAGAGTCATTCCCGTATCGGCAGGTCTTAAAACCCTCAAGGAAGCGGTTGACGCCGCATTTGAGGCATATTCAAGAGAATACAAAACCGCCATTTACTGTATCGGTACCGCTGCAGGCCCTCATCCCTTTCCTCTGATGGTAAGAGATTTCCAGCAGGTTATCGGCGACGAAGCAAGAGCCCAGTTCATTGAGCAGACGGGACATCTTCCCGATAAGGTCGTTGCCTGCGTGGGCGGCGGTTCAAACTCCATAGGCACTTTCATTCCCTTCCTTGCGGATCCCGTTGAAATCGTAGGCGTTGAGCCCGGCGGACGCGGAAGTAAATTAGGCGACCATGCTGCCTCCGTAACTTACGGTTCGGAGGGAATCATGCACGGCTTCAACAGCATCATGCTTGCCGACGAAAACGGTGATCCCGCTCCCGTTTATTCAAATGCAAGCGGTCTTGACTACCCCGCAGTAGGCCCCGAGCATGCGATGCTTCACGATATGAACAGAATCAAATATGTAACCGTCAGCGACGAAGAAGCCATTGAGGCGCTCTTCATACTTTCAAGAAAAGAGGGAATCATCCCCGCTATTGAAAGCTCACACGCTCTTGCATACGCCATACGCGAAGCAAGAAACGGTAAACCGGAATCAATCATCGTCACCCTCTCCGGACGCGGTGATAAAGACCTTGATTACGTTGTTGAGCATTACGGCTACGGCGATAATATCAAATTATAAATCAAAACTCATATATGTAAAAACAACCGTGACACTGCTCACGGTTGTTTCTTTTTAATATTCAAACGTCTGCGATTTGTGAAGCAGGGAAATTTCACCCTTGCTTATTTTTACAGCTTCGTAATATTTTACTTCAATATCGGTTTCCCGGATAAATTCATCCAGTCCGGCACATCCGTCCGCGAAAGGCACCGTAATCGTCCCCGTGTTGACTGTGTAGCATTCATCAACGTCGGTGCTTGCATCCTGCACAGTAAGTCCGTATTTATCCGCATATTTCAGAGCGGCTTTTTCCGTCCTGAAAGGTACGGTAAAATCGGCGGTAATGTACCATTTGCCGTTGCTGTTTTCAAGGAAACCGAGATTATGGTCTCCTGCAACGAATACCGGCTCTTCCCTGACAAGCACATCCGTCAGCATCCGCTGATTCGTTTCCGGCTTTTCCGTCAGGCGTCTGTGCTTGCCGATAATATCATATACAAGCTCGCTGCCGTTATAATAAGCGTAATAGTATTTATAGCCCTCTTCGTCGTTAAAGTATGCAGACGAGGTATACCATTCCCGGTTTGCATATTCGCAGATCATATATTCGTCCAGCTTGCCGTCATTCTGTTTATTTATCTTAACGGCAATCTTATCTGCTCCGTAGGTTTTGTTTTTATTCAGACCGCTGAGGGAAACCGAATAATCATCGCCTTCTATTTCAACCGCATACCTCGTATCATTCCGATTGAAATACCCGACCGTGATTTCTCTGCCGGAGGCCGATTTTGTGAAATAATCAAAGTGAGGATTTTCCTCACCCGAGAAAAACGTATAAACCGTCTTTCCGCCTGCATCGGAGTAGGTAACGGTATTGTTGACGGAATCCTCTTTTATTTCAAGCCCGCCGGTTTTTGCGGTATGATAAAAATCAACGTTTCCGATATCATCCAGCACCTGTTTTACCGTAAGACAGTTTTCAAATACGGCGGCAACGGGCTCAGCCATTCCGAGCTTTTCGGAAATATCCGCACCGCATCCGAAAAGGGAAACAACAGTCAGCAAAACAAAAATCAAAGACAGATATTCTTTACGCATCGGTATTCTCATCGTCATCCTCATCGTCATCGGAATCGGTTTCCTCTTCAGTCTTTTCCTCGTTTTCATCGGCGGGCTCATATTCTGCAAGCTCATCGGGATTAACGGGCTTTGCCCTGACGTAAACCTTTTCTTTAGGCGGCTCGTTTCCGAGTGCCTTCCTGAGACGGGGATAAACCAGTGCCGCAAGGAGCGCACCGATAACGGCGGAAGCAAGCTGAGGCCATGAGAAAAATGAAATCAGCTCCTGTGTCTGCGCCTCGGTAATATTCAGATCGGGAATCACGAGGTTTGTGACTCCCATATTGAGCAGGGCAAATCTTGCGGTACCTGCCACAAGCACGCCTGCCAGACGTACGGCCCATTTGACGGTTCCCTTTTTTCTGCTGATGAAGATGAACAGTATCATCATAAAAAACATATTGGCTGCACAGATTGCGGGCTCAATAAGGATGATTTTCGGTCCTATACCGAGCAGATACGCCGTATAGGGAGAAACAAGAGCCAAAAACAGACCGCTTGAAAATCCCACCGAAAGAGTCGTAACGGCAATTATGAAGCATTCACAAATACCGGTAGCAAGCTGTCCGAGAGGTTTTGCAACAAGCTGAAGTAAAACGAGAATTACCAGCATTGCCGCCGCCTGGATTAACTTTTTGATATTTCTGTTCATAATCTCACCCCGTTAACCGTTATCTTTACTGTCAAACCATCCTTTTGCAAAAACCGCAACAGACGGTATCAGCTTTTTTACTTCAATACCCGACGTGTTGATAACAAGATTATACCCTTTCGGATCACCCCAGGGGCTGTCGGATATCATTTCTCTTGAATTTTTTCTGTTTTTATCAATTGCTTTCATATTTTTGAGCAATTCTTTTTCAGAAAGATTTTCGTCCTTTCCGCTTCTTTCGGCACAGCGCTTGATTTTTGAAGCCGTATCCGCACAGACAAAAATATTGAGAGGACAGTAATCCTTCAGCAGTAAATCCGCATTCCTGCCTACGATGACACAATCTCTGTCCCTCGCGGCAATTTCCTTGATGACGTTGGTCTGCTCACGGAGCAGCTTGATCTGTGTGGATTGAAGCACCTCGGGAATATGAAAGGACTGCCCCATGGTAATCGCGGCCGAAGAGGAAAAGGTCTGCCCCAGCATATAATGGGCATAATCCTCACTCACGCTGCATTTACGGGCTATTTCGGCAATGATTTCTCTGTCGTAATAATCCCATCCCAGCTCCGCGGCAAGTCTCTTTCCGAGCTCTCTGCCGCCACTGCCGAACTCACGGCTTACAGTAATGATTCTCATACGCAATCCCTCCCGATTTTACTCAATTATACTATATCATTTATACCTGCTTTTTTCAATAATATTGTGAAATATCCGACCTGTTTTTTTGATATTTTTACGCCGTTGACAACGGAGAAAATTGAGTATATACTCATCATCGGAGGCGGTATTTCCATAATGGAAACATAGGAGGAAAGAGATATGTTTTTGCTTGAAAAGACCTACGACATAAATGAAATAGTCAGGAACAATATGCACACCCACAGCATATATTCTCTTTGCTCAAAGCCCGAAATGGTATTTGAGGAAATGATAAAAAAAGCGGAGGAAAGAGGGCTTAATACCCTTGCAATAACCGACCATTCCGACCCGGGAAGCGACATTGACGTGCTTTCAAATACACTTGACCTCAAAAAGCGTCTCGAAACGGTTGATACAAAGGTGAGAGTGCTTATCGGAGCAGAGCTGTCTGTTTACGGAAACGGACTCTATGCCGATGATTTAACTCTCAACAGAGCCCTGGATTACCGTGCATATTCGCAAAACCACTATCACCTCAGCACCTGGCAGCAGCCCGAAGATAAAAGTGTAAGAGGATACGCAGAACATATACTGACCACCCTCGGTACGCTTTTTGAAACGGACAGAGCCGACTGCATCGTGCATCCTTTTACTCCGTATAAGATGAAATTCTTTTCCGAAACAGAAAAGTATGAGCTTCTTGACTGCTTTACGGATAACGAGCTCGGAGACATTATGACGAATGGCGAAAAGGCCGGATGTGCCTGGGAAATTCACCTGCCCACCGTCAATCAGTTTCCGGAATTTTCAAAGAGAATGTTCAATATCGGCAAAGAAGCCGGCGTACATTTCAACTTCGGAACGGATGCCCACACCCTTGCGGGAATATCTCCGGAGAATGCGGCGGAAATACTGAAAAGAGCATACAGATAAAATCAACGGGCTTACCTTTAAGGCAAGCCCGTTCATTGTCGTTTTGCTGTTCTTCGCCGATAGATTCAAGCACGCGCAGAAGATATTATTGCAAGAAAGCCGTTTCTCCGTCGGAAAACAGTATCGCGATACGGCGGAGACGGAAAACGGCTTAATACCAAACAACTTGAATTTCTATAACAAAAGCAGACGCCTATCTTTTGATAAGTGCCTGCCTTAAACCTTCATTATTCAGTTTGGTATGTTCTTACACAATAGATTCAAGCGATTATGCACCGATGAATTCAAATTCATCTATGAGAGCCATAACCTTCGCCTCGGTTTCACTGTAAACCCTGCTTCCGAGGTTTATCATATATTCGTCATCGTCTCTGTCGCAGAGCATGGCATAATTCCTGCCGATTTCTCTCTCAACGTTTACGTTCTTCCTTTCGGTAAGATAGTAAAAGCTGAATGACGTTCCATCGGAAATGACCGAATAGAATCCGGGTGCCTCCTGCTCCGTCTTTGAGTACATTGCGTTTACCGCTTGGGTGGACAAAATGGTATGGGGCAGATATTTATGAAAAGCAAGCTGAGCCGAAAACACCATAAGCGCCCTGAGCTGCGTAAGCTCGCTGTTTTCAAGCTTTGAGGCATCCTCGGGGCAAAGCTCCTCGGGGGTGAGAGAAGCGAATCTCTCTCCCAGAATAGCCGCTTTCATACTGTTGCCGTTGGCTCTCTGTTCATCCATTATAACCGCCAGATCTGCAAATTCAGAGGCGGCGCCTTCCTTCTTTTTGGGATGGAAGATTTTTATATCGTCATCGTTAGGTCTCATCAGATTATATCCTTAAATTCAACTACCTTATTTGTTTTACCCGATTCAAATATCGCCTCAACCAGTTTCATAAGCCGTCTCTGCTGGTCGTGGGTAATAAGTACATCCTGCTCTCCTCTCAGGTAGGCGTAGATATTCTTATAGTATTCGCCCCAGTCCGCTTTCTGTACGGGCAGAGGATAAGTCTGAATCGTGTCGTCCGTTCTGGGTGCCATGGTCTTTGTGATACCTGCGCCTGCAACGATGGGAACAGCGTCTCTGTTTTCCCAATCCGAAACCATTACGATTTTACCGTCGCAATCCCAGTTGTTGATAACGGCACTGCCGTTTTCACCGAGCATATACCAGAGGGGAAGTTCAATAAAGTTACTTGTGGTAACCTCAACGTAAAATGAAAGTCCGTCGTCAAAAATCAGAGTGGTGCGGAAGCCGTCGTCACATTTTTCGTTTGTAACGAAAGTAAGCTCCGCATAGACGGATTTAAGCTTTCTGGGATAAGTCATCATAAGCGCCTGGTCAAGCAGATGAATGCCCCAGTCATAAACCATACCGCCGCCGTGCTCGGGCTGATTTCTCCAGTCACCGGGCACACCTCTTGAACCCTGAACTCTGGACTCTATGCGAAAAACGGGGCCCAAAGTCTTATCGTCAAGGATTTTCTTCATCGTAAGATAATCCTCATCCCAGCGTCTGTTCTGATGAACCGTAAAAAGCTTACCCGTTTCGTTTGCAACGGCAATCATTTCTTCAAGGTCTTCACTGCAGATTGTAACCGGTTTTTCGCTGATTACGTTTTTACCGTGACGAAGCGCATCAATAACGATTTCCTTATGATAATCGTTGGGTGTGGCAACTGTTACAAGGTCAATTCTCTCATCGGCGAGAAGCTCCTCTCTCGTAGCAAAGGCATGTATGCCGTTTGCTTCCGCCCTCTCTCTTGCCTTGGGGTCAATATCGTAGATACCCACCATTTCGGCATATTCTTTCATCTCGTTGATGTTTTTGCGTGTGTGCCAGCTGCCCATTCCGCCGTAACCGATTACGGCATATCCGAATTTTCCGTTAACCATTTTATTTTCCTCTGATATACGATTTATTTGCGTTATTTTTTGATCAGAACCACCATGCCGCGCCGGTGTCTTCCGTGATGAGAACTTCCTTGAGGAACTTAACTGCCTTCGAAAGGCCTTCGTTCTGGCTCATAAGTGAATCCTCATGTTCAATACTGATTGCGTAATCATAGCCCGCAAGGCGAAGCTCTGAAATCATATCCTTCCAGTAAGCGTAATCGTTGCCGTAGCCGACTGAACGGAATATCCATGAACGGTTGATTTCATCACCGTATGACTTTGTATCAAGTACGCCGTTTACTGCGGTATTGTACTTATCTATCTTGGTATCCTTTGCGTGGAAGTGGAAGATTGCATCTCCGAGCTTACGAATGCACGCAACGGGATCCATGCCCTGCCAGATAAGGTGGCTGGGATCAAAGTTTGCACCGATTTCGGGGCCGACTGCCTCACGGAGTTTAAGAAGCGACTCCGTATTGTAAACACAGAAGCCGGGATGAAGCTCGAGAGCAATCTTGTTTACGCCGTGCTCCTTTGCGAAGGCAACAAGGTCCTTCCAGTAGGGGATAAGTTTCTCTTCCCACTGCCATTTGAGGATTTCGGAGAAATCATCGGGCCAGGGGCAGACTACCCAGTTGGGATACTTTGCGGTATCGCAGTCACCGGGACAGCCGGAGAAGGTGTTTATCTGATGAAGTCCGAGCTTCTCTGCAAGAAGGATGGTATTTCTGATGGTCTTATCCCATTCGGCAGCCAGTTCCTTATTGGGATGAACGGGGTTGCCGTGGCAGGAAAGAGCGGAAATTTCCATATCGTACTTCTTGATGAGCGCCTTGAACTCCTCAAGCTTCTTATCATCCGCAAGGAGCTCTTCGGGATTTGCATGAGCATTTCCGGGATATCCGCCGCAGCCGATTTCAACCATTTCAATGCCCAGGGACTTGAAATATTTGAGTGCTTCCTCAAGAGGAAGGTTTGAAAGTAAAGTAGTAAATACGCCGAGTTTCATTTTGTTTCTCCTCAGATTATTGATTTAAGATATTTGAGACTTCTTGCTATATCTTCAAAGCCGTTGGGCTCGGGATCGTCGTTTTCAACAACTACCCAGGGAAGCTCCATCACCTTTGCCGCCTTGATTACCGTCTTGATATCGCAGGTGCCTTCACCAAGTGCCTTGGGATGACCGTCGATGCCGTCCTTAATGTGAAGCAGGATGATTTTATCCATGTGGTCAAGGAGGAACTTGTAGTTGTCAACGCCTGCATAGTAGCTCCAGTAGGTATCGATTTCAAGATCGCAGTAGCTTCCGATCACGTCAATGGGAAGACGTTTGTTGCGCAGGGGCTTGAATTCTTCGCAATGATTGTGATAGTAGGTGGTTATGCCGTATTTTTCCATTGCGTATTCCTTTGCTCTGCCGAGCACCTTGCCCGTTTTGACGCATTCGTCAAGAGTCTTGTGGGGAGCACCGCCCACACCGATTGCCTTGACACCGAGCTCATGCTGGAACTCGATGGTTTCTTCAAGCTTACCCTTTTCAAAATCACCCAGACCGATATGACCGCCTACGCATACCAGACCGAGCTCGTCAAGCTTTGCTCGGATAACCTTTGCGTCCGTATTGAAGTAGCCGGCAAATTCAACTCCGTCGTAGCCGATTTCCTTGATTTTTTCAAGTGCCTTGAGTAATGATTCCGTGTCCTTTATGCCGTCTCTGACGGAATAAACCTGAACAGCTATTTTCATCTGAATTACTCCTCTTCGTTAAAATAGTAGGGCTTGCCTGATTCTGCAGACTTATAGATGCCTTCAAGAATCTGTGTAACTACCATTGCCTGCTCGGGCTTTGTGGGAACGGGAGTGTCGTTGATGATTGCTTCATAGAAAGCATGGTTTTCAAGGTCCTCTGCTCTGTCGGATGCGCCGTCATAGAATGCAACGCCGCCGCAATCAAAGCTGGGTTTCTCGATAACCTGTCTGTTATTCTTTACGTAATTGAGGCGAAGACCGTCAAGCATATCTGCGCCGCCCTTGTCACCGCATACGAGAGTGATTGCCTCTCTGGGGTCTGCAATATTGAGTGCCCAGCTTGATTCAACGCTTACGGTCGCACCGTTTTCCATTACTACGAAGCCGAATGCCGAATCCTCAACGGTATATTTTTCGGGATCCCAGTCGCCCCACGCATTGGCTGTACCGTTAGCTTCACCGAGCTTCTTGTACTTTGTACCTACGCAGTATTTGGGCTTGTAGTTATTCATCATCCAGAGTGTCAGGTCAAGTGCATGGGTACCGTTATCAATAAGGGGACCGCCGCCCTGCTCATATTCATTAAGAAATACGCCCCAGGTGGGAACTGCTCTTCTTCTGAGAGCGATTGCTCTGCCGTAGTAAATATCGCCGAGCTCACCGTTTTCACAGCAGGTCTTGAGATACTGGGAGTCGCCTCTCCATCTTGACTGATAACCGATTGTAAGTTTTTTGCCGGTTTTAAGGGAGGTCTCATACATTGCCTTTGCTTCGGCATAGGTCTTTGCCATTGGCTTTTCGCACATAACATGCTTGCCTGCCTCAAGGGCATCTATTGTGATGAACGAATGGGAACGGTTGGGAGTACAAACGTGAACTGCAACGATATCGGGCTCGTTGGCAAGAAGTTCTTTGTAATCCTCATAAACTCTTGCGCCTTCAACACCGTACTTCTTGGCAGCTTCCTGTGCCTTCTCGATAATGATGTCACAGAATGCCACGATTTCAACCTTGTTGTTTCTTGAAAGTGCCGGGAGATGCTTGCCGTTTGCGATGCCGCCGCAGCCGATAACGCCTACCTTGATTTTTTCGCTCATTGTATTATTCTCCTTTTCTTTGTGCTCTGCACAAATATTCACTCTGTATTATACAACATCTTGTTGTATAATCAAGATTAAATTGAATATTTAGTGGAATTTTTGAAGATTTTTTCGTCCGTGTTGACTAAATCCACACCGTATAGTATGATTTATTCATCATTGAAGGAGATGTTGATATGAAGATATATGATTCCGTTTCTCAGCTCGTCGGAAATACCCCCCTGGTACGCTTTGAAAAATTCGCACGGGGCAGAAACGTGAAGGGTGAAATTCTCGCCAAACTTGAATATCTCAATCCCGCCGGCTCCGCAAAGGACAGAGTGGGTAAAGAGATGCTTGACGCCGCTCTTGAAAGAGGCGTAATTACAAAGGATTCCGTTATCATTGAACCCACCAGCGGAAATACGGGCATCGGCATTGCATCCTGCGCTTCCCAGCTGGGAATGAAGGTCATTATCGTTATGCCGGAAACAATGAGTATCGAAAGGCGAAAGCTTCTTGCCGCATACGGTGCTCAGCTCGTGCTGACGGACGGTGCAAAGGGTATGGCGGGTGCCATCGAAAAAGCGGAGGAAATTGCCGCCGCCACGCCCGGTTCATTCATTCCCGCACAGTTTGATAATCCCGATAACGCCGCCGCTCACTACAAGACCACCGGCCCCGAAATATACGCCGACACAGACGGAAAGATTGATTTCTTTGTGGCGGGTGTAGGTACGGGCGGTACAATTACGGGAACCGGCAGATATCTTAAGGAAATGAATCCCGACGTTAAAATCATAGCGGTTGAGCCCGACGATTCGCCTCTGCTTTCTCAGGGAAAGGCAGGTCCTCACGGTCTTCAGGGAATCGGTGCGAATTTCGTTCCCTCAATCCTTGACAGGGATTTAATCGACGAAATCATAACCGTCACGACAGACGAGGCATACGCCGCCGCAAGAGAGACGGTCAAAACTCAGGGATGTCTTGTGGGAATTACCGCAGGTGCCGCTCTTCACGCCGCATCCGTTA
Organism: Acutalibacteraceae bacterium; assembly: GCA_045598305.1. Lineage (GTDB taxonomy): Bacteria > Bacillota > Clostridia > Oscillospirales > Acutalibacteraceae > CAG-177. Next base: position 41,091 of record JAZLLW010000052.1, read on the forward strand.
TCGCATCAAGACCTGAAAACGAAGGCAAGGTAACCGTCGCTCTCTTACCCGACGGCGGTGAAAGATATATGTCAACGAATATGTTTGAGGAATAACAGACAAACCCCGTACTTCTCCGTGCGGGGTTTGCTTTTGCTTATATCAAATCTCAGAAGAGCTCGTTTATGTCACACTTTTCACCGAGCCACTGCTTTCTCACATCATCGTAAACCTTATCGGAATATTTCGGGATTTTATAAAGCGTTGTGGGCAGGTACTGATCGCCGGCGACCTCGGGAGTACAGCAGGCGTTGTCGTTTCTGTATTTATCACGGTTCTCTTTGATTCTGAAATCGGGAACTTCCATGGGAATATTTCCGTTAACGACAGATTTCCACGCCATAAGTCCGCAGAGTCCCATATCGCAGGCGGTATAAACGTCAATCGCCCACTCGCCGTCCGGTCTGCCGAGAATCTTCTCAATGAAGAAATGGGTGGTATAGAAATCCGAGCCGCCGTGACCGCCTGATTTGATTTCAATTTCCTTGCCGATGTCGTTTTCGGGGTCATATTTATCCCATTCACCCTGACAAAGCTTACTGCCCTCACGGTAAATGTTGAATTCCTCATCGTTGTATCTTGCGGATTCCATCATGCCCTTTGTGCCGTAAATCTGATAATTTATGCTGCCGGGCTCTCTCTTGAGACCGCCGTGGATGCTCTTGATGATTGCTCCGTTTTCAAGGGTAATCATTTCAATTCCGGTGCTGCGGACAAGGCCGATTCTCTGATGCTTTTCTTCATAGTTGGGATTAGTTTCAAAGCCGACTACCTTTACGGGTCTGAGTCCCGTAATGGAAATGATGGGGCCGCAGGAATGTGTGCAATAGAAGGTGGCACACAGACGGTTGCGCCAGTGACCTCTTTCACCGTAGGTAATATCGGGCCATATACTTGCACAGTCGTGGATATATTCGCCCTCACCGTACTGGATTTCGCCCACGTCGCCGCTGCGGTATCTCTTACGCATCTCAAAGGGTGCTTTCATGTAACAGTAATTCTCGGCATAGGTATAGACAAGTCCCGTTCTCTCAACTGCTTCAACAAGTTCAACAAGCTGTGCGGAAGTTTCACCGGGAAGCACCTCGCTCATAACGTGCTTGCCTGCATCAAGGCATCTGACTGCGTATGTCGCATGCTCGTGAGCGTAGTTTGCCAGAACGACCGCATCCATATCGTGCTTGATAAATTCATCAAAATCCTTATATACGCTGACCTCTATGCCGTGCTCCTTTGCCGCTTCGGTGACCTTGTCAAGCAGGGGCTCGTATTTATCGCAGACAGCAACGAGCTGAGCGTCGGGATGATTAAGAAGCTGGTCAATCATGGTAAAACCTCTGTGACCGCCGAATACGCCTATTTTAACCTTTTTGCCCATAAAAATGTACCTTCCTTTTCTGCAAATATAATCGCAACTCAAAAAATATCATAACATAATTCGTTTGTCAATTAAAAGTATCTGCATATAAAATATCGTTTCCCATATACCGTAAGATATATTGAAAAAGCGGAAAAAATAAGATATAATTACTTGGTCAAGAAACAAATCAGACCATATTTACATAAACAATTCCGAGGGATAAAATGTCTAACAAATCAAATCTGAAAACAAATCCCGATGCCTGCCCTCTGGCAAAGAAATGCGGCGGCTGTCAGCTCCAGAATATGACCTACGAAAGACAGCTTAAATGGAAGCAGGCGAGGGCTGAAATACTGCTGAAGGAATACGGCAAGGTCCGTAAAATAGTGGGTATGGAAAATCCGTACCACTACCGCAACAAGGTGCAGGCGGCTTTCGGCAGACTCCGCACGGGAAAAATCATATCCGGTGTGTATCAATCCGGCACTCACAGAATAGTCTGCGTTGACTCCTGCATGACAGAGGACGAAACAGCGGACAAAATCATAGTTGACATACGCGAAATGCTCCCACGTTTCAAAATATGGGTTTATGATGAAGACAAACGGACAGGATTCCTTCGTCATGTTCTTGTAAAACGCGGCTTTTCCACGGGCGAGGTAATGGTCGTGCTCGTGGCGGCGACGGGATATTTCCCAATGAAAAAGAAATTCACCGAGGCACTGCTGAAGCTTCATCCCGAAATCACGACGGTCATACTCAGCATCAATCCCAAGGACACCACCCTCGTGTTAGGCGATAAAGAAGAAATCCTTTACGGTAAGGGATATATTGAAGATGTGCTTTGCGGACTGACCTTTGCCATTTCCGCCCGTTCATTCTATCAGATAAATCCCGTACAGACCGAGAAGCTCTATGCCAAAGCCCTTGAATATGCTCAGCTTGACAAAAGCACCACCGTCATTGATGCTTACTGCGGTATCGGCACGATAGGACTTGCCGCTTCAAAAACCGCGGGCAGCGTAATCGGCGTTGAACTGAACAGAGACGCGATAAAGGATGCCATATCCAACGCTAAAAGAAACAATGCGGATAATATAAGATTTTACTGTGACGATGCCGGTGACTTCATGGAGGCAATGGCGGATGAAGGCGAAAAGGCGGACGTGGTATTCATGGACCCGCCCCGTGCCGGAAGCAGTAAAAAATTCATTGATTCCGTGCTGAAGCTTTCCCCGGACAGAATCGTTTATATTTCCTGCAATCCCGAAACCCTCGCAAGAGACCTCAGATTCATCACCCGCGGCGGCTATAAGGTAAAGGAAATCACCCCCGTGGATATGTTTCCTCACACGAATCATATAGAAAATGTGGCTCTGTTGTCCCGATAAAAGTCAAAGAGTCATACATCAAAACCCGCCCGATAAGAAGAATGCCATTACCGATATGTCTTCTTATGTTTTCTTGCCAAATAAAAACAGCTCCTTTGGGGGCTGTTTTTTGCTGATTAAATTGTTATTAAGGGAATTTGTATGATACTGCAATCACTATCAAACCTGATTATTTACGGTCTTTTCATCGTTCTGCTGACTGCAGTATTGATAACCTCATACAAAAAATCCGGGGCAGAAAGCAGATAGCCGGCAATATATCCGCCCGGCTTACACCGATATACCGAAAAACACGAATCCACGGTAACGAAAATTTACGTAGTTGAAAATAACGGCTGTTGGGTATATAATTCCTATATTGCAGATTAAAATCTGTTATTCATGTTTATGAGGAGGAGTTTTGCCGTGTTCAGCTTTTTAGTGTCCGCTGCAGCGTTGATAATCGGCTATCTGATATACGGTAAAATTACAGAAAGAGTATTCTCTCCCGATGACCGTCAGACACCCGCCGAAAGAATAAACGACGGCGTTGACTTCGTCCCAATGCCCACCTGGAAGGTATTTCTCGTTCAGCTTCTGAATATAGCGGGAACAGGTCCGATTTTCGGGGCTCTGGGCGGCGCATTATTCGGCCCCGTTGTTTATCTGTGGATAGTATTCGGATGTATTTTTGCCGGATCGGTACACGACTATTTCTGCGGAATGATTTCCGTTCGTCACGACGGCGTCAGCATTTCAGAGCTGACGGGAACTTATCTCGGCAGTTCAATGAAGCAGATTATGCGCGTATTCTCCGTAATATTGCTCGTTATGTGCGGAGTTGTTTTTACAACCGGCCCCGCAAATCTGCTTGGCATTCTCTCAAACGGAAAAATCAGTATCAATATATGGCTCTGGGTAATCATTATATATTATTTCGTTGCAACCTTCGTCCCCATTGACAAGGTGATCGGGCGTATCTATCCGCTTTTCGGATTATGTCTGATTATTATGGCGCTGGGTGTAGCGGGCTCAATGCTCTTTTCGGGAAAATTCTCCATGCCCGAAATTACGGACAATTTCGGAAACATGCATTGCAGCGGTAGCCCCGTATGGCCTTTTATGTTCATTACGGTCGCCTGCGGTGCAATATCGGGATTTCATGCCACGCAGTCACCAATGATGGCAAGATGCATACGCTCCGAGAGAAGCGGCAGGAAGGTATTTTTCGGAGCTATGATTGCGGAGGGCATAATCGCCCTTGTATGGGCAGCCGCCGGAGTGACCTGCTATGAAAGCAGTCAGGCGCTTCTTGACGCGGGAGCGGGCTGCAGTGCCGTCGTTTATGCCGTATGTCAGACAACCATGGGAAAAATCGGAGGCATCCTCGCTCTTGTGGGCGTAATCGTCTGCCCCATCTCGTCAGGGGACACCGCCTACCGCTCCGCAAGACTTACCCTTGCCGACTGGCTCGGAATAGACCAGTCAAAAATGAAAAACCGCCTGCTTCTTACCGTTCCCCTTCTGGCTGCGGGAACGCTGATATGCGGTGTGGATTACAACGTTGTCTGGCGTTATTTTTCCTGGTCAAATCAGACTCTCGCAATGATTGCTCTGTGGACCTTCAGCGTGTATCTGAAACGGCGGGGTAAAAACTGCCTGATTACCGCCGTACCCGCGGCGTTTATGTCCGCAGTGTCGCTGACTTATTTTACGGTCGCGCCCGAATGTTTGGGATTCCTCTGGGAAAAGCTGAATATCAGCTCGGGTATCAGTTATCCCGCAGGCATCTGCATCGGAATTGCCGCCGCGGTCATTTTCAGCGCGATATTCATGACAAAAACGAAGTGCCGTCATTACGGTTTACAAAAATAACGTAACAATTCACCGATACATACAAATCAAGCCGATTGTCCGGTAACGGGCGGTCGGTTTTTTGCATAAAGATATTGACTTTTTCATTTTTGATGATATAATTGCAACAAGAGTTACATAACATGCGTTTTATAACAGCTGTTTTGATTGGGGGAAAAGACAAAAAATGCCACCTAAAGCCAAATATACAAAGGAAGAAATAATTGATGCCGCCTATGAAATCGCCCGAAAAGAAGGGCCGGATAATGTGGCGGCAAGAGCCGTGGGTAAGCGGCTGAACACCTCTTCAACTCCCATATTCACGTTTTTCAACAGTATGGACGAACTGAAGGCGGAGGTAATCAAAAAAGCGGAATCAGAATACATCCGATATATGGACGGGGTACTCGACTATCCCCTCGCATTCAAGGAATACGGTCTTCGCTGGATAAGATATGCAAAGGAAAACCCGAAGATTTACAGACTGCTTTTTCTCGGCACGAATAATGCGGTCTCTCTTTACAGAGATTCCTTCCGCGAACTGCTCGATCCGATTATCGGCACGATAACCGAAACCTTTGATATCGATTACGCGGATGCAAAGATGCTCTTTAACCAGATGGTGATTTATTCACACGGGCTTGCGGATTTTTGCATCAGCAATCCTGATTTATTTACGGATGAGCAGATAAACTCAGGTCTGAGCCGTATCTGTACAAGTCTCGCCACGGGCATAAAGATAAGCAACGGTACGGTCAATATGGATGAAACCCAAAAAATGATTAAACAAACTTTCAATACAGCAAAGAAAGGATGAAGGTTATGCTGACTATTAACCATCTTACCAAAATCTACGGAGACAAAAAGGCGGTCGACGACCTTTCTCTCTGCATCAATCCCGGTGAAATCTACGGATTTATCGGTCACAACGGCGCAGGCAAAACCACTACCCTCAAAAGTATCGTGGGTATTCTCGGCTTTGACGAGGGCGAAATCCTGATTAACGGCAAATCCATCAGAGAAAATCCCATCGAGTGCAAAAAGGAAATGGCATATATTCCCGACAACCCGGATTTATACGAATACATGACGGGCATTAAATATCTTCATTTCGTGGCCGACGTATACGGTGTACCCTCAGAGGGCAGAAACGACAAAATCAGAAAGCTCGCGGATATCTTCGGTCTTACGGGAGATCTGGGTGAAGCAATCGCCGCCTATTCCCACGGCATGAAGCAGAAGCTTGCCATCATTTCCGCCTGGCTTCACGATCCGAAGCTCATACTTATGGACGAGCCCTTCGTCGGTCTTGACCCCAAGGCATCCCACGAGCTTAAAATCATGATGAGAGAATTCTGTGACAAGGGCGGCGCCATCTTCTTTTCAACCCACGTTCTTGAGGTTGCCGAAAAGCTTTGCGATAAGGTCGCAATCATCAAAAACGGTCAGTTGATCAAGTCGGGCACCATGGAAGACGTAAGAGGCGACGATTCTCTTGAAGAGGTATTCCTTGAACTGGAGGCAGAATAATGCTGAAACTTCTCTTAAAGAAACAGCTGACCGAACTGTTCAGGTCATATTTTTATGATGCAAAAAAGAATAAAAAACGTTCAACCGCAAGTATTGTATTGTATTTTATTCTGTTTTTCGGTCTGATAGTCGGTGTGTTCGGCGGTATATTTACCAAGCTTGCGATTACTATCTGTTCACCCATGCGCTCGGCGGGTATGAACTGGCTTTATTTCCTGATAATGCTGAGCATATCAATCGCTCTGGGTGCTTTCGGCAGTATTTTCAACACGTTTTCGGGTCTTTATCTTGCAAAGGATAACGATACCCTGCTGTCAATGCCCATTCCCGTAAAGTATATCATCGCTTCCCGTCTGCTGAACGTGTATCTGCTGGGCACACTCTATTCTTGCCTTATCTATATTCCCGCCACAGTGGTTTACTGGGTCAAATCCGGAGCAAAAATCGGTGTAATGCAGATAGTAAGCGGTATCGTCATGATACTCGTCGTAACACTCATCGTGCTTGTACTCAGCTGTCTGCTGGGCTGGTGCGTTGCAAAGATAAGTCAGAAGCTCAAGCGCAAAAACATTACCACGGTCATACTCTCTCTCGCATTCATGGCCGCTTACTATTTCGCTTATTACAAGGCAAACGAAGTTATTAACAACCTCATTCAGAATGCCGCCGTCTACGGCAACAAAATCAAGGGCTCCGCATACTTTCTTTACGTTTTCGGAAATGCCGCAACGGGCGACGTTAAGTCAACTCTTATTGTCATCGGTGTCACCGCGGCGATACTCCTGATTACGTGGTTCGTGCTGAGAAGCACCTTCCTTACAATAGCAACCTCAACGGGTAAAACCGAAAAGGCAAGATACGTTGAAAAGGCAGTCAGAGGCAAATCCGTCTTCGGTGCTCTTCTCTCAAAGGAACTTAATAAATTCAAATCAAGCGCAAACTATATGCTCAACTGCGGTCTGGGTATCATCATGATACCTGCGGCAGGTGCGGTAATACTCCTGAAGGGTGACATGATAGCCAAGACGTTTGCCTCCATGGAGGGCTGTCCTGAGGGATTCCTGACGGTTTTACTGTGCGGCGGCATCATCTTTTTGCTGTCAATGATTGATATGGCTGTTCCCTCCGTATCGCTTGAGGGAAAGAATATCTGGGTTTTACAGTCACTTCCCGTTGATACAAAGCAGATTCTCCGTGCAAAAACATATCTCCAGATTGTCCTTTCCGGTATTCCCACCGCAATCACCGCAGTCTGCTTCCTCTTCGTTATCGGAGACGGCATAGCCGTGAAACTGATATTCATTGTACTTACAGCCGTTTTCCTTGTCTTCTCTTCATTTTTCGATTCCTACATCGGAGTCATGAAGCCCAATCTCAACTGGACAAGTGAAATCATGGCAGTAAAGAACAGCGGTGCCGTACTGATTTCGATTTTCGGTGAAATGATCGTAGGCGGAGCATTCATTTTCGCCTATATGTATCTCGGCACGGCAATCGGGCTTATCCCTTATCTGCTGATATGGACAGCTCTGTTCACCGTCGGCGCGATATTATTCAGACATCTCCTCTATACAAAGGGTGTAAATCAGTTTGAACAATTATAATTCCGGAGGTTATTCCTATGGTTAAGGTGCAGAATCTTGTAAAAGAATATCCCGCCTTCCGACTTGACAACGTGTCGTTCAATCTGGAAAGCGGAAAAATCACCGGTTTTATAGGCAGAAACGGTGCAGGAAAAACCACCACCATCAAATCCATGCTCAACCTCGTTCATCCCGATTCGGGTGAAATATATTACTTCGGCAAGCCGCTCAAAGGGAATGAAAGCGAAATCAAAGGACACATCGGATATTCCACGGGTACGGTAAACTGGTATCCCCGTAAAAAAATACGTGATATCGTTGCAGCCGAAAAGCTCTTTTACAAAAGCTGGGACGAAGAAGCGTACCGCAGATATCTCTCGCTTTTCAAGCTTGACGAAAACAAGACACCTCTTGAGCTTTCAGAAGGCATGAAGGTAAAATGTAATCTGCTGCTTGCTCTGTCACACAAAGCGGAGCTGCTGATACTTGACGAGCCCACAAGCGGACTTGACCCGTTCTCAAGGGACGAGCTGCTTGACATATTCACATCCCTTAAAAATCAAGGTGTTTCCGTATTCTTCTCAACACACATTATTTCGGATATAGAAAAATGTGCAGACGATATAATCTACATTTCGGAGGGCAGAATTGCCGCCGCAATGCCGAAAAACGAATTTACGGACAATTTCTCAAATGAAGGCGAATCCCTTGAAGAAACCTTCCTGCGGCTGGAAAGGGGGACGTGCAATGGTTAATCTGCTGAAAAAAGAAATCCGTCTCAGTTCCTCCGTGCTTTCCTTTCTGTTCATCGCATTCGGTCTGATGTTTTTTATCCCCGGCTACCCCATTCTCTGCGGCGCATTTTTTGTAACGCTGGGTATATTCCAAAGCTTCCAGTATGCAAGGGAAGCAAATGATATCGTCTTTTCCGCATTGCTTCCCATTGCAAAAACTGACGTGGTAAAGGGCAAATTTCTCTTTACCTGCTTCATTGAGCTTTGCTCCTTTGCGGTAATGACAGCGGTAACAATCGTAAGGATGACCCTGCTTGCGGATGCTCCGCCCTACGTAAACAACGCGCTGATGAACGCAAATCTCTTTGCCCTCGGATGCGCCCTCGTGATTTTCGGATTATTCAATCTGATTTTCCTGAACGGTTTTTTCAAGACCGCATACAAATTTGCGAAGCCGTTTGTAACCCATATCATTGTCACGTTTGTATTTATTTCCGTCTGCGAAGCCCTGAATCATATCCCTCCTCTCAAAGCCGTCAACTCCTTCGGATTTGAAAATATCGGCTTACAGCTCATACTGCTGGCGACGGGAGTATTGTGCAGCATCATACTGACGGTCATTGCGTATAAATCGGCATGCAAGCGCTTTGAAAAAACAGACCTGTAAATGAAAGCAGCAAAACCAGATATGTGAGATGTTGACAAATCAGAATTTGATGGAGGAAAAAGAAATGGCAAAGAAAACGTTTTTAAGAATCTTTCTTATCTTGCTCGCGGTTGTACTGCTCGTCTGTATCAGCTTCGCCGCATTGTATTTCACAAGATTCCAAAGCTTGGCGACTCTCGAAAAGATTACCGATTACGATGACGGTTACAATCTCTACACTATGACTGTAAAATATGACTATTCTATCGACGACGTCATCAATTCCGGATACACGGATACCCAGGGGTTTGTGGATGCGGTAATCAAGGAATCTCTGCCGCTTTTGCCGGTGAGCATCAACGTACCATCCTATGGCTGTAGTGCTTTCCGTACTACGACGAAGGACGGGAATGTTTTGATGGGAAGAAACTATGATTTCAAACTTGATACGTCTGCGCTTATGGTGATATGTGAGCCGAAAGACGGCTATAAATCAATTTCGTTTTGCGCGTTGAATAACGTCGGTGCCGATCAGGCAGACGCAAGTATCAAAAAGAAAATGGCATGCCTGACAGCGCCGTTTATCGCGAACGACGGCATAAACGAAAAAGGCGTGTCTATTGCCGTACTTACGCTCCCGAGTGAGCCTACGATGCATGATACCGGCAAGCCAAAACTTGCAACGTCGCTTCTTATCCGTCTGATTCTGGATCATGCGGCAAGCACCGAGAAAGCACTTGAACTCATACGTCAGTATGATATTTTGTCTTCCAACGGCAGAGATTATCATTTTATCATCAGCGATGCGGCTGGAAACAGCGTTGCCGTTGAATTCGACTGCGAATCCGAAGGGCGTGAGATGGTCGTGACGCCTACACAGGCCATTACGAATTTCTATATTATGTATGCGGATAAGGTCGATCCCGAAAAAGATAACGGTATATACGGAAAAGGCTCCGCTATGAAACGCTATACCGCCATGCTTGACGTGCTTGATGCACACGAAGGTGACGTTGACCGCAGCGTAGCCTGGGAAGCACTGAAAGCCGCTGCACAGGATCCGAACCCGGAGGACATTACAAGCAATACGCAATGGTCCGTCATGTTTGACAACACAAGTCTCACGGCAGAGTTTACGCTGAGACGGCATTGGGAAGACACTTTTACGTATAAAATCGGCGATTGAAAGCAAATGTTGATACATCGTGACGGAACCGAAGAATAGAACTGATCGATAAATCCCGGTTTAATCGCACAATCAAGAGTGTAACAAATCCCTGTTTGGCGAGATAAAAACATTACCCACCGAAGAGAAATAAAGCCTTTTCGGTGGGTTTTCTTATGTTAAAAATGTCCTTACAAGACACTCTCCTTTTCGGAAAGCCCGTTCATTATTATTGTTTTGCTGTTCTTCACCGATAGATTCAAGCGAAGCGCAGATTAGTTTGGATGAAAAAAACGATTTCTTTGCCGGAAGACTCGTCCTCTTCCCAACAAGTTATCACTTGTCGGGGACCTCTATATGATACAGCGAAGGCAAAAAATCGCTTAAGTCAAAACATCTTTATTCAACATAGAGGAAGGTATTTACCGTTTGATAAGTGCCTTCTCGTCATATACTGTATTTTGTTTTGACTGGTTTTTGCCAAAACAATCAAGCGGATTGAGGGCAACGAAGCAGACGACTGCTATATGGCAAAATTGATGTAAAAAAAGGAAAACCGCGCTCTATGAGCGCGGTTCCTTAGAGGAGTTGTATATAGAGGGGGAGTAGTTGTCTTACTTAATCCTCGACACCGAGGAGCTTGTTGAGGCTCATACCGAGAACCTCTGAAAATGCCTTGAGCTCGTAATCGTTGACTCCGCGGATCTGACCTTCAATCTTGGAAAGTCCGGAAGCATTGATTTCGATGCCCCTCATCTGAAGCTGGGTAAGAAGCTCACATTGCTTCATACTGATTTCCTTACGTCTTGCTTCAATCTTGCGACCTACGATATTTTTATCGCCGATCTCCTGTTTTCTTATTCTCATTTTTATCTTTCCTTTTCGATGTCGGCGTGCCCGGTAAATTACCTGAAATGCACATTTTTTCCCCCAACGACATCGTTTCTGCCTGTATATTAGCATACTAAAGTACAATTTGCAAGTGTTTTTTTCAGAAAATTGCAAAAAATTACAATTTGTTCACAATTATTATCATTTGCGGGTATAATATTGAAAAAAGTGTGTTCGTGGTATATAATAAAATGATTATTCTTTATCGGAGGATTGAATATGTACGAATTTGATATCAAAAGAAATCTGACAATGCTTACCGATTTTTATGAAATAACCATGGCAAACGGATACTTCAAGAGCGAATACAAAGATACCGTTGCCTACTTTGATATGTTTTTCAGAACGATTCCCGACAACGGCGGTTACGTGATTATGGCAGGCGTAGAGCAGCTTGTAAGCTATCTGCGTAATCTTCACTTTACTCCCGACGATATCGAGTATCTCCGTCACAAGGGCTTCGGAGATGAATTTCTCAGCTATCTTGCTTCGTTCAAATTCAAATGCGATATATGGGCAGTCCCCGAGGGTACTCCCGTTTTTCCCGGCGAACCGATTGTCAAGGTAAGAGGCCCCGTTATCCAGGCACAGCTTATTGAAACAATGGTGCTTCTGTGCATAAATCATCAGAGTCTTATCGCCACAAAAGCAAACAGAGTATGCCGTGCCGCTCAGGGCAGAGCCGTAATGGAATTCGGTTCCCGCAGAGCTCAGGGCTTTGACGGTGCGATTTACGGTGCCCGTGCCGCGTATATCGGCGGCTGTATCGGTACCGCCTGCACTATCAGCGACGAGGCCTTCGGCACTCCCGCTCTCGGTACGATGGCACATTCATGGATTCAGCTCTTTGATACCGAATACGATGCCTTCAGGGCCTACGCGGAGGAATATCCCGATGCCTGCACACTGCTTGTTGATACGTATAACGTTCTCAAGAGCGGTGTTCCCAATGCAATCAAGGTATTTGACGAGGTGCTCAAGCCGCTCGGCAAGCGTCCCAAGGGAATAAGAATAGACAGCGGCGACATTACCTATCTTTCACGCAAGGCAAGGAAAATGCTTGACGAAGCGGGTTATCCCGATTGTACAATCTGCGCTTCTAACTCCCTTGACGAATATATCATCAGAGATATGCTCCTTCAGGGCGCGAAGGTTGACTCCTTCGGCGTAGGCGAACGCCTCATTACTTCATCGTCAAGCCCCGTTCTCGGCGGCGTATACAAACTGGTTGCGGTTGAAAAAGACGGTGAAACGATTCCCAAAATCAAAATCAGCGAAAACGTTCAGAAAATCACCACTCCCGGCAACAAAAAGCTTTACAGATTTTACGATAAATCCTCCGGCAAAGCACTTGCCGACCTTGTTGCTTTCAATAACGAAACAATAGATGCGGACGCTCCCTACGTCCTCTTTGATCCCGATTACACATGGAAAAAGAAAATCGTTACGGACTTTGAGGTAAGAGATCTGCTCGAGCCCCTCTTCATCGGCGGCAAATGTGTCTTTGAAGAAAAAGATATAAAGGATATCAAAAAATACTGTGCCGAACAGATTGATACCCTCTGGGACGAAGTACTCAGATTTGAAAATCCCCACAATTATTATGTTGACCTTTCTCAGAAGGTATGGGACAAAAAACATCAGCTTATTGAAGAAAACAGAGGTTATTGATGGTTACTTACAGTATATGGGGCAAGGTAAGGCAAATTCTCGCCAAAAGCGGTATCGCCTGCGAGGAACTGCTGTGGAAAATCAGCGGCGGCAAAGCCCCCAAAGCACTCTTTTCCGAAAGAGCAAATCCGGAAAAATTGAATACCTGCGTTAAAGTACTGAGAAGCAACGGCTACTCAACGGATATTGCAAAGCTTGACAAAAACGGCAATATCTCCGATGAAGACTTCGTTATACTCACAAGTACGGATTTTCATTTTGACGAAGACCCGGACCTCAACGCAAAGACCGTCTGTAATTTTGTCAGACAAATCAAGGATAACAAGCCCGACCTGATAGTCCTCACGGGCGATATCATCCTTTCAAAATATCAGCAGGTAGATGCAATCAAATTCGCAAAGATGATGGAAAAGCTGGGCATATACTGGACTGCCGTTTTCGGCAATCACGAGGTCAGAGAAGAGAAGGGCTTTTACAAATGGCTCCTGCTCAAAAGCTTTTCGGATTATGAGCATTGCCTTGTAAAGCACGGCCCCGAAGACCTTTTCGGCTACGGTAATCACACTATAAATATCATCGGTAAAGACGGCAAGCTCCGTAAAACCCTGTTTATGTTTGACTCCGGCAGAGATATCACTCCTTCAATCCGTGCGGAATACGGCATTCCGGAGGAGCAGAAGGGCTACGATTTTCTTAAAAAGGAACAGATTGCTTTTTACGAAAACGAGATTAAACGTCTGAGAGAAAAATACGGCGACGTAAAATCGTTTATGTATATGCACATTCCTCTGTGCGAATACCGTGAAATATTTGACGGCAGCGAGAAGGACGGCTTCGTTCCGTCCGGCAAGGGAAAGCTGCTCTATGGCAGGATGTATGAGAGCATCGGCTGCTCCTCATATAACAGCGGTATGTTTGACAAGATGATTGAGCTTGGCTCCACTCAGGCGGTCTTTTGCGGTCACGACCACGTCAACGACTGGGCTGCGGAATACAAGGGAATTTATCTTGTATATAATCAGGCGGCAAACTATACCGAATATCATCTCGGTCACAAAACGGATTTACCCGAGAGCGAATGGATGCAGGGCGTTACGCTTACCTCAGTTCATTCCGACAGCTCGTTTGATATAACACAGAGTCTTAACAGCAAATATCTGTAAGGAGATACACGATGAAGGAAAAACACGACCTTAAGAAGCGTCCTCTCATACTGCGCATATTTACCGAAAACGGCTATTGCTGGCTTTCCGTAATATGCACGGTAGGTATCATGATGCTGGTTTATTTCTGCTATAATCTCTTCCCCTTCGGCGGCACCACCATCCTGAGAATGGACCTTTATCATCAGTACGGCCCGCTTTTCGCAGAGCTTTACGAAAGAGTTACCAATCTGAAAAGTCTGATTTATTCATGGAACTCCGGCCTCGGTTCACCGTTCCTCGGTAACTATTTCAATTATCTTTCGAGCCCCACGGGAATAATAATGCTCATTCTCGGCCATAAGAATATGCCCGAGGCCATTGCGGGTATGATTCTCACAAAGGCGGCTCTTGCGGCAGGTGCATTCACGTTTTATCTGAAGAAATCAAAGCATAAGCACGATTTCTCAACCGCCGGCTTCGGCATTCTCTACGCCCTGTGCGGATATTTCGTAGCATACTACTGGAACGTGATGTGGATTGACTCCATGGTATTCTTCCCCTTTGTAATCTACGGTATCGAACGCATCATTGACCGCCGTAAGCCCTCGGTTTACATTATCTTCCTGGCACTTACCCTGATTACAAACTACTACATGGGTTATATGACCTGCATTTTCTCGGTCATTTATTTCTTTGTATATTTCTTTTCACACTACTATTTTTCATCCCTTACGGATGACGCGGTATTTACCCTTGACATAAAGGGCAAAAAGAAATATACCCCCAACTCAAAGCTGAAATCCAACGTTTTCCTGCGCAGCGGTATTACCTTTGCATTCGGCTCGCTGGCGGCAGGATGCCTTGTGGCGGTTTCGCTTATTCCCGTCTTTATCTGCCTTAAATCCTGTTCCGCTACCTCAGGCACGTGGCCCGAGGAAATGAGACAGTATTTTGATATATTTGATTTCCTCGCAAATCATCTGGCAAGCGTTGACCCCACTATCAGAAGCAGCGGCACGGACGTACTGCCCAACGTTTACTGCGGTGTCGGTACGCTCATACTCGTACCCCTTTATCTCTTCTCAAAGAAGATTACCCTCAAGGAAAAGATTGCCCACGTTTTTACTCTGGGACTGCTGTTTTTCAGTTTCAACATCAATTATCTGAATTATATCTGGCACGGTTTCCATTTCCCCAACGACCTGCCGTACAGATTCTCGTTCATGTACTGCTTCATCCTTCTTGTCATGGCCTATGAAGCGTATCTTCATCTGTATGAATACACGGGAAGACAGCTTCTCGGTGCGGGATGCGCGATAATCTTTGCCATCATTCTGATTGAAAAAATCGGTTCAAAGAATGTTACCGATACAACGGTCATTCTCAGCATCATTTTCATCGTCACCTATACGCTGATATTCTATTTGTTAAAAGACGTACAAAAGCAGAAATCCGCCGTTTCGGTCGTTCTTCTCTGCTGTATCATCGCGGAAATTTCCTGCGCTAATACGGATAATTACAGCATGAATCAGATCAAGGATACCTTTACGGGTGACTACGGCACCTTTGAGGAGCTCAAGGGCAAGCTTGATAAAATCGAAGGCAACGACGATTACAGAATGGAGCTTGCCTACAACAGAGCGAGAATGGATCCCTCCTGGTTCAACTACAACGGCATTTCCGTCTTTTCATCCATGGCTTACGAAAAGATGTCAAATATGCAGAGCAATCTGGGACTTTATTCCAATTACATCAACAGCTACACCTATTACGTACAGACTCCCGTCTACAATATGATGCACTCGCTGAAATATGTGATTGACAACGACCCCTGCGTCGATATTGACACCGACTATTTCACAAAGACCGCATCCGTTGACGATTTCACCGCATATAAAAACAACTACTGGCTTTCCATGGGTATCGCCGCTCCCTCCGCTCTGAAGGAATGGTACACGGGATACACGAGCCCCTTCACCACCCAAAGCGAATGGTTCAATCTGGCATCGGGCGTAAACAAAGAGCTTTATACCATGATGGAGATTTCCGAAGCGCGTACCTTTAACGTAAACGATATCACGTCGGGACTTGAAACGGGCGACATTTACTACGAAAGACCCAATACCGACGAGGGCGAGGTCACCTTTGTACTCAAAACTCCCGAGGAGCATCACTGCTATCTCTTTGTGGATACCAAGGCGTTTGAATCCATAAAAATAACAAAGAACAAAGGTAACTACTATCAGGATATTGATGAGCCCTATATCTACGACCTGGGCATCATCAAGCCCGACGACCTGCTTGAGGTCACCGCCACGATTGAAAGCGGCGGAGATTCCTACGGCTATATCACCTTCTATCCCTATTACGTCAACGATGATGTTCTCAACGAGGGCTATGCAAAGCTTCAGAAGAATCAGATGAAGATAACGAGCTTTGAGGATACCTGCATCAAGGGCACTGTAAACGCTCAGCAGAACGGAATCATGTTCACCTCCATTCCCTACGACAAGGGCTGGACGGTAAAGGTTGACGGCAAGGAAATCGGCGAAAAGGATTATATCGCGCTTGCGGATGCCTATCTCTGCTTCAACATTACAAAGGGTCAGCACAAGATTGAAATCACCTTCCGTCAGAGAGGACTGCTTGAGGGCGCCTGCATTTCACTTGCAACCCTTGTTATTCTGATTGTGCTTGCGATTCTCTTCAAAAAGAAGATAGGACCTGCACACGAAGAAAAATACCGTAAGGCATGCGAAAAGGCATACGCCGACCACGAGGCGGAGCTGGCTGAAATTGAAAGAGCCAGAGCGGACGCCCTGCTTGCCGACATAGAATTGACTGAGGTCAATATGTTTGACAGCATATATGACGAAATAACGGCAGAGCCCGGAACGGAAGAATCGGAAACCGACAAGGATGCTGCCGAAGCTTCTGAGGAAGAAGTTCCCGCAAACGAAGAGAGCGAATCCGCAGAGAAAAATAATTCCGACGAAGAAGAAACCGAAACCGCGGAAGCAGACACTCCCGACGGAGAAGAAACCGAAACCGCGGAAGCAGACACTCCCGACGAAACGGAGATTCGGTAATACAACCTAATAAAAATAACCGGCACATCTGAAAAATCAGGTGTGCCGGTTTTATCATATATAATATATCATTTGTCATCCGGATATTTTTCCTTGAGTTTAACGGCTATATCCCAGGTGTTTACGGTGCTTCCCACTATGTTGGTACTCTGAACGTCTCCGAGTATTTTTCCGCGGTTTGTGTCGCCGAGCATCGGTCTGTCGTTCTCCTGACCTCCGTTAACTTCTTTGAGTTCTTTTTCATTAAGTATTTTATCGTTCATATTGTTTTCTCCCTTCAATCAAGACTTAAGTTCCGAAATAATATCGGCAGCAGTCGGAACAGCATCCGGTGAATATTCTTCGTCGGGATTTCCGTTGCCGGAAGATATTCCTAAATTTACAACTTTTCCATTGCAGTCAAATGTTCCGATAAAAGGTGACCCGACTCCGCCGGTCACGGTCTCAAGCATATTGTCATTAAATTCAGCTTTATTGTTTTTCATGATTCTTTGCCTCCGTTTTTGTCTTTCATCTGTTTATACGACGAAAACGAAAAAAGGGCTACTGTTCTTAAAAACAGCTTTCAGCCGCTTTCTTATATTGATACGCTCTCACGTAGTCCACCTTGAACACGGACGGAAGATATTCATTCCGGGCAATATTTTCATTAACTCCCAGTGAAATTATAAAATACAAAGGCACCTCACATACTCCGGCAAAATCCGTTCTTGCGGTTTCAATTCCGTTGATATAGAAGATATAGCCGTCCTCATTCCATTCCACACCGTAGGTATTGAATTTATTGTACGGGTCATCGGCGTAGAAATATCCCTGAATTTCACTGCGGTGATACTCCTCATAGGAATCAACGTGAACGGTCTGAAAAACGGAGCCGTGGTATATACTGCTTTCATCGTAGGAATAGAGCGTCTCAAACAAATCTATTTCGCATCCGCTGACTCCGCCGTCGGTATCGTCTGCCCACATTCCGTCTGTCAGCATCCAGAACGATGGATTCAGACCTGCTCCCTTGGGAAGAATACATCTTACCTCAAAATATCCGTAAAGCTGTTCATATCCCTCGTGTCTGCCGTTATAGTTTTTATTGGGATTCGTTTCCATACCGTAGGAATAGTACCCCGCCCCCTTGGGCCCATCCTCTCTGTAAGAGGCGGAAAGCAGAAGACAGCCATCATCGGAAAAGCTTACCTGCTCACGGTTCCACCAGGCGGTATCGCGCAGCTGCGTATCCTCGTCGCCGTAAACATAATGTCCCTGCCATACGGTGTCGTCAAAGCCGTTTTCAAATTCATCCTGCCATACGAGCTCAAATTTATTCATGTCAATCTTTTCGCCGTACGGCTTTACGGGTGTATCAAAGAACACCGCGCCGATAAGCTGGAAAAAAGCCGTTATCAGAGCGGCTGCCCTTTTGAAATCAAAGCCCGCAAGCGCCTTGAATACAGCTCCCGTCACGACCGGGATTGCATGCATTGAAGCAAGCTGTCTTTTTGCTAATGAAGAAAACATAAAATCACCTCTTCATATTTCAATTGTTTCAAAAAGTACCGTTTCACCCTTATTCATATATATTTCAACCGTGTCGGTCACAACCGCTTCGCCTTCTGTCGGAATTACGGCTCTGACCGTCTTCTTTTCGGGAAGCACGATTTTCTTCATTCCTCCCGTAAGAGCGTAAATCGCCGCGTGGTTGTTATTCACATAGAGGATATCGTCGGTTTCCGAGTAAACGTGAATTGAATTTACCTTACAGAAATCCCGCAATTCACGGGCGGAATAATTCTGCTTTTCTTCCGATAATATCAGATACGGCAAACCGTTTTCATTACAGAAGGAAACGGCGTTTTTCATATATTCCGTTTTCATCGGTGAAAGGAAAATCACCGCTTTATATCTGTCTTTTACACAGTCAAAATCGTAAACATCATATATATCATAGGGCGTTCCCGATATGCCGAGGGCTTTACGCTGATATGACGCCGTCCCTCTGACGGGTGAATCACCCGTGTATGCGTAAACACCTTCGTCAACAAAGGCGGCGATTTGCGCTTTACTGCCTCTGTCCGCGTATCCGATACCGGCGGCATATATATCACGCAGCCGCTTCATTTCGTCCATGATATCAGTATCGTTATACCAGCCGCCCCACATATCAAACCACCACAGACCGTTGCCCTTGATAAGCTGACGGCAGAATACCCTGCGCAGCAGATTGATTGATTCCGACTTTGTTTCGGGGCCCTTCCATATCGGAGAGGTATACAGCCGTTTCGGGTCAAGGGAAATATCCTTTTCGATGAGAAACTGTGTCAGATTCGTGCGGATATCGCACTCCTGAAAGCACATTTTACCGTGAAGCTTTACGGAATCGGCAGGGTACATTTCCGTCCAGTCCGCATCGGGATTCCTGCCCTCAAAATAAGAGCAGGGAGAGCAAATAAAATCTATGTTTTTATCTTCAAGCAGGGTTTTCAGCGAATGTGTGCCCCAAAGCGGCGAGGGTACCTCAAGCGAATAGCCGTAAAAAGTGCCTACCGCCGAATTGCCGCCCGTTTCTTCCTTGATGACACGGGCAAAATAAGAAATCGCAGATGCAACCGAAGAATTTGCAAATTCAAGAAATCGGGCAAGATAACCGTCATCATGATATGCGGTCTTTTTATCAAGATGCGACAAATCGGGCAATCCTCTGTATTCTGTTTCGGGATAATTCTTTTTCAGAAATTCGGTAAAGGGCTTTTCCGCATTTTTGCAGGTACCCGCATTCAGGTCAAAATGAAACCACTCCTCCGTATTGCCGCCGGCAATCTGGTAGCCCGCAATATGAGAGGAAAATTCGGAATTGATAACGTAATCCGTAAACCTGCGGAGCATTTTTGCCGCAGCCTCACGCCAGACGGAGGAATACATTGATTCACGGCACGAAGCACCGTTTTTAATATTTACATCGTCAGGATGCTCCTCCTCCCACCAAAGCGGCATACTGATATTGACACGGGGAAAAATATAAGCATCCGGACATTTTTCAAGTATCCGTTTGACCCCTTCATCAAAGAGAGAAAAATCGGGGTTGTCTTTTTCGTCAAATATTCCTTTTTTGAATGGCGGCATATCCGCGGCGGAATTTATCCATCTGCCGGAAAACAGAACGGGAAAGGAAAAGAAATCATATCCTTTTTCGGCAAAGCTTCCGTATTCGCCGAACTGCTCAAGGTAGGTCATATATGCAATCGGAGTAAAGGGTCTGCCGTTTATATACAAAGACGGCACACCGGCCCGGTCTTTAACCCGCGAAATCACATTATTCTTTTCGTTTGTCCGTGTCTGAGCCATTTTTCCACCACCGTTCATAAAAAGAGTATCACATATTTTTCACTTATTCAAGCGGAATATATGCGTAAAGCGAACTGCCCGTGAGCAATCCGCTTTCGTTATTTTTATGCCTCTGCGGCAGTTCCTCGAGCAGCTTCGTCCTCTGTTTTTTTCTTCCCGATTACTGCGGGAACGACTATCCAGCACAGAGATTTCAGAGCGTAAAGGATAAGAGCAGCCGCAGACGGCTCCGGATTCTCCGCATGAGTGGAAATGCCGAGCATCATGGGAGAATAAGGCGAAACCGTTTCAAAGGCAATCGCTCCGACACGCATCGCCCCCGTATTTCTTTCGGTAAAAGCTCACGGTACCGGACGCTGAATTCGGAAATCGCACGCGCTTCGGCAAATATATGTCCGGCAATAAGAAGGACTGAAACAATCATAAGCAAAAAAGCACCTCTTGCGAGGCGCTTTCCGATATCAGCTGACAGGAGCAAAAATACTTCTGAAAAAGTTTGCTACACTTGCGAAAAATGCTTTGATGGCGTTGATGATTCTTGTAAAAAAGGATACGGGGTTTACTTCATCCCCGGTAAGGTTGACTTTAACGGCAACAACCGCCTCATTATGCCACGTGCTTGTTCTCTCTACGGTAGCTTCCTTGCCGTTTACCGTTACCGTAAAGCCCGCAAAAATATAGAATCCTTCATCTGCGGTAAGGTAAATATCCAGTGTGTGATCACCTGTTTTCGTAACCTGACTAACCGGAACACTCTCGGTCTCATCAAAAATATTGTCAACGGTGACATGAGATGTGTTGCACTTTACCGGATTTTCACGGTCTGTAAAATCGAGTGTGAAATCAACCGTGTCAATCTGATTGAATTTGCCGTTTGTAACTTTCATTTGGTTCAGGTCAACGGTGAACAGTGAATATGAAATATCCTCGTCATCGCCTGTGAGCCCGTTTATTCTCAGCTCAAAAGTCACAACACCGCTGAGACCGTCATTGGCGGTTCTTTCCTGAACAGCCGTTTTAAGGAAACTGCCGTCAATTTTGTTGACATTGCCGGTCCTTACGATATCGGATTGACTGAAATTAACGTAGGTCGGTGAGCCGCTGTCGGGAGCATAAATATACATACTGTATTTATAATCGCTCACCTGTTTCCACGATACGGAAAAATCCTCACCCACTACCGCGTCAAGGTCAATGTAGGAGTATGCCGCAGCGGAAATCATAAAGCCGGCAACCGTAATTACTGCGAGAAGAACCGAAATTATTTTCTTTGTCATTGTAAAACCTCCTTTTTTCAAAATGATATCATAGTATGTATCGGTTTGTCAAATTTCAGAGCTTTTCGGTTGATAAATCCAGGCAACGCCTTGTATATCATCAAGCTGCAGAATATTATATACACGCCTATGGCGTGATGAGATACAAGAAACGCCTTTTGCCTTGGCAGACAAAAGACGTTTCTTGTATGGAGCAGGGTACGGGAGTCGAACCCGCCGCTGAGGCTTGGGAAGCGTCCGTATTACCGATATACTAACCCTGCGGATATTGTATTATTTATACCATATATTTGTCTCAAAATCAATACAAAAAAAGCGGTATGCCGAAGCATACCGCTGTATAGAATCGCTTGTTATACGAGGCCGCCGATAACGTCCTTAATCTTGTCAAAAGGAATCTTGCCGGCTACGTCCTTAACGGTATTTACGATGCCGCCGAGGTCGATCTTACCAACGATACCCTTAACTACGTCAACGATCTTAGTAAATGTATCGCTCTTAACGAAGTCAACGATAACCTTTACGAGATACTTGAGGCCGTTGAGGATGTCGCCTGCCTTGAAGTAAGCCTTCATGAGGTCGGCATTGCCTGCGCTCTTGCAGGTTTCCTGATGTGAAGCTAAAGCTGCCTTGCTGTGGAAAACTTCTGTGCACTCGGTTACAACGCCGTCAACGATGATGGTGTTGCCGCAAACCTTTTCATGGTTTTCGTTGGGGAAAGTGCTTTCGATGTGCTTCTGGAGTGCTTCTGCAGTTTCAAATGAATCGCCGCAGAAATCACAAGTGAGAGCAGCAGCGCCGCCGCTTACAGTAGCTTCTTCTTCTGCAAACGCTACGCAGCAAACTGAGAATGCGCAGATAACTGCAAGTAAAACAGAGAGAATCTTTTTCATACTATTTACCTTCTTTTCTGATATTTTGCAATGGGTTGCATTACGGAGATATGATATCATTTTCAGAGAAAACTGTCAATAAAAATCACTCATATTTTGTCTTATTTTTGGTAACAGTTTTGTAACTATTTTTGCTCTCCGAATTTTGAAAGACGCAGGGCATTACTCACCACGCAAAAGCTTGAAAGACTCATTGCAAGGGCTCCGAGAGCAGGGCTCAATTCTATACCGAGAGGAGAAAAAGCACCTGCCGCGACCGAAATTGCGATGATATTATAGAAGAATGCCCAGAAAAGATTTTGCTTTATATTTCTCAATACCGCCCTGCCGAGCTTAAGTGCTTTTACAACGTCCGAAAGCCCCGAATTGAGAAGCACCGCATCCGAACTGTCAATGGCTATATCCGTTCCCGAACCGATTGCCATACCGACGTCCGCTCTCATAAGGGCGGGAGCATCATTGATTCCGTCGCCGACCATAACGGTTTTGCCGTTTTCACGAAGTATGCGTATCTGCCTTTCCTTTTCATCGGGAAGCACGCCCGAAATAATTTCGTCTATACCGGTCTGTCTGCCGATTGCCTCGGCGGTTTTGCCGTTATCTCCCGTCAGCATTACCACACGAAGTCCCATATTTTTCATTTCGGTTACGGCTTCTGCGCTGTCGTCCTTTATCTTATCCGCAACGGCGATTACGCCCATAAGTTTTTCGCCTGCGGTTACGAAAATAACGGTTTTGCCCTCTCCGGTCAGCTTTCCGACGGAATTTTCGTTATATTCGTCTTTGACATCAATGAATTTTTCGTTACCCATACGGATTGCTTTACCGCCGACCTTGCCTTCAACGCCCTTGCCGGGGATATTCACAAAATCATCAACTTTTTCGGCTGTAATTCCCTTTTCCTTGCAAAACGATACTACAGCTTCGGAAATGGGGTGACTGCTCATACTCTCAAGAGAACAGGCATATTTCAGCATTTCGTCTTCATCCGTATTTTCCGTGACGGACACGTCGGTCACAAAGGGCTTGCCGAGGGTAAGCGTTCCCGTCTTGTCAAGCACGACGATTTCCGCCCTGCCCGTTTCCTCAAGGGCAGCCGCAGACCTGAAAAGGATGCCCTGCCTTGCGCCTGCACCCGAGCCGACGGTTACCGCAACGGGAGTGGCAAGTCCCATTGCACAGGGACAGCTTATCACCAGTACACAGATTGCGTGGCGAAGAGCCGTTTCAATATCGGATTTAACGATAAACGACCATATAAGGAAGACCGCAAGTGAAATACACATTACCGCAGGCACGAATACCGCCGCGACCTTATCCGCGGTTTTGGCTATGGGTGCTTTGGCGGCGCCCGTTTCCTCCACCAGATCTATTATTCTTGAAAGCACCGTATTTGCTCCCACGCTGTCTGCACGGCATCTGGCGTAACCGTCACGCAGAATCGTGCCGCCGTAAACGGAGCTGTCTTTTTCTTTATATACGGGTATGCTCTCACCCGTAAGAGCGGATTCGTCGGCATATCCGTTTCCTTCTTCAATTATGCCATCCGCAGCAAACGTTTCTCCCGCTCTGACGATAAAAACATCGTCCTTTACCATTTCGGATGCGGGAACGGAAACCTCCTCACCGTTTCTGATTACGTTCGCATATTTCGGAGCAAGGTCAATAAGACCGTTTATCGCCTGAGCCGTTTTGCCCTTTGAACGGGTTTCAAGAAGCTTTCCGACCGTGACGAAGGCAGGAATCATTGCGGCGGAGTCAAAATACAAATCACCGGACGGCTTTCCTCCGATAAGTGAAATCAGCACCGCCGTACTGTAAGCGAAGGATACGCCCGAGCCGAGCGCAACGAGGGTATCCATATTGGGCGAAAGATGAAGCACTCCCTTTATTCCGCTGACAAAGAATTTTCTGTTGACGGCAAGAATCGCAAGGGATAGTATTCCCTGAATAATTCCGTTTATGATTTCATTTACGGGAAGGGGAAGATGAATCATTTTTCCCATTGAAAAATACATCAGAACAGCAAGCAATAAAGCCGATATAATCAGCCGTTTTGCAAGTATTTTCGTTTCCTTTTCCGTCGTGTCGTCCCGTTTTCTTTCCGCGGTGCCGTCAATCAGCTTTGCACCGAAGCCGGCATATCTGACGGCTTCAACGATTTCGTCGGTGGGAGCGTCGCCCTCCACCGTCATTGAATTTGTCAGCAGACTGACGGAGCAGGAGGTCACGCCCTTCAGGGAGGATACCGTGCTTTCCACCTTTGCACTGCAGGCGGCACACGCCATTCCCGTCACTTCAAATCTTCTCATCTTTCACCTTGTAAAAATCCCGCCTGCTCAAGGAAGGCGGGAAAATTTCTTATTATATTGTCGGTTTACTCTTCTTCCTCTTCTTCAACGGGAAGGATTTCAATCTTGATTTCTTCTATTCTTCTGTCATCAAGGGAGAGAACGGTAAATCTGAGATTTTCGTAGTCAACCTCAATGGGAAGCTCAGTTCCTTCATCGGGAAGATATCCCAACAGATTTATGACGAAGCCCGCTATGGTGTCATAGTCGCCCTCGGGAAGGTCTGCGCCCACAAGGCCGTCAACGTCTTCAAGCGAGGTCGTGCCGTCTACGGTGAAGGTGGTCTCGTCAATCTTTACGATTTCCTCTTCCTCATCGTCGTCATATTCGTCACGGATATTGCCGACTATGGATTCAAGAACGTCCTCGAGAGTGAGTATACCCGCAGTGCCGCCGTATTCGTCAACGACAACGGCAAACTGGGTACGGCTTTCGTTCATTTCCTTGAAAATATCGGAAACTGCCTGAGCTTCGGCAACGTACATGGGCTTACGCATAATCTTTTCAAGCGTAAGCTTTGCGGGAATATTGTGTCCCACATATCGGAGCAAATCCTTTGCGTAAAGCACACCGACTATATTATCCTGGTTTTCTTTGAAAACGGGGATTCGTGAATAGCCGTTTTCAACACACAGATCCGCCACCTCGTCAAGGGAACGGGTGACCTCTATGGCTGTCATTTCGGTCCTGTGTGTCATTATATCGCCTGCATCAAGGTCGTCAAATTCAAAGATGTTATCAATCATCTCCGCCTGAGTATCCTCAATGACGCCCTTTTCTTCGCCTGCATCCACCATCATGCGGATTTCTTCCTCGGTGACGTTTTCTTCATCAGCATTGGGATCAAAGCCGAAAAGACGGACAACGCCGTTGGTGGAGAATGAGAGAAATCTGACAAAGGGCTTCGTGATTTTTGCAAAGCCCAGCAGGATTCCCACCACCTTGAAGGAAATCTTTTCGGGAATCTGCATTGCGTTTCTCTTGGGAGCAAGCTCACCCAGAACGAGTGAGAAATAAGACGTCAGTATTGTAATAAGCACGACCGAAACCGCGCTGATTACACTCTTGTAAGGAGCAAGTGACTGGTACGTAACAAGCTTATTCGTCAACATAGCCGCAAACGAAGTGGATGCGGATGCCGAAGTAAGGAAACCGGCAAGGGTAACGCCTATCTGAATAGTCGATAAAAAGCGGCTTGAATCCTCGGTCAGTTTTACAATCTGTTTTGCTTTTTTATTGCCCTCCTCTGCCTGGTGCTTTATCTTGGTATCGTTAAGAGAGATTACCGCGATTTCACTCATTGCAAAGAACGCGTTTATGATGATGAGTACGAATAAAAGTAAAAGTTTTAATACGATTGATAACGCAGATGGGTCATCCATAACGGGGGTGACTCCTTTCAATTTTGTTGTGGGAATATTACCACATAATCATTTTATTGTCAAATCAGTCCTTTAAGCAAAGGTCAATAAGGTCGTTGACGTCGGCGGTGCACATACATTCAACGGTATCGGAAGCACCGTAATAAATCTTGACCTCGCCGTTGTCTTCGAGAATCATACCGCCGGGGAATATGGCATCCTTGCGGAAGCCGTCCTCAAGCTCATAGTCACGGTCACATACGATAAGGGGATCCTTGCTCATACCGAGCACCTTTGAGGGATTCTCAAGGTCAAGCAGTACGATACCTGCACGGTAGGTCTTTTCCCATTTCTTTTCCCAGCCGTGTTTTCCTCTGCCGGGTGTAAGCTCAACCGCATGGAAGGTGGCAAGCCAGCCCTTTTCCGTCTTGACGGGAGGAGCTGCGGGACCGATTTTGTCATCTGCAAAGGGAACGTCCTCAACGCCCATAACGAGCTTGTGATTTCCCCAGTAAACAAGGTCGGGAGATTCGCATACCCACATATCAAACCTGTCTTTTCCTCTTGAATAAACGGGCATGGGTCTTTCAAGCATAACGTAATTGCCGTTAATCTTTTCGGGGAAAAGTGCCATATTTCTGTTATCGGGAGCGGAGAGGGAAATAATATCAACGCCGCTGAAATCCTCTCTGAGCTTGCCTACACCGCCACGCAGGCCGTGATTCGTATCACAGGCAAAGCAGACATAGATTTCATCGTCGATAACCGTAAGGCGGGTATCATATACTCTTCTGATTTCGTCTGTCTTTACGGCAAAGAACGGGTCGGGTGAAACCTCCCAGTTGATACCGTCATCGCTGAACGCAAGACCGTTATTCGTTCCGTCAAGTCTGTGCTCTTCAAAATCACCGTAATCGTTGCGGAAGGTCATTACGTACCTTCCCTTGTATTTGCATACGCCCGCATTGAATACAAGCGCTGTCTGATAAGGAATATCCTGTCTTGAAAGCACCGGCTTATCAAGTTTTTTTATGACGGATGCTGATTTTTCCATAATTATACCTCTGTTATCTCTTTACTCTCGCATTACCTGACCATACCGACCAGACCATATCTTCATCGGCGGGCTGTGCATAGTCCGTAAGGAACGTGGTTGCCAGAGCACCGCTTGCCCAGCCGAACTGAATCCACTTTTCGCTTTCCCAGCCCTTGATTACGGCATAGAGAAGACCGCCTACGAAGCCGTCACCGCCGCCGATTCTGTCAAGAACGCGGATTTCTCTGGGCTCAACCACCTGCCATTCGTCACCCGCAAGCATGATTGCACCCCAGAGATGAGTGTTGGCATTGATGACCTGACGGAGCGTTGTGGCAAATACCTTCGCGTTGGGATAAGCTTCCTTTACTCTTGATATCATTTCCTTGAAGGATTCAATCTTTGCACCGATATCCTTGCCGCCCGCTTCGGGGCCTTTGATACCAAGGCAAAGCTGGAAGTCCTCTTCGTTGCCTACGAGAATATCGGCGGCTCCTGCGATTTCGGAGAAAATTTCGCCGAGCTCCTGCTCTCTGCCCTTCCAGAAGGTCGCTCTGTAATTAAGGTCAAAGGAGATGACCGTGCCGTATTTCTTTGCGGCTCTTGCAAGCTCAAGGCAAAATCTGCCCGTGTCGGGTGAAAGAGCGGCAATAAGTCCGGAAAGATGCAGTACGGCAACACCTTCCTTGCCGAAAATTCTGTCAATATCGAAGTCGGCGATGTTGAGAGTTCTGCCTACCTCGCCGGCTCTGTCGTTCTCAACTCTGGGTCCTCTTGAGCCGCAGCCGCTGTCGGCAATGTTGAACTGATGACGGTAGCCCCAGGGGCCGCCTTTTTCAACGTCCTTACCCTCAAAAACCATACCTCTTGAACGAAGGTCCTGCTTGATGAATGAAGCAATCTGGCTGTCCTTTACGAAGGTGGTGAGCACCTTTACGGGAACACCGAGATAGGACGAAACGGAGGCAACGTTTGTCTCTGCGGAGGTCGCCTGCATTCTGAACATATTTGAGGATGCAATTGTCTGACCCTCTGCGGGGCAGATACGGACACCCATACTTGTGGGTACTACCATACCCCACGTGTAATTATCTT
The DNA here is from genome assembly GCA_045598305.1 of Acutalibacteraceae bacterium. Classification (GTDB taxonomy): domain Bacteria; phylum Bacillota; class Clostridia; order Oscillospirales; family Acutalibacteraceae; genus CAG-177. The sequence goes on from JAZLLW010000052.1 coordinate 69,517, forward strand.
TAATCTTAATCTCCATAATTATCCCTTTCCGCACTGATTATGCGTTATACTGTGTAGCTGCGGTGTTTCCGCCTTCGCCGGTCCAGTTGGTGTGGAAGAATTCGCCTCTTGCACGGTCAACTCTCTCGTATGTGTGAGCACCGAAATAGTCGCGCTGTGCCTGAAGCAGATTTGCGGGAAGTCTTTCACAACGATAACCGTCATAGTAGCTGAGTGCCGAAGTCATTGCGGGAAGAGCGATACCGTTCATCATGGCTGTCGCGCATACTCTTCTCCAGCCGTCCTGTGCCTTATCCATTACGCTCTTGAAATAAGGGTCAAGAAGCAGATTGGTAAGGTCGGGATTCTTGTCAAATGCTTCCTTGATTTTGCCGAGAAATACGCTTCTGATGATACAGCCGCCTCTCCACATGAGAGCGATTCCGCCGTAGTTGAGATTCCAGTTATATGTCTTTGCGGCAGAGCGCATAAGAGTGTAGCCCTGAGCATAGGAAACAATCTTTGCGGCGTAAAGTGCATTCTTGATATCTTCAATGAACTGTGCCTTGTCGCCCTTAAATTCGGGAACGGGGCCGGTAAGCACCTTTGAAGCTCCAACTCTTTCCTCTTTCATTGCGGAAAGTGAACGGGCAAATACGGCTTCAACGACCATTGTAAGGGGAATACCCTCGTCAAGGGATGCAATACCAGTCCATTTGCCGGTACCCTTCTGACCTGCGGTGTCAAGAATCTTCTCAACGATGGGTGAGCCGTCAGTATCTTTGTATGCAAGGATATCTCTCGTGATTTCAATAAGGTAGCTGTCAAGCTCCTCTTCGTTCCACTTCGAGAAAACCTCGTGCATTTCATCGTCGCTCATACCGAGAAGCACCTTCATAAGCTGATATGCTTCGCAGATAAGCTCCATATCGCCGTATTCAATACCGTTATGTACCATCTTTACGAAGTGACCCGCGCCGTTTTCGCCGACCCAGTCACAGCAGGGTGTGCCGTCTTCAACCTTTGCACATATTGCCTGAAGGATGGGCTTGACGCTTTCCCACGCCTTAGGTGAGCCGCCGGGCATCATTGACGGACCCTTGAGAGCACCCTCTTCGCCGCCGGAAACACCCGTACCGATATAGAGCAGACCTTTGCTTTCAACATAAGCGGTTCTTCTTGCCGTGTCAGGGAAATGTGAATTGCCGCCGTCAATGATAATATCGCCTTCCTCAAGAAGGGGGATAAGCTGCTCAATCATTTCGTCAACGGATGAGCCGGCTTTTATCATCATCATGATTTTACGGGGCTTCTCAAGAGAACCGATAAGCTCCTGAAGGGAGTAAGTACCTACGATATTCTTTCCCTTTGCTCTGCCTTCAACAAAGTTGGTTACCTTCTGTGTCGTTCTGTTGTAAACGGAAACGGTGAAGCCCTTGCTTTCCATATTCATTACAAGGTTTTCGCCCATGACCGCAAGGCCGATAAGTCCGATATCCGATTTTTTCATATTACATAAGCTCCTTTGCTTCTTTAATCTTTTCAAGTACGCTGTAAGGGATTTTCATGTTTCCCGTCCCCGTTCCGATACTGATATGGGGCTTCATTGCGGCGTGATAATCAGTGCCGCCCGAAAGCATAAGTCCGTTTCTCTTTGCCATCTGCTGATATTTTTCCTGCATTTCGGGGGTGTATTCGCTGTGATAGCCCTCCACGCCGTCAAGGCCGTATTCTTTAAGATGAATGAGAAATTTCTCCGTTTCGTCATCGGGCAAATTCATCTGATGCAGGTGTGCTTCAAACGAAAGACCTCCGCATTTGTGAATAAGCTCCACTGCCTGCTCGGCAGTCATGTGCTGGTCACCGCAAAAGCAGGGCTTCCCACTTCCGAGATAAAGGTCAAACGCTTCCTTGACTGAACCGATAAGCCCTTTGTTCACAAGCAGCTTTGCGTAATGGGCTCTGCCCACGATTCCGCCGGGGGCAAGCTTTCTCACCTCGTCAACAGTTACGTCAAAGCCGTGCTCATTCAGCAGTGAACAGGTCTTGTGAACTCTGTATTCCCTCATTTCAAAGAGTTTTTCCATTGTATCCTTCAACCCGGGATTGTTTATATCAATGTAGTAGCCGAGTATATGATTCTGTGTGGCACAGTTGACGGAAAATTCAATGGCGGGGATGACCTCTATTCCAAGCTTCTTTCCTTCCTCCATTGCTTCCTCAACGCCCGCCACGGTGTCGTGATCCGTCAGCGCTATTGCCGCAAGCCCCGCTTTCTTTGCCTCCCTGACCACTCCGGCGGGAGGGAGCGAGCCGTCTGAGCATATCGAGTGAGTATGAAGGTCAATATACTTTTCCATCATTTCACCGTCCATAATCCCAATGCGGGATTGCTGATGTAGAAAATCTCTTCGCCGTCAACGGTATGATACCCGTCTGTAAGAACGTCGGGGTCGTATTTCTTTGCCATTTCTTCATAGGGAGCGTAGCCGAAGCATACGCCTCTGACCTCTTCACCGCTCAACTGTTCGGTACAGTAGGTAATGTTGAATCTGCCGTCGGATGAGCCGTGTATAAGGTGTGCGGCAACGGAAAGATTTGCTTTCAGGTCTTCGTTTTTCTCAACGAGCTCAAGCACCTTTTCCCTGCCTGCGTAGCCGTATTTGCGGATAAGGCGGTCATTTTCGTCATCCTCACCGAATTTCTTTACTCCGGGAGCAAGCACGATAAGGTCTCCGCCGTCCTCAATCGCCATTCTCGTCCTGTAAACGGATTTGTTGCCGAGCCAGGTGGATTTGAATTCTCTGGGGTCAAGGTAGACAACAACTTTTTTGAAGGGCTTTTCAACGTGGATGAGATTTATCTGCTGACTGAGTTTAACCGCCTCTTCAAACACGTCTCTCTTTTCGCCGATATAAAGACCGTGAATATATGTATCGTCACCCTTGTTCGTGGTAACGGTCAGTACGAACAGAAGGGGAATATCCCTAAGGAAATTCTCGTGAGCGTAGTCAAACACCTTTCTGACGGGAGAAAAATCCTTACCCATGATTCTTTCCATTCCGTAGAAGGCACCAAGCATGTGTGAGGAATTTATCATGTTGCTTCCGCCGCAGCCCACGAATATGTTTTTGGAGTAATTCGCCATACCCACGACCTCGTGGGGAACAACCTGACCGATTGAAATAATCAGGTCGTAGCTCTTATCAAGCAGACGTCTGTTGACCTCAACGTCAATCTTTTCATTGACAAGTCCTTCGGAAACCTCGCTGACGAATTCGGCGGGTACTTCACCGATTTTTTCAACGTCCGTTCTCCAGTTGTGAACAAGGATTTTCTCAAAGGGAACACCCTCACCGAAAAATGCGAGGCACTCCTCTCTCGTCATGGGCTCGTGAGTACCCAGAGCCGGCATAATATCGACCTGACAGCTGTCCTTCAGCATATCATAGTAGGCGGCGGTTATTTTCCCCGCGCCGGAATACATTCTGGTATAGTCGGGAGGAAGGAGCAGAACTTTTTTGAGATTTCTGCCCTCAATCGCCGTTTTAAGCGCATTGACAAGCTCTTCATCGGAGATGTACGGCTCTCTTGTGAGTATCATATAATCATCCTTTCACAAATACTAACCCATTATAATCTCTATAATACCACCGTTTATATATAAATACAAGATAAAATAGTGTTAACAAAAACCGTATTGATTTAACTTTTTTTGTGTGTTATTATAGTTGCATAATTACATACAGGAAAAAAGGACTGATTACCGTGAAACTGAAAAACGCCCTTTGTATATTTCTTGCGTTCGTTACGGCTCTCTGCTGCACCGTAATCCCCGCCTATGCGGAAAAGGATATCATAGCGGATACCGATATTACAATTATATACGGCAAATCAAGCCCTCTTCAGCTTGAGGAAGGCAGTTATTACTTCGGTACAAGTGATAAGAAGGTTGCCTGCGTTGATACGAAAGGAACTGTCAAATCCATGGGCAGAGGCACCTGCGTAATCACCGCCGTTGACAGAGAAACTGGTGAAAAGGATACCTGCACCGTCACGGTCAAGGTGGAATGGTGGAGGATAATCACAAATCTGATTTACTGGATAAAGAACAGAAACTGCGAAATCTGTGAGAAATGTCCCATAATTTCTTATGAAGAAGAGCCCACCACGGAGCCGGTCAGCGAACCGACATCAGACCCGAGCGAGCCCTCATCTGACCCGAGCGAGCCCTCATCAGACCCGACTGAACCCTCATCTGACCCCCTGACGTGGTCATCCATTACTCCCACAAGCCCCAAGCCCGCCGTTGAAGACGAAATCATTTCGTCCTTCGGTGACTATAATGACGAGAGAATCAACGATTCCGTTGCAATCGGCGATTATTCATATTTCTGCGGCAATTCCTACCTGACGGGATTCATAGGCAAGACCGATAAAGACGGCAACATGGTCTGGTACACCAACGAGCTGAACGTCATGCCTGAAGTACACCCCCTCGGAATCACGGTTTATAACAGCAAGCTTTACGTCTGCGGCTACTCCATGAATCCCAAGACTTTCGTTCTCTCCGGATTCATAGCCAAATACGATTTCAACGGGAACGAGCAATGGACAAAGACCTTTACGGCAGATAAAAACGTCCGCTTCAACGCCATAGCCGGTACTACTGACGGTATTATCGTCGCAGGAAGCACGGATTCAAATTCAGACGATTTCACCGTAACGTCGGGTACGGATTACGGCTGTAACAGAGCCCTCCTGATGAAGATTGACTTCAACGGCAATATTACTTCAAAGAAGTATCTTGCAGGCCCCGCCGCTTCGGAATTCACCGACGTTGACACAGATGAAAACGGAAATATATTCCTTTCCGTATCAACACTCACCACAGAGGGAGATTTTTCCTCGTTTGACGGTCTTGTTTCAGGTAAACTGGGATGCGTGATCGTTAAATATTCACCCACATTCAGTCAAAACTGGTATTATACCCTTACCACCGGCGGCAGGGATTATTTCAAATTCGTTGCGGCTGACGGTACGGGCGGATGCCTTGCGGGAGGTTACTACGACTGCAAAACGGGCATCACGGGGGGGACCGTTTCCGGAAAGCCCGCCAGCGGAGGTCTTGACGCCTACGTTGTCAAAATCGATTACCGCGGCTTAAAGAGCTGGGAACAGAGTCTTACCGGTAACGGAAACGACGTGATTACCGATATCACAAGAGCAAAAAACGGTTACGTTATAGCAGGTTATTCCGAATCCTCATCGGGCGAGGTATATTCCTCCTACGGTGATGCGGACGGCTTTACCTACGTCATTTCCGACAGCGGCAGAAAGATTACATATCTGAATTTCGGCGGTTCGGAATGTGACAAGGTAACAACGGCTGCCTATTCAAATTCCATCTTGTCGGTTTACGGCGTTTCCACCTCAAAGGACGTTATGTTTGAAGGCAAAAATCAATATGCAAGCGCGGAAAACGGAAGCTTCGACTGCTTCGCCGCAAAATACAAAACAAATTTCTGACAGTAAAAATACGGCAGGCACCCGCAATCAAGCAGGTGCCTGCCTTTTATCTGTTAATCTAATTATTTTCCGTATCGGAGGTTGTCTCCGTCATCTGAGCTTCGGTGCTTTCGGTATCCTCCGCTCTTGTAAGATTCGTTTCCGTTTCAACGATTTCGGAAGCATCCTTATCGGGCTTATAGACCACGATTGTGACCTTCTGTCCCTTGTGTGCGGTCGCTCCGGGACTTACGGAGCTGTACTGGACGTTGCCTTCACCCGCGTCGAAATTACTGTCGTCATCGTTATATTCCACTTTTACTGTGAGGCCGAGGTCCTCAAGGGCTTTGACCGCGTCATCCTCCTCCATTTTTGCCACGTCGGGGAATTCAAATTCGGCAGGTGCAACACCCACGTTGACCCTTACGGTAGTTCCCATGGGAACGCTCTTTCCGGCGGGAACGTCCTGACCGATTACGTATCCGATTTTTTCGCTGTCCTCGGTTTCCTCGGGCACCTTGACTATATCAAGTCCGGGATATCTGCTTGCAAGGGTGCTGTCGTATCTGATGCCGCCTTTTACGAAATCCGGCACGACCACGAATGATTCCGACGTATCCCGTGACGAGGTGGTTTCGCCGCGGAACGTGCCCGAATGGGCGAGCTTTGATATTGCCCATGCCGCCACGGCGAGAATAAGGCAGACGCCCATAACAATGAGTACGGTTTTAATTATAATAGAAGCAGGTGAATTCCCGCTCTTCTTTTTCTTCGGCTTCTCTTCCGTAACGTCCGGCTCGGCTTCGCGTATGGGCTCAACGGGTTGATTGGTAATCACCGGGGGCTGAGGTACCGGAGCGGACATAAGCTCCTGCCTGAGTAACTCGGCGGACCTTACTCTTTCCTGCGGAAGTATCTGAAGCGAATCAATGAGTCCGTTGATTACTCCTGCGGGAATGACCTCGGCGAATTTGCCCGGTACCATAAGGCGGTCCTGATTCATTCTGTCATTGGCACTCATCGGATCCATACCGATAAGGGCTCTGTAAAGCACCGCACCGAAGGAATAGATATCCGTCCACGGTCCCATCTGCGCATTATAGCCGTATTGCTCAATAGCGGCGTAGCCGTCACAGAGCGAGGGATTGATTCTGCCGCCCGCCGTCCTCATTTCGCTGACGGCAAAGCCGGTAATTTTTATTTTTCCGTCCTCTCCGATAATAAGCGTATCGGGAGAAATTCCTCTGTGGATAATGCCATTCTGATGAAGCACCCCGAGAGTGGAAAGAACGGGCATAAGAAGCTGCTTTGCCTTATCCCAGGTAACGAATCCCGTCTTTGATCTGAGCAGAAAATCCCTGAGGGAAATACCGTCAATATGTTCATACACAACGTACGTGGTGCCGAATGCATGCACGGTATCGGTAACCGTCACAAGGCAGGAAACACCGCTGAGCTTGGACAGACGCGCCCACATTTCCTCAAAGCTTTTTTTGAGTTCAAAGAAGACCTGCTCGCAACCCATCATGACCTGAACGCCCGGATTGCCCGCGACTCTTGCGGTAAATTTATCGGGTAAAAATTCTCTTATGTTGACGGGCATTTTTTCCTGAAGGTCCCAGCCGATATACGTATTACCCTCGCCGTCGCTGTCAAGCACCTTACCTACAAGATATCTGTTGCCCAGACAAGTACGAACGGGGAGAAAAGGTACCTGCTGAACGGTATCTCTGTGATATCCGCAGTGGGGGCATTTTTTCTCATCCCCGATATTGCGCATACAGCTCATGCAAAGATTTTCAGAACTTATCAACTTCTTCACTCCTTCCGGGAAAATGGCATAATATCCGATTATCTGCAATATATCAAAGGATTATTCCTTTGTCAACGAATAATACAAAGTTGTAACATTTTCACCGAAATGTTTATAAATCGTTAAAAATTTAGTGACACAAAAATTACAAAGCAGTATTGATTTACGGGTATATTGCTGATATAATTTATACTGTATTATTATAATGAGGAGAGAATTTGTTTATGGCGGTAAAAAACAACGTTCCCCTTTATCTCTTCCATGAAGGCACCAATGCAAAAGCATACGAATATATGGGCGCTCATCCCGTAAAAGGAAATAAAACCGTATTCCGTGTCTGGGCTCCGAATGCATCGGCAATCAGCGTAACAGGTGATTTCAACGGCTGGGATTCCCAAAGTGCCCCCATGTCAAAAATCAGCGACGGTATATGGGAATGTACCGTTTCGGGCGTAAATAAATACGACAGTTACAAATATCTTATAACCGCAAAGAACGGCAAGACCTTCTTCAAGGCGGATCCCTTTGCCTTTCACGCAGAAACGAGACCGGGTACGGCATCAAAATATTATCCCGACCTTGATTTTGACTGGACCGACTCCGCCTGGATGGACAAACGCAGACAGACGGATATCTATTCGTCTCCCGTAAACGTTTACGAGGTCCACGCCGGCTCCTGGCAGCTCTATGACGACGGCAATCCGCTTTCATACCGCGAGCTTGCGGACAGACTCGTTCCCTACGTCAAAGAAATGGGCTACACTCACATTGAGCTGCTTCCCGTCATGGAGCATCCGTTCGACGGCTCCTGGGGCTATCAGGTAACGGGTTACTTTGCTCCCACCTCAAGATACGGCACTCCCGAGGATTTTGCCTTTTTTATCAATTCGGCTCACAAGGCAGGTATCGGCGTTGTCCTTGACTGGGTTCCCGCCCACTTCCCCAAAGACGCCTTCGGTCTTTACGAATTTGACGGCGGTCCCTGCTACGAATATGCAGACCCCAAAAAGGGCGAGCATTATCAGTGGGGAACAAAGGTGTTTGACTACGGCAGACCCGAGGTGCAGAGCTTTCTCATCTCAAGTGCGATGCTCTGGATTGAAAAATACCACGTTGACGGTCTGCGTGTGGATGCGGTTGCCTCAATGCTTTACCTTGACTACGGCAGGGACGACGGCAAGTGGATTCCAAACGTTTACGGCGGCAGAGAGAATCTGGAAGCAGTTTCCTTCCTGCGCAAGCTCAACGAATCAATCTTCCGTGAGCACGGCGACGTAATGATGATAGCAGAGGAAAGCACCTCCTGGCCTATGGTGTCAAAGCCCACCTACAACGGCGGTCTCGGCTTCAACTTCAAATGGAATATGGGCTGGATGAACGACTGCCTCAGGTATTTCAGTCTTGACGGAATTTTCAGAAAGTTCAATCACGACTGTCTCACCTTCTCATTTTTCTACGCCTTCTCCGAGAATTTCGTGCTTCCCATTTCCCACGACGAGGTTGTCCACGGCAAGTGCTCACTCATCAACAAGATGCCCGGAAGCTATGAAGAAAAATTCGCGGGTGTCCGTTCGTTCCTCGGATATATGATGTCCCACCCCGGAAAGAAGCTGCTCTTTATGGGCAGTGAATTCGGTCAGTTCATCGAGTGGAATTACAAGCAGCAGCTTGACTGGCTTCTCCTGGATTACGACGCACACCGGCAGCTTAAGCAGTACAGTGCGGACCTCAATAAGTTTTATCTTGATAATCCTCCGTTCTGGGAGGACGATTACAGCTGGGACGGCTTCAACTGGATAGTCAGCGACGACAGTAACAATTCCGTTGTTTCCTACCTGCGCCGCGACAAATCAAAGAACGAAATTATCATACTCTGCAATTTCACAAACGTAACTCGAAAGGGCTACCGCATAGGCGTACCCAAGGCGGGCTCATACAGAGTGGTCTTCTCCTCTGCGGAAACGAAATACGGCGGACGGGGCGAGAGCACCTGCGGCTCCGTCAGAGCGAAAAAAATTCCCATGCACGGATATGAATACAGCATTGAGGTTGACGTTGAAGGCCTCAGCTGTATGTACATAAAATCCACTTCAAGGAAGAAAACAATCAAGGAGGATAAATAAATGGCAAGAAAACCCGAATGCATAGCAATGCTTCTTGCAGGCGGTCAAGGCAGTCGTCTCGGCATCCTGACAAAGAATATAGCAAAGCCCGCTGTTCCCTACGGCGGTAAATACCGCATCATTGACTTTCCTCTCTCCAACTGCGTAAACTCCGGTATATACACCGTAGGCGTGCTTACACAGTACCAGCCCCTCGTTCTCAACGACTATATCGGCAACGGCCAGCCCTGGGACCTTGACAGATCCGCCGGCGGCGTACACATTCTCTCCCCCTATCAGCAGATAAAGGGTACGGAATGGTACAAGGGCACAGCAAACGCCATTTATCAGAATATCAATTTCATTGAGAGATACAATCCCGAATACGTACTCATCCTCTCGGGTGACCACATCTACAAGATGGATTATTCCAAGATGCTTGATTACCATAAGGAAAAGAATGCGGACTGCACCATCGCGATGCTTGAGGTCCCCTGGGAGGAGGCGAGCCGCTTCGGTCTTATGATTCTCAACGACGACGGCTCCATTTCCGAATTTGAGGAAAAGCCGAAAAATCCCAGAAGCAACAAAGCA
>JAZLLW010000053.1:0-10585 GCA_045598305.1 Acutalibacteraceae bacterium
ACAAAGAAACAGCTCCCGTAAATGCAGAGAGCACGACCAACAGAATCATCTACACCAGCAGCAACGAAAAGGTCGTTTCCGTTGACGAAAACGGCAACCTTAAGGCGGTAGGTAAGGGCAAGGCAACTGTTACCGTTACCCTTGAAGGTACCGATATTTCGGAAGATATCGAGATTGAAGTTTCCTATACGTTCTGGGATGCTCTTGTATGGAACATCAGAAACCTCTTTGAGCTTATTCTGAACGGTTTCAAATGGCTTCTCGGTCTTATCGGAATCAATTTCTGATGATTTCTGACGATTGAATCATATACCCCGACCTGTCTGAAGCGGCAGGCCGGGGCGAACGAATGATATATCACTTGCGCGATATGATATACGGCTTTCACCGCATGATATATTCTCGCATTGCTCGAATATGAGATAATATCCGTTCCTTCATATGCCTAAGGCATATATCATCCAACACAGGTGGATATCCTACCGAAGGTATATCACCCGTTCCGTAAGGAACGGATATCATTGTAAAAAAGCATCTTTTGTCCGGTAGACAAAAGAGGCTTTTTACATGGCGGAGAGCAAGGGATTTTTATTCGCCTCGCTTCGCTCGTTGCGACCTCGTCAAACATTCCATCGGAGTGTTTGGTCTTTCAGACTTCACTCGGCGTTCGAATCCCTTACAAAATCAAAAAATCAGCCCGCCCTATTGGGTGGACTGATTTTTATGGAAAGGAAATCATATATTGATAGAATTTCCTCCTATGGTTTCAAATCAGTAGGTGCGGTTTCAAACGGACACCTACGGTTTCAAATCAAGGGGTAAGGTTTCAAAGCATATTTTGATTCAAAATCTACCCATCATTGATCATGCAAATAGGAATTCTGATTACAAAACTTCATCTATCTTTTCGTGTTTCTGCGGAGTAGTCGTCTTGCTTTTATCTTCCCGAGAACTCCGGATAAATACATAGCAATCACAATCAGCATGCCAAAACATAATCCAAGTCCTCCACTGGCAATATGTTCATACACGCTGTTTGGTGTATCCAATCCCATTGCCTCTATTGCTACAAATGCTATCATTCCGATTAACGCTGCAACCGTTAACCAGAATAATCTCATTTTTATTCTCTTGTTGATCTCCTCTGCATAATCAGACAGGCTTAAAGCTGTTTCTTTTACCTCTTCATTCATTGTCTCGCTTTTCCTTTCTCCGTAAATGATTTCCGGAATGCTAACTCCATAGTATTCTGCCAGTTCTACTAACAGACTGATGTCCGGCATATTTGAACCGGTTTCCCATCGGGAAACGGATCTTCCGGATACATTTAGGATTTCTGCCAACTGCTCTTGCGTAAGATCCTTCTCTTTTCTCAGTTCTTTCAGAAATCCTCCGATTTTTTGTTGATCCATACTGGGTCTCTCCTTTCATGCACAGCCTATTCTAAATAAGGTCAGGAAAACACGACACAAAGCGAGAAATGTCCTGTTCTCCTTTTAGACAACTTTGTCTAATACAGAAAAATGTTTCTCTTTAACATTTTACTACAGGGATGAAAGTCATTATATAAGCTATATCTGTGATCCGATTTTTCGTAAAGAAAAAGGCAGCAGACTTTCTATCAAAATCTGCTGCCTTATCTGGCGGAGAGCAAGGGATTCGAACCCTCGAACCGTTTTAGGCGGTTACACGATTTCCAATCGTGCTCCTTCGACCAGCTCGGACAACTCTCCGTATTAATCAAACAAGGGTATTATACTTACCGCAGGGATGTTTGTCAAGAGAATAAACAGAAAATAATCAAATATTTTATTTTTGTGTGAGCTATTTTTTCACTTGTATGTTTAACAAAAATATGATATCATAATATGAAATTATGAGAAAGCGAGGTATGTTATGAGCTTACCTGTTGCAGTTCAGCTTTACTCTGTCAGAGACGCCATGGAAGCTGACTTTTACGGAACAATCAGAAAAATGAAGGAACTGGGTTATGACGGCGTTGAATTTGCCGGTTTATTCGGTGAAGAGCCCGAAAAAATCAGAGATTTCTGCAACGAAATCGATATCATTCCCATTTCCGCACACGTACCTTATTACGATATGCTTGCCGACCCCGAAAAGGTGCTCGCAGACTATGCCGTAATCGGATGCAAATACGTTGCAGTCCCCTATCTTACCGAGGAATGCAGACCCGGTACGGACGGATTCGGTGCAACCGTTGAGGGCATACGCAAGATAGCAGAGGCAGCAAAAAAGCTGGGTATTCAGCTTCTCTATCATAACCACGATTTTGAATTTGTAAAGCTTGACGGCGAATACGCACTCGACGTGCTTTATTCAACGATTCCCGCCGACCTTCTCAAGACAGAGATTGATACCTGCTGGGTAAACGTTGCAGGCGTAAATCCCTCCGAATATATTGAAAAATACAGCGGTCGTTCCCCCGTCGTTCACCTCAAGGATTTCAAAAAGAGCGGTAAGAGCGGCGGCGCTCTTTACAAGCTTATCGGTATTGACGATAAAGAAGAGCAGGCAGACGAGGACGCGTTCACATTTATGCCCGTCGGTTACGGATTCCAGGATATACCCGCAATCCTCGCTTCATCCGTTAAAGCAGGCGCAGAATGGGTAGTTGTCGAGCAGGATAATCCCGCAAAGGGCGACACTCCCCTCAATTCGGTAAAACTCAGCAGAGAGTATCTTACTTCTCTCGGCTGGTAACATAAGGAGGATATTATGGCAGAATCAATTCTTGATGCTTTCAAAGAGGATCACTCAGCAGAAAAAGAAAGAGATTACAGCAAAAAATTAAAGGTCGGCATTATCGGTACCGGCTGGATCGCAGAAGCTCACGTCAAGGCATATCAGAAGTGTCCCGACGTTGAAATCGTTGCACTTGCAGACCTTGTACCCGGAAAGGCAGAAGCTTTCTGTGAAAGATATAACGTGGGTAAGGTAGCATTCTTCCCCAGCCATAAAGAACTTATCGACTCAGGCATGTGCGATGCCGTCAGCGTATGTACATACAATGCCACTCACGCAGAATGCGCCATCTATGCTCTTGAGCATAACGTTAGCGTTCTCCTTGAGAAGCCCATGTGCGTTACTCTTGACGAGGCGGTTGCAATCTGCAAGGCAGAAAAAGCAAGCGACGCAGTTCTTTCAATCGGCTTCCAGCCCAGATTTGACGAAAACATGAAGATGCTCAAGAAGGTAGTACAGTCCGGTGAGCTCGGTAAGATTTATTACATTCAGACCGGCGGCGGACGCAGAAGAGGTATTCCCACTCCCTTCGGTACGTCATTCATCCAGAAGGATACCGCAGGCCTCGGCGCTCTCGGCGATATCGGATGCTATTCGCTTGACATGGTACTCAACTCAATCGGTTATCCCAAGCCCCTTACGGTTACGGGTTACAAATCCGATTTCTTCGGCAAAGATCCTTCATACGAACATCACGACGTATTCGGTGTTGACGACTTTGCAGCCGGCTTTATCCGTCTTGAAGGAGGTATCATCCTTGACTTCAGAATCGCGTGGGCTATGAACCTCGACACCCCGGGTGACACTATCATCATGGGTACTAAGGGTTCCGTAAGAGTTCCTTCAACCGAATGCTGGAACGGCTCAATCGGCGGTCCCCTCGTAATCTATCACGAGATAGCCGGCGAACAGATTCAGACCGTTATTCCCGAAAAGAAGAACAGCGTAGACTGCTTCGACATCAAGATTCGTTCGTTCTGCGATGCCGTTAAGGAAGGCGGAGAAGCACCCGTTCCCTGCAGTCAGATTCTTTACAACCAGGCAATCATTGACGGTATTTCCCGTTCCGCTGAGCTTGGTAAGGAAATTGAAATAGAAATCCCCGAAATCTGAGTTTCGGACAATATAAAACGGAGGTATAACCAATGGTATTAGCAGCAGTAGGTAAAAACGGTACAGGTAAGGATTTCTTCCTTGAGTACGTTGCAAAGACCTATAATTTCCCCATGATTTCAATCGGTGACGTTGTAAGAGAGCTTGCCGCAAACGACGGCCTTGAGCTTACAAGAGATAATCTTCATGCAACGTCCAAAAAGTATATGAGCGAAAACGGTCAGACTTTCTTCCCCGAAATGATCGTAAAGAAAATCAAGGAGTCCGACAGTCCCAACTTCCTTGTTTCCGGTATTCGCCCCCCTTCAGACATTGAAGTATTCAAAAAGGCATTCGGCGACAAGTTCGTACTTGTTGACGTAGTTATCAGCGACGATGAGGTCCGTTATCAGAGAATGCTTGCAAGAGGTTCCGAAAGAGACGGAAAGAGCGTAGAAAAGCTTCGTGAAAACGATATCCACGAGGAAGAAATCTTCCATACCAGCGTCAGCGAAAAAATGGCTGACTACGTTATGAAGAACGACGGCTCAGTTGATGATTTCTATGCAGGCGTAACAGACTTTTACGATAACTATCTTAAAGCTAAGCTTGACTGATATTACGACAGAGCATACGTTTTCTGTATGCTCTGTCTGACTTTTAATTTAACAGGAGTAATCTGAATGGCACATCTTACCGACATTGAAATTGCCCAGCAGTGCGAAATGAAGCCGATTACCGAAATCGCAGCTAAGGCAAATATTGACGAAAAATACATTGAACAGTACGGCAGATACAAGGCAAAAATAGACCCCGCTCTCATGAACGAAGCAGACAGACAGGACGGCAAACTGATACTTGTAACAGCCATCACTCCCACACCCGCAGGTGAAGGAAAAACCACGACTACAATCGGTCTTGCCGACGGCCTGAAAAAAATCGGCAAAAACGTTACCGTTGCATTACGTGAGCCCTCTCTCGGACCCGTATTCGGTGTTAAAGGCGGTGCCGCGGGCGGCGGTTATGCTCAGGTAGTTCCCATGGAGGATATCAAACTTCATTTCACGGGAGACTTTCACGCAATAGGTGCGGCAAACAACCTGCTTGCCGCTATGCTTGACAATCACATCCATCAGGGAAATGCTCTCGGAATTGATACCAGAAAAATCACCTGGAAGCGTTGTGTTGATATGAATGACAGACAGCTCAGATACATTACTGACGGTCTGGGCGGCAAAGCAAACGGCGTACCCAGAGAAGACGGATACGACATCACCGTTGCCAGCGAAATCATGGCAGTTTTCTGCCTTGCATCATCAATCACCGACCTCAAAGAAAGACTTTCAAAAATAATCGTAGGTTATACCTACGACGACAAGCCCGTTACCGCAGGTGATCTGAAAGCGGTAGGTGCAATGACTGCTCTGCTTAAAGATGCAATCAAGCCCAACCTCGTACAGACACTTGAATGTACTCCGGCATTCGTTCACGGCGGCCCCTTTGCAAATATAGCTCACGGATGTAATTCGGTTATTGCCACAAAGCTCGCCCTTAAAATGGGTGACTACACGGTTACCGAGGCAGGATTCGGTGCAGACCTTGGAGCCGAGAAATTCCTTGACATAAAGTGCCGTATGGCAGGACTTACACCCGATGCGGTTGTTGTCGTAGCAACGGTAAGAGCATTGAAGATGCACGGCGGACTTGACAAAAAAGAACTCGGTACAGAGGATATTTCTGCACTTGAAAGAGGTATACCCAATCTGCTCAGACACGTTGCAAACATCAAGAACGTATATAGGCTTCCCTGCGTTGTAGCCGTTAACAGATTCCCCACCGATACGGATAATGAAATAGATTTCATTATCAAAAAGTGTAAAGAGCTTGGTGTAAACACGGTTCTTTCAACCGTATGGGCTGACGGCGGTGACGGCGGTATTGAGCTTGCAAAAGAGGTTGTTCGTCTCTGTGAAGAAGAAAAAGGCGATTTCACCTTCTCTTACGAACTTGACGGCACAATAGAAGAAAAAATCGAAGCAATCACGAAAAAGATTTACGGCGGAAGCGGAATAAACATTCTTCCCGCGGCTAAAAAACAGATTGCTCAGCTTACCTCTCTCGGTTATGACAAGCTACCCGTGTGCATAGCCAAAACTCAGTATTCATTCTCCGACGATCCCACGAAATTAGGTGCTCCCGAGAATTTCACCGTAACGGTCAAAAATGTCAAAGTCTCCGCAGGTGCAGGATTTGTAGTTGTACTTACCGGTGACATTATGACAATGCCCGGTCTTCCCAAAGTACCCGCAGCAGAAAAAATCGACGTTGACGAAAACGGAGTTATTACCGGTCTTTTCTGATAAAGTAAATATCAGATATGAAAACAGCGGTCTGCCGTAAGGCAAGCCGCTGTTCTTTGATTTTAATGAAATTATTTCTTGGGAGGTTCCTGCTTGGGAATAGGAGTTTTTTCCTCTTTCTTATAAAGGAAGACATCCTCTTTTTCAACAAGATTGAAACTGCCCTCTTCAATGTAATTCGAAGCGCCTGACTGCTTTGCAACGCTTTTGAGACTTGACTTGAGAACGGAAGCAACTATAAGGCCGATAATAAGTCCGATAACAAGAGAAATAATCAGTTTCTTGGCTATATCGGTCTTCTTACCTTCTTCCGCCGATACGGTTTCGTAAGCAGTCGTCAATTCAGTTGTAACGGTTTCGTCGGAAATTTCATTCAAGACAGTCCCCGATTCGGTATTGGCCAACACATCATTTCCTGCCGATGCGATTACCGGTGCCGTCGGCAATTCGGTCGGATCGTTTTCGACAAACGCCCGAATTTCTTCCTCATCGGTATATTCTTCAAAAACGGTCTCCGGTTCAGTTATTGCAAACGCGGGAACACACATTGCAAAAACAAAGGAAAGCGCAAAGAATAAAGATACGAATTTTAATATACTTTTTTTCATTATTGCACCCTCCTTCAGCTAAGCAGCATCATAATTGCAAAAATTACAGCCGCCGAAAGAAGACCGGAACCAAGCAGATATCTGATATATGCACCCTTATCGCACGGAAGGTCACCTATAAGTTTACCTGTCTGACCGTTCATGCAGAAGGTATATTTCTGACCCTGCCAACTGGTGTTAAGAAGCCAGACCGGACAAAGTGTGTATTTCGCATGAGAATCCGTGTAGTTGAGATAACTCTTTTTTTCATCAACGTCGTTATATCCGCTTACCGTTCCTCTGAAAACACTTTCTGTACTTGCCTTGATTCTTTCGTTTACTCTCGGCATACTTGCCTGAGCATCAACGTCATATTTATCGGCAAGATAACCGGCAAGATAAGCTGTCTGGAAATCAACCGCTTCACTGAAATCAAAGGGTTCAACAGATTCCATAAGAGTATCGTCCATCTTTGACGAGCCGTCTGCAGGAACGTTTCTGAAGCTGATATTTCCCGCTCTTCTTACAGAATAATACGAGGTCTCTCTATATCGGAAATCCTTATCCTCCCATTGTCTGACCTTGGTTGCGTCATATCTGATATCGGCATCAACGTCAGCGTCAAACAGCCAGAATGGAACGTAAATACCCTTGATTTCATCAATATGATTCTGGTCCTTGAAAATTTTGGGAAGGAGCTTCTTTCCGCTCATATGCCTATTAAGAGCTTCTTTTGCCGCTTCTTTATCAAACTTGAACGGGATAACATAATCCGGTTTAAGTTCGCCGCTGAACTGACCCATAAGAACGATGGGATTATCACAGTACGGGCAGGAAGTGGCCGCCATATTATCGTCTCCGATAATTTCACCGCCGCAGGATTTACAGACATAGGTTTTAAGTCCGTCCGTTTCTCCCTCAGTCCACTCGGAGCCTGCGCTTTCGGCAAAATCTGTATTATCAACAGATTCATTAAGCGAATCATCGTATGCTTTGAGTGCATCCATTTCAAATTCGGTGTCACAGTAAGGACACTTCATTTTTTGTACGGAAGAGTTAAATTCTATTCCTCCCCCGCAGCACGGACATTTATATTCCTGAATAGCCATTCAGGTCACCACCCTATTACTTTATATCCTTGTCATCAAAAACGTCTCCGCATTCGGGGCAGAACTTGGGAGGATTATGAGGATCTTCGGGTTCCCAACCGCACTTATCACACTTGTAAAGAGGAGCACCTTCGGGCTTCTTTGCTCCGCACTCCTGGCAGAACTTGCCCTTATTTACTGCTCCGCAAGCACATTTCCAGCCGTCATCAGCGGGCTTGGCTGCGCCGCAGTTCGTGCAGAATTTACCTGTTGCGGTTGCACCGCAGGCACACTTCCAACCGTCAGCTGCTGCGGGAGCGGGTTTCTTTGCACCGCAATTTGTGCAGAAATTACCGGTTGCAGTTGCACCGCAAGCACACTTCCAACTGTCAGCTGCAGGAGCGGCTGTCTGCTGAACTGCCTGCTGCTGAGCTGCCTGAGCGTAAAGATTGGCGGTGTTTGCGCCCATCATACCCTGAGCCATACCCATGCCCATAAAGCCGGCCATTGCTCCTGCTGAATTGCCGGCAGCAGTGGTAACCGCATCGGCGGTTGAAATTGCCGAAAGACCTGCGCCCATTCCTGCATTGCTGAATGCAGCAGCTCTCTGTGCCTGCTGAAGGAATTTCTGATCTTCCTCGGGAATAGTAACGGAACCGATAGCTACGGAAACGACCTCAATACCTCTGAGCTCACCCCACTTGACGGAAAGTGCTTTATTCATTGCATTTTCAACGTCTGTGTTATGGGTAACAATCTGATTGGGTCTGATCTGAAGATCACTCAGTTCACCGAATGCGGGCTGAAGAGCGGCAACAAATTCGGTCTTAAGCTGAGAGTCGATTTCGGATCTTGTATATTCTCTCTGAACATTACCGCAAACCTTTGTGTAGAAAATGAGGGGATCTGCGATTCTGTATGAATAGATACCGTTACATTTAACGGAGGTATCAAGGTCAAGGTTTACCTTGGCATCAACAACACGGAAGGGAACGGGATTGGCTGTTCCGAATTTGTTATCAAGAATTTCCTTGGTATTGATATAATAAATTCTCTGATCCTTGCCGGTATCTCCGCCATATGTAAATCTCTTACCTACAGTCTTGAAGGTTTCAACGATAGTCTGCTTGAGACTTCCGGTAAAGATGGAGGGCTC
This sequence comes from Acutalibacteraceae bacterium, assembly GCA_045598305.1. Lineage (GTDB taxonomy): Bacteria > Bacillota > Clostridia > Oscillospirales > Acutalibacteraceae > CAG-177. The sequence goes on from JAZLLW010000053.1 coordinate 9,047, forward strand.
TGTTGATGCGTCCCAGGTGAACTCACCGGGCTCTGCACATACTTCTACGATTTTGCCCTGCTCAACGATAATCATGCACTGGCCGTCTGCAACAGCGATGCCGGATCCGTTTGAAATGATGTTATCATTGCCGTTTGTGTTTGATGAACGGCTTGTAATACGTTTCTGTCCCTTTGTAACAAGAACTTCTTTAGGCATAGCTTCACAATAGAAAAATTCCTTCCACTGATCTGCAAGTACTCCGCCGGCTGCGCCGATTGCTGCTTTAATAAGACCCATAAAATAGCTCCTTTCATATTTCCGTCTATATACGGAATTAACAAAATCAGTATATCATAATTTTTACAAATATGTCAATAAACGAGTGTTATTAGTGGTTATGCCAAATGCACAATTTTACATGTCCTAAAATGTGTAACATTCCGAATTTTTTTATATTATTGATTTATAATAAGTGGTATGATAAAATAAAGTGTAATTTTTCACATTATGCAATAAGGAGGTAGAATGGATATGGACACCAATACTGCGGCAGTTGTTGAAACTGAACAGAAGGAAGTTGTTTCCGCTGCTCATAAAGACAGGCGATACGTAGGTACCAAAGAAACCGTCGTATACATTCTTTATGATATTGCCCAATCATTCAACATCAATAAGTACAATGATATTTTCGTTACCGATATTATTAAAATCGGTCTTAAATTCCAGAGTGTCGTTTCTTTTGTAATCGGAATCTGGGATATGATAAACGACCTTTTCCTGGCTGCAATAGTTGATAAAACCCGTACCCGCTGGGGTAAGTTCAAGCCCTGGCTTGTAATTTACGGTATCCCCGGTGTTGCTCTCAGTCTTCTTTTCTGGGCTATGCCCTTGATGTTCGGAGGCAGAGGCTCATACGACGTAGGCAAGCTTACATTCTACCTTATATTCCAGCTCATCAATAACCTTGCCGGTTCACTTAGTGCCATTGCAAGAACGGGTATGCTGGCTACGATTACTCCCAATATCATTGACAGAACAAGACTTATTACAGAGGCAAACCTCCTCTCCGGTTTTGTTGAGAAAGCTCCCGAAATCATCATGGGGCTCCTTATTGACCTTGTTAACCACGGCAAGCTCAAGATCAAGATGCCCACGCTGTATATGTCAGGCGGTATGATGACAAGTATCGTTTCCGGTCTTTTCGCTCTCATCTTTGCACTCATTGCAAAAGAAAGAGTTAACCAGACTGTTGAGAAGCCCAGCGTCAAAGAAAGCTTCAAGTCAATCTTTACCAACAAGCCGCTTCTTCTCATCACTCTTTCCGAGTTCCTCGGAGCATTCAGTATCGGCTCCGGCGTCAACTATTACTATATCAACGTACTCGGACTTGCCACAATGTCAACCATCGTCGGCATTCCCGGTGCAATCGTTTCTCCCATTTCCTACTCATACGTTCCCTGGGCCCGTTCAAAGTTCTCAACAAAGACACTTTGGATTTTCGGTTCTCACATCAGCGACTTCCTGATGATAGGCGTATTCGCAATAGGTTCAATCAAC
>JAZLLW010000054.1:0-7585 GCA_045598305.1 Acutalibacteraceae bacterium
ACGCAAAGCAGTCACAGTACCGTGATATCCTTTCCGTATGACCCGAGCCCCTGGGAATTGATGAAATTGTTTCAAAAAACGAGAATACGTTCTGCGGTCTGATTCCTGATAATACAGACATGAGAAATCCTTTCAGAATGAAACGTCGCTGTCCCTGAGAAGAGGTGCATTCTTATCCTTTTCGGAAAGTACGGGGTTTTCCTCGTTCCATTCAACGCCGATTTCGGGGTCGTCAAAGCGGATGCTTCTGTCGTTTTCGGGAGAGTAAAGCTCGTCCACCTTGTATGAAAGCTCCACGTCGTCCGTCAGCGCGACGAAGCCGTGAAGACATCCCTTGGGGATATAGAGCATCCTTTTGTTTTCTTCGGAAAGCTCTACGCAAATATGCTTGAGATAGGTGGGAGAATCCTTCCTGATATCCACCGCCACGTCCGTAATTGCACCGCGCGGGCAGGAAACAAGCTTTGCCTGGCTCATCGGATTCTTCTGGCAGTGAAGCCCTCTGAGAGTGCCCTTCTTTGCGGAAAAGGAGCGGTTATCCTGAACGAATACGGTGTCAATGCCCATATCCGCAAAGCTTTTTGCGGAGTAGCTTTCGTAAAACCATCCTCTGTTGTCACCGAACACCTTCGGCTCTATGATATATACACCGTCAATTGCGGTTTCAATTTTTTCCATAGTTTTCGTCATCCTTGCCCCATGAGGGTCTCACGCCCGGCTCTGCGGTATAGAGGATTTTACCCTCCGCAACAGCCATAAGGTGCTGACCGTATGAGGATTTACCGTATTTTTTGACCGATTCAACGAGTGCCTCGTGGGTAATCCAGCCGTTATTGTAGGCGATTTCCTCGGGTGCGGAAATCTGAATGCCCTGAAGCTTCTCAATGGTCTTGATAAAGTTGGAAGCATCAAGAAGACTGTCGACCGTTCCCGTGTCAAGCCATGCGTAGCCCCTGCCGAGAAGCTTGATATTAAGGTCGCCTCTCTTGAGGTAAATTTCATTTATATCCGTGATTTCAAGCTCGCCTCTTGCGGAGGGCTTGAGGGATTTTGCGTATTCAACAACGCTGTTGTCATAGAAGTACAGACCGGTCACGGCGTAGTTTGATTTGGGATTTTCGGGCTTTTCAACGATGGATACGGGTGAGCCGTCATCGTCAAATTCAATTACGCCGAATGCCTTGGGATTATCAACGTAGTAGCCGAAAATCGTGGCTCCCGAATCGTTCTTTGCAGCCATACGGAGCATGTGACCTAGACCGCTGCCGTAAAAGATATTGTCACCGAGTACCATTGCAACGCTGTCATTGCCGATGAATTCCTCGCCGATGATGAATGCCTGGGCAAGACCGTCGGGGCTTTCCTGTACTGCATATTCAATGTGCAGACCGAACTGACTGCCGTCACCTAAAAGCTCGGAAAATCTCGGGGTATCGGTAGGTGTGGAAATAATGAGAATATCTCTGATACCGGCAAGCATAAGAGTTGACAGGGGATAATATATCATGGGCTTGTCATAAACCGGAAGAAGCTGTTTACTTGTTACAAGAGTAAGGGGATAAAGTCTGGTTCCGGAGCCGCCGGCAAGAATGATACCTTTCATGGAATCTCTCCTATAGTATATTTTATAAATAGTATCATTTTTCAAAAAAAAAGTCAATATTTGAAGGTTACCTTTGACAATCGCACGTTATTGTTGTATTATAGAAAAATAGGCATAAAAAATATCAACTGATCACAATAGAACTAACGGGGGATTGTTCTATGCAGAGATTTATTTACGAAAGAATGAAAGATGTCACTTCTTTCCCGTCACAAAACGAAAGCTACAGTCCCATGTTTTCTTCCGTAGGACTCGGAGCTGTACCCGGCGAGAGCGGTGTGGGGAAAATGTGGCTTCACTATAACCGGGCAACAAGAACGCTTTTCAATAAGCTTGTTTCTTTTCCTTTTGAATTCAATCCGAAGCTTTCAGCCATATACCGTTTGATATACGGAGAGGATAACGCAAGACTTTCCTTCTGGAAAAACGACGGTTTTTTACTTGAAATAGAAACCGGCGACAGCGTCCGTCTTTTTCCCGAGGTGTCAGACGAAACCTCATCCCTTTGGGTAAGCGAATGCAATGGCGAATATCTTATACTGAGAGGTTATTCGGATAATAAGGATTCAAGAGACCCGGACGAAAAGGTTCCCTTTGTGATTGGTGTCAGAGCGGTTACGGGCAAGGTTTCGGCAGAAGACGGACTAATTGCAAAGCCGTTCGGCGGCAAAATACTGCTTGCTTTTGATATCGAGGTGCTCAGAGCGTCGGAGTCCTCTGTCAGACACGCTCTTTCAATATGTCCCGGAACGACTTTAGAGGCAGCTGTTCTGTGCCGCCGCTGGCTGAGAAATTACTCAAGAGATTTTACGGTTGAGCTGGATGATGACAAGACGGCAAGACTTACCGCAAAGGCGATAAACGGTCTGCTTTTCAATGCCACCAAGGCGCAGGGCAAGCTTGAGGGCAATATTTCACCCTTCCCCTCAAGAGGCGGTTATCCCGCCACCTTTCTCTGGGATACGTATTTTCAGAATCTCGGTTATTCCCTTCTGGGCTCCGATCTGCACAGAGATTTCCTCAGGCAGGTAGCCAGAGGAATGAGATTTGACGGCAAGCTTCCTCAGTTCTTGTGCTCCACATGGGACCGTCCTCACGACACACAGCCCGCATTGCTGGGCTGGGCGGTAAAGAGTGCCATGGGTGACAGCTTTGACCTTGCCTGGGAAATGCTGCCTACTCTCGAAGCAAACAACGAATGGTGGCTTTCTTCACGAATGACGGATAAAGGGCTTGTGTTCTGTCCCTCGGGGCTTGAAACCGGTCAGGATGATTCCCCGAGATTTGATAGGGGTGCAACCCTTGCCTGCGATATGAACAGTTATCTTCTCGATCAGCTTCGCGTTACCGCAGAGCTTGAAGCGATACTGGGACTTGAAGACAAGGCAAAGAAATGGACCGAAAAAGCGGATACTCTTTCCGAAAACATTATGAAATACCTCTACTCCAGGAAGGACAACATTTTTTATGACGTCAGTCTTGAAACGGAAGAATTTATCAAGGTCGTTACCCCCGCTTCGTTCCTTCCTCTCTGGGCGGGAATCGAGCTTGAAAAGAAGCAGAAGGATAAACTGCTGAGAAAGTATTTGCTCAATAAAAAATGTATGATGGGAGACGTTCCCTTCCCATCGGTTGCATATAACGATCCTCTTTATCAGCACGACAAATGGTGGAGAGGTCCCACATGGCTTTCGACCGCATGGTTGATGCTGGAAACCCTTGACAGACTTGGGCTTGACAAGGAAAGGCAGTACGCCGCCGACAAGCTCCTGAAAATGATAATAAAGGACGGCAAAATGCACGAGCTCTTTGACTCGCAGACGGGTGAGGGCCTCGGCAACGAACAGCAGGGCTGGACCTGCGGTATCTTCCTCAGATTGCTTGCGGAAGGACAGAAATAAATAATATCATGAATATTACGGCACAGGAAAAATTTGAGATAATCCATAAAAAAGCTCCCGATTTCGGGGGCTTTACCCCTTATAGAATCTGCCCCGTCGGAGCGCATATCGACCATAATCTCGGTATGATTACGGGCTTCGCCGTTGATAAAGGAGTGCATATCGCGTACAGTCCCTCGCATGACGGAAGGGTGAGAGTATCTTCCCTGCAGTTTGATGGAGAAAAAGAATGGAATGTAAAGCAAATTCCCTTTACAAAGCAGAATGATTGGGCGGATTACCTGCGCGGAGTCTGCATTGCTCTTTCAAAGAGATACGAGGTAAAAAACGGCATTAACTCCGTAATTTCGGGAGAGCTTCCGATAGGCGGACTTTCCTCCTCGGCGGCGGTCACCATTTCTTTTCTGAACGCTCTCTGCAAGGTGAACGGTATCACTCTGTCATCCTCTGAAATCATTGATATATCAAGAGAAGCGGAGAATAAATACGTGGGAGTGAACAGCGGTAAATTAGACCAGTGCTGTGAGGTTTACTGTAAGAAAAACGCCCTGCTTACAATGGATTTGCTGGATGATTCAAAGCGGATAATACCCGCTCATCCAGATATGAAGGAATTTGATATTCTCGTTTTCTTTTCGGGGCTTGAAAGGTGTCTTGCTTCCTCCGGCTACAATAACAGAGTGGCTCAGCTCAGAAGCGGAGCTTATAAGCTTCTGAAGGCATCGGGTAAAGCCGTTGACAGTCCCGATGAAGCGAATATGAGATTTGTTTCATACGAATATTTTGCCGGAAATAAAGGTATTCTCACCGATGATGAAGCAAAAAGGGCAGAGCATTTCTTTACCGAAATGCAGAGAGTCGGTAAGGGAATCGACGCATGGAAGAGCGGAGATATTGAGGCCTTCGGAACAGTTTCGCGGGAAAGCGGAGAGTCCTCAATCAATAACTGGGAGGCGGGCTCGCCCGAGCTTATTGAAATGCACCGCATAATCAATACGACCGACGGTATCTACGGCGGGCGCTTCAGCGGAGCGGGTTTCAAGGGCTGCTGTATGGCGTTTTCCGACCCATCACGCAGGGAAAATATTCTTGCTTCCGTTCAGAGACGCTATCTTGAAAATTTCCCCGAATTAAGTAAAAAATATACCGCCTGCGTATGCAGTACGGCAGACGGTGTGAACTGAGATTATAAAATAAAAAATTACAACCCCGACTTGTTCAGAACAAATCGGGGTCAGTTTATTTTTATGCTTTGCCTGCGCAGCCGAGAACGTTGGTCATTTTATGCTCAACTACTTCCTGGATAGCTGCTCTTGCGGGCTTGAGGTACTGCCTGGGGTCAAAGTGTGAGGGGTTTTCTGCAAGATGCTTACGGATGGAAGCGGTAAGAGCAAGACGAAGGTCTGAGTCAACGTTGATCTTGCAGACTGCCATGGAAGCTGCCTGTCTGAGCATTTCCTCGGGGATACCGATAGCGTCGGGCATGCTGCCGCCGAATTCGTTGATCATCTTAACGTATTCGGGCATTACCGATGAAGCACCGTGAAGAACGATGGGGAAGCCGGGAAGTCTCTTGCTGACTTCTTCAAGAATGTCAAAACGGAGCTGGGGCTTCTGACCGGGCTTGAATTTATAAGCGCCGTGGCTTGTACCGATTGCGATTGCAAGGGAATCAACGCCTGTTCTCTTAACGAAATCCTCGACCTGCTCGGGCTTTGTATAGCTTTCGTTTCCGGATTCAACTACTACGTCATCCTCAACGCCTGCGAGGGTACCGAGTTCACCTTCAACAACACAGCCGTGTGCGTGAGCGTACTCAACGACCTTCTTGGTGAGAGCGATATTCTCTTCGTAAGGAAGGGAAGAACCGTCGATCATAACTGACGTAAAGCCGCCGTCGATGCACTGCTTGCAGGTATCAAAATCGGGGCCGTGGTCAAGGTGAAGAGCGATGGGAACGTCTGTATCCGCACAGGCAGCTTCAACCATCTTTACTACGTAGCCGAGGCCTGCGTAGTCTCTTGCGCCCTTGGAGCACTGAAGGATAACGGGAGCGTTCAGCTTCTTTGCCGCGCCAACGATACCCTGAATGATTTCCATATTGTTTACGTTGAATGCGCCGATGGCGTAGCCGCCTTCATAAGCATCCTTGAACATCTGAGTTGTGGTTACCAATGCCATAATTGTCTCTCCTTAATATATTATTAACCTTATCAATTATATCAAAAACTGCGTGTTTGTCAATGCTTTTGTATTACAGTATAACCTTTTGGGGTGCGCCGTTTTCAGCCATTGATTTATCTGCGAGGAATACCGCCAGATGACCTGCAAGCGAGTCGTTTATCGACGTGCAGGACGGAGTGGTACTTTCGCCCCTGCAGTATGCGATGAAATCTCTTACGAGGGCGAGGTCGCCGCCGCCGTGGGAATCGTCGTTTATGTGCATATCATATTCCGTATCGTCGTGCTCACAGCCGGGAGCGGGGTCAATGAGTGATACGGTAAATCTGCCTTCCTCAAAGTCGCCCCATATCATACCCTTCATGCCGGTAATCGTAATTGTCCTCGTGCCCTTACTTGCACCTCCCACCATATTATGAGTACCCGTAGCGCCATTTTCAAAAAATACGCTGACGGTCTGATGGTCAACCACGTTATTGTCGCTCTTGTATGCGCATACACCGTAAGGGCTTGTTTTAAGCAGATTGATTTTATCCTCAATGGTGGGATTTTCAAAATGTTCGAGCTTATCCCACACGTATACCTTCCATCTGTCGGGATGGTCAATATAAAGTCGTTTTGCGGAGTAGAGACAGGTGTTGACCAGAGGGCAGTCCACAAGGCATCTCGTACCCGAATTTTCGGGAGCGTTTTCCTTTACGAACTGCATATCACAGCCGAAAGAGGAAATATAAGAGGGTTTGGTTTCGCCCATAAGCCACATCATTATGTCAAGGTCGTGGCAGCATTTTGCCAGCAGCATGGAGCTGTGACAGCGGTCGGAATTATTCCATTTGCCTCTTACGTGGCTGGTGGACATGTGATGATAGCTGACGTATTCATTGGTCTGAATGTTGATGACTTCTCCTATTTTACCGCTTATGATTACGTCCTTTATCCTCTGATAAAAGGGTGCGTAGCGCAGAACGAAGCAGACCATTACCTTCCTGCCGTATTCGTTTGCGGTTTTTACAAGAAGCCGTGCCTCCTCTTCGCTGACCGCAAAGGGCTTTTCAAGGAGCATATCATAGCCCGCCTTCAGCAGGGGAACTGCGGTGGAAACGTGAATGTGGTCCATGGTGCCGTTGATGACCGCATCCGCAAATTTCGGCACTTTTGCCAGCTCTTCCGCGGAGGAAAAGCATCTGTTTTCGGGAATGTTGAATCGCTTTGCGATTGATTTACGGCGGAATTCATCTGGGTCTGCAACACCCGTGATGCGAAGCATATCCGGCTCAAACTCCGCCAGTCCGGCGTAGGTCAGACTTCTGTGACCGCCGCCTACGATTATTGCCTCCAATGGCTTTTTACTCATATTATCACCCCGTTACCAAGGAAGAATTATATATTAATATACGGAATAATTCAAGGGGAACTTTGATATTGCAATTATTATATACATATTATATAATTGAACGTATGAAACAGGTGAGGAACAGTATGAAAACAGAGATAATATCCCTTGAAAATGCAAGTGAATTTGATGCCTTTTCTGCAAAAAGCAGAAACGGTCATTTTATGCAGAGCTCCTATTGGGGCAGGGTAAAGGACGACTGGGATTGGTTCGGCGTAATCTGCCGAGACGACAGCGGAGAAATCAGGGGCGTTGCCGGTGTCCTTGTGAGAAAGCTGGCAAAGCTTCCCTACCGTATGCTTTATGCACCCAGAGGTCCCGTATGTGACCCCGGTGATAAAGAGACCTTTGACGCCATCATTTCCGCTATAAAGAAAGAAGGCAAAAAGTATAATGCCTACGAGCTGAAGCTTGATAACGACGTTGATACGAATGATGAATTATACAGAAAAATTGTTACCGATGCCGGCTTTGATATTACTCCCGTCGGCGATAAAATCACGGGGC
>JAZLLW010000055.1:0-33052 GCA_045598305.1 Acutalibacteraceae bacterium
GTTGCCGGATTTATTTACGGAATCAATAAAGTTCTTGCAATGGAAGGCGCATATCCGCCTGAAACGGATACTCACGGAGCTTATGAAGAACCGAAAACAAGCGAAGACGTTGCCGCTCTTTTAAATAAGGTATTCGGTGACATTGCCGAAAACAAGCCCGGAACAGTTGTTGAAGATGAATTCGGTATTGATGCCGATTCATTGGTTATTAACGGAAGCGAAGAGCTGAAAAAGACTGTTCTTTTTGCAAAAGAAAAATTTACCCGGGCGCTTGCGGAAAGCACGCCTGCGGCAGAATCGGATTTTTCGGAAAATCTGCCCGTAAATCTGCCTGAAATCACCGGAGCGGATATTGATTCCTTTGAGTGCAATTATTTTGCCTGCGACTATATTTATCAATGCGGCAACTGCGGCACAGAAAGCAGCGAGCTGCTTGACGGCTGCCCCGAATGCGGAAGCCCGAATTTATATTCCAGGCAAGGAAGAGGCGAATATATCGTCAGCGCAGTTCTGAAATGCAGCGATAATGTTATCAATACAAATTTCCCTCCGAAAACGGATTCGGAAATCCGGAGCCTTTTCGGAAACAGATTTGATGAAACCGTCGATATAGGTAAAATTGACATTTCAAACGATAATCTTGAAGTCTTTTTCAGAATAAACCGTGTGACCGGTGAACTTGTATATTTTGAAATGAAAAAAGATATGACAGTCAGAACAGATGCCTCATTTAAAAATAATTTTGCTTCACTCGGAAAGGCTGATGTTGAATTCGGAATATATGAAAAAATCAAATACAGCTTCACATGGCCGTCGCTTGTGCTTTCGGATGATGAACTGATTATTGAGCCGAAAAATACGGATAATCTTACCGCCACGCTTACCTGCACAGATCCGCTGGAATACGATGTTAAATGGGAATCATCCGATGAAAATATTGTTTCCGTTGACGATGAGGGATATCTGAAAGCCGGGAAAAAGCCCGGTGAAGCAACGGTTACGGCTTCCTTTGAATTTCTCGGCAAAACATATACTGACAGCTGTAAAGTCAGCGTCAGAATTCCGGTTGAATCAATGGAAATTTCAAGGCGCAGTATCAGACTTGATGTCGGAGAAAAGAAACAGATTGATGCAAAGGTTTCTCCGAAGGACGCAACCGTTCAGACAAAGAAATGGTATTCAGATGATGAAAGCATTGCCGTCGTTGATAAAAACGGCGTTGTAACTGCCGTAAAGAGCGGTGTTGTTACGGTTTATGCGCTTTCGGATGACGGATTCTATAAATCAACATGTGAGGTGACTGTTAAATGAGCGAAAACCGGAACAATATTAAGAAAATAGTTGATAAAGTTACGGGCGCGGAAAATAATTCCGCCGCATCTATTGACAAGCGTCAGCTTAACAGATACAGCGGTATAGCTACAAGGATGTTTCACACCCCCGTGTTGACCCCGAAAGAAATCGTATTTCCCGCAATCGGCGAATTTGCCGCAGCGGTTGTCAGAGGACTTGAGCAATACAGAACTCTTTATTTTATCAATGTTCTCAAAATTGATATGGCTTATGTAACGCTCATTCTTACTCTTATCGGTATTTATGACGTTCTCAATAATCCTCTTATGGGAGCGGCTTATGACCGCACGAGAACACGCTGGGGCAAGGCAAGACCATATATTATTTTCACTGCGATTCCCTATTTTATGAGCACGGTTGCCCTTTACAGCGGAGCGCTGTTCTTTGGCGATGCGCCGGGTAATGACCCGAAAAAGATTGTTTTTGTTTTCTGTACTCTGTTTATTCAGGAGACGTTCGGCACAATTTACGCCATTCCCCGTGATAACCTTGTTTCTCTTCAGACCGTAAATCCGAAAGACAGAATAAACGTCGGCCTCGTTCAGAATTATCTCGGCTTTACCGGCTCTCAGCTTATTGCGACAATTTTTATGCCTCTTATGGAGCTGAACAACAAGGGCTATATCAATCTTCCGATGAGCACGGTCTTTACGGGAATAGCATTGGCGGCGGCGTCTATCGGCGCTGCGGGAAATATTGCAATGGCAATCAACTGCAAGGAGAGAATTCTTCTCCAGCCGAAACCTGCGCCCGTAACAAAAACTCTTTTCTATATTTTCAAAAACAAGTATGCTCTTCGCAACTTTATTGCAGAGTTTTCGGTCAGTTGGTGGGCAAACGGCGGCTACAAGTGGGACGTTGTTACCCAGCAGGAGATATTCGGCGGAACGATTCCTTCGTTTATTGCATATCTTCCCAACAATATTATGAATTATCTCAGCGTTACATTTATTCCGAATTTCCAGAGGCTGTTTAAAAATAACAACAAAAAAGCAGTTATATGGCTTCGACTCTGGGATTTGTTCTGCTGCGTCGGAATGGTTGCGGTAGGCTGCCCGTTTATTGAAAACAAATGGGTCGCCGTTGCGGTTTATGCATTTTTCTACGGAATAAACGGCATCAATAACGGACCTTCAAACGTGTTTGAAGCAGAGCTCGGCAGAGAAATCAATGATTACACCGAATACGTTACCGGTGAACGCCCGGACGGAACAATAGGTATTCTTACGGGTCTTATCACAAAGGTAACGTCGCCGCTGAACGCTTTACTTACGGTTCAGCTCTTCAAATGGTCGGGATATGACCCCACAATTCCCATGAAGCCGTGGTCGCAGGGAAGTAAAACCGTTTACAGAAAGGTATTTTTTCTGTTTAACGGCATAAATCTTCTTCCTACCTTTATCAGAATTATTCCGTTCTTCTTCTATGACCTTGAGGGTGAAAAGAGAGAGCAGATGTATATTGCTCTTAATGAAAGGCGTGCCCTTATAGCAAGCTATGAGCATGAAGAGAAGAATGAAATTGACGAGCTTGCCGAAACGCTTGCCGCTGAGAATGTAAAAGTCTGATAAAACAGAAGCTGAATAAAAATCCGATGCGGATTATACGATATGACTGTGTAAAAGGAGTCACGGTATATGAATAAAAAAATCAGAAGAGATCCATACAGCGGATTGCTTCCGAATATGCCTAATGAAACTATGGTTCAGGGCAGAATGAGAATAAATACAAACGGAAGAGCCGAAGCGGCAAAGCATACATTCAGGCGAAAAGGTACGGCTTCGGATTTTCGCTCGGGAATGCCAATCGGAAACGGCGATTTCGGAGCATCAATGCACGGTATGCCCGATAATCTTACGTTTAATATCGCAAAAAACGATTTGTGGTGGGATGATTATGACGCTCCGAATCCCTGCTATCCCGACGGCGGCATAGAAAATGTCAGAAAAAAGGTGTCGGCAGGCGACGGAAGCATAAAGCTTGATATGTTTGAGGCATCAAACCGCAGAGTGAATCTGCCGATTCAGACATCCGCCGCAAGACTTACACTTCATCTTCTCAGCGGCGGATTCGGGCATAATATCCGGGAAGAGCTTGATATTTCGAGAGCTTTGGCAAAGCAGTATTTTTCCTGCGATAATCAGAACGGAAGCGTAAACGGATGGGATTATTGTGTTACCGCAAACGTCAGCAGGGTTGACGAAGTAATGCGGATTCACGTTGAAGCTCCGGCTTCAAGCAAAAGACCCATTCTCGGCACGGTACGTTTTGAGCTGACCCGTGATCCGATGGAAGTACTGGCGATTCTTGCAGGCAAAAGCGAAGAAGAAATGAAGCTTCTTGATAAAGAGATTGCTGATTATTATTCACCCGTTTGCTTTGCCGACGGCGATTATTTCGGCTTCAATATGCGCCTTAAGGCAGGTGAGGACCCGAATAATTCTCCCGAAGTACATTACACCGTGATGGCAAGAGTCGGCGGCGGTGAAATAAAGCTTTCCGATATCGGATATTCCGTGCTCGGAACGGGAAGATTCGGAAGAAACTTTGAAATCATTCTGACCGTTGTCAGCGTTTATGATGCCGAGGATACGTATGAGGAAGCAAAAAGAAGACTTGAAAATGCTTTTGCAAGAGACACATTTCATATTCTTTCAAATTGTGAGCAGATTACAATGCACGATGTGTGCCGTTCATGGATAAGACTTCCGAAGACCGAATATTCAACTCCCTGGTATTGGGGAATTTATGAGGCCATGAGCGCAAGGAGACCGTCTAAATTTGCGGCAGGATATGTGGCACCGTGGTTTCAGTCAAATTACGTAAACTGGGGGCATCATATTCTGACTTATGAACAGCCGAAAACAAATCTCGGTCTGCTTGCTGCAAATCACGCCGAGCTTCTTGAACCGTGGTTCAGACTTTGCTTTGATTCAAAAGATAAGCTTCGCAGATATGCTTCCGAGTTTTACAAATGCAGGGGAACGGCATACCCTCATGCTATTTCGGGCACAGGTACGGTTATCGCTTCCTCAATCACGCTCAACGGAACGATAATGAATATCTCCACAACGGGAGAAACTGTAAAATATGCCTGGGATTACTATGATTTTACGGGCGATAAGGAATACCTGAAGGATGTCGGCTATCCGATATTAAAAGAAGCGGCGCTTTTTTATCATGATTATCTGCTGACTGATGAAAACGGCGAAAAATATATCTTTCCGTCACGTTCGCAGGAATGTGTTGCCAGCCCGGGACTCTTAAATGAATTCATGACAAATTCAATTATTGATTTGTCTCTTTTTAAATTTGTTCTCAGCCGTGCCGCGAAATCGGCGGAAATTCTTTCGGTTGACGATGAACTTCGCAAAGAATGGGAAAATGACGTTAAGGCATTAAGAAAGGATTATGCGGTATGGCCGGACGGAACCTGGAAAACCGCCGAGGATATTGACGATATTTCCATCGGTTACGGCAATCCGCCCGTATCGGATCTTTGCCCTATTTGCATTACCGATGAGGTTGACAAATGGCGCGGTACGGATGAAATGAAGGCTGCGGCACGTAAATCCGTGGATAAATTCGTTGATAAAAACAGACTTCCCTGGGATATGTCCTACGGCATTATTTCAAGACTCAGGATGGGCGATAAGGAGTATGCGCGTCTTGTGCTTGAACTTTTACCGAAATGCAGGGAGGGCGGAAACCTTAACAGAAGTGATGCCTGCGATTACGATGAGAATAATGAAATGAAGCCCGACGGACAGCATTCCTTCTTTGTTGATAAGGGCGGAGCATATCTCAGTGAGGTTATAACGGAAATGCTCCTGCAGTCCCAGGGCGGAATCATCAGAATCTTCCCGGCATATCCCGGGGATATCGGTGATGCGGCGTGTTTCTCACTTCGTGCAAGAGGTGCATTCCTCGTTTCCGCCGAAATGCGTGACGGAAGTCCCGCATACGCTATAGTCAGAAGTCTGCGCGGAAATGAATGCAGATTTATGAATGTTTTCGGAGAAAAGATAACTGTCTGTGACCTTGAAACGGGAGAGACGATCGGATTTGAGGAAACAGACGGAGATATAATATTCAAAACAGAAACGGGACACGAATATGCAGTTGAAAACAGTGACAAGCCCATTGAAAGCTTTGAAATGAGATAATAAAGCTGTTTACGTGTCAAGGAAGTCGGATTGAATGTTTTTGTACGTAAAAAATCGTTGTGAAAATACAGATTCTTTTTCATTCGGTAAATAAAAAGGAGCTGAAAATATGAAAAGAATAATATCCGTTATGATGGCTTTGCTGTTTGCAGGGTTGACCGCATTGCCTGCTTTTGCGAAAACGGAAGATAAAATCATTCTTGTCGAAAACGGAACGACCGAATACCGTATCGTAATTTCTTCAAATGCCTGCGAAACCGAAAAAAATGCCGCGGCGGAGCTGGAGGATTATCTTGAAAAAATCAGTTCCGTTGAGTTTGAAACCGTGACAGATGCCGTTCCGTCCGCCGAAAAGGAAATAGTAGTCGGAATAACAAACCGTGACGGCGAAATCAATATTGACCGTGAGAATTACGGGCAGGATGGCGTTCGGATTTTTACGGTAGGGCGAAAACTTTTTCTCACCGGCGGGAAAGAGAGAGGGGCTATTTATTCGGTTTATACATTTCTTGAGGATTATCTCGGCTGCAGGTGGTTTACGGAGGAACTGATCGTTATCCCCGAAGCAGACCGAATTGAAATTCCGCAAATTGATTATTCCTACGTTCCCTGCTTCAGATTGAGACAGACTTATTGGCTGTTCTCAACAAAATATGCGGATTTTTGCGTAAAGCATAAGCTTCACGGCTATATGGCTTATATTTCGGATGATTGGGGCGGAAGTCCGTCGGAATACTGTGTTAATTCCGTTCACATGATGCAGTGGATAATAACCCGCGATATGTTTGCTGAGCATCCCGAATATTTCGGCTGTGACGATAAAGGAAACCGCAGTATGAACCGTCAGCCCTGCCTTTCAAATGACGATGTTTTCAGACTTACCGTTGATTTTGCAAAAAACTTTTTTTCACAGTATGATACGATTTTCAGCGTTTCGCAGAATGACGGAATGTCCTTTTGTCAATGTGATAAGTGCAGAGAATTCAACATGGCTCACGGCGGTACGGATTCGGCATCAATGATTGATTTTGTCAACAGAGTTGCCGCCGTTGTCAGAGAAGAATATCCGGATGCCCGTTTTGAGACCCTTGCGTATCAGGATACGCTCACGCCTCCTGAAAATCTTGAAATTGCAGACGGAGTTGTTATCCGTATGTGCCCGATTAATGGCTGTGTGCTTCACGATTTCGGGGAACCCTCATGCCGTGAAAATGCAAAATTTGACAAAGCTCTTAAGGGCTGGGCAGAGCTGACAGACAGCATCTATATGTGGAATTACAGCACGGATTTCCAATATTATCACGCTCTTTTCCCCAACATAACAACTCTGCAGAAAAGATATCAGTATTTCAGAGACAATAACGTTATTTCCGTTTTTGATAACGGATGCGGCGAAGATATGGTTCCCGCCGAATTTCATGATTTGAAAACCTATCTTGTGCTTAAATTGTTATGGGATCCCGATACGGACATTGAACGTCACATTTCCGAATTCTGCGATGCTTATTACGGGGAAGCCGGAAAAGATGTTGTTGAATTTATAAAATGCTTTGAAAAATCCGTTAACGGTTATAAGCCGCTTGCATTTGATTTTGCGCATATGACCT
This sequence comes from Acutalibacteraceae bacterium, assembly GCA_045598305.1. Lineage (GTDB taxonomy): Bacteria > Bacillota > Clostridia > Oscillospirales > Acutalibacteraceae > CAG-177. The sequence goes on from JAZLLW010000055.1 coordinate 7,127, forward strand.
GCCAGGACGGCGGAGAAGCGCTTGAAAATCATACGGCTTTGACAGAACCCGAAATAAAAAAGCTTAACAAAATCATGGCACGTGCCGAAAGCAGAAATCTTACCGATGATGAAGCTTACCGTCTGAAAGGCCTTTCAATCAGCTGGAGATTCTTCAAATGCGGCACGTTTGCCGGTGAATTCAACTGGTTTTCATTCAGAAACAATCCCGAAGAAGAAGCGGCAAAACTTTATGATGATATGAGAGCTTACGGCATAGAATATTTAAGTGAGGGCGGTGGAGTGCGTTTTACGGATGCGGTACCGGATTTCACCGTCAGACCGACCTGGTGGTTTTCAGACAAAGAGAGTATGCCGAAATCAGTTCAGCTTGAGTCGGCAATTCTGCCCGTAATAAATAAAATTCTGCGCAGCTTAAATATATTCGGCAGAGAGAACTGAATATGAAAACAACGGAGAAAATAAAAAAGCGTGCTGATGAGCTTGTTGCTCAAATGACGCTGAAAGAAAAACTTAATGTAATAATTGAAACCTCGCCTGAAAACGAACGGCTTGGTATACCGAAGTATTACCACGGCAATGAAGCGCTTCACGGCGTTGTAAGACCGGGGAAATTCACCGTTTTTCCGCAGGCAATCGCTTTCGGTGCAATGTTCGACGATGAACTGCTTGAAAAAATAGCCGATGCGATTTCCGATGAGTCAAGAGCAAGATATAACGGCGGATGCTCGGACGGACTTGACGAGCGTGAATTTGAGGGAAGATACAATGGCCTGCTTACATTCTGGTCACCCGACCTCAATCTTGCCCGTGACCCGAGATGGGGCAGGACCGCCGAGACATACGGCGAGGACCCTTACCTTGCCGGAAAGAACGGGGCGGCTTTTGTCAGGGGCTTGCAGGGAAAAGATAAAAATTATCTAAAAGCCGTTGCTACGCCGAAGCACTTTACCGCAAATAACGAGGAACATAACCGGTTTTCCTGCAATGCCGTAATGAGTGAAAAAACTTTGCGTGAATATCATCTTGAACCTTTCAGAATGGCTGTTCAGGAAGCCGGACCGGAAGCGGTTATGGCGGCATATAACGCAATCAACGGTGTTCCCTGCCACGCTTCAAAGCGTCTTCTTACCGATATATTAAGGGGCGAATGGGGCTTTGACGGTTATGTTGTGTCCGATTGCAGCGCAATTGCAAGACTTTGGGACAATCATAAGATTTGTTCCGAGCCCGAAAATGCCGCTTCTGCCGCTCTGAATGCAGGTGTTGATCTTGAATGCGGCGGATATTCGCCCTATGACCATTTTTATACGGAATTTTTTGAAAAACAGCTGAAAAGCGGAAAGATTACCCAAGAGCGCATAGATAAAGCCGTGCGCAGAGTGCTTATCGCAAGAATAAAAACCGGTCAGTTTGAAAAAGAAAAGCCGTTCTCAAAGCTGACACTTGATATTATCGGCTGCGAAAAACATTCGGCTCTTTCATACGAAGCGGCTGTCAAATCAATGGTGCTGTTAAAAAACGACGGAATTCTTCCTCTGAAAAAGGATGCGAAAATTCTTGTTGTCGGAAATAACGCCGACGTCTGTCAGTTTGGAGATTATTCTGGAAAAGCCAAAAACAAACCCGTTTCGCCGCTTGAAGGCATAAAAAAACAGGCAAAAAATGTAAAGCATATCCGATGGGATTATGTCAGGACGAGCACGGCGTTTACGGACGTTCCCGTTTTCTGTTATTCTCTTGATAACGGTGAAAACGGAATTGAAGCGACCTTTTATCCCAATGCTTATTTTGAGGGCTTGCCTCATAAACGGATTGACGAAGCCGTCAGTTACGCCTGGAGTGACAGATATCCCGACCCTCTTATTACAACGCAGGAATATTCCTGCATTTTCAGAGGAAACATAACCGCACCGAAAACGGGTGAATATTATTTCAGACTTTCCGCGGGAGGATTCCCGAAATGTTCACCGCCGGAGCTGGTTCTTGATTTATGCGAATACACCGACGAACCGATATATCTGAAAAAAGGTGATAAGCTGCCGTTTTTTATCAGGTATTCAAAAACCTCCGGCGATCCTTTCGTTAAGCTTCAATGGACAATGCCCGATGACAGCGAAGATGAAGTGTTTGATTCTGAGGTTGAAGCGGCAAAAAAAGCGGAAATCGTTATTGCCGTTCTGGGACTCGGCACCGAATATGAGTCCGAAGGAAAAGACAAAACGGATTTGCGGCTTCCCGATGAACAGGTTCAACTCTTGAAGAAGCTGTATGCGGTAAACAAAAATACAGTTCTTGTTGTTGAAAACGGAAGTGCGCTTGAGTTAACAGAGCCGTCAGAGCTTTGTGCCGCAATTCTTGAGGCATGGTATCCCGGCGACAGAGGCGGCGACGCTATTGCCGATATACTTTTCGGTAATGTATCTCCTTCTGGCAGATTGCCTCTCGGATTTCCCGAAAATACAGCGGATTTGCCGCCGTTTGATGATTACGAAATGAAGAACGGCAGAACCTATATGTATAGAAATATAAAACCGCTTTATAATTTCGGCTTCGGATTGTCTTATTCAAGGTTTGAGTATTCCAATATTGAATATAACGCCGGCTCCGTAAGAATAACGGTAAAAAATGCAGGTGTATATGAAGCAGACGAGGTTGTTCAGCTTTATATAGACAGTGCAGGGCTTGAAAATCAGCCACGGCTCAGATTAAAGGGATTTAAGCGAATCCATCTGAAACCTGCTGAAAGTAAAGAAATCGTATTCAAGCTTACCGACGAGAGCTTTTCGCTGTTTGACGAAAACGGTGAAAGAAAGGTTTTCAGCGGTAAATATTGCATATTCATTGACGGACATCTTCCGGATGAAAATACGAACAAATATATATATACCGTGGAATAATCAATTGACGTTTCCGTTACTGTCAAGCCGGTTATAATGCAGCGAGTGTAACGGATGATTATACGCTGAAGAACGCATCCGACGGCTTTGAATATGTTCCTCTCAATAAGACAGGAAGATATTAGACCGTGCACACGATAAAAATAACAGCTCTCCGGAAAACCCGGAGGGCTGTTGCTTTTATTTACGGATGTATCTGTAATAACGGAATGTTTATGCTTTATCCGTTTATGTTGAGCTTGCCTTCAAGTACGGCGTCAATTACTGTTTTTGAAACATCAAACAGACTTTTCATTGCAGGTTCAAAGATATCCAGTGCCGTACTGCTTTCGGCGCCTAAATTACTATTGTATCCTTCAGAATTTTCCCACAGACTTTCGGGACTGTCATTGCCTAAAAACACATCAAGGTCAACAACTACACGCAGAGAGATAACTCTGTCAAGCATACCGTAGCATTCGGCGGTATTGGCAACGGTCAGCTCTTCCATTTCTGTAACGGCATACGGATCGGGCATGTTATAATTTTCAATAATCTTTATTGCATTATTATGACCGGTTTTCCCTTTCCAAAAGCTGTCACCCGAAAGTGCAGTGCCTTTGATTATCATTGGATTGCGCAATGCCCATTCTTCATTATTAAAATTTGATTTCAAAACATTCTTTGAGATTTCCGTTGTATTCGGGTTAACATTTTTTATCATTTCGTAAACCTGTTGAGCAAGTTCAGAGGAAAAAAGCTTGTTTGAAGTGGCATCGTATGAGTTGTCGGGGAACCATGTTGATTTTGAATCTTTGTTGTTAAATTCGCGTATATCGGCAGTATGACCGAGCTCATTATCACAGGCACCCGTAACAAGAACAATATCTCCGAGAGTGGTAACGCCTGCGCTTCCTCCGGCACAGCCGACGGAAATAATGAAGGCATCCGAAAAATCATAATTATTATTTGACAATACAGCTGTCATTGCAAGTGCGCACGCAGTTTTACCGGAGCCGGTAACCAATACGGCAACACCGTTTTCTTCATTGATATAAAACTCAGCCGATTCGGGCATACCGGGAAGAATCGTTTCGCTTGATCCGGGACAATATTTTTCATAAAGAAGCTGTGCTTCGCCTATATCATCACCGCTCATTTCACCTATTTCAAATTTAGGTATAATCAGAGCTTTTATTTTAACTGGCTTTGATGATTTATCCGCACTGCAGGCAGATGAACATATCAGAACTGCGGCTGTAAATATACAAATAAATGATTTCACAGTTCTTTTCATGGCTTTTCCTCCGTTAATTCTGATTCGGCGAAATAATTATACTACATTTTACAGAGTACAACAAGAAATTAATTAAATCATTTTATTGAATAAACAATATCAATTTTATTTTTATCGGGCACTTCAAAACAAGAAACGAATTTTGTCAAAAGACCGTTATCAACATAATTAGCACTTGTTTTGCCTGTAAGCACCTCGGCATTCCTTTTCCGGATATTTCTTTGCCATTGTTCCTCGGAAATATCAAGATAGTGCATTTCTGTTTCAATTCCGTTATCATGATAAAATGCTTTTGTATTTTCCCGTTCGGCTTTTGTCCAAAAGCCCCAATCAAGCACAACACTTGTGCCGGATTTCACTATCTCAACAGATTTTTTCAAAAGATAAAGCTTTGCTTTATTAACATACTCATCGTGATTTTCTCCGAGATTTCCGCCTGAAACTTCAAGTGTTATTTCATCCACCGAAAGAGTACGGCGTTGTTTTCTTCACAAATCTTTTGTGAATATGTAGTTTTTCCACAGCAGATTTTTCCGCATACTAAAAACACTTTCGAAACAGTATATATCAAAAATTTTTTGTCCCCTTTCTGATACTCCGCAAAGAAGAACAGCGGTAAATCCTGATTCTTTGTGATTCCGTCATATGAAATGGGTTCATCAGTATGTTTCAGTATAAAGCCCTGCTCCGAAAACGGAAGTGCCAAAAATACAATTTGTCCGATTATTATAACAGAGCAGACAAAACGGCACTCCGGGTAATAATATTATGCTGTTCATATACCATTACTGTCATTTTGTCGGTCTCCTTTGATTTGCTTTATTATAAAAATGGTGTAAAAAATATCAATACGCAGTTTTGAAGAATAAGACATCACTTTTGCGGATTGGGTATCGGATTACGGCTTTTTTTATATGTAAATTAGTCCTGTAAAGTGATTTCTTCTCCTTTGAAGCTGCCGAGAAGATTACCGACCCTTATAATGATTTCGGGCCCGTCGGTGCCTAAATTATCCGTAGTTACCCTGTGAATAACTCCGTCTTTTCTGTATTTACAGATATACATTCCGCCGCAAAGACCTGTGCCGCTTTTGCCTTCATATTCATCCAGCCGAAGCTTTTCGGCGAGCTTAAGCAGTGCGGTATACGCACCGTCCTTTGCCTTGAAGGAATGATGATTCTCTTTCTGCATATAAGCATATTTTGAGTAGGTGTGTATCTGAAAGCTTCCGTCTGCCCCGTTTTCATACAGAACTATCTCATCGTAGCCGTCTCCGCCGACCGTAGCAACGGTCTTCTTACAGAAATCTCCGAGAAGAGTGAGACCCGAATCGTCAACGGGCTGAGGTCCTTCGGAAATTTCGCTCTGTTCCGATTGCTTCGGCAGAGGTACGCTTACGGGCTCTTTGGGAAGCGGTGCTCCGCAATTTGTGCAGAATTTTCCGTGATGCACCGTTTCTCCGCAGCACGGACATACTGTATATTTTGCGTCATCACATATCTTTTCGGTCTCCGGGCCTTTGTATATCATATTTTTGAACAGCACCTTTCCGTATTTACCATTGCGTATGGCTTATATCAGAGCTTCCAGTTGACCGATACGATAGACGAATATCTGTCGCTGATTTCCCTTTTGTAAAATACGGTGACCAGGTCGCCGTTTTTCAGTTCAACCGTTGCGGGATATCCGATATCCGAATCGTTTGCTTTGTCTATGAGAAGCTCGTTTGCCGTGAATTTACCGTCTTTTTCAATTATTCTCGCGTATATTCCGAACGGCTCGATTCTTCTCGCATAGGAAAGGAGAATCCTTCCGTCACTGAGCTTCAGAAGATGCGGCGGCGAACCGCAAATGCCCGTTGCTTCGGGCTCAGACCACGTTTTGCCGCAGTCATCCGAAAACGATTTGAACATGGTGAAATTGTCGCCGTTTTCATCAATATGGGCGCGATAGATTGCGAGTATTCTGCCGTCGTCAAGCTGAACGCAATGCGGCTCGTGAAATTTTTCCCAGCCGTATTCCTTCGGCTTTTTGCATCTGCCTGCTTTTCTGAACTCTATATTATCCGATTCCGAATAATAGGCGTTTATCGTGTCGCTTTCTTCTTCGCCGTATGAGTACATTTCCTTGCCGACGTAAAGGATATCTCCGTTATTAAGCTTTATCGGTCCGTGAGGACAGCTTACGGGGATTCTGATTTTTTCTCCCCACGTTTCACCGAAGTCAAGGGATACCTTATAGAAAGAACCGCCCTTTTTATCCTTGCTGTCAAGCGACTTGCAAAGCTCAAGCATTTCAAGTCCGACTTTTCCCGTCGACTCTTCAATCCACTCTCTGTAATATTTTTCATAAACGTCAACGGGATGCATGAAATTGGTGATGAACATTTTTCCACCGCCTAAATACAGTATACCGGTGTCACGGTCATCAAAAAACGAATCGTCAATAATCATCGGGACCGACCAGGTTTTACCCATATCACGGCTCTTATACATAAGTGATTTTCCGAAAGGACATACGTGCCCCATTCTGTGACCTGAGCAAACGGCGTAAAGCGTGTCGTTTTCATCAACGCAGACTGACGGCCAGCCCGCATAGGAAAAGAAATTGTTTATTTTTCCGGTAACAAGAGTTTTACGATTTATCATAATACTTCCTCACAAATTATAACTCTGTATTGAAATCCGGCATTGTAAGGCCGCCGTAATCAATGCCGAGAGCCGGGCATACGCTTTTAAGCACCGCCTTTGTCATTGCCTCTCTTCCTTCGGGCGTGTTGAAATGCGTAGCGTCGGAATAATACTTTTCTTCGGGAACGGAGTGCAGGTCGTTTACCGTGACGTCGCAATCCCTCAGGGCGTTCAGTGCCGCAGAATTGAGCACGTCAATTTCCGCGTTGCTTCTGTGAAGCCAGTAGCTGTACCGTGACTCGATAACGGGTGTGGACGTGGCAAAAATCTGCTTTGCGGCAGGGTAGAGAAATTTAAGTCTGTTGTAAATTCTGACGATATAACGTGCGTATATATCGGGAGGCGTGACCGGTTCGTCATCGGCAAAGCGGACGGCATCATGCAGGCCGGCATTCCAGTGTACCGCGGTAAGATCTGCACCCAGACGCATTTTATCCTCCCAGTCACCGAGTGCATAATAAGTATAAGCGGCAAAGCGGCAGTTTTCATCGGGCCAGTAAACCTCTGCCTTTCCCTTAAGCGCTTCGCGCACGTAGGGTGCATAGCCCATTCTGATTGAGTCGCCGATGAGAAACAGCTTTTTGTTTATCGTTTCTTTCATTTTTATATCTCCGTTATATGTTTCTATCATATTTACAGCATTATACAAAATCTGCCGACAATAGTCAAATGCCGTATGCGTTTATTGATATTCAGTCCGTATTATTGGACTGATTTTATTATATTATCGGTATGAAGAGAGGACTTACCGTAATTTTCCGATTCGCGTGAAACATCAAAAAAGGTATTGCTTCCGCGAATTTTACAAGCTCTTTTATGAGAAGGAGGTGAAGAATTTATTTCAACAAAAAGTAAAGGAGATGCTGCGTTAGTCTTTTACTCATCTGATGAATCGTCAATATCAAAAGTATAGGAGAATGCAAAATGTTACGTATTATTACTCAGACAGGTATAGCTGCCATCGGAATCTCACTGCTTTCTTTTACGGCTGCCAAAATATTTGATTACTTTATGTACGGAAGAAAACGGGAAAGCATAGAGGAAGCAAAGGACGAAATAATAAACGAAATCAAAAGATACAGTATCGGAAACGGAAAAGCGGGAGAAAGAAGCGAACTGGGGCTGATAGGAAAAGAGTGGCTGATAGCCGCAGACGATGAACGTCTTAAGCGCGTAAGGGCGGTAATCGTTTCGGCTACCAAGTGGACCTCGGGGTCAATTGTAAACGGTGATTTTGATGATGAAATTAAGGCGGTAAACGCGATTGACGGCGAGTTAAGCTTAAGAGAACGCTGTGTGAGACACAAAGAAAGCGAATAAATCCGATAAATTGTCGTGACGTTACCCTGCTCACTCCGGTGGGCAGGGTATTGCCCGTAGGGCGTATAAATGTCGCATCCGAAACAATGAGAAAAAGATACGCAGAAGCTCCTCCTGAAAGATGCAAAGAACATATAATACCGGGAATGGTAGGGTTTACAATATCAAATACAAAAAAACGAAAAGAGGTCGGCGATGCGCTTCGGGAATTGTCAAAGGGTTATACGCTTGAGGATTTGAAGTTTCTTTATAAGTATTCCGGTCCGAATCCCGCAAGAGGAGGAATAAGGAGACGTTATATCAGAATGGGCGGAGACCCGAAAGACCTGGTTCTTAACGGTCGTGAAACAGAAAATTAACTTCTTCTTATATACGGCTTGTGAGCAGGATAACGAATAACGCCGGAGGTTGAGAACGTGCTTCAACGCACCTGATTTTGTCAGGTCAGAAGAAATGCGGGGGACGGGGACAGGCATACCCGCCCGGCGAAACAGGGAAAGCCGGGGATTCATTCCCCGGCTTTCCGAAAAACGGATTATTTATTTGATAAATCCAATCAGCTCATCAAAATGATCGCGGAAAACGAACACAAGGTCCTTGAATATCCACCTGACCGTGCTGATGAATTTTGCGAAAAGTCCCTGCCTTGTTACGGTCAGTTCTCTTGTATCCTCCGTAAAGCTGTCGGTCTTTGTGAATGTGAAATTGCATACGGCTCCGTTATGGTCGGAAAGACTCTCGCCGTTTTCGTTTTCGGTAACATAGTATTCAAAATCAACGGGATTGATTTCAATTCCGCCGCCGCTGCGGTAATAGAATTTTTCAACACTGTCCCAGATGCCCCAGTATGAATTGGGATAAAGCTTCTTCCATTCGGAGAAATCGTCGTAATTGCCGTTGTTATTTGTCTCTATCCATGCATCCTTAAAGCCGTATTTATCGGTAAGGTCATACATCATTTCCTCATCTGCGCTGTTTTCTCCGCCGTAATTGAAATGGATGGACGTGTTGAAGTCACCCGTGAGGATTACGGGACGGTCTGCGGAGTTTTCACCCACAAGGGTCAGAAGCTGGAGATACTGAGCGGCTCTTGAAAGAGCGTTTCCGTTTCCGTCAAAGGCATCGGCGTGAATGTCGTAGAAATCTACCGTTATTCCGTTGCCGAGGTCAAGTACGGTATACAGAATCCCTTTGGGTGTAAGTGCATCGCCCTCTGCGATACCGCCGTAGCAGGAATGCCATTCCTGTCTTGCTTCGTTATATATGGGAATATTTCTTGTGTAAATATTCAGTCCGTCGCCGCCGGGGACTCCGCCGGTATGGTTGGTTGAATATTTATAGTTTTTCATTTCTCCCGTGAGGAATCTGTGATAATTGAAATCCTCCTGAACGGCGATAACGTCAATATCGGATGAATTGAATTTGGCGCCGAGCTGTTTGCTGTTTCCTTTTACGTCGGTTGATTCCTGACCGATGAGCGACTTGAAATCGGGCAGCCCCGCAACGTTGCAGTTGAGGAATTTAACGGTAATGCTGTTGCTGTCGCTTTCTTCCTCGGCGGCACAGAATGCCGTGAAGACCGAGGCGAACATCAAGAGAGATAAAATAACCGATAATACTTTTTTCATTTTTCTGTATCCTTTCATGCGAAAAAAAGTTTGCTTGATATAATGTAATGTGATTATACCTGTTTGCGGCTTGCTTTGTCAATGATTGCCGTTATTTTCTGCCTTTTTTCTTTTTGTATACGGCTGTGCCGACAATCAGCGCATTTATTCCGACCAGTCCCGCAACTCCTTTGTAAATCAGCGGTTTGGCGGCTGTGACGGAGCTGGGCGCTCTGTTATAGATATACCTTTTTATCTCGTTATGCACTTTTGTGCCGAGTAAGTCTTTATAGAATAAAACGCGTGTTTCGTATCCTTCTTTATTTTCGTCAAATTCAAATAGTCTGACGCCTCTGTTGACATCGGGGCCGTAAACGTTGAAACCCGCTCCCGACGTGTAACCGAGGGTGATTCCTCTGACGTTTCCGGTGAAGCAGTTATTATGGTCGTGACCGAAATATGCGCCTATGATATTGCCCATTTTAAGCCAGCGGTCAAATTGCTCCGACGGTGTACCGGGACAGGCGATGCTTTCACCCATAAATTCGCCTCTCGCCTTCATTTCATCGGTGATTTTATAAAAATGACCGCGCTTACGGCAGTTGCCTTCAATTGCGCCCTCCGTTTCCTTCGTTACCTCGTCGAGCATTTCATACATTTCGTAAACGGGAATATGCTGAAAAACGAGGGAAGGGACCTTTTTGCCGCCGTTAATTTCTGCAAGTGCATCGCTTGTACTGTCCATCCAATCCATCTGGTCGGGATGAACTCCGTTTCCGCCTCCGGGCAGCTTCCCGCAGTTGTCAATCATATATAACGCCGTTACGGGAGTCTTTCCGTCTTCGGAGTAAACGGGGATGCAGACGGTATCTGTTCTTTTGTATCTTGCAAATGCTTCGCTGTTTACACAACAGGGCGAGCTTTCATATATATCCGTCTGGAAATCATAGTCTCCCGTTTTCTTCGGCACGTCGTGATTTCCGTATGTGTAGGTAAAGAGAATGTTCCTTTCTTCAAGCGGTGCAAGGATATTTCGTATCGTCTTTTTTATGTTTTCTTCCTTTGAGCCGAGAACCATTGAAAAACCGTAGCTTTTTACCTGGTCTCCCGTAAATACGACAAGGTCCGGCTTTTCTCTTTCCAATGCCGCCGAGATAAAATCAATGGTATCTTTTGACGTGAACTGGGTATCCTGAATATCCGTTATCTGCATCAACTTGAATTTGCCGCTGTTGAATTTTAACATGTCAACACGTCCTTTCGGATAAAGAATAACACATTTTTCAACGTTTTTCCATATTTATCCGTAAAAACACAAAGTCGGTATAAATTGACATCAATGCTCTCTTATGATAATATAAAATGGTAATAAACCGGAAAGGACGATTCTTATGAAAAATCCCCTCGGCTTTCTGTTTTCAAAGGACGAAAGTGATGAGCACGTTTCCAACCGCGAGCTGCTGACCTATGCGGCAGGTGCCACAGGTCAGGCAATTACCGGCGGATTCATCACGGGCAGAATCAATTTCTTCTATGAAAATCACGTTGTAACCGGCAAAAATTCCCATTACGTCGGCAAAATCATGACACTCTCGATAATATGGGATGCCATCAACGATATCCTTGTAGGCAACTTTGTGGACAGAAGAGAACACAAGCCCTATCAGAAAATGAAGCCCTACCTTACCTACGTTCCTCCGTTCATAGGCGGATTGAGTATCGCAATGTTCCTTGCGGGCTTTGAAAACGATATCTTTAATTTGATTTTTCTTATTGCGACCTATTTCTTCTGGGACTTGCTTTATTCGTTTGAAGAGGTGGGAATGTGGGGAATGCTCGCCCTTTCGTCTCCTCATTCTCATGAAAGAGCAAGGGTCACTCAGTGGGTCTCCATCGGTGCGGGTCTCGGCGGATACGTTCCGAAGCTGTTCCCCACGTTCTGGGATTTGCTCAAGAATGTCGGAATGAAAGAAAGATATATCTTCGTTATGTTTGCCTGCATTTTCGGTATCGGCGGTCAGCTTATGGCACGCAGGGCATCAAAATTCCACGAGAGAGTTGAAGTGCCCGTACAGAAAAAGGAAGGGGATAATTTCTTCAAATCCCTGACCGTTTTAAGGCATAATCCCACGCTTATTTTAATCGGACTTGCAAAGACGATACACGAGGCGTATCCGAGAATTGACAGAACTTATTTTTATCGTTCGCAGTTCAATGATAATCCCAGATTCAAGGGCGGCACTGCCGAAACCCTCTACGATACTCTTTCGAGTATTCCCGGTGCCTGCTCCGTATTCTTTGCCAACAAGCTTATTGATAAATTCGGCGGTATGAAGCGTTATTTGCTGATTTCTCAGGTGGCAATCATCGGCGCAAGAATCGTTGCATACTTTGTCGGTATCATTCCCGGCTGGGAATACAATACCTTCAGGGGCTTCCTGATAATGTGCATCATTATCGGCGTGAGCAGCGGATTTACCAGCTTTATGGATATAGCCCACAGATCGCTTATCAACGACTCGGTTGATGAGGTCGAGCTGAAAACGGGCTTGAGAACAGAGGGACTTTCCTCCTCAATGCTCAGCTTCTTCCAAAAAATCACCAACAGTATCTCCGCTCTGATAAAGAATTTCACGCTGTATAATTTCCTGGGATATAAGGCACTTACCGATAATGCAGACTATAACGTAGCGCATCAGAGTGCAAAATTCTATAAATGGCAGTATCCCATATTCATGCTTGCTCCTATTATCGGTGAAGCACTCTATATGGTCGTTATCGCGTTTGTCAACGACGACAAGGAGCATAAGGCACAGGTGGAGGCGACTCTCGCTGAGCGCAGGGCAAAGCTCGCCGAAAAGAGCATGGAGGAAGAAATTCCGATATAACGTATCAAAAACCGCAAGTAAGATAAAGAAGACGCAAAAAGGCAGGGGACTGACCCCTGCCTTTTCTGATTTATGCTCTGCCGCAAATAACGTCGCCGTCGGGAAAAGCAACGGTGTATGTGCCGGCATCAAAATCGACATCAACCGAGGTGCCGTCTGCAAAGACGCTTTTCTGCTTTCTGAAGCTTCCGTCGGTAAAGGTGTGATTGACAAGCTCCTGCAATGCTACCCGTTTATGAAGACTGAGAGCCGGAGCAAGCGAACGGATTATATCGGCGTCTGCATCTTCGGGACAGTAAACCGTACCGCCGTTGAGCAGAGCGTGTAAAAAACCGCTGTCATTACCGGGAATGCCGCAGCCGCCCTTTTCGCCGGGTACACCGAACCACGGAATCACCACGGCATCGTGATAAACAAGGTTAAACAGAGGAATATGAATACCCATTTGTTCAGACGTCCGGCTGCCCAGATCCTCTGTAAAATACGGTGCGTGATGGCACAGTGCGATTGACGGAACAATCGAATCAATCGTTTCCTCCGATGACGGAATAATGCCTCTTGATGAAAGAATATCAAAGCATTGTCTGCGATACGATACACATTGTTCTCTTGTCATGGGATGGTCCGGAGATACACATTCATCAAGCCCTACAACAGAAAATACATCAAGGTATGCCCCTTCGATTTTTATGCCGAGACGCTCAAATTCATCATAATTCCGGCGGACGTATTCGGGAGCAAGTGCCGTGCACAGATAACTGTGCGGCCCGCCGAACCATACTGAGCAGAAAGGATGCGTTCCGTCTGTCTTGAGAATGGCATTATCAAAACTGAAAGAGGGAGCATCATAATAGTAGTCGCGGTACTGGTCGTGAATCCCGAATTCATAGCCGAGCTCACGGCAGGTATCGGAAAGCTGCTTCATTCCCTCCGTACCGCCGGCCGCCGGATGAGGAGGAAATGGGTCGGGGTGTAGATTGTCATAGCCGTGATTACCCCAGCCGTCAAGGTGAAGATAAGCTTTTTCAAGTCCGTTTTGCCTGAGCTTGCGGAGCTTTTCACCGCATTTGTCAAACGAAGTGTAATAATCGTTTTTTTCAGGATGATTCGGCGTATAATAGTCCGATTCCGGAGAAATATGTGTTGCAATACCGGTATGTATAATGGGTGAACCGATGAGCTTATTTACGTTGGGGTTGCGCTGTATTTTTTCTGCAAGAGAAACGAACTGCCCTGTTTCTTTTATATAAGCACGGTATGCCTTTGCGATGGTAACATAATTACAGCCGCTGTCAAAGAAACGGAATCTCATAGTCCGTTTATATCGCATCGTTCCCATTGACGGAACAAAATACGGCTGTACCGTATCGCATCCGGGTAAACAATAGTACGCATCCCACGGTGTAGTATAGATTGCAATATAGCCGGTATCGTTGCGTACCTGCCCGAAAAATGACATATAGCCGTCGCGTTCCTGAATTCTTCCGTCTGCAATTTTTATTGTTGTTCCCGCAGGAACAAGGGTTCCCTGCATACGCGGAAGAACGGTGTACCCTTTATCTGAACCGAAAGAGAACGGTGATGGAAACCGCAGCTGTTTAATCTGAAGATTTCTGTCTCCCTCGGTTCTTACCTCAAAATTGATTTCATCCGTTGAAGGGTTGAGCCATACAAACGTATGCACGGTTATTTCCGTATTTACAAAGCCCGAATATACAGCTTTGACACCGTCGGCAACACCTGTTCTGTAATGCTCCGATTTGCATTCGGCACAGTTGAAAGTAAGTTCCGTATTATCCGAAAGCAAAACAGACGGCGAAGCACACCATTCCCATATACTATTTTCGGATTCTATAATGCACGTCAGCTCTTCAGGGTCATAATTCAAAGTAATTCTGTTGCCGGAAATTTTATACTTCATATTATCTCCTCCGTTTTTTGCCGTGTGATGCTTCCCGCTGAAAAGGATTACAGATGTTGACAGAAAAATCTCTGTGTTGCAGTTTCGCAACATATGCTTACTGCTCGAGCCACATATTATAGTAATCGATAGAGTCGCCTTCAAAGCATACTTTGACACCATTGGACATAGTTTTTTCGCTGTTATGGTATCCGCCATTGGACTTATATTGAAACTCCCAATAATCTTCTTCGTGAGTATTGCCGGGATGAATAACAAATGAGATAGGAGAGAAACACTCGCCGCCACTTATTCTGGGATCTGCGAATTGTAAGTGAAAATCTTTGTTATGCCGTTCGGCTAAAGTGTTATCGATTTCCGTAATAATTCGTCTCAAATGGCTTCTGTGTAAAAACCTATCATATGTGAAAGAAGTTGTCATATCAGAGGTTGTAATGGAAATTCCGCAGAACGGGTCAGTATCATTCTCAAACCGCACATATTCAGTTTCAACAAGTTGTATGGAAAAATCCGAGCCATCATAAAGATTCATTTCTTGCACCTCCATACTCTCAGCATACACGCAATATTGTCCGATAAAATAAACCTACTATTATACAACAAATAATAGATGATTTGCAATCTGTATAATTTCAAAGATAACTCACAGTTTTAACGGTAGTCCCTACAAATATAGCGATAGCTTTTGCAACAAATTATGATGTCACTCGCATTTACTCGTTAATGAAGACGGTGCACGGCATCTGATGAAGTCGTTCGCTCCGCTCGCTAATGAAGCGAAGTCGCTTTTCTTTTTTTATTTTCTCATTTTATTTCTTCGTTAGCGAAGCGTCTTCATTCCTTCATTAGCCCTATATGGGCGACTTCATTGAAAAGAGCACTGCTTTTGCAGTGCTCTTTTCTGGTGGAAGAGGGTGGATTCGAACCACCGAAGTCGATGACGGCAGATTTACAGTCTGCTCCCTTTGGCCGCTCGGGAACTCTTCCGTATAATGTTCTGAATATTTGATGGAGCTGGTGGACGGACTCGAACCCCCGACCTGCTGATTACAAATCAGCTGCTCTACCAACTGAGCTACACCAGCACAGAACGCTCATATAATATATCACAGTAGTTTTATTTAGTCAAGACCTTTTTTGAAAAAATTTCGGATCCGTTTTTCATTACTTTCCCTTATAAAGGAAGTACCGCGAATCCGCCCTTGTATTCTGCGATATTTTGTCTGCCCGGGATAAAGAAATCCTCCCTTTCGTTTTACCGAAGGGGAGGAGATTTTATCAATAATAGCAACCGGGAACTTCAATTTCAAGGTCGGAAACGGGGAAAGAAGCGCAGGGATGAATATATCCGTTTTCCTTGTCTGCCCAGCGTCTGCCGTCCGTTGATTCGGGGATATAAACGTCGCCCTTGAGGAGCTTGGATCTGCACCATCCGCATTCACCGCAGCGGCAGCGTGAGGGTGCCTGAATGCCTGCTCTTTCTATTGCAACGAGTACGGGCTCATCGGCTCTTGCGTCAAATTCGTATACCTCTTCGCCTCTGACAAGCTTGCATCTGAAGGTCTTTCCCTCTGCTTCGGCAGGATATGCGGGAAGGGAAGAAACGTTCTTTGTTACGCTCTGAAGCTCCTTGCGTACGTATTTTCTTTCAAGTCCCAGCTTTGCGATTTCACTGTCTGCAAAGCGGTACATTGCTTCGGGACCGCACATAAAGATTGAATATACGCCTTCGGGAGCGTATTTCCTGATAATGTCGCAGGTGATGAATCCCTTTTCAAAGCCCTCTTTGTCCTCGTCGGAAAGCACGTGAACGACCTTGACCTTTGAGCATTCCGCCGCGATTGCATCAAGCTCATCACGGAAGAGAATTGAATCGTAATTTCTTGAACCGAAGATGATTGTGAGATTGAAATTCTCAATGCCGTCACGGATTGCGTAAGCCATTGAAAGGAAGGGAGTGATACCGCTGCCGCCTGCAAGCGCGATTACATTCTTTGCATCGCGGAGCTCTTCATAGTAGAAGTTTCCTTCGGGAGCGGATACGGTGACTGCATCGCCGACCTTGAAACTGTCAAGTGCCTTGTCTGCGGCGTAGCCGTTGGGATTTCTGCGGATGGTTACCGCGTATTTGCCTTCCTTTGCCCATTTGGGTGAGGAACTTATTGAGTAAGGTCTGGTAAGGATTGAGCCGTCAAATTTCATTGAAACGGAAAGATACTGACCTGCTCTGAAATATGCAACGGGTTTGCCGTCTGCATTACCGATTACAAAGGTCTTTGCATCGCAATGGTCAATGATATCAAGGATTACCAGATCCTGTCTGTCGGGATGGAGTGCTTTTGCATTTTCGTTGATTGCAAATTTACCGTCAACCTCTTTGAGCGGAGTGTTGTTGATGATTTCGTCACGGGTGAGGGGAAGATTTTTGAAATCAAGGGCATTTTTCATTGAAAGGCCCTGAAGCTTTATTTTCTTTGACATCAGTTGTTTCCTCCCTTTCCGTATTTTTTATCCGCAATGCCGGCAACTATCATGCCGGTAATGTATGCCGATGAATAACCGTCACCTCTGGGACCTGCCGCACCGATGGGAAGCAGACCGAGGTCATAATCGGCATAGTCGGATTTGAGTGACATTGAACGTGCTATGATGTTATCCCAGTCGGATGCCTCGTAACCGTAAACGCATCCTTCGGGAGTGTTGAGATATCTCGCAAAGGTCCAGGGTGTTGCAATTGAGATTTCCTCAATGTAGGGAGTAAGGTCAAGCCCTGTCTTTTCCTTGAGAGTATCGAGGAAGTGCTTTGCGATTTTTGTCTTGAGCTTGTAATATTCTTCGTCGGTTACGTTGCTCCATTCCTCACCGTCTGCATAGAAGGTGGTGAAGGAACAGATGCAGGTACCCTCCGGAGAAGCTTCGGGATTATCAATGTTGTAGCAAAGGAAGATTTCGTAATTATTGGTGTCAATCTTCTTGAGAGACTCATATTCCTTTACGGAGTCTGACGTGCCGGAAATGAAGATTGAGTAATCCTTGATGCCCAGCTCTTCGGCACTCTTGTTGAGACCGATATAGGTTGTGAACATTCTGGCACTCATATTTCTGTTTCTTGCGGCGGAAAGCTTCTTTTCTCTTTCGGGAACGAGTGACTTATCCATCATATTGCCGTAGATGAGGTCGGGGTTGATGTTCGCAAGAACGCAGTCGGCTCTGAATTCGCCGAGATTCGTCTTAACGCCTTTGCACTTGCCGTCCTCAAAGATGAATTCCTCTGCTCTGCAGTTGAAAATCACGTCACCGCCGAGTTCGCGGATTCTTTCGACCATGGCTACGCTGATTTCGTGGGAGGTGTGTGAGGGAATGGCAGCGCCGAGAGTAACGTATGAGCTTACCATACTCGCATAGTGGGGGAAGCTGAGGTGAGCCATATCAACACCGAGATATGACCAGTAGGTTGAAATGATATCAATGGCCTTCTGAGGCATACCGAGTGCCTTGAAAACGGTAAGGCAATCCTGAGCACCGACCTTCAGCAGGTTGAGATATTTGAGCATAAGAACCGCAACGCTGTAACTGTCGCCGCCTGCATAGTCAAGGCCTCTGCGTACCTCGTCAAAGAGGGCAAACATATTTTCAATAGAATCCTTACAGCCGGGAACGTAGTAATTCAGCTTCTCAATGAAGGCGTCCTTGCCTGCGGGGAGGGTAACGTCCATGGGAGAGCCGTCGCTGTAAACGGAAATTATACGGAAGCAGTCCTTGACCTGATTCCATTTCACCTTTACACCGAATCTGTCCATCATCTTAAGCACGTCACCGGGATTTTCGGGAGTGCCCACGCTGCAGAGCTCGTGGAGTGAGGGCTCAAATTCAAATCTGCCTCTTACGAAGCCGCTTGCTGCTCCGCCGGGGATATTGTGCTGCTCAATCATAAGGACTTTGCGGCCCTTTGTGAGAAGCTCAAGTGAAGCGGCAAGACCCGCACAGCCGGAACCGACCACGATAAAATCGTATTTTTTCATACTTTGTCTCCTTTATGCAGGTTGGGGGGTCAACCTGATTGTTATCTGAATAATTATGTTCTGTTTTGTGATGTTTGTCAATAAAAATAAAAATTTTATAAATTGATACTAATACCGTTGATTTTTATTTTATTATATTGTAGAATAAAATGAATAATTTTTATCGGGAGGAAAGCGTATGCAGATGTGTTACGGCTGTATGGGTCAGCTTGACGATGACTTAAACATTTGTCCCGCCTGCGGCTATGACTCGGATACTCCTCCTGTGTATGATGATTGTCTTTATCCCGGCACCGCCGTTTCAGACAGATATATTCTCGGAAAGGTCATCGGCAGAGGCGGTTTCGGTATTACATATATAGCTTTTGACAACGACACAGGAAAGAGAGTTGTTATTAAAGAATATCTGCCTGAGGGATTCGCAAAAAGGGAATTCGGTCAGAATACCGTTTTGCCCGCAGGGGATGAGGAAAAATTCAGGATAGGTATGAAAAACGCCATTGACTGCAGCGGCGCAATCAGCGGCTACGACTATCTTGAAAGTGTAGAGAGATACTTTGACTGTGTCCGCGAAAACGGTACGGTCTATATCGTGCGTGAATATTTTGACGGCGTTACGATCCGTGAATATGTTGAAAAGAACGGGACCTTCGGCTATCAGCGTGCCGTTGAAACGATTATCCCCATTCTCCGTTCCCTTTCGGGACTTCATGAAAAGGGCTTTATTCACGGCAACATAAATCCCGACAGTATCATTATGTGTTCCTCCGGTGCGGTCAAGCTTGTTGACCTGGGACTTCGTGCCGAGTCACCCTACGCCCTGAGGACCGGCTTTGCTCCCGTGGAGCAGTATGAGAACACGTCCGAAATTACCGAAGCGGCAGACGTATATTCCGCTTGTGCTGTAATCTATTATATGCTTACGGCCAGAATTCCCGCAGATAGCCGCCTGAGAGGCACGTCAAACGACAAATTTGTTCCTCTGTGCGGCACGGGCTTTATCCCTGCGACCGTTGAGGATATGCTGATGAAGGGTATGTCTGTAAATGTCGCTGACAGGACCGTTACCGCGGATGACGTGGCAGATGCCCTGATTATGCGCAAAAAGACGGAGAGGGTAGCCGACCCTGAGAATGAAGCGGAGCAGGAATCGGAGGAAACCGAGGATATCAGCTCCGTATCCGACAAACAGCTTAAGAGAGAAATCCGCAGGAAGCGTCTGCGCAGATTTATCAAGAAGCATCCTGCTGTCGTAGGATTTGCGGGTACGGTCGCAATTCTTCTGGTCGCTCTTATCGTTATGGTTGCGGTCATCAAGATACATAACGGTGAGAAACCGAATCCGGGTGAAGTAACGGGAATATCCTTTGAGGATACGACAGACTCAAGTACGGTCTTCACTCCTTCGCAGGCCATCGGTAAATACAAACAGTTCCTTGACGCGGATGATTTCAAGAATGATTATCCTCTTATCTATGCGGTGAGGACTCACGACATTGAATTCTGTCCCGAGAATTCCGATATTCCCAAGGACGTTACGACCTTTGACTACGCCTCCGTTTCCCAGTATTACGACTATGACCTTGACGGCGACGGTACGAACGAGCTGCTCTATGCGGTGCGTTTTGACAGCAGTCAGAAATACGTAAGTGTTTACATTTTTGATATTGACAAGGACGGCAATGTGTTTGAGGGCGGCAGTATTGAATACAGCTCCGAATACGATGAAAACCTTTGCCTCTGTGACGAAAAGACCAACAGCAGAGCATATTACTATTTCCTCAGATATACGGGGAATGCCTATGACGGCAAGTACAATAACGACCTGAGCTTTGAGTGCCTGTTCTATGACGGCAAGGAGCTTCAGACGGTTGCTTCCGGCGGTCAGAATACGTACATTTTAGGCGAGGACGGGCCTTCCGTTCTCGGTGCGTACTGCTTCACGGGTTCAATCTCTGAGGCGGCAGGCACGGTTTGGAATATTACGAATCCCGTTACCGTTCAGTCGCTCTATCCCTATACGATGGGTGAGCATGTAGGTGCGGAAGGCGGCTTCACGGTAGTTGATGAAGAATCCTATGACCGTATATGGAACCGTTACGTTATTTCCTCGGATAAGAAATGCGAACTGAGAAAGAATCTTTCCGTCGAAGCGGACGGCCCCGTTTCCTTCTCCGTTTCATTCAAGGGACCCAAGACCGGCTCCGACGTGGAAATGACGTGGAGAATCAAGGGTGAGGAAACGCCGTTCCTTTATCCCGGAGACGGCAGAGAAATACATTGGTCCGGTGAAATGTCCGCAGACGATTTCGGTGCGGGTATTACCGTTGAGCTTCTTATCGGAGAAGACAGGTATTCGGCAGTACAGATAGCACTTGATACGGAAAATAATCCCGTTTACCATTACGGAGAAATTGAACTCGCTTACCTGCCCGACCTCAAAGGCAGACTGTCCGTTGCAGCTCAGACGGAGCTTCGCCTTTCGGGCTTTACGGATATCTCCGTACGTTCGGGCTCGGCAGTGGGACTTAAGAATCTTTCCAATCTCGGCAAGGTTGAGCGCGTTTCACCCGAGGTCGATAAATTCTACCCGGCGGATACACCTATCACAATTTACAGATACGTATAATCATCAAGGAGAATACAAATGACAAGATATCTTATCATCAATGCGGATGACTTTGGTCTTTGCGATTCCGCAAACAATGCGGTTTTTGATTTGTTCCGGAACGGTTTCCTCAAATCATCTACTATTATGATGCCCTGCCCCAAAGCAAAGGAAGCGGCGGCATTCTCGGTGGAAAATCCTCAGTATGCAATCGGTGTTCACCTTACGCTTACCAATGAATGGGAAGCAAAATGGCCCTGGGGTCCTCTTACGGGAGGCAAGA
This sequence comes from Acutalibacteraceae bacterium, assembly GCA_045598305.1. Classification (GTDB taxonomy): domain Bacteria; phylum Bacillota; class Clostridia; order Oscillospirales; family Acutalibacteraceae; genus CAG-177. Next base: position 28,641 of record JAZLLW010000055.1, read on the forward strand.
CCATCCGTAACCCCGAGGGAAGAATGTGGCCCGAAAACGAGGATTTTGAGGCGCATTGCAAATATGACGAGGCCATTGCAGAGGCGAGAGCACAGATTGAAATGGCAGAACGTCTTGGTATGAAAATAGTTCAGGTTGATAATCATATGGGCTCCCTTTACGGAATGAACGGCAAGTATCTTATGCTTCCGAAGGTGTTCAAGCTTTGCAAAGAGAAGAAATATCCCTTCCGTATGTGTACCACCCCTAAGGATGAATTCTGTCCCGAAGGTGTACCTCTTGCTCTTTATAATTTCTTCTGCAGATTTTCGGGAGTGCTCAGTAAAGCGTATAAGGTTCCCACACCCGATTATCTTATACTTACCGATCAGGTCAAATCCCTTAAAGGCAAAGAAACTTATGAGCAGTTCAGGGATGCGTTTCTTGATTTCCACGGAAAGATTCCCGAAGGAATTACGGAAACGTTTATTCATCCTGCGCTTGATACCGACGAGATGAAATCAATTACCGGTACGTGGCAGCGCCGTTATTGGGAATATCTGCTGATGAAGGATCCCATTGTTTTTGACTATTTCAAGTTACAGGATATTGAGCTTATCAGCTATCGCGAACTCGTAGAGATGAAAGCAAAATAACGGAGGTAAATATTTTGAAGAAGACAGTATCGATTTTATTGACTTTGATTATGGTGTTGATGACCGGTGTTTCTGTTTTTGCAGAAGAAGTCGGCTCAGTCAATTGTCCATTATGTGAGGAAACATTCATCGATAATGCCGAAGGTAAAGCACAGCTTCTTACGCATATTGATACCCACAAAGATGTTGACGGAAATCTTATCTGCCCCGATTGCGGCGTAAAATATGACAAAGCCGATGCACTGTATGAATGTGCGGTGGGTAAATCAATATACGATTGTATATGCCCGGAATGTTCCGAGGGCTTCTTCCTTCAGGAAGATTTTGATGAGCATATGTTATCACATACCGCTGCCGAAACCGGTACGCCTCCCGAAAGCCCGGATAGCGCTTCGGGAAAGCATGTTGCGGATTTGTATCTCTGCTCCAACAATTCCGGCTTCCCCTCATTGGGACATATCTGGATTTATATTGAAAATGTTTCGGGTCATACCCTTACAATAGGTAAATATCAGCTTCCTCCCGGTGAAGGCGTATCGGTCGGTACGTTTACCCTTACGAGAAGCGACGGAATGGGCATCTACTATAACGTAGAGGCGTACACCGGCAATGTTTACGGTGTCAGAAAACCCTATGCCGCAAAGACGGAAATGAGCGAAGCACAGGTAAAGAAGGTCAGCGATAAGATTCTCAGGAGCAATTTCTGGGAGCCCATCTTCATGAACTGTGTATTCTTTGCCTGCACAACATGGATGGCAGGCGGCGGCTCATTTATTTTCCCTGTCACCGTATTCCCGGTATTTGCAAGACTGATGATCAAGAATAAACCTCAGGCGACTCTCAATATGTATAATCCCGGAAGAAATAGAGTGTATAAGCAGCACGGAAACGGTGAGAAAGCAACACTCACGGTATGTGTAGACGGAACGGTAGATACTCCTCCGGGCTGATATTTGTTTTCGCTTGAATCTATTGTGTAAGAACATACCAAACTGAAAAATGCAGGTTTAACGCAGGCACTTATCAAAAGGTAAGTGTCTGCTTTTGTTATGGATATTAAAGATGTTAAGCTGTTTTCCGAAAAGGAGAGCCCGTTTTACAAATAATATAATTGGAGCGAAGCGACCCGATTATTCACTATACACTAAAATAATAACGGGCTCGCCTTAAAGGTAAGCCCGTTAATTCTGATCACTATGTTTTATTTTACCATACAAGATTTACGGTCAGGCCGTCGACGGTGTAGGTCACGTCGCGGAAGGCGTTGTTATCCACCGCTTCGGTGAATGCTTTGAGCATTTCCTCGTCCTTTATTTCAATGCTGAATTTCATAGTCAGTTCTTTGGCTGTATAAAGATCCTTTGTCAGTTTGAATCCGTTTGCCCACCAGTGGGGCTGCTTTTCAAGCTGATATACGGGCTCGTCACCGTGCCATAATTCAAGTGACATATTCAGCATATCGTTATTGTCTGCGCAGTTGTAGAACGAACCAAAAGAGCCCTTATTTCTGTTGTATACGCCTACCTCGGAGCCGTTGGAAACGAGGTAATTTCCCTTCCATATCTGAATCATCCATTCTTTATCGCCGTAGTCAAACTTGAATCTTCTCGTGTGATAAAAGAAGAAGGGAGTGGTATATGAGAATGCGTCATATTCAAGACAGAATCCGAAGCCCCTCATCCAGCCGTTGATGGTTGCTTTAACAAGCATATCGTCAAGGTCAAAGTCATATCCTATCTGACCCATGCCTTTTCCGTTTTCACCGAAGAATTCATTTGTTTCGGGATTATAGAAAACTCCCGTGTGGATATTTTCCGTAAAATCATCAACGTAATGGATTTCAAGCACAAATTCATAGAAATTATCTCTGGGAACGAGCGTTACGTGGCAGCCGTCAATTCCTTCCAGAACGGCACCCAGAGTGTATAACAGCAGGGAAGCTGTGTCGTTTCCCTCTGCAGTTGCTTTGTATTCCTGATCTCTTATCTTTTGCCTTAAAGAATGAAGACTGACATTGCAAGTATATTTCAGCACCTTCTGGGGAAGACTGACACTCGGAAGATTGGTTACTATCTGCTTTAAATCAAGGAAGGAATTTTCTTTGACTATATCACAGATTTCTTCTACTTCCGCATCCATTGTAAAATCAAGAGCCACGTCGGGCATTACCTTTTTTACGCTGCTCATTAAATTGAAGGGCATCATGACCAATGACATTACAAGAGCGATTATTCGTTTGATTATAAAGGACATTGTTATCACCTATATCTTCAATTAATATTATTATGACATATTATATAATAAAAAAGGAAAAAAGTAAATACAAAAATGCCCGCCGGTTAAGGCAGGCATTTTATGTTATTATTTGTACTTACGCTTACGAGCTGCCTCTGACTTTAATTTTTTCTTTACAGAGGGTTTCTCATAGTGTTCTCTTTTACGAACTTCCTGGATAACGCCGTCTCTTGAAGTCTGTCTCTTGAATCTTCTGAGTGCGCTTTCGAGTGATTCGCCTTCTTTAACTTTTACTGTGCTCATTGTATTCCCTCCCCTCGTTATTCACAGGGACTTAATCTTAATCAAGTTCCGAATGATTATACTATAGCGAAGCTTGATTGTCAACTGTTTTTTTGCTTTATTGTGGTTTGACTACGATATTTACAAGTCTGCCCTTGACGTAGAGCTCCTTGACTATCTGCATTCCGCTGATTGCTTCGGCTACTCTTTCGGCTGATTTCGCCGCCGCGAGTGCCTCTTCCTGAGTTGCTTCTGCGGAAATCATAAGCTTCTCCTTGACCTTGCCGTTGACCTGAATTGCGATTTCAATTTCGTCGTCAACGCACTTGGATTCGTCGTAGGTGGGCCAGCTTTCAAATGCTATCGTATCATTGTGACCGAGTATCTGCCAGATTTCTTCCGAAATATGCGGGCAGATGGGGCTGAGCATCTTGATGAGACCTTCTGCATAATCCTTGGGGCAGCTGCCTGCCTTGTAGACTGCGTTGACGAATATCATCATCTGGCTGATTGCCGTATTGAATGCCAGCTGCTCAAAGTCGGATGAAACTTTCTTGACGGTGCGGTGATATACCTTTTCAAGCTCATTCCTCGCATCGTCTCTGATATTTTCGCTTTCGGTGAAGAAGCTCCATACGCGGTTGAGGAATCTCTTTGCACCTTCAACACCCTGATTACTCCAGGGCTTGGATGCTTCGATGGGACCCATGAACATTTCGTAAAGACGGAGTGTATCTGCACCGTAATCCCTTACGATGTCGGAAGGATTGATTACGTATTCTGGGAATCTCTTGCCCATCTTGATACCGTTTGAACCCAGAATCATACCCTGATGAACGAGCTTTTTGAAGGGCTCCTTGACGGGAGAAACACCCTGATTGTAAAGGAATCTGTTCCAGATTCTTGAATACATCAGATGGCCTACCGCGTGCTCGGGGCCGCCGATGTAAAGGTCAACGGGAAGCCAGTGCTTGAGCAGCTCGGGGTCTGCGATAGCATTTTCGTTCTGAGGGTCAATGTATCTCATGAAATACCAGCTTGAACCCGCGGAGCCGGGCATTGTGGAGGTTTCTCTCTTACCCTTAATGCCGTTCTTTTCATATATTTTCCATTCCTCGGCGTTTTCGAGAGGTGCTTTGCCGTTCTTTCCCTTGTAATCCTCAAGCTCGGGAAGCACGAGAGGAAGCTCCTCGTCGTCAAGTACGTGGATTTCACCGTCATCTGTGTAGTAAACAGGAACGGGCTCGCCCCAGTAACGCT
>JAZLLW010000056.1:0-88124 GCA_045598305.1 Acutalibacteraceae bacterium
ACTTGGCTGGCAACGGCCCGGGACGATAGATTTTTGCCAACATTTGTTTCAAGTTGGTATTGATTACGACGAGGGTCCACCTGTTCCCATCCCGAACACAGAAGTTAAGCTCGTTCGTGCCGAAGATACTTGGCTGGCAACAGCCCGGGACAATAGGTTTTTGCCAACATGAATTGCGGTTGTTTTATGCAACCGCTTTTTTGTTTTTATTTGGTGTTGACAAGCACTGTATAAAGCCATAAAATTATATGTGTAGAAATGGAAAAATAAATCTCAGCCACAGATAAGGCTGATGACAAAATTAAGAAGTGGGTGCCTTTTCATTATGAACAGAAATGACAATAACTCTCCTTTGTATGAAGATTTAAGCGACATTCCTAAGTTTGATGATGACATTCGCAGTGATTACAAACCCGAAAGCAGAAGTACTGCTTCCGCTTATCGCAGGAATACCGCAGATGAACGCAGATCATCTTCATCAACAAGAAAAACTCAGCAGAATAAGCGCAGAGGCAAATCCTCCGGCAAGCGCCCGGCTAAGCTGAAAATAGGTGCATTAGCCGGTAAAAGCAAATCTGCTTTCTCCTCAAGAGTATATCCTGACGGATATACCGGAAGAAGGAACACCGGAAGAAGCTCCCGGGAAAATAGAGCAGCCATCATTCGCAAGCAGAGAACTACGCTGATAATATTCGCCCTTATAGTTATAGCAGCCTTAATCCTGCTTATCATAGGAATAAGTGCTGTTATTAAAGGATCAAAAACTCCTGAAACCCCGTCAAACGACCAGACTTCTGTAACATCACAGGTTCAGGAGACCACAGCGATAACCATAACTCCTGAACCGATGGCAACGCCTGCACCGGAAAGGGATATAACGGGTCTTGAAATAACTGATTATGACGGTATGATAACAGTCGGTGATTCGGCATACGAGTTCTATAAGTTTGATTCCAACGCAACCTCCACTGCTATCTCAGCCATTAATAACGGTGACCACAAGATCAGTGTTCCTATGTACACTTTACTTATCCCCACATCTATTGATATTATGCTCCCACTGTCTCTCCTCGAACAATATGCTGACGAGACCAGTGACCAGCAGAAGGCGGAAAGCTATTTCTTATCTCAGCTTGAAGATACAATTACCCCTGTATATTGCTATGACCTTTTGAAGGCGCACTGCAACGAGAATCTGTTCTTCAATTCAGACAGCCGTATAAACGGACTTACCGCATATTATATCTATACCGCATGGTGCAAAGAAAAAGGCGTGGCTCCGATTACACTCGACAAATGCACCAAAAAGGAGTACGGAGACTTCTTCGGTAACATTGCAAACCGAACAGGTATCTACCTAAAAAGTGACACAGTAGAGGTCTATGAAGCTCCTATGAAGTTCTCATACAGCTATAAAGATGATGACGGATCAACTCAGGAAGGCTCAGTTTATGTTGATGTATCAGGCTACGGCCCACTGTACAAATATCAGGCCTTCTGCGGAGGTTCTCACTCCTACTCAGAGATAACAAACAGCAGCAGAACCGATGGTTCAAGCTGTCTGATAATAGTTGACTCAAATGGCTTTGCACTCGCTCCGTTCATAGCCAGCCACTACTCAAAGACCTATATAATCGACTACAGATACTACAGCGGCGGTGCTATGAGCTTAGCCAATGAGCTTGGAGTATCTGACATAGTAATAGCTGCAAGCACAAGCCTGACCGCTTACTCATCACTGGCTGACAGCTTAACCAGCGTTATGAATTAATCCTTTCACAGCTCTTGCCCAATAAAGCAGGAGCTGTTTTTTGCGTTTTACCCTCTTTCCCTGAGGAATTACGCAGCATTTTATCCTGTACTCACAGTGAACAACACTGCATAAGGCTGCTCATAATGTTTATTGCTACAATATTTTATAATACTTTTGGATATGCCAATACAATATTTTTATACAACTCATACTTGAATAACTATGTTAATTGGTATATTATTTACATGTATTATTTTGAGCTAAAAGGCAGGTAATTGAAAATGAAATATGATTTTGAGTCAATTATTGACAGATCCGGCACTCATCAGATTGCTGTTGACATGATTCCGATAAAGGGCGCCGAGGTCAAGGAAGGCTTCTCAAAGATTCCTATGTGGGTTGCTGACATGAACTTTGCTACAGTTCCTACTATTCAGGAGGAAATCATCAAGAGAGTTCAGCATCCAACCTACGGTTACTATGCAATCTCCGATGAATATTATAACGCTGTCATCGAGTGGCAGTCCAAGAGACATGGTGTAGTCGGACTTACAAAAGAGGCTATCGGCTATGAGAACGGTGTTCTCGGCGGTGTTGTATCCGTTGTTAATGTACTTTGCTCCAAGGGCGATAAGATTCTTCTTCACTCCCCAACTTATGTAGGCTTCACAGGATGCCTCAAGAACAACGGCTACGACCTTATCCACTCCGACTTAGTTCAGGATGAGAACGGTGTCTGGAGAATGGACTACGAGGATATGGACAAGAAGCTTAAGGAGAACAACATCCACTGTGCGATCTTCTGCTCACCACACAATCCATGCGGCAGAGTATGGGAAGAGTGGGAAATAAAGAAGGCTATGGAGATTTATGAGGCAAATGACTGCTGGGTTATTGCTGATGAAATCTGGGCTGACATTACTCTTAACGGAAATAAGCACATCCCTACACAGTCTGTTTCTGACTGGGCAAAACAGCATGTAGCAGCTATGTACGCTCCATCCAAGACCTTCAACCTTGCAGGTCTTCAGGGCTCCTACCACATCATCTACAACAAGTGGCTCAGGGACAGAACCTTAAAGGAATCCTCTCTCTCCCACTACAATGCTTGTAATATTCTCTCCATGCACGCACTCATCGGCGCTTACAAGCCTGAGGGCTACGAGTGGGTTGACGAGCTTAAGGAAGTTCTCTCAAAGAATGTAAACTATGCATATGACTTTATAGTAAACAACTTTAAGGGTGTTAAGCTCTCAAAGCCTGAGGGAACATACATGCTCTACCTCGACTGTGAGGAGTTCTGCAAGGAAAATAACATCACTATTGATGAGCTCCAGATTAAGGGTGCTGAGGTTGGTGTAATCTGGCAGGACGGCCGTCCGTTCCACAGACCTTACGCAATCAGAATGAACCTTGCTGTACCGCATTCACTCTGTGTAGAGGCCTTTGACAGACTCAATAAGTATGTTTTTAATGCCTGATTCTGAAATATAAAGCTTTACCGCTCTGCTTCACACCGACGCAGAGCGGTTTCTGTTTCTCTCCTCTGATAAAATTTACTGCTCTGTTCCCCGGAAAAAGGAACTTGCAATATAGCCTCAAGCTTTATATAATAGAATAAACTGAGTAAATATAATCGAATGGAGTGATGAAGTATGAATTCATTGGTATTGAACAGCTTAACCTACGGCATGTATGCAATCGGCGTTAAGGGCGAGAACGGTCCCTCCGCCTGCATAATAAACGGTGTATCCAGAGTAGGACATGGTACAACCACCATGGTGGCCATCACTCTTAACTCATCATCCTACACATGTGAAAGAATTAAGGCAACGGAGATTTTCAGCATATCTGTGTTATCTGAGGAGACCTCAGGTGTGGCTATCGGCGCACTGGGACTTGTATCCGGCAGAAATGCGGATAAGCTGTCAAACCTCAGGCATAAGGTGCTTACTGAGGGCGTACCTGTGCTTAAGGAAAACACCTGCTGCTGGTTTTTATGTGAGCTTGTCAGCTCCACTCAGGCTGACGACCAGACTATATTTGTAGGTAAAATAATCGCAGGCAGTGAGAAAGCAGTCGGAACTCCTATGACCTACAGCTTCTACAGAGAGAAGCTCGGCGGCTTTGCTCCCAAGAACTCTCCTGTATATATTCAGCCGAAAAAATCACTCAACGGAAACGGCGGCAACAGCTTTGTATGCTCTGTTTGCGGATATATCTATGATGATCCGAACTTTGCCTTTGAGGAGCTACCAGACAACTGGAAATGTCCTGTATGCAAAATGAGCAAAAAGGCATATATCAGAAATATCTGACAAACGCGATAAAGCCACTATTTACCCCGATTTTACAAAATTATTCTATTGCATAAAAGCCAAAAATATTATATACTTAATGTGTGTGCAGATAAGTCAACGCTTATCGCATTAGTATATTTTATTCGGCATTAATAAACTGGAGGCACGACTTACTTAAGTCCTGCTTCACAAATATTCAAGAAAGAAGGTTTTTACAATGGCACTTGATTTAACCAAGTACGGTATCGAAGGAGCTGAAGTTATCGCTCACAACCCTTCATTTGAGGATCTCTTTAAGGCAGAGATCGACCCTGCTCTTGAGGGTTATGATGTAGGTAAGGAGACTGAGCTCGGCGCAGTTAACGTTATGACCGGTATCTACACAGGTCGTTCCCCTAAGGATAAGTACATCGTTATGGATGAAAACTCCAAGGACACTGTTTGGTGGACAACAAAGGATTATCCTAACGACAACCACCCAATGAGCGAGGAGACATGGGCTACTGTTAAGGACATCGCTAAGAAAGAGCTCTCCGGCAAGAAGCTTTATGTTGTTGATGCTTTCTGCGGTGCTAACGCTGACACAAGAATGGCTATCCGTTTCATCGTTGAGGTTGCATGGCAGGCTCACTTCGTAAAGAACATGTTCATCATCCCAACAGAGGAAGAGCTCGCAGTATTTGAGCCTGACTTCGTTGTTTACAACGCTTCCAAAGCTAAGGTTGACAACTATCAGGAGCTCGGTCTTAACTCTGAGACTTGCGTAGCTTTCAATATCACAAGCCGTGAGCAGGTTATCATCAACACATGGTACGGCGGCGAGATGAAGAAGGGTATGTTCTCCATGATGAACTACTACCTTCCTCTCAAGGGCATCGCTTCAATGCACTGCTCCGCCAACACCGATATGGACGGCAAGAATACTGCCATCTTCTTCGGCCTTTCCGGTACGGGCAAGACCACACTTTCAACCGATCCCAAGCGTCTTCTTATCGGCGACGACGAGCACGGCTGGGATGATAACGGCATTTTCAATTTTGAAGGCGGCTGCTATGCAAAGGTAATCAACCTTGATAAGGATTCAGAGCCCGACATCTACAACGCAATCAAGAGAAATGCTCTTCTTGAAAACGTTACTCTCGATAAGGACGGCAAGATTGATTTCAACGATAAGTCCGTTACCGAGAATACCAGAGTTTCATATCCCATCAACCATATTGAAAATATCGTACGTCCCGTTTCATCGGCACCCGATGCAAATCAGGTAATCTTCCTTTCCGCTGATGCTTTCGGCGTACTTCCTCCCGTATCAATCCTCACTCCCGAGCAGACGAAGTATTACTTCCTTTCCGGCTTCACAGCTAAGCTCGCAGGTACAGAGCGCGGTATCACAGAGCCCACTCCCACCTTCTCCGCTTGCTTCGGTCAGGCATTCCTTGAGCTGCATCCCACAAAGTATGCAGAGGAACTTGTTAAGAAAATGCAGAAGAGCGGTGCAAAGGCATACCTTGTAAATACCGGTTGGAACGGCACTGGCAAGCGTATCTCCATCAAGGATACCAGAGGAATCATTGACGCTATCCTTTCAGGTGCCATCAACGAAGCACCCACAAAGAAGATTCCTTACTTCAATTTTGAAGTTCCCACAGAGCTTGAAGGCGTAGCAACAGACATTCTCGATCCCAGAGACACCTATGCAGATGCATCGGCATGGGATGAGAAGGCAAAGGACCTTGCTTCCAGATTCATCAAGAATTTTGCCAAGTACGAAGGCAACGAAGCAGGTAAGGCACTCGTAGCCGCAGGTCCTCAGCTTTAATCTTTACAGCGTATAAAAATCGGCAGGCATCCGATTCCGGGTGCCTGCCCTTATTTTATTCATATCTGAAATTCTTGAGAATGTGTGAAAAAAATACGGAGACCGTTTCGCTGAGCTGTTCTTCATATTCTATCAGTGCCTCACCGTCGCCCTTCTGAGTACCGTAGCTTCCGAAAAGCGAATGGTTACCGCCCGCGATAACGTGCTCGGTCATATAATCGGGCAGATTTGCTTTGCATTTTTCGTATTTACTGCTGTTCAGTATCTTGTCCTCACTGCCGTAAATTGAAATTACCGACAGTCCCGAATCCGAAATGTTTTCTTTGGAGTATGAGCCCAGCAGGACTACTCCGTTGAGCTTATCTGCATTTTCAAGGGCATATTCTGCCGCCGCAGTTCCACCTTTACCGTGACCGCCTACGAAAATGTTATCGTAATCGGCGTATTTTTTAACGTAGCTATCGGCGGTGTTTTTGCCGAATGCCGTCTGATGCAGGGGGATTTTAACGAGCACGGAAAGTATCCGGTACTCAGCGCAGTAAAGCATCAGATTTTCGTATGCCTTGAAATCAATTCTGTTTTCGGGGTAAAAGATAAGCACCGCCATGGGATTTTCGGGAGAAAAAATCAGCGAGCCGTCCTCTCCCGTTTCCACGGTAATATTTTCGGGAATGCCCTCGGGGTAGGATGATGGACGGGTGTAACTGTTGAAATACAGAATTGACCCGCAGATTATTGCAACGGCAAGAAAAAGAGAAACGGAGGAGGTAATGTTCTTCCTGATTTTTTTCTTTTCTTCCGCCGATTTCGGTTCTTTGATTTTTATTTCCTTCTGCTTTTTCGGAAACAGAGGTTTTCTTTCTTTCTTATACTTATATTGCATTGTATCAATCCTCAAAAAAGTGCCTCCCGAAATCCAAAACGGGAGGCATTGTCTGATTCAACCGGGGTTTGATAATACGCGGGACTTTATCTTCAGCGGATTTTAACGTCCTCTTCGTTGTCTTCCTCTTCCTCATTCTGCTTTGCCTGAATCTTTTCAATGAGCACGATGAGAATGCACCAGAATGCGGCAAGGAGAAGGAAGAGAATGCATACGAGCACCAGGTTGGACGTTGCGAAGCTTACAAGCTTGCCGAGACCGCCCAGACTGTAAACCGCCTTACCGAAGATATCTTCGCTTGCAACGGTGAGGGAAGCGGTGCTGTCTGAATTGGTGTCAACGACTATGAGATCAAATCCGTCGCTTGTTTCGTTGCTGATGGAAACCACCTGATAAATGTCGCATCCTGCTTCGTCTGCGGGTACGGCAATAAGGTCGCCGGATTTGTAATCCTCTGCTTTGACCTTCTTTGATATGATGAGAGCGCCTGCCTTTTCGGGGTTGCCGTTCTTTGATGAGGAAATGGCGGCATTGTCTTTTGCAAGACTTGAGAAGGTGCAGCCGGCGGCAGACGAATCTTTATTGTCGTAGAAAATCGTAATAAAGCATCCGAAAATGAATAATAAAAGCGTCACTGCGAGCATTACGATTGAAATAATCTTGCCTGCAAGGAAGAGCTTTGTTCTGTCCTTGGTATCGGTATTCTTATAGTAATCATCGTCATCGTCATCCTCAAATTTCTGGGGCTCATATACGAAGGGCTTGACACTTGAGGAATCGGTTTTTTCCGTCTTATAAAGAGAAACGGGAGGAACTGCGGGTGCAGCGGGTGCTGCGGGAGCTATAGGTGTTATGGGGGGAACGGGTGCAACGGGCGCCGCAGGTGCAGGAATCGGGTCGGAACCGAAGAAGTCGATTTCAACGGGCTCTTCAACTGCGGGTCTGCTCATTTCGGGAATGAGCGTTTCTTTCTTTTGCTGAGGAACGGGAGGCACGGCAGGGGAAGCTTTGGCGGTTCTGAGTGCCTTGACCTCGGCGGCAAAATCCTCATCAAATTCATTTATACTTCTGAGCTTGAATTCGTCCATATATGTGAACTCACTTTCATTTAATCGGTGTAGTCAATTATTTGCCTGCTTTGAGACTGTCGTTTTCGGCTTTGAGGGAACGGCAGATTTTCTTGAGCTTTTCGTTATCGCCCATGATTTTTGTCGCCTGGTCATATACCTTCTTATACTCGGCTTTGAGGTTATTGATATACTTTTCCACCTCTTCGCAGGAATAGCCCTGAGCTTCAATGGCAAATAAATCCTTGATTTCCATTATTACGGACCCCTTTCGGAATATTATTGTCAACAGTTTATCACAGTTCATATAAAAATACAACAAAAAAGCAAAATTTTTATTTCGGCAAATCATGACGTTTTTTGCAAATGCTATTGACAAAGCCGGGAAAATAATGTATTATGCAGGTGTGATATCACAGATAGCACAGTTATTACAAGGAGGTGCAGTACTTGATTACCGTTGATAAACAGAGCAGGGTGCCGGTATACGAGCAGATAAAGAATCAGATTATCACGTTCATCCGTCTCGGTATATATCCTGCCGATTCAAAGCTTCCCTCTATCCGTCAGATTACTTCGGAAACCTCGGTCAATGTGAATACCATCAAAAAGGCATTTGCCGAGCTGGAGCTTGCGGGCGTTATCTACACCGTGCCCGGTATAGGAAGCTTTGTCAGTAAAAAAGCACTTGAAAACGAGGCGGTCACCGCAAAGGTCAAGAGAGAGATTACGGATGCCTTCAGAACCGCGATGTCACTCGGAGTATCAAAGGAAGAAATAAGAGAAATACTCGATTCGGTTTATAAGGAGGGAGACAAATGATTTCCATAGACCGTGTAACCAAAAAATACGGTGATTTCACCGCGATAGAAAATCTTTCGCTCAACGTACCCGACGGCTCGATTTACGGACTTGTCGGATATAACGGAGCGGGTAAGACCACTCTGCTAAAAAGCGTGGCGGGTGTTTACAGAATCTGCTCGGGCAGTATCACGGTAAACGGAAACGATACGTTTACCTCACCCGAAATAAGGCAAAAAATGTTTTATGTTCCCGACGAAATATATTTTGAGCCCTTTTCAACGATAGAAAAAATGGCAAAGCTTTATGCGGGCTATTATCCCGGCTTCAGCTTTGAAACGATGAATAAGCTCTGTGACGTGTTTAAGCTTGATAAGACCGCCAAGCTCAATTCCTTCTCAAAGGGAATGCAGAGGCAGGCGGAGATGATTCTGGGTATGTCCACCATGCCGGACGTACTGCTCCTTGACGAAAGCTTTGACGGACTTGACCCGCAAAAGAGAAATCTCATGAACGGTATGATAGTTGACTACGCTGCGGAGAGAAACTGCTCGGTTATCATTTCGTCCCATAACCTCCACGAGATAGCCGATATCTGTGACCACGTTGCCCTCATCAACGGAAAGAGCATCGTTCTCGACTGCTCCGTTGACGATATCGGCGCGGACAGATGCAAATTCCGTCTTGCCTTCGCCAAGGAAAAAACTCAGGCGGATTTCAGCGGATTTGATATCAAAAAGTTCAGGGGTGACGGTAAAATCGTAACCCTTTCCCTCAGAGGCAATGAGGAAGAGAATGAGGAAAAGCTCAGACAGATGAATCCTCTTCTTCTTGAAAAATTCCCCCTTACCCTTGAGGAAATATTCCTTGAAGAAATGGAGGATTCGGATTATGACTTCAAAGAAATCTTCTCTTAATCCCTTCAGATTTACATATTTCAGAAACTTAAAGGGCAAATGGCCCGTCGGTGTCTCAATCTTTATCATTATTGCAATCAAGTGCTGGGAGGTCTTTTCGGATATCAGTCAGTACAGCTATGCAATCAGAAATAAACTCGGCAATGACTGGATACTGAATATCAAGAACGAATACACTTTCGTTTTCAATACCTACGTTGACGATTCCGAGCTTGACTGGATGTTTTTTGAGATTCTCCTTCTTATACTGGCGTGTGTTCTCGCCGTGATTCTCTTCAAATATCTGCTGAATAAAAGCGAAATCAACGTCGCCTTCAGTCTCGGAATTTCAAGAACGAAATTTTTCCTTGCAAAGTATCTGGCAGGTGCAACGTTAATTTCCGCCGGTGTTATTCTGCCTTTATTCATTGCCTGTGTCGGAAACGTCTGCTTCTTCGGAAACAGCAGTGCACTGTGGATTTCCGCAGGATATTTCGCTCTGAAGGCCATATCGGCAATGCTCTGGATATTCACCTGCTTTGCCCTTACGATGACGCTTGTGGGTTCAGTCCTTGAAACCCTCGTTATGGGTACGGTCGTAACACTTTCACCCGCATTTATCAGCAGGATTTGTTCCGTGCTTATGGGTGTTTCCGCAAACGGCTCTCCTTATTCATTCAATACGGGAGTATTCAGCTATTACGGCGGACTTAACGATATGATGGGCGAGCCGATAAATACCGACGTTACGCTCCTTGACTTTTCAAAATATATTACTCCGTTATCGGCGAATACTTATGAAAACGTCTTTTATCTTTCAAAGGACACCGTATATGACAGACCCCCGGTACTCTTTTCGTTGGTTTTTCTTGCGGCTATTATCGTTCTTACTGCTGCCGCGGCGCTTATCGTGGCAAAGAGACCTGCGGAAAAAGCCGGATTTATGGGTACAAGCCCCGTGCTTCAGGGTTTCTGTGTCCTTACCGTTGGGCCCTGGCTCAGTACTGTCTGCGTTGAAATGGCAAGAGAGAACTTTACGACTGTCAGACTGCTGTTCGTCACGATGATTGTTTCTTCTCTTGTTATTATGGCTGTCGGTTATTCCGTAGTTGATTTGATTTGTGTTCATTCTTTCAGAAAATTCATAAGCCGGATCAGATATCTGCTGATTGAGCTTGCCGTATTTGCGGTGATTGTCGGAGTATTTGCCGTTGTCGCCAATATCAGATATTCCCCCGTTCCCGCGGCGGAAGACGTAAAGAGCGTATCCGTTTCGGTTTCCGATGCTTACGTTTACAGCGATATGACGTATATGAGAATGGGATTCTATGACGGTGATAACGGAACAAGACTTGATGAGCTTCTTTCAGTTGAGGCCAACGAGAGCACTCTGATAGACGACATTACCGACAGCAACGTCATCGGTAAAGTTATTGAAATGAATAAGAAACTGAAGAAATGCAGTAACGAAAAAGCCGGAAACGTCTATAATACAAGCGGCTTCGGTACCAGAGTAATTCCTTCAAGGATAATGATCGTCTATACCCTGCGTAACGGCAAGCAGGTCAGGAGAGCATATAACAGAATGACCGATGAAATGCTTATTACGCTTTCGGATGATATACTTACCTCGGAGCAGGCAAAAAAAGCCGCCGCAATCAGAGTACGCAATGGCGTTCTCCGCGGTTACGGCGTTGCCTATATTTCCCCCAACGGTTCATCCGTTACCCTTTCAAAGGCGTTTACACATAACGGATTATCTCCCATAAAGCCCGGCTATTACGGCGAGGGCGGGGAGGAAACAATTATTTCGGAAAATAAAGCACAGGAAGAGCTTTACAATGCGATTGCAAAGGATATCATTGACGGTACTCTTCCACTCAATATGAAATCCGACGAGCGAATTATGGGATACATTTTCAGTACCGGTGACTCAAACTGGGAGCCCGACCTTCACGCACTCAAGATGATTTCGCTTGAGGCAGGCAACCTTTTCCCGGTTTATCCCTCAATGAAAAACACCCTTGCGGTGCTTGATAAATACGGAGAAAGGAGTATGCTTGAAAATACCGCTCATCCCGTAAAAATCACCTACACCGTATACAACAAAGACACCGAATACATGGACGCGGAAAATGCGGGTATGGTCGGCTCGCTGAAGGTCGAGAAAATCAGCAAAAACGGTGAGATCGTATTAGCTGACGAAGTCTTCTATGAATATGACGGTGCGTATGAGGGCGAAACCGCATACGAATACCACACGGAACACATTGAAATGGGCGATAAAACCGTAACGGTCACCGATTCCGCAAAAATCGCAGAGCTTGAAAAGGCAGTATGCCTGCGTTCTCTTACCCGCTACGGCGGATACTACGCAAGAATGGATTATGAGGACGGCTCCGCAGTATTCTGCTACATTCCCTCATACAATATGAAATAACTAACGCAAAAAAGCAGGTGCTTCGTCTGAAGCACCTGCGATTTTATTTTGTCTCACTCATTTTATTGTAATGTAGACGCCTTCACCGGGCTTGAGAGTAAGGTCATATTTTGCAATACCGCTGTATGTGAATGCTCTTCCGTTCTGATAAACAGTGATTGTCTTTCCTTCGGGAACGTTGAGAACAGCTGAGGCGGTAACCTGATCGTTAAGCTCTTCCATATTTGTGATGACGTATGCCTTGCCATCGTCACCCGTGAAGGTACCTACAAGCAGACCGTTTGCCGTTTCAATGTCAAGATGCTCTTCGGGGTCGTCACATATAAATTTTCCCGAATCACGTCCCGCGACCTTCAGCGGATTGATACAGTAAGTGCTTGTGTAGGTGTATTTGCCGTATTCTTTCGCAAAGGGAGCGACCAGACTGTCTGCTTCCTTGACTGCATCGTAGGTGGCGGTCGTGTTGCCGTCCTTGTCAATCATGTGGGAGGTTTCGGGATCCCACCAGCCCTTTGAGGCAAACTCCGCGTGGATGATTGCCTTCGCACCGAAGCATAAAGATGCATATACCTGCTGATTTATATCGGGAAGGGTGTCACAGTATCTTGGGTTATCCTTATTCTCCTCGTTAACAGTCATGCCTGCCGCCTGAGTGATGATCCAGAAATCGCGGTTTGTTTTTTTGCAGGCATCCGCGACCTGATCAAGATTTGTCAGCCATGAGCCGTCGGTATATTTGGTTACCTTGCCGTTTGCTCCCAGCTTTGCCCTCATGGGATAATAGTCAAGGCAGATATAGTCGGTATCGATTTTGTTCACGTAATCCGAAATATATTTTTTATATCTGATTGAATAGGGCTTGGATGCGTTATTGGTAAGAAGCATGAATTTTGCCCAGCCCGACATATCGTTTGATTCATTGAGCTGTTCGTTGTCTGCATAGTTGGGGAAAAGATTGATGAATGCGATTTTTCCGTCGGTCTTTTCATAATATGCATCTGCGGCTCTGCCGATACCCGCGAAGCTGTCCGCACCGGGCTCGTCAATCATATCGTCACCCCAGAGTGCGGGATGGTCTTTATAGCTTGCCATATCAAAATTCACCCAGTTGTTTTCGGTGGTCTGCTCAAAGTTGCCGTATCCCCTTGAGAGGTTATAGCCGCCAGCGATTATGCCGATACCGTATTGCTGACATGCATCGAGACCTTCCTTTGTAACGGAGGAATCAATGAAAAATTCGATTCCCGCTTCCTTCGCCAGCTGAAGCTTGCCGTAATCCGCATAGTAGGCACCTATGAGAAGCTTGCTGTTATCAAAGCAGTAATCCTGTCTTGTGGCGTTTATCGGATTACCGGGTGTGAAGCCCACCGCACTTTCGGAAACTCCCGCAAGTGCGAAGATGATAGATGTGAAGAGTGCCAGGATTTTTGCAAACAGTTTCATATTATCGCTCCTTTTTGAAATACGGTATCAGTAGTCCTTACCGCTCTTTATAAATTGTCTGATATAGGCGAAGGTTTCTTCCTCGCCCTTTTCCGCGAGCATAGTCAGCAGCTTTTCAATGAAATCCGAGGTTTCGGGATGAATGGCCCTTCTTTGCTTTCCCTTGAGAAAGTATTCAAGCGGATAGCGGTCATTGTATTTGTCACCTGCGTAAATCTTGCTTGCGGCAACTCTGTCACAAAACATTTCCGCGACATATTTTGCGGGCATTTTGACGGGCATCACTTTTTTTACCGCCGGATTGTAGTCCGTCCAGTATTCAAAGTGATGATGGTTTCTGCCCTTATGATGAAGCCAGGCGGTTGAATAGCCGTCCCGTTCTCTTTCCATTTCGTTGGGGCTTCTCGTTCCCTGATAATATTTTGCACCGGGGATAAATTCCACGGGGGAGTATTTGCTTAAATCGTGTCTCAGTCCCTGAAAACCTATACCTGCCTTGAAACAATGCACTATCACCTTGTTTCTGTGCTTCGTTATGGTGTTGAAATGCTTTATCGGATGAGCCATGCTTTACCCCCTTTCACGGATTTATACCTCTAATATAATCCATTTTGACGGCATATTCAAGCAGACAATTGATTATTATTGTATTGAATTTGACTTTGCATTATGATAATATTGTCTCAGTTGTTTTAAGAGGTGATTTTATGGCGTACATAAGAGAAAAAACAGAGGAACGCACGGGCTATCAGAACGGTGCTTTTTTGACACCGGAAATTGACAGTCAGTGCGATTTTGTTATGGTTTACCGCCTTGACGATACTTCGGCAGAGAGGGTAAAGCAATACAGAGATGCCGGCTATGTAATTCATTTTATGACGGGCATTTCCTGGGGCGGATACCAGGATTATCTTTACGGAAGATATGACGGAATTGACCATTGGGACGAAGCCCAGGAGGACCGCTACGGCAACAGAATCCTTCATTCGCGTGATGTACCCTATATGGTCCCCACGATTGCCTTCTCCGATTATCTTACGGAAAAGCTCAAAGCCATAGTTGATATGGGCGTGGAGGCAATTCACGTTGAGGAGCCCGAATTCTGGGACAGAGCCGGCTATTCGCCTGCCTTTAAGCGTGAATACGAGCTTTATTACCGCACTCCCTGGGTCGCTCCCCACGAAAGTGTTGATGCAAAATTCAGATGCTCAAAGCTGAAGGCGTACCTTTTTATGAGATGTATTGACAGAGTAAGCTCCGCCCTCAAGGAATACGCAAAGGTGAAGTATAACAAAAATCTCCGTTTCTACGTTCCTACCCACTCCCTGCTCAACTATACGCAGTGGAAAATCGTCAGCCCCGAAGGAAAGCTTTCCGATATACCCGCCGTTGACGGCTGTATCGCGCAGGTCTGGACAGGTACCTCAAGAGAAAAGAACTGGTATAACGGCGTTTTTGCCGAGCGTACCTTTGAAACCGCCTTCCTTGAATACGGCGTAATGCAGGAGCTTGTCAAGGGAACGGGCAGAAAAATGTGGTTCCTTCACGACCCCATTGAAGATAATCCCGAATTTGACTGGGACGACTACAAGAAGAATTATTTTGAAATCGTGACCGCATCTTTACTTCATCCAAAGGTTAATACCTATGAAATCTGCCCCTGGCCGACCAGAGTGTTCAACGGCAAATATCCCAAAAATTCACCCGATGCCATCGGTATTCCCGCTGACTATGCAACGATCCTCAATAACACCTTCCATACCCTCGGCAATATTGAATGTGATGCCTCCTTCAAGGGAGCGGGCAGGGTAAGAACGGGTATTCTCTGCGGAGACAGCCAGCTTTATCAAAGAGAATATCCCGACTGTGAATTTCCCGATAAACCCGTTGAAGAGGTCGGAACGGTGCTTGTCCCCAAAGAGAACGAAATCAACGAAATCAGAGAAAAACTTTTCGGCGGAGAGAAAAACAGACCTCTCATGCTGAAATATATGTCTTCAAACGCTCTTCCCTCGTTCTACGGCCTTGCAATGCCTCTTCTCAAAAAGGGTATTCCCGTAAGACCCGTGCTCATTGACAACGTGAGAAGATATGCAGGTTATCTTGATGACTACGACGTGCTTGTGATGAGCTACGAATATATGAAGCCCGAATCACCCGACGTGAACGCCTGCCTTGCTGACTGGGTAAACAGAGGCGGCACTCTTATCTATGTAGGTGACGGCTTTGATCCCTTCCACGGCATTGATTCCTGGTGGAGCGGAAAATATAAGACAAGCGCTCATCATCTGTTTGAAATGACGGGCATTGACGGGGATAAGGAAATTCAAAGCGTTGCTTACGGTAAAGGCCGTATCGGATACTGGAATTATGCCCCCTCAAAAATTCTCTGGTCAGCTGAAAATGCCGAAAAATACAGAGAAATCTACACTTCGTTCCTTAAGGATGCCGGCTATGAAATCACCTGGTCGGATAATCTTGAAATGCACAGAGGCGACTATGTCATTGCCGCCGTTCTTGATGAGGAAGAAAATGCGAAACCCCTTGAGATTAAAGGCATTTACGCTGATATGCTCTCTCCCGGTTTTGAAGTCGTTAAGGATTATACCGTCAATGCGGGCGAATGCGCATTTCTTCTCGACCTCGGAAAAACGCAGGATATTGTCATAGGCACTTCGCTGCGCATAAGCTCCCTTGATATGACGGATTACGGTTGTGAAATCAGCTGTCGCGGTGCAGGCAGCTTCACGGCTTCAATCAGACTCCGCCTTCCCTTTGACGCGGATTACGCCGCTGTTGACGGAGAAAAAATAAATATTGTAAAAGATGAAATCTGCGGTACCGTCCTGCTGAGATTTGACAGCACCGACAAAGAAAGAAATATCCGTATTTACCGTAAGAACTGAGGAAAAACCATGGAAAAAGAAAGAACACAGATATGTATTTCATCCGTTAAATCCACCGTATTGAATTTATTCGGCTTTGAAAAAAGCCCCGATAACGCCGATGTGAATCCCATTGTGATAAAGGCAGGAGAGGGCAAAAAGATTGACCGTGCCGTAATCTACAATCCCGATGCGGTAGCCACCTGGCTCTATGATAAATATCCCGAAAAATTCGCCAAGCCGGAAGAAAAGTCGGATGTTTCCGTTTCTCTGCGTTCCGTAATGCCCAGTGTTACTCCCGTTTGCTTTGCGTCAATGTACACGGGCGTAATGCCTGAGGTGCACGGCATTCAGAAGTATGAAAAGCCCGTTCTGACGGTCGAAACCCTCTTTGACAGAATGCTTGCGCAGGGTAAAAAATGTGCCATCGTTTCCACTGCGGGCGACAGTATTTCAAAGATTTTTCTTGAAAGAGAAATGGATTATTTCATTCTTCCCAATATCCGCAGGGTAAATAAAAAAGCCATGAAGCTGATTGAGGAAGACAAATACGATCTTATCGTGATTTATAACGGAAACTACGATTCGAATATGCACGCAAAAGGACCCGAGGGCAGAAAGGCACTCAAAGCCCTTGATATGAACACGGAGTTTTACTCAAAGCTTGTTGATAAGCTTAAGAGCAAAACCGACCATACCTACTTCTACGGTTTTTGTCCCGACCACGGCTGTCACCTCATTGACGGAAACCGGGGCTCACACGGGCTTGATATGGAAGAGGATATGAACGTCATCCACTTTTACGGCTTCACGAAATAAACATCGGCATAATGAGCCAACCCCCGGGGTTGGCTTTTTCTTTTTGCGGTGAATTGTTTTCGTTTATTTGCCGAAATCTTTTGTATATTATTATATATTTACTTTTTGATGCCATTATGATAAAATTCATCTTGTATAATGAGTGATTGTGCGATTTTATACAGGAGGAAGCTATGGATTTATTTGATATACTGAAGCTTATATGGGGACTTGCTCTTTTCCTGTTTGGAATGAACGTAATGGGTAATGCCCTTGAAAAAAGAGCGGGCTCCAATCTTAAAAATTTGTTGGGAAAGATTACCGGCAGTAAGGCGGGAGGTATTGCGACCGGTGCCGGCGTGACCGTCGTTACCCAGTCCTCATCTGCCACCACGGTCATGATAGTCGGCTTTGTAAACTCCGGTATTATGACTCTTGCCCAGGCAATCAACGTAATAATCGGCGCAAATGTCGGCACTACCGTTACGGGTTGGATTCTTTCGCTTAATGGTATCGGTGAGGGTGCGGGTACTCTGCTCAAGCTTCTCAAGCCCACCTCATTCACTCCCGTGCTTGCCATTGCGGGTATGGCAATGCTCATGTTTGCAAAAAAGACGAAAACCAAGGATATCGGTACTATTCTCATGGGCTTCGGCGTGCTTATGATGGGTATGACCGCCATGAGCGACTCTGTTGAAGGACTCAAGGATATTCCTTCATTCGGTAAGGTCCTGCTGATATTTGACAATCCCCTTATGGGTGTGCTTATCGGTACCGTGATTACCGGTATCATTCAGTCTTCAGCCGCTTCTATCGGTATTCTCCAGTCCCTCGCCCTTACCGGCCAGGTTTCCTGGGCGGCGGCAATTCCCATAGTAATGGGTCAGAATATCGGTACTACCGTAACCGCTCTGCTTTCCGCAATCGGTGCTACAAAGAACGGTAAGAGAGCCGCCTTTGCCCACCTTTTCTTCAACGTCATCGGTACGGTGGTCTGGGTAGCGGTTTTCTGTGTTCTCAAAGCGTTTGTTGCTCCTTTCGCTTCAATTATAGAAAACGCCATCCCCATCTGGGGCGTAGCTCTTTGCCATACGATATTCAATCTGCTCACAACGGTTCTTATTCTTCCCTTCACCTCGCTTCTTGAAAAGCTTGTTACCGTCCTTATCAAAGACAAGAAGGGCATCAATGAAATCGAGCTTGATGAGCGTCTTCTTACCACTCCCACGCTTGCTCTTGAGCGCTGCCGAGTATTGACGGTTGAAATGGCATCACTTGCGGTCGAGTCCCTCAACGATTCAATCAGATGCCTTACGGATTATAACGAGCAGAGAGCGACGAATATCCGAGAGGATGAAGAAAAGAGCGACCATTACGAGGATATCCTCAGCTCCTATCTTGTAAAAATCAGCAGATACGATATAAGCAACCGTGACTCCCGCGAGGCGGCAATGCTCCTCAAGATGATAGGAGACTATGAGAGAATTTCGGACCACGCAGTCAATATTCTCGAATCCGCCGAGGAAATGAGAGAAAAGAATATTTCGTTCAGCGGACCTGCTCAGCACGAGCTTAAGACCATTACCTCCGCTTTGAGCGAAATAATAAATCTGGCTTATCTCAGCTTTGTCAACAATTCCGTTGAAATCGCCGTTACGGTCGAGCCCCTCGAGTCTGTTATTGACGACCTCAAGGATAAGCTGAGAGTAAATCACATTGAACGTCTTCAGCAGGATGCCTGCTCCATTGACGCGGGCTTTATCTGGTCTGATCTGCTCACCAACTTTGAGCGTACCTCAGACCATTGCTCAAACGTTGCGGGCACCATAATCGACATTGCAAACCACAATATGAATCTGCACGAATCCGTCCGTGCTCTTGCGGACAGTGAAGAATATGAGAGAGAATATACCGCATATTCGGAGAAATACGCTATATAACGGAGGCAAATAATGAATTTTACACCCAAAGCCGATTTCCTTGAGGGCTTCTGCCTGATTAAATCCGTGGAAAAAAAGATGACCGCCAAGGGCTCCACCTATCTTGATATGGTGCTGGAGGATAATGACGGCGAAATAGTGGCAAAGCTCTGGGACTATAAGGAAACCCCGGGTAATCACTTTGAAAAATATGACTTCGTTAAGGTAAGGGGTCAGATGAATCCCTTTAATGACACTATTCAGTTCCGTGTGGACAGAATCCGCAAGGTGACTCCCGAGGATAACGTAAACGTAGACGATTACGTTCCCGCCGCCTGCCTTTCCGGTGAACTGATGTATGAGGAAATCGAAAATATCGTTTTTGATTTCAGAAACGACGAGCTGAAACGCCTTGTAATGGCAATCCTTGAGAAGTACAAAGAAAAGCTTGTCTACTGGCCTGCCGCAAAGAATCTTCACCATGCGGTAAAGGGAGGTCTGCTTATGCACACCCTCTCGATTTTACGGCTTGCAAATCAGGTCTGCAATATCTATGCTTACGTCAATTACGAGCTTCTCTGCTCCGGTGTCATCCTTCACGACGTGGCAAAGGTGATGGAGATAGAATCTTCCGAAACGGGTGTTCCCGGTGAATATACCGCCAAGGGCAATCTCATAGGTCATCTCGTTATGGGTGCGATTGAGGTTGACAGAATGGGACGCGATATAGGCACCTCCGAGGATACTCTTATGCTCATTGAGCATATGCTTATTTCACATCACGGTGTTCCCGAATACGGCGCCGCAAAGCTTCCCATGTTCATTGAAGCCCAGGTGCTTTCAATGCTGGATGATTTTGATGCGAAAATGTACGAGTTCTCATCTGCCGTGTTCAATGTTGAGCCGGGCAGCTTTACTCCCAAACAGTGGGCACTCGATAACAGAATACTATATAACCACGGTCGTTCCGAAGAGGGCGGCGTTACGCTTATCTGAAAGAGGTAAATATGGCTGACTGGACAGAAATAAAAATAACCGTTCCCGCCGATGACGTAGATAGGGCGGGGGATATAACACAGATGGTCGTTCCCTACGGTATCTACATTGAGGATTACAGAACCCTTGAGGAGGAAGCATGGGAAATCGCAAGGATAGACCTCATTGACGAGGATCTGCTTGCTAAGGACAGGACAAAAGGCATAGTTCACGTTTACATTTCTCCCGAGGAGAATCCCTCGGAGGCGATTTCATTTCTCAGAGAAAGATTTGAAGCGGAAAATATCAGTTATGAGATAGACGACAGTATCTGCAGAAATGCCGACTGGGAAAATAACTGGAAGGCATATTTCAAGACGATGCCCATAGGTGACCGCCTGCTCATCCATCCCGTCTGGGAGGAGGAATACGACGCAGGTGACAGAGTGGTAATTGATATAGAGCCCGGACTTGCATTCGGCTCCGGCTCTCACGACACTACACGCCAGTGCCTTGAAGCCATTGAAAAATACGCTTATCCCGGCAAAACCATGCTGGATATCGGATGCGGAAGCGGTATACTTTCCGTGTGCGGTCTGCTTCTGGGTGCCGATAAGGCGACGGGCGTTGATATTGATGCCCTTGCCGTTAAGACCGCAAAGGAAAACGGCTTTAAAAACGGCTTTGACGAAACAAGATACGAGGTGCTGCAGGGCTCTCTTACCGATAAAGTAACGGGTAAGTTTGATATCGTTGCCGCAAATATCGTTGCGGATATTATCGTGATTCTCTGTAAGGACGTTAAGCAGTTCATGAAGGAGGATGCCGTTTTTATCACATCGGGTATCATCCTTCCCAGAGAGCAGGACGTGCTGAATGCCTTTGAGGAAAATGGTCTTGAGGTTATCGCCCGTCACGAAAGCGGCGGCTGGCTCTGCTTTGAGGCAAAGATAAAATGAGCATTACAGAGGAATTAAAGGAATATATCCTCGGTGAGGGCGCAAGCGACGTCGGCTTTTTCAGATGTGACGACGGCCCCATGCAGTACGGTGTCAGCATTGTACTGCGTCTTTCCCGTGAAATCGTGGGAGAGATAAACGATGCACCGACACTCACCTATTTCAATCACTACCGTCAAGTCAACGCCTACATTGACCGCCTGCTTCTTCAGGCAGGGCTGTTCCTTCAGAAGAAGGGATACGGATATGTCACCGTTGCCGCTTCTCAGAGTATGAATGACGACGGCTGGAATTATCACGGCAGATATTCCCATAAAAAAGGTGCCTGCCTTGCAGGCCTGGGAGCAATCGGCAAAAACTCCATGTTCATCCATAAGGAATACGGCAGTCTTGTGCGGCTCGGTACTTTGTTTACCGATTGCCCCCTTGAATATAATACGGCAATAGCCGAAAGCCCCTGCGGCGGCTGTAACGCCTGCGTTGATGCCTGCCCCTCGGGTGCGATTACGGGTAAGGATTACCGTATCGGTATTCCCCGTGAAGAAATCTTCAATGCGGAAAAATGCAGTACGTATATGAAGAAGGAATTTCAGAAAATAGGCAGAGGCGCCGTGTGCGGAATATGTATGCGCGTCTGTCCCTTGAATAAATTACCGGAAAGGAAGAATTAAATGCTTACCGAAAAACAGCTTGACAGAATGTTCAAAAAGCTTGACAGATTTCAGCGGATTCTCGATCCGCTTCTTTTCAAAAAGGTGGATTCAATCGGCGACATAGTCAAATATGAAACCGCAGACCGCCTTTATGAAATCCCCGAGGATTCAAAATTCGGTCCCGCCGAGGTCGGCAGCAAATGGGGCGGAGAAGAAACCTTCTGCTGGTTCAAAACAGAATATACCGTACCCCCCGAGCTTGACGGAAAGGATCTTTTCGTTATGCCTCATTTCCAGGGCTATGAAGCTCTGCTGTGGGTTGATGGGAAGCCCTTCGGCACCTTCGCCACAAAAATAGTATTCACCGGCCACGGAAATCATTACTGTGACCTTCTTAAAAAGAACGTCAAAGCGGGAGAGAAAATCCAGATTGCCTTTGAGGTTTATTCCGGTCATTCATACAAGGGCTGCTCACCTCTTGAAAACAATCCCCTGCTTGACTACGATTTCACATACAGCGGAATTGATATCTGCCTCAAGGATTATGAGCTTATGGACTTCTACTTTGACCTGAGAGCAGTCAATGAGCTTTATGAATCTCTTCCCGACAGTTCCTTCAGAAAGGGCGAGCTTATCAACGCTCTCTATGAGGTGCATTCGAGAGTTTATTATTCACCCGAAGATGTTGACGAGGAATCCTTCAGAGCCGCTATCCGTGAGGCGCATCCGTTCCTTAAGGAAGTGCTTGCGGTAAAGAACGGCCCCGATGCTCCTACGGCGGCAATTATCGGTCACTCCCACATGGATACCGCATGGCTCTGGAAATCGACCGAAACCATTAAGAAGTGCGCAAGGACTTATTCAAATGCTCTTTCACTTATGGAGCAGTATCCCGAGTATATGTTCGTTCAGTCCTCCGCCTGCCACGGCAATATGCTCCTCAACCATTATCCCGAGCTCTTTGAGAGAATCAAGGAAAAGGTCAAAGAGGGCAGATACGAGCCCAACGGCGGTGTATGGGTTGAATGTGACTGCAATATCACTTCAGGCGAATCAATGGTCCGTCAGTTCCTCTGGGGACAGAGATTTACAAGAAAGCATTTTGATTTTACTTCAAATACCTTCTGGCTTCCCGATACCTTCGGTTATTCGGCGGCAATTCCCCAGATTATGAAGGGCTGCGGCGTTGACTATTTCTGCACGACCAAGATTGACTGGAACGATACCAATGTCTTCCCGTACGATACCTTTTATTGGCAGGGACTTGACGGCACAAAGGTATTTACCCATTTCAACAGAACTCATATGTGGCCCGCACCCAAGGGAATGATGGACACTATCGTTACTCCCTCCGACAGAGGAATGTCTGTCAAGCAGAGGAGCGTTACCAAGTCACGTCTTATTGCCTACGGTTACGGTGACGGCGGTGGCGGACCCCAGTACGAAATGATAGAAATGGCACGCAGATGTAAGGACTTCAACGGCTGTCCCAAGGCAGAACACATGCTTGTGGGTGACTATATGAAGAAGGCCGAAAAGGAAGCAAAGAATCCCGACACATATAACGGTGAGCTTTACCTTGAGCTTCACAGAGGTACTCTTACAAATCAGCACAACATCAAGAGACATAACAGAAAATCGGAGCTTCTGCTCAGAGACCTTGAAATCCTCACGGTTTCCAACGCCGCAAAGAAGGGAGAAATCGCATCCGACAAGGATATTCATCCTCTCTATGAGACTCTGCTTCTTAATCAGTTCCACGATATTCTTCCCGGCACCTGCATTCCCTCTGCTCATCAGCTTTCTCTCAAGCAGACGGGCGAGCTTATGGAAACCGCGAAGAAGTTGATAAAGGAAGCAACAAAGGGCGAGGGTAAGTGCATTACGATTACGAATACGCTTTCGTTTGACAGAAACGACCCCATCTTCATTGAATGCGAAGAGGGACTTGTTGCTTCAGCGGATTGCAAACAGCAGAGATACGTAAATCTTGACGGAAAATCCGTTCTTATTCTCAGCGGCATTACCGTTCCCGCTTTCTCAAGCATCAAGCTGAATCTCGTCAAGGGCGAAATCAAATCCGACAGCGTATTTACCCTTAACGACAAGTTGCTTTCCGGTCCCAAGGCGGATATGACATTTGACGACAAGGGATATATTTCATCCTTCGTGGATAAGGAAACAGGCCGTCAGGTTAAAGGTGATGGCTATAACCTCAACACCTTCCTTATGGCAGAGGACCTTCCCGCCGACTGGGATAACTGGGACGTTGACGCTGACCTTGAGCTTAAGTTCAGAGATACATCCGCTCTCCTTGAGAGAGAGGTTATTTCCCTCGGAAGCGTTGCGGCGATTATCAGAAGCAAGTATTCGATTTCAAAGAAATCAACGGTTACTCAGGATATGATCTGCTTTGCCGATTCAAAAGAGGTAAGATTCGACACTCTTATGGACTGGCAGGATGACCATCGCTTCCTCAAGACCGCATTTGATACCAACGTTCTTTCAAACTTTGCACGTTACGAAATCCAGTACGGCAATGTCCTCAGACCCACCACAAGAAACAGCTCTGTTGAGAAGGCAAAATTTGAGGTCGTAAATCATAAATACACCGACCTTTCCGAAACGAGATACGGTGTATCGATTCTCAACGACAGCAAGTACGCCATTTCCGTTGAGGGCGGCAAGATGCGTCTTTCACTTCACAAGGGCGGACTCAGACCCGACTTTACGGGTGACCATGGTCTTCACAGAACGGTTTATTCGTTCCTTCCCCATAACGGCGGATTCTGTGCCGAGAACGTTATCAGACCCGCCTATGAGCTGAATATCCCCGCGGTTATCAGCGAAGGCGAATATGATATTCTTCCCCTTGCAATTCCTCAGGCAGCCAACGTTATCGTTGAGGCAATCAAGCCCTGCGAGGATAACGAAAAGGCATTCATCGTACGTATGTATGAGGCAGAGGGCACGCTTACAAAGTGCAATATCAAATTCTTTGAAGGTGCAAAGAAGGTTGAAATCACCAATATGCTTGAAGAAGTACAGAATGAATCAGTCGGCACCGAGGCAGATTTCAGACCCTTTGAAATCAAGACCTTCAAGGTTTCTTACTGAGGTGTGATATGGAAGTTTTTACGTTAAATCTCACTAACGAAAACGTTACCCTTACCGCTTATATTCCTCAGCAGTCTCCCGAAATGCCCCACATGGCAAAAAGGAGAGCAATTCTCGTAATCCCCGGCGGAGCATATAAATTCTGCTCCGACCGTGAGGGAGAACCCATAGCGCTCAGCTTTCTTGCAAAGGGCTATGCTGCTTTCGTTCTCCGCTATTCTCTCAATGAAGCAAGTGCTTTTCCAAAGCCCCTCAATGATGCCGAGGAAGCGCTTGAGCTTATCAGAAAGAATGCCGATGAATGGCATGTTGACCCCGATAAGATTTCCGCAATCGGCTTTTCCGCAGGCGGTCATCTTTGTGCGGCTCTTGCTACCATGGGCAGAGTAAGACCCAATGCACAGATTCTCGGTTATCCCTGTATTCTCGATACCATCGGAGACATTCTCGCAAATCCCATTCCGAGTCTTGAAAAGGAAGTGGATGAGCTTACTCCTCCCGCATTCATCTTTTCCTCAAGTGAGGACGGCTGTGTTCCCATTATGAATTCCATTGAATATTCCGCAGCCCTCAATAAACAAGGC
This sequence comes from Acutalibacteraceae bacterium, assembly GCA_045598305.1. Taxonomy (GTDB): domain Bacteria; phylum Bacillota; class Clostridia; order Oscillospirales; family Acutalibacteraceae; genus CAG-177. The sequence continues at coordinate 25,293 of JAZLLW010000056.1, forward strand.
ATCCCCTTTGAAATGCATATTTATCAGAAGGGCTATCACGGTTTTGCCACTGCGGAGAGACCGGTTTTTGCGCGGGATGAGGATCTTGAATACAATGCTCACTGTGCGACTTGGTTTGATATGTGCGTAACGTGGCTTGATAAATTATTCGGCTGAAAAATTATTATATACAGGAGGCAATTTCATGAGCGAAAAATTATCTGTAATCACAGGTGCGAAAGGTTATGTAGGTCATACCCTTGTTGAGGAACTCAACAAACGCGGAGAAAAGGTTCGTATTTCCCTTCACTCCGAGTGTCACGATTTTGACAACTGCGACTGCGAGATTATTTACGGTTCGGTAACGGATATGGACCATCTTATGGAAATCTGCAAGGGTGCTGATACCGTTTATCACGTAGCGGGCGTTGTTGACATTACCGGCACAAAGGACAAGCTTGTATGGGACGTAAACTATGAAGGCACAAAGAAAATGGTTGAAGCCTGCAAGGCCTGCGGAGTAAAGACTCTTGTTTATGTTTCGTCTGTTGACTGCATTCCCGCAGACGAAGGCGATACCCTTATGACAGAGCCCTCAACCTTTGATCCCGAGCCCATTATCGGTGCTTACGGCAAATCAAAGGCAATGGCGACTCAGTATGTAAATGATGCCAACTGCCCCGAGCTCAAGACGGTTTCCGTTCATCCCAGCTGCTGCATAGGCCCCAACGACATTTACGGTACAAACAGCGTATGCACGATGATTACGCTTTACAATATGGGCTTGTTCCCCGTAACGCTCAATTTCGGCGGTTATAACTTTGTTGACGTTCGTGACGTTGCAAAGGGCATGATAGGCGCTGCAGAAAACGGCAAAGGCGGCGAAAGCTACTTCCTTTGCGGTGACAGACTTACCGTTGACGAGTTCATCAAGACTCTCGCAAAAATCAACGGCAAAAAAGCTCCCAAAATCGCTCTGGGCAAGGAGCTTCTGCTTACGCTTTGTCCCCTTATTGAGAAGATTTTTGACCTTGTCAAGCTTCCTCAGGTGCTTACTCCCTTCTCAATCAACAAGATTTGCGAAAACTGTAATTTCAGTTACGAAAAGGCGGCAAAGGATTTCGGTTATGCACCCATGACCGCGGAAGCATCCCTTACCGATACCGTCAACTGGCTTAAGGAAAACGGCGGCAATCCTCTTCCCTTTGACATTGAAAAGGCAAAGAAGGCAGCCGAAGCACTCGTTGTGGCCGCAGGCGTTGCTACGGCAGGTGCCGTAATCGCAAAGAAATTAAAGAAATAATTTTACCGGGCGGATGCATCATGTATCCGCCTTTTTACCCTTTTGGAATTTACTGTTAATAAACTGTGAAATATGAGTTTTTTCACTTGATACCCCGTATTTGTGTATGATACTATAATAGTGCAAAACGACAGAATGGAGTGAGATTATGGTATTGTTTAATTGTGCACTTTGCGGCAGACCCATAAACTATGAGGAAAAGCATTACTGCTACTCAAAAGGTCTTGACGACATCTGTCCGGAATGTTTTGAGACAAAAAACGTTAAAAAAGAAGACTATACCTGCCGTATAAACGGTAAGTTTTATTTTTCCGAGGAAGAAATCCGCCGGGCTGAAGAAGCCATTGAAAACGAAAAGAAGCGAATGGTTGAGGCAAGGCAGGAGAGAGAGGATGAATTCCGTCAGGAGCAGGAAAGAGCCGCTCAGGAACGCGAGGAAGAAATGCGTAAGGTCGAGGAGGACAAGCGCAGGATTGCCGATGAGCTTGAGGAGGACAAGAGACGCTACAATTCCCAGCTTGAGGCAGTCAAGCAGCAGGCAGACGAGCAGCGCCGCCGTATAGAAGACGAAATCGCCTATGAGAGAAGAAAGGCGGAGGAAGCTTCCGAGGAGGCAAAACGCAATGCGAGAGAAGCCCTTGACCGTCTGAATTCCGAAACCGAAAGAGCAAAGCGTGAAGCGGACGAGGAATACGCGCAGGTTCAGAGAAGAGCGGAAGAAGAAAAGCAGAGAATCGCTCAGCAGATGGAGGAAAACAAGAGGGAGCTTGAGTCCCGCCTTGCTTCCGACAGACAGAGAGTTCAGGAAGAAAAAGACCGTCTTGACAAAGATGTAGAAGAAAACAGAAGAGAGCTTCAGTCCCGTCTTGAAGCCGAAAGGCAGAGAAGTGAGGAAGAGAAGCAGAGGCTTTCCCGTGAGCTTGAAGAAAGCAGGCAGACCATTGAGTCCGAGCTTGAAGCCGAAAGACAGAAGGCAGGAGAAGAGAGACAGAGACTTTCCCGTGAGCTTGAAGAAAGCAAAGCAGAGCTTGCTTCCGCGGTTGAAGCCGACAGACAGAAGACCGAGGAGGAAAAGCGGAGAATCGTTTCCGAGCTTGAAGCAAAGCAGCAGGAATTTCTCGCAAGCATTCAGGCGGAAAGACAGAGAGCCGAGGAAATCCGTGCCGGGCTTGAAAAACAGCTTGAGGCGGAAAAGAATAATACTCAGCAGCAGATTGACGAAAACGGCAACAAGCTTTCGGATTACCGTAAATCAATCGGTGTTGACGGTTACTGGGAATATACTGCCCTTGATACAAGGGATATTTCTCCCGAGGGTGCCGCACAGAAGCTTAACGAGCTCGGTGTTCTGGGTTGGGAACTGAAGGCATCCCGTTCCGACTCCTTAATCCTCGCCAGATATAAAAAAGACTGATTCCGCATATACCGAAAATAAAGACAAAGACGTACCTTCATAAGAAGATGCGTCTTTTTTTGTTGCTTTTTATGTTTTTTGTGTATATAATAAAAATGTTATGACAAATCAGTCCAATCTGTAACATACGGAGGCAATTATGAATATATACGAGGCGATAACCGCTCTTGTTGATTACGGTGTAAAGGAACAGCTTATCTGCGATGAAGACAGGATTTATACCGTAAACAGCATTCTGGGAGTTCTTTCCCTTGATTCTTACGAATATGTAAAGCCCGAAAAGGAATATTCTCTTGAGGAAATTCTCGGTGCTATGCTTGAATACGGAGTTTCAAACGGACTTTGCGAGGATTCCGTTGTGTATAAAGACCTTCTTGATACAAAAATCATGGGTACTCTCACTCCCAGACCGTCTGAGGTCATCGGTGAGTTTAAGAAAAAATATGCGGAAAGTCCCGAAAAGGCGACGGAGTATTACTACAACCTCAGCCGGAAGACCGATTATATCAGAGAATACCGTATCAAAAACGATATGAGATGGGTAACCTCCACACCCTACGGCGATATTGATATAACAATCAATCTTTCAAAGCCCGAAAAAGACCCCAAGGCAATCGCCGCGGCAAGGAATGCAAAGCAGAGCGGATATCCCAAGTGCCAGCTTTGTCCCGAAAACGAGGGCTATTTCGGCAGAGTAAATCATCCTGCCCGTGAAAATCACCGTATCATTCCCATAAAAATAAATAACGAAGACTGGTTTATGCAGTATTCACCTTATGTTTATTACAATGAGCACTGCATAGTCCTCAATTCAAAGCATACACCCATGGTAATTGACAGAGCCGCATTCAATAAGTTGTTTGACTTTGTCAAAATGTTCCCTCATTACTTCGTCGGCTCAAATGCCGATCTCCCCATCGTAGGCGGTTCAATACTTTCTCACGAGCATTTCCAGGGCGGCAACTATACCTTCGCCATGGCGAAAGCACCTATTGAAAAATACGTTTTTTTCAAGAATTTTGAGGACGTTGAAGCGGGTATCGTAAAGTGGCCCATGTCAGTTATCCGTCTCAGAGGCGACGATACCGACAGAATTACACGGCTTGCGGAAAAAATCCTCAATACGTGGAGAGAATACACGGACGAGGAAGTATTCATTTTCAGCGAAACCGACGGTACTCCCCATAACGCGATTACACCCATCGCAAGATGCGTTGACGGTATCTATGAGCTTGACCTCGTACTTCGAAACAATATTACCACGGAGAAATATCCCGACGGTTATTATCATCCTCATCCCGAATACCACCACATCAAAAAAGAGAATATCGGTCTGATTGAGGTTATGGGACTTGCCGTGCTTCCCTCACGCCTCAAGAAAGAAATGCAGGTGCTTAAAGAGGCAATGCTTTCCGGCGAGGATATAAGAAAGAACGAGTTTATTTCAAAGCACGCCGACTGGGCAGATATGATTAAGGCAAAATATACGGTTGCGCCGGAAAACGTTGACGGTATTATCCGCGATGAAATCGGTATCGTATTTGCCTCAATTCTTGAGCAGTGCGGTGTATTCTCAAGGGACGATTTGGGCAGAGAACACTTTATGAAGTTTATTGAATCCGTAAAATAAGGACGTGAATCTATGCAGTATGTCATAATGGATCTGGAATGGAATAATACCTATGCCAAAAAGACAGCGGGATTTATCAACGAGATTATTGAAATCGGTGCGGTGAAGCTTGACGAGCAGTTTGATACGGTTGACGATTTCTCGTGTATCATCCGTTCCCAGATAGGCAGGAAGCTCAGAGGCAGCGTCAAGAAACTGACCAACCTCACGAATGACGATATATCAACCGGTATGCCCTTTACTCAGGCGTTTGCCCATTTCAGAAAATGGATAGGCAACACCGACGATACCGTAATCCTTACCTGGGGTGACGGTGATATCAGAGTGCTTATTGAGAATTATTCCTATCTTAACGGCATTACGCAGATTCCTTTCCTCACTCATTACTGCGACCTTCAGAAATATTATCAGAAGAGAGCAAACCACAGCCGTGCCGACCAGCAGGCGGGACTTATTACCGCCGCTCAGGAGGTGGGTATTGACCCGGAAATATATACTCATCACAGAGCTCTCGGCGACAGCATGCTGACTGCGGATATATTTGAACTCATCTACGATAAAAAATCGTTTGAAAAAGAAACGGTCGTGTGCAACGACGAATACTATGCCCGCCTTCTCTATAAGGCGAAAGTGCTGAAGAATATTGACAATCCTCTCATTGACAAGAAACGCCTTGAGCATTACTGTGACACCTGCGGCAGACAGTGTGAGCTTGTATCTCCCTGGAAATTCAGCTGTCAGTTTTTCAGAGCGCAGTTTATGTGCCCCGAGTGCAATACCACCTACGGTGTAAGGGTAAGATTCAAGAAGCTTTTTGACGGTGTGGATTTCAAAAAAATAGTAACGGTTATCAATCCCGAATTGGATTCCGAGGAGGATGACGACGAATGAAAATCCTGATTACCGGAGGCGCCGGCTTCATCGGTACGAATTTTGTGAATTATATGCTCAGGGAACGCCCCGGTTACGAGTACGTGTGCCTTGACTGCCTTACCTATGCGGGTAACTTTGCAAATCTTGAAAATGCATTGAAGAATAAAAATTTCAGATTCGTAAAGGGCAGTATTTCCGACAGAGAAACGGTTGATAAGCTTTTTGCAAAGGAAAAGTTTGACGTTGTAATCAACTTTGCTGCCGAAAGCCACGTTGACCGTTCCATAGAAAATCCCACGGTTTTCCTTGAAACCAATATTATGGGTACGGCAGCTCTTCTTGATGCTTCAAGAAAATACGGTGTAAAGAGATATCATCAGGTTTCCACGGATGAGGTTTACGGCGATCTTCCCCTTGACCGTCCCGACCTTTTCTTTACCGAGGAAACACCTATTCACACCTCCAGCCCCTATTCATCCTCAAAGGCATCCGCAGATTTGCTGGCTCTTGCCTATTACAGGACGTACGGACTTCCCGTTACGGTTTCCAGATGCTCAAATAACTACGGCCCCTATCAGTTCCCCGAGAAGCTGATTCCCCTTATGATAAGGAAAGCACAGCTTGGCGAGTCCCTTCCCGTTTACGGAAACGGGCTCAACGTACGCGACTGGCTCTATGTAGACGACCATTGCAGGGCCATTGACCTTATTATCCACGGCGGAACGGTGGGTGAGGTTTACAATATCGGCGGTCACAACGAAAAACAGAATATTGAGGTCGTAAAGACCATCCTTGAAAGAACGGGCAAGAGCGAAGAGCTTATCACTTACGTTAAGGACAGAGCAGGTCACGACCGCAGATATGCCATAGACCCCACAAAAATCCATAACGAACTCGGCTGGCTTCCCAAAACGAAATTCGCCGACGGCATACGCCTCACCATTGACTGGTATCTTGAAAATACAAAATGGATGGACGATATCTTTTCGGGCGAATACGCTTCCTTCAATGAAACCGAGGGCAGTAAATACACGGTATAAAAAGAAAATCGGCAGTGTGCTTTTACACTGCCGATATTTTTATTTTACGTTTACGACAAGTTCCTGAAGCGGCGTTTATCTTACGATTTTTTCTCCGTCAAATACGATTACGCCACAGCCGTAACCCGTTTTGTTGCCTGCCGTCATCCAGTCCTTGTATGCCTTGCGAAGCTTGGTGTCTGCAGGTCTCTGTTCAAGGGGAAGCTGAGCGTCTGCGTTCCAGATACGCCAGTCGTCGCCGAAATTGTCTCTTTCTTCCCATTTGTAAATCTCAAAATCACGGTAGAATCTGAGAATGTTGGAGTCCTTGAAGAGCATCTTTTCGTGACCGGGGAAGAGAAGCCACGAGCCGCATCTGAGAATGAGATAGCCATCGGGAGTACGCTGGTCCTTAAAGAATTCGTACGCCTTTTTGTATGAATCAAGTCTTATGTCGTCAGTAAGGGGAATTCCCGATGAGGGAATATGGAAATTGATAACCTGCTGACCCTTTTTGATATGAACACCGGCTTTTGTGGTGAAATCAAAATCCGCGTCGTCGTATTCATACTGGAATCTGCCCAGAGCGAATCTGTTCATGTGCATAAAACCCCAGTTCCAGGTTTCCACAAACGTACCGGGAACGTGCTTGCATGCCATACATTCAAGCATCTTGCATCTGAAATCGTCAACACCGCGCCAGAAAATTTCGTCGCTTATTCCCTTTGCCTTATATCTCTTATGGAGCAGCTCGCTGCATACGATAAGAAAAACAAGATGAAGGGTGTATTCATTGACCTTATATTTCTTTGCCAGCTTGTCAAGCAGAATGAACACGTTTCTGTTGCTCATTCTTTCCGAATTTGAGTTCATATAGCGAAGACGAAGTTTTTCAAAGGCGTCTGAAAATTTCTTGTTTCCGTCTATTTTTGATGCTGTATCTTCAAGTGCTTTAATTGCTTCTTCGGGATAGTTTCCTCGTTTTTCGAGTTCTTTGAAGTGTTCTGAAAGATATTTCATGTTTTTTACTCTCCTGTAAAATTTCTGCCATAATATACCCCATCATACCCCGATTTGCAATAATCAATTTGCTTCAATTGTCTGTATTTTTCGCTTTACCTATTGTAACTCTTATGTTTCCGGAGCCCGTTTTTATTTTACACATACCGCCCGAAAGCGACTCGGGAATGTTCACTTTGCCGGATTTGCTTTCAACCGTATAAATCTTCGGTGATACGAATTCGGCGTCAACGTTTCCGCTTTTTGAATCAATGATGAATACGTTTGCATCGGATTTTCTGAATTTTAAGTTTCCGCTTTTCTCGCTGATGTTGACGGCGACCCGTGAGCGGAAGTTTTTGAAATATAAATCTCCGCTGTCCGATTCTGCCGTAAGATTTTCGCATTCAACGTCCTCGGCGGTGAATGCACCGTTTTCGGATTTAATGCTTATTGCACCCTTGATATCGGAACCGTTAAGTGATATTTCACCGCTTTTGTTTTTTACATCCACGCTGTCGCATCGCAGACTGTTTACCGCTATCTCGCCGTTTCCGTTTTTAATGTCACACTTTCCGGTTGTATTCATGCAGTAACTGATTTTGCCATTTTTCGTGACAAGAGAGGCATTGACGGTATCGGAAAGGAAGAAGTCGTCGGCTTCTATCCTGCCGTTTTCGGTGATGAGTGCAACGTCAGCCAATCTTTTGTAGGGGACGGAAACGGTTATATCTGCGGCATTGTCTTTCCTGAAATCAAATACGGGGTCGAATATCGTACCCGTTTTTTTCTTCTTTTCGCTTATGACCTTGAGGCAGTTATTAAATGCCCCGACAACGTCTTTTTTTGTACCGTTTATGCAGGTAACCGTGGTTTTGCCGTTTTCGGATATGACGAAGCGTACGTCCGCATCCTTCGTTTCAATATAGATACCCGAATAATCACCGGTAATATCGTAGGTTTTTATTTTTTGCTTTTCGTTATTCAACTCAACGGGATTGAATTTTATTTTGATGAAAAGACCGAGCAAAAGGATAAGACCCGCTCCCGTGACCGAAGCACAGCCGATGAGGATTTTCTTTTTGAGTGAACTCATTTGTCTTCCTCCTTTGCGAGTGCAGTAATTTTTCCTTTCAGCATTTTCGTGACCTGAATTGCCATGGGTACGAATTTTATTTCTCCCATTACGCAGGCGGGGGCAAGACCGAGGGAAACGAGTCCCGTACCCAGATACAGCAGACCCTGAAGTGTACGGTGTGCCGTCAGCAGTTTAATGCCTATGACTATACCTCCCACACCGCAAACGGCAAGGCAGATACATATTGCGGCAATGCCGATTGCTGCAATCCATGCTTCGCCTATGCCGATTGAATATCCCGCAATCCGCAAAATACCTTTTGCGTTTATTCCGGATTTCTTTTTCTTTGCCATGATGTTGCCCTCCGAGGAAATAATAACATGCTTAATATACTACTTACTTCTTTGATTGTCAAAGCTTTTTGCCGAGCTGCCAGAATGCGACTGCGGAGGCGGCGGCTACGTTTAAGCTGTCCACGCCGTGCATCATCGGTATTTTGATTACGTAGTCGCTCATCTTTACGGTTTCCGCTTTCAGACCTTCGCCCTCCGTGCCGAGTACGACGGCAATCTTTTTCTCTGCATTGAGCTTTTCGTCGTCAACGTTGACGGAATTGTCTTCAAGTGCCATAGACGCGACGGTAAAGCCGCTTTTCTTCAGATTTTCAATTTCCTCGGGCCATTTGTCTTTCCCCAGAATTGTCCAGGGAACCTGAAACACCGTGCCCATACTTACTCTGATTGCCCTGCGGTAAAGCGGATTGCTGCATTCGGCTGTCAGCAGTACCCCGTCAAAGCCCAGAGCCGCGGCGGAGCGGATTGCGGCGCCTACGTTTGCGGGATTCATTACGTCCTCAAGCACGGCAATACGGGATGCGTTTTCATATACCGCTTCGGGCGTGGGCAAATCTCTTCTGTGCATGGCACAGAGTACGCCCCTCGTGAGCTTGAAGCCGGTTATCTGTGTAAGTATATCAAATTCCGCCGTAAATACGGGAATATCTCCCGCCGTTTCGATTATGTGCTTTGCTTCACCGTCAATATGCTTTCTTTCGAGGAGCATTGAAATCGGCTCGTACCCCGCGTCAAGGGCTCTTTCGACTACCTTGGGGCTTTCGGCTATGAAGATGCCGTCCCTCGGTCTGTCTCTGTTGAGCAGTTGATTTTCGTTGAGCCGTGCATATACGTCAAGGCGTTCGTCACCGAAATCCGTAATTTCAATTATGTTCATATCATACTCCGAAAAATGATTTGTAATATTATACCACAGTCAGCCGAAAAGTGTTGAAAAAGTTTTGATTTGGTTTATAATTGTTCTATACCTTTTACGGAGGACAGTTATGGAAATCAGAAAAGTACTTGTAATTTACAAAACACACCTTGATATCGGCTTTACCGACCTTGCACGAAACGTTATTGAGGGATATAAAAATAATTATATTCCCGGCGCTCTCAAAACCGCAAAGGACCTGAGAGAAAGCGGAAGCAGTGCGCAGTTTAAGTGGACCACCGGCTCGTGGCTTATCCGCGAATATCTTGAAACCATGCCCGAAGACAAGGTGAAAGAGTTTGAGGAGGCAATCGGGAGAGGGGATATCTGCTGGCACGCCCTGCCCTTTACCACTCATACCGAGCTTATGACGCAGTCACTCTTTGAGCACGGTATTTCAATCAGCAGAAAGCTTGATGAAAGATTCGGCAAAAAAACGATTGCCGCAAAGATGACAGACGTTCCCGGTCATACGAAGGCGATGATTCCTCTGCTTGCGAAGAACGGAATAGAGCTTCTTCATATCGGCGTAAACGAGGCGTCCGCAGTTCCCGAAGTGCCCGAAATATTCAGATGGAGAGCAGACAGCGGCGAGGAAATAACGGTCATATACAGCGGCGGCTACGGCGGATATACTCCCATCGGTGACAGCGGAGTTGCCCTTTATTTTGCTCATACCTATGACAATAAGGGTGCTCAGACCGCCGAAGACGTGGAAAAGATTTTTGCCGAGCTTCACGAAATGCTTCCCTCTGCGGAAATAGTTGCCGCCGACCTTAACGATGTGGCACTTGCCGCCCGTGAGATAAAAGATACTCTGCCCGTTGTAACCGGAGAAATCGGTGACAGCTGGATTCACGGCGTGGGAACGGACCCGGGCAAGATTTCAATGTTCCGTGCTCTCGAAAGGGTGTATAAAAATCTTCCCGACGGTGAAGATAAGCAGATTCTCGGAGACGGCCTCATCATGATTCCCGAGCATACCTGGGGACTTGACGAAAAGACTTTCCTGAAAGATGAGACGAATTTCATCCGCAAGGATTTTGAAGCGCACAGAAACGATGCGAACTATAAGAAGTTTGAATCCGCGTGGGAGGAGCAGAGAAGTTTCCTTTATAATGCGGTTGAAAAACTCAGCCCGACCGTACGTGAAATCTGTAAATCCGCCATGGCGGAGGCACAGAGGGAAAAAGCCGACGTTACGGGTATGAAGGAGCTACTGCCGGATGAGAAAATCACGCTGGGTGATTTTACCCTCTCCGTTGACGGCACGGGTGCGGTCAGTTATCTTAAAATCGGTGAAAAGCTTGTTTCGGACGGCGAACATAAGCTTTTCGTCCCTCTCTATGAGCAGTTTACATACGACGACTATATCCGTTTCCATAAGCGTTATCATCGCATAGAGGATGACTGGGCGTGGCAGGATTTTACCAAAATCGGTATGGAAAGAGCAGCGGCGGAGGATTATTCCTGCGGTACAAAAGCAAAGGCATATACCGACGGCGAAAAGGCGGTAATCAATTTCACCTTTGATGAAAAAGCCGTTGATTATATGGGAGCACCTGCATCGGCGCAGGCGGTAATAACCTGCGAAGAGGGTAAGCTTATCTACGATTTCGGCTGGTACGGTAAACCCGCAAACCGTGTTGCCGAGGCAATCTGGCTCGGCTTTAAGCCGCTGCTTACCGGACTGCGTATAGGAAAACTCGGCAAAAAAATCAATCCTTATGACGTTGTTTCAAGAGGTAACAGAAATCTTCACGCCTCCGACAGCGGCGTTTACTATGACGGTTTACACGTGAATATGATTGACTGCCCTCTGGTCTCTCCCGGTATTCCGCATCTGTGCGACTATGTAAATACCGTTCCCGATGAAAGCGAAGGCGCTTACTTCAATCTTTACAACAATACGTGGGGCACCAATTTCCCGATGTGGTACGATGAAGATGCCCGCTTCAGGTTTGAAATCACGGCATAAAAATTGTGCTTGAAAAGTAAATAATACTGTGTTATAATCTATATATGGGGTTAAGCTGAGGAGTATGCGATATTTCGGTACAAATCGGCTTACCCTATATATTTTAATTTCGGAGGGCTCTATGTCACAAAATAAACGCAGAGCGATAACGGTAATATCGGCTGGGATATTTATCGTTGCCATGATAATGAGCTTTATGCTCACGCCTGCCCTTGCGGATACCGCCTCCGGTGAGGCCGGAGCGAGAGGCAATTACGGTTCCGTATTTTATGCAGACGGATTTATTCATGAGGGAAAGTTCAATAATTTCAAAAAAACCTTTATAATTGATATTTCACAGTACCAGACCAACGTTGATTTCAATAAAGTCTATGCCGCCGGTATTGACGGCGTAATCCTTCGTGTCGGTTACAGAGGATATAAATACGGCGCATTCAATGCGGATACGTCCTTTGATAAATATTATACCCAGGCAAAGGCGGCGGGATTAAAAGTAGGTGCTTATTTCTTCGGTCAGCCGGATTCCCTTTCCGATTCCACCGATGAAACGAACTACATTCTTGCTCTCCTCAAGGGCAGGGCTCTTGACCTTCCTCTTGCCTATGACCTTGAATACGCCACCAACGATTCGGGTCTGACGGGGCGTCTTTATGAAGCGAAGTTCACCAAAGCACAGCTTACTTCCATAGTCAATAATTTCTGCTCGATTGTCAGAAGCAGGGGATATGAGCCGATGCTCTACACGGGATGCTCGCTTCTCACCACCAAGATGAACGGAGCCGACCTTACCTGCTCCGTATGGATTGCAAGATATAACGAATTTGTTGACTATATGTGCAACTACACCATGTGGCAGTTCACTTCAACGGGAAAGGTTGACGGTGTCAGCGGCAACTGTGACGTTTCGGTGCTTTACACAGAATACGATAACGGCACCGGCGGAGTGGTACCCGGCGAGCTTATTACGGATGCCGGCACCACCGCTCCCACATCCCCCTCACAGCCGGCAACTCAGCCGACACAGCCGACCACTCAACCCACTCAGCCCACGGCTCCGATAATTCCCGTAACCGAGCCCGCGGTTCCGACTGATCCTTCACAGCCCGTAACTCAGGAGCAGATTCCGTTTATTCAGATGATACTTGATATCATGCTCAAGGCAATCGCTCTTATCGCCGCATTCATTCCCAAGATAGCGGCACTTTTAGCGGGATAAACCGATTAAAAAATGACCTGTCTTCTCAAGCGGAAGGCAGGTCATTGTATTTCATCTGATTATTCATTTTCTTTTCAAGTCTGTTCCTGATGATTATGTAACAGATAAATTGCATTATGCATGTGGCTATCCAGGAAGCAGGGTAGGAGAGGAAAAGAAATCTTATGTTTCTCTGTAAGGGGAAGAAGCAGTATATCCACAGTATTCTTACACCTACCGTACCTACAATGGAGAGAATCATCGGAACGGATGAGCGTCCCATTCCTCTCAGCGCACCGGGAATGCAGTCCATATATCCGCAGATAAAGTAGGTTACCGCGGTGTATTCGAGCACTTGCTTTCCGTAATCAAGTACGGTTAAATCCGATGAATAGATACCGAGTATGGTGTTGCTGAAAAAGTATGCGATACAGCCCATTATGAGGCATACGACCGTTTCAAGCAGAAGGCAGTTTTTCAGTACCTTTCTCATTCTGTCGGTTTTCCCCGCGCCGAAATTCTGACTTGTGAAGCTCATACATCCCTGGGAGATTGAGTTTACGCAGGAATACATGAAACCGAAAATGTTGTTTGCGGCTGTGTAGCCGGCCATTGCGAACTGACCAAAGGAGTTGACCGAGGACTGAAGCAAAACGTTGGAAAAACTGATTACCGCACTCTGCAGACCTGCGGGGAGGCCGATGGCAAAAATTCTGCCCATTATTTTGAAATCTATCTTCAGCTTTGATATGTATAATCTGTAACCCTCGGGGCTTCTGAAAAGAACGGAAAGCACGAGTATGCAGGAAATCATCTGAGAGATGACCGTCGCTATTGCAACACCGGCAACGTCCAGGTGGAAAAAGATTACCAGTATCATATTCAGCACGGCGTTTGTAATCCCCGAAGCGATGAGGAAGGCCATAGGTCTTTTTGTATCGCCTACCGCACGGAGAATCGCCGCACCGAAGTTATAGAGCATTACGAAAGGTGTGCCGATAAAATATATCCTCATATACAGCACGGAGGAATTGATAACGTTTGCGGGGGTGCCCGTCATGGTAAGTGCGGTACGGCAGAATGCTATGCCCACAATCATCATCGTGATGCCGGTAATCAGAGCCGTCATTATGGAGGTGTGAACGACCTTGCTCATTTTTTCACTGTTGTCTTGAGCATAAAACATTGCGGCGCAGACGTTTGCCCCGAGTGAGATTCCGACAAACAGATTTACAAACAGATTTATAAGCGAGGAGGTCGCTCCGACCGCGGCAAGCGCGTTACTGCAATCTGCGGCAAAGTGACCGACAACCACCAGATCAACAGCGTTGAACAGCAGCTGCAGGAAGTTTGACAGCATAAGGGGAGCTATAAACGATATGAGCTTGGGCATCAGAGGACCCGTACACATATCTATTTCATATTTGCTGTTTTTCAAAGCTGTTACCTCTCACTCTTTTTATTACTGTGGATTATATCACAAACATTATACCTGTTAAACAGTAAAAATCACCGAAGATTTACTCCGGTGATTTTTTATTTTTCGCATTGTCACAACAGAAGCTTATTTTTTGCTGACTTTTGTTTTATTTCCTTTTGAATCAACGATATAGGTGTTTTCGAGAGTACCCACAAGGGATGCCTTGAAGGACTGAACGTATTCGTTTCTCAGTATTTTCTGTTCTTCTTTCTCTTCTTCCGTAAGTCCTTCGGGAGTTCTTGATTTTCTTGCCAGCTCGTTTATTCTGTCTATCTTTTCCTGAATCATAATTCTATCCTGTATCCTTTTTCGTAGTTTTCTCTGTGATAATACGTGACCGTCAGATTTGTCTTGTCAAAGACGGCGGACCATTCCGTTGACATAAATTCGCCGAAATTCTTTTTGCTTACGGAGGAAAGAGCGTCTCTCATTCCGTTTTGCCCGATGTATTCTTTTTCTTTGAGTAAATCAGACAGTATATCGTATCTTGCGTGTGACTGATTTGAGCCGATGCCGTATTTTTCACCCTCGGTGAGATAAAAATTAGTCATCACGTTTGTTTCCGTAACGCACATTTCTCCGTTGACGTATTCAATCGCCACGGTCTTCCCCGAAGCGTCCGAAACGGCAAAATGTATCATCTGCCCTTTTGAAAAGTGCATATCGTATTCTTTCAGCAGATTTACCGCTTCGTCCGTTGTGGCTGCCTTGTCAAGCACGAGCCGTATCGCGGTGGTCGTGGTAATATCCGGTTTATCCGTATTCTGATCGGCGGTACTGTTGTCGCTTATCATATTGACACAGATACATACGCCCTTTTCGTTCATTCCGTCAAGCGGGCAGTATAAAGCGCAAAAGCGTTTGATATCTCCCTCAATTTCAAAATTCGGATTGGTTACGTAGCTTCCGTCTACCGTTGAAACCGAACGGTATCCGTTTTCGGGCTCCGAAAGCATTATTATGCCCTCGCAGAAATTCCAGTCATAGTTCCTGCCGAAGTATTCGTTTCCGTCCTTATCCGATGCCGCAAGGGTACTGCAGCCGCTTCCCATATACTGAAGCATCAGGTCAATCTGCTGTGTCGCCACGTATTCAATGAGGAAATCCGTCAGCTCCCTGTCGGATTTTGCTCCGCCTCTTTCAAGGAATTCGTCAAAGCCGTAATCTCCCGAATATGACGAAACGAAAAAATCCTTTTCGAGCATTTTCAGCGTTTCATCGGGTCTTATTACCGTGACGGGTACCTCGTCCTTTTCCGTTGTCTTTTCCTCAGCGGTTTCCGTTACGGCAGAGGTGCTTGTATCGGACGGGGCCGATAACGTTTCGGTTTCCAGCTTTCCGGCACAGCTGCACAGTATCAGCGTAAGTACAGCGGATATACAGATTATTTTCTTTCCCATACCGTCTCCGTAAAAATTTTTTATCATTATATCATCAGTCGGAGTGTAATTCAACAGCGTGAAGCCCGTTTTGATTTTATTTCATTCCATAAATTTACATCTTGTTAAAACTTTTCCCTTTTTTTGTTATATAATATAATAGATTAAGTATTTATCGGAGTAGGTTATGCTGGGATACGTTAAGGCAGATAAAAAATCAATGCTGATGAGTGACTGGGAGCTGTACAGAGGAATATACTGCTCGCTGTGTCATTCTCTCGGCAGGAATTATTCCGTTTTTGCACGGCTGCTTCTCAGCTACGATTTTACTCTTATGGCGGTACTTAAGCTTGCCCTTTCCGATAGCTCGTGTACCCTTACCGGAAAACGCTGTCCCTTCAATCCCGCCAAAAAATGCTATTGCTGTAAACGGGACGAAATTGACTGTTGCGCCCACGGTATAGTCATAATCGCTTACTATAAAATCCTTGATAATATCGGCGACAGAGGATTATTCAAAAAGCTTCTTTCCCTGCTTGCATTTCCCTTCGTTGCCCTCATGCATAAAAAAGCAAAAAAGAAAGCACCCGATTTGGAAGAGATTATTTCGGCGAATATGAAAATGCAGGCACAGGCCGAGAAAAAAGCGGATTGCTCTCTTGACGAAGCGGCGCATTATTCCTCGGATGCTCTCGGCAGAATTTTTGCTCTCGGTTACGAAAACGAAACGAAAGACGAAATGTACCGTCTGGGCTATATGACGGGCAGATTCGTTTATATCCTTGACGCGGTCGACGACCTTGAGGACGATATAAAAAAAGGAAATTTCAATCCGTTCAAAAAGGAGTTTCCCTCTCTTGAAACGGATGAAGAAAAAAACGCTTTTGCGGACAGAGCGGAGAAATGCCTGAATCTGACTCACGGCACTCTGCTTGAATACAGAGATAAGCTGAAGCTCAATCGCTTCTCATCAATAATTGAAAATGTGCTTTTACCGGGGATTGAAAGCTCGGGTAAGGCAGTGCTTGACAGATACAGAGGAATTGACACCGGAAAAAACGAAAAATCGGTAACGATTAAGTGAGGTTGTTATGAAAAATCCTTATGAGGTTCTGGGCGTTTCAATGTACGCCACAAGAGAACAAATAAACGCCGCATATCAGCAGCTTTCAAGGCAGTATGCCGAGTCGGGCAACGTGCGTAAACAGCAGGAGCTTGACGAAGCGTACGACCGGATTATGCTTGACGGGGATTACTCCTCTCAGAACGTATACTACGGCTCCGATTTTTCCGATATACGTCAGCGGATAGATTCGGGACGGCTTGAGGACGCCCAGGTTCTGCTTGACGGTGTTCCCGAAGGTCAGCGTAACGCGGAGTGGAATTACCTGAAGGGTACCATCTGTCAGAAAAAGGGCTGGCTTGACGATGCGGAAAAATATTTCAGAGCGGCGGTCAAACTTGATTCTTCAAACGAAACCTATAAGAGTGCCTACGACAACGTCAGTTCATATTCAAACGGCGGTTACAAAACCGGAAGCAAAAATTCCGACAGTGACTGCAGCTGCTGTAACTTCTGCTCGGGACTTCTTTGTGCCGACTGCTGCTGTGAATGCATGGGCGGGGACCTTATTCCCTGTTGTTGAGGTATATTATGAAACAAAGCTCCAAATGCGCAATCGGGGGAATAGTTGCGGCACTTTCCCTTGTGCTTATGATATCGGTGGCGATAGTTCCTTTTATGACCTACGCCTTACCTGCGGCGGCAGGTGCGCTGATGATTTTTGCCGTGATTGAAATTGATAAAAAATGGGCTTTCGGCATTTATGCGACCGTTGCCATTCTCGGCATTTTCCTTGTTCCCGAAAAGGAGGTCGCTGTGATGTACCTTGCCTTTTTCGGCTATTATCCCATAGTGAAGGCACTTATTGAGTCAAAGACAAAAAAGGTGCTTGAATGGATACTGAAGCTCGGTATGTTCATAGGTACCATGGTGATTTCCTATTGGCTTATGATGAAATTCATGGGACTTGAAATAGACGAAATGCAGGAGTGGGGAATGATGGCAATTCCCATTCTGCTCGGCATAGGTACTCTCGCTTTCATAATGTACGATATTGCGCTTACAAAAGTAATTATCGTCTATAATGCAAAATGGCGCAGATTATTCAGGAGATTTTTCAAGTAACTGTTGAAAATGATTTTTGTTTTTGATAAAATATTTAGGTATGCTTGAGAGGAGACGTTTATATGAAGGAATTTGTGAATATCGGCGTAATAGGTCTCAGCGGCAGAGGCAGGGGTCAGATGAGAGAAATGCTCAACTGCGAAGGCGTAAGAGTTCCTGCGGTCTGCGATAAATATGAAGACAGAGCTCTTGAGGGCCAGAAGATAGTTGAAGAGGTCACGGGCAGGAAGCCGGATGCCTATACCGACTATAAGGAGCTTCTCAAGAGAGACGATATAGATGCCATTCTCTGCTGTACCACCTGGATTACTCATTCCCGTATTGCCATTGACTCCATGAGAGCGGGCAAGCACGTGGCCATTGAGGTCGGCGGTGCGGCAAGCATAGAGGAATGCTGGCAGATGATAAGGGCAAGCGAAGAAACCGGCAAATTCTGTATGCTTCTTGAAAACTGCTGTTACGACAGAAACGAAATGGCAATTTTCAATATGGTGAAGCAGGGCATCTTCGGTGAGATAATTCACATGCAGGGCGGCTATCAGCACGACCTGAGAGATGAAATCTGTCTCGGCAGAGAAAACAGACACGGCAGACTGGTCAATTTCCAGCACCGCAACGGTGAACTTTATCCCACCCATCAGCTCGGTCCCATTTCCAAGGTGCTCGGCATCAACAGAGGCAACAGATATATTTCCCTCGTTTCAATGACCACCAAGTCAAGAGGACTTCACAAGTGGATTGTTGAAAACAAAGGCGAGGATTATGACCTCGCTGATTACAACTTCAATCAGGGTGACGTTACCACCACCCTTATCAAATGCGCAAACGGTGAGACCGTAGTGCTTACTCACGACTGCTCACTTCCCAGATCCTATTCAAGGGGATACAGAGTTCAGGGTACAAACGGCTTCTATATGGAGGACGGCAACGCCATTTTCCTTGAAAAGCAGACGAAGGTTCAGGAAGGGGACTGGATGCACAGGCCTCAGGATTTTGAAAAGGACGGATACCGTGATAAGTATGAGCATCCTCTGTGGAAAAAGTATTCCGAAGAGGGTATTCACGCAGGCGGTCACGGCGGTATGGATTATCTTGTGCTCAGCGCCTTCGTCGAAAGCGTACGGCTTGACGCACAGCCCCCCATTGACGTTTACGATACGGCAACGTGGATGGCGGTAACCTGCCTTTCGGAGCAATCAATCGCAATCGGCTCGGCACCTGTTCCGTTCCCCGATTTCACAAACGGTATGTGGATTGAAAGAGAACCCTTCAGACGCGGTGCGTTCTGCCTTGAAGAGGTCTGTGACGAGTTCTTTGATGAATAATTCGGTTTTGAGGAAGGAGTAATCTATGAAGTACTATATTGGCGTTGACGGCGGCGGCACCAAGACGGCGTTTGCACTTTTTAACGAAAAAAAGACAATGCTTGCAATCTGCGAGGGCCCCGGAAGCAATCACGAAAATCTTGACGGAGCTTTTGACGAAGCAAGCGATATCATAATGGAAGGCATCAATAATCTTTGCGGCAAATCCGAGATAAAACTTTCAGACGTGTCCTTTACGCTTATGGGACTTGCGGGTATTGACCATCCCTGGCAGCACGATAAAATGTGCGCTATGCTCAAGGATAAGGGACTTGATAATTTTGAAATTTTCAACGACGGCTTTATCGTTGTAAAGGCGGGCTCGGAAACGGGCACGGCAATCGGCTTCAACTGCGGCACGGGTGTATGCTGCAACGGTATCGATTCAGATGGAAAAATGCTTCAGCTCGGAGGTCTGGGTGAATTTACCGGCGATATTTCCGGCGGAACGAATATAATGTTCAAGGCGTTTGAGCTTGTCTATGACGAACTTTTCTTAGGCCTTGAAAAGACGCTCATTACCGATATGGTAAAGAACGAATACAGTTTTACCGACAGAGAGCAGTTCCTTACTCTTATTGATAAGATAGAAGGAAACGGCGGGAAGGAACATATCCGCAATCTTATCGGCTTCTTCTTTGAAGCGGCAAAGCAGGGCGATGCTCCCGCACTCAGATACTGCGAAGCAATGGCAGAGAGAGGCGCAAAGCTCATAGCCGCTCTTGCTTCACAGCTTAATTTTGAGGGTGAAGAGATTGAGGTCGTGCTTTCCGGCTCAATCAATGCAAAGCTTGATAATAAGCCGTATATTGATATGCTTCTTGAAAAATCACAGAAGTACAGCGGCAGAAAGCTTAAATTCATTAAGCTTACTCAGCCCCCGGTAACGGGATGTATCAACTGGATTATGCAAAAATACGTTTAATATAAACGGCGGTTTGCCGATTGGAGGATATATTATGAAAGAAATCAACGTAGCCGTTATCGGTTCCGGCAGTACCTATTGCCCCGAGCTTATTGACGGATTTCTCAAGGCACAGGATTCACTCAAGCTTAAGAAAATCTCATTTATGGACATAGACGACCGCAAGAGAACTATCGTAGGCAACCTCTGTATCCGTATGCTCAAGGCAGCGGGTGTTGACTGCGAAACAGTCCTTACGGATGACCTTGATACAGCACTTCAGGGTGCCGATTTCGTTGTAACTCAGATTCGTGTAGGTAAGCTTCCCTGCAGACATCTTGACGAAACGATTCCCCTTAAGTATAACCTTATCGGTCAGGAAACGACCGGTATCGGCGGCTTCTTCAAGGCACAAAGAACCATTCCCGTCATCAAGAATATCTGTGACAGAATTGAAGCAGTCTGCCCCGATGCATGGCTTATCAATTTCACCAATCCCTCGGGCATTATCACCGAGTTTGTTCTCAATAACACAAACGTTAAGTGCATAGGCCTGTGCAACGTTCCCATTGATATGATTGACGATACCAAGGAAGACGTCGGCGAGGATATGGAATATACCTATGTCGGTCTTAATCATCTGAGCTGGTTTACCTCTGTTCGTCTTCACGGTGAGGAGCTTATTGATAAGCTTATCGGCGAGGGCTTCACTCCCAAGGTAATGTCAAATATCAAGGATGACGGCTTCTCACTTGAAACCCTCAAGGCAATCCACGCCATTCCTTCATCATATCTTCAGTATTATTACTGCAGAAACGCAAAGCTTGACCATCTTCTTCACGGCGAAAAGAGCAGAGCTCAGGTATGTATGGAAATTGAAGAGCAGCTTCTTGAAATGTATTCCGACGAAGGCCTTTACGTCAAGCCCGCACTTCTTGACCAGAGAGGCGGTCACAAGTATTCACTTGTTGCCGTAAATCTTATCAATGCAATCGCCAACGACATCAACGATGTTCAGGTCGTAAATATTAAAAACGGCGATACTCTTCCCTTCCTTAAGCCCGACGACGTAATTGAGGTTGCCGCGGTTATCGGTAAGGACGGTGCAAAGCCCGTTCCCGTAGGTGAGGTTACGAATAAGCACATTATCGGACTTATGACGGTAGTCAAGCAGTATGAGAATCTTACCGTCAAGGCAGGCAGAGACGGTGACGAGGAAGCGGCACTCAACGCCCTTCTTATACATCCTCTCGTAGGCGACTGGGAAGCAGCTCATAAGTGCTTTGAGGAAATGAAGGAAGCACATAAGCAGTATCTTCCTCAGTATTACAAAAACTGATATAAAACTTAAAGCAGATGCTCTCACGGGCATCCGCTTTTCTGTTTATTTTACTATTCCTTCAAGGAAGTCTGTTTCTGAAACGTAACCGTCACCGTCAATACGGAAGGTCTTGATTTCCTGACCCTTGAAGTCTGCACGGAATCCCGCATTGATTATATCGCATACGATTGATACGCGGGTTTCTTTGCCTGCCGTCTCTCTCATGCGCAGGATGTAATCTCCCGAACCGTCCTCGCAGGACTTGAGGGACATTATCTCAACGTTGTTTTTATCAACGGAAATGAATGATTTTACGAGGGGCTCGCTTCCTTTATGATAGCCCACGGGAACTGCGCAGGGCTTATTGTTGAGAATATCTGCATAGTACTGCACTCTGCTGTCCTCCGCTTCGCCGGAATGAGCATAAATGCCGTATTCAAATCTCTGCAGTCCCTCATCACAGTACGCAAAGTCCGCATCGGGTCTGTCCGAATAGTGGTCGGCAAAGATTGAATTTCTCAGCATCGTAAGACGAAGGGTGTTGTCGGGACAGTCATAGCTGTATTTTGAATCGCTGATTAGTGCTACACCGTTTCCTTCTGCGGTAACGTCAGCCCATGTAAGAGCCGGCTCTTCCTCTCCGTTTGCCGGTCTCTTGATGAAGCCACCGGGGATTTCGTAGGTTGAAACGGGATTACTGCCGGGAACGGTTACGGGCATCTTCAGCATGGTAAGGGGCTCCTGCCAGAGTACTCTTGCCTTGACTCTTATCATTTCGCTTTCGCTGTCAAGAATGAAATCCTGGGAAAGATAGGATTTGCCGTAGGTGTGGCGTACTCTGATTACTGCCCTTGCACCGTCTGACTCAACAAGCTTGATGCTTTCGGGAGTCATCGTGCCGATAACGTCGTGAAATCTGAATATATTATGTGCCCATGTGTCGGGCTTTGAATTGTCTATTACCGTGGGGATGAACGAGCCGGAGCAAATATGCTCTTTTCCGTCCTTCTTTGTGACCAGGGAGCTGACTGCACCCGTGGCGGCATCAAATTCCGCTCTTACGTATTTGTTCTCAAGGAAGTATTCTCCCGTCTTGATATCCGTTGACTGATTTTCTGCGTCAACCTCCGCATCGTCAAACCAGAGCTTATATACCGCATATCCCATGGGAGGAACGACCGCACAGAATACGGTGTCTTTATGGCTGTCGTTTGAACGCGATGAGCGGACGTTTGAAAACAGTACGCTGTTGCCGTCTGCATCGACTACCTTCTTTGAGGGATGATATGTTCTTACGGTGGTCTTCACCTCGTAGGAAAGAGGATTGAATACCGCAATGTGTCTGGGAAATCTGTGATTTTCGCAGTGGTGTCTTTCGTTGCAGAAAACCGTATCGGAAACGCCGTCAATCCAGGTGTTGATTTTGCCGGTAATACGGAGCATCGCCTTGTTTTCTTCCTTGTCGGCAAAGGCGATTGCTGATTCGACCTGAGCCCTTGCGTCATCGTATGCCTCACGGATTGAGCATCCGCACATTATATCGTGGAACTGATTGTAGCATACGTCAAGCCACGCTTCTCTGAATGCCTTGCGGGATGAGGGCAGGCCGTAGGATGCCGAAGCAACGGTATTCCATTTTTCGGCATTTGCAAGGGAAAATTCCGCTTTTCTGTTGATCTGCTTGATGAGTGAGGTCGCCGAGTAACAGCCGCTGGCGTGGTGCTGAAGGTCATCGCTCCACGAGGGAATATCAAGTCCGTTTGAGCATACCTCTTTGAAATATTCAAAGGGAGATGAGAATTTAAGCCCGCTCCATCCGTAAGCCATAAGGGACCTGATATATTCAATACCGCCCTTTGTGGGCCCGCCGCCGTGGTTGCCTACGCCGTAAAAGAGCATCATACCGTGATTGCTTTCCTCGCCCATATCGGAGAGAAGCTTTATGGCGTTATCAATGGATTTTTTGCCGTTTTCGGCATAACCCGTTGGAATACGGTAGGTGAGTACCCTTGAGCCGTCCGCGGAATCCCACCAGAAAAGTCCCTTGGGCATTTCGCCGTTTTCGTGTTCACCCGGTCTCATCATTACGTAGCATCTCATACCGCCAAGAGTGAGCAGCTGAGGAAGCATACCGTTATGTCCGAAGGAGTCAACATTATATCCTACACGGCATATCTGACCGAATTTTTCTTGATAATAGAGCTGGCTGTATAATGCCTGCCTTGCGAAGCTTTCCGCAGAGGGCATATTGCAGTCGGGCTGTACCCACCAGCCGTTTACGGGGACCCATCTGCCCGCCTTCACCATTTCCCTGATTTCTTCAAATAAATCGGGGTCAATTTCCTCAACCCATCTGTAATAGCAGGCGGAGGAGCAGGTGAATACAAAATCGTCATATTCCTTAAGTCTGTCAACTGCGGAGCGGAATGTCTGCATTACTTCGCCGCAGCCCTCCTGCCATCTCCACAGCCAGGTTGGGTCAAGGTGAGCGTTGCCAATAAGATGTATATTCTGCTTCATGATTATTCTCCTTCGATAAATCCGTAAAGTCTGCCGAGCCAGTATGCAAAGTTGAAGGGATAGCAGCCCTCAACGTACATCATTCCGCCGCTGTCCTCATTCTTGTATTCAAGAGAATCGCGGTCATACTTTGAAATGAATCTTTCGTCGGGAGGCAGAAGTACGCTTGTCTGCTTGTATTCGGGGGAGTATTCTCTGACGGGGATGTCGTGTCTGCCGACAAGGGAAACACCGGATGCAAGACGGCTGAGGTTTGACCTGTAAAACCATTCTCTTGCTCTGTCACAGTTGATTTCTTCGTCGGGACAGCCCAGCAGATAGAGAAAATCGTAGCCGGGATTATGCTCTCTTTCGAGAGAGGTGGTCCACCATGCCTTGTAGCCGCGTCTGTATTTTTCAAGCAGAACGGGGTCTTTTTCCAGCATGCCGAGACCTGCGAAGGATGCGGAGCAGAGCATGTGGTCACCGTACATGATTGACTCAAACAGATTGACGTCTTCAACGAAATTTATCTGGAACGCTCTGTCCCAGTGCTTTTCGGTAAGGTCGGCATATCCCTTTTCGTTAATGAGATAGTTGTAGGTTTCAAGATATCTGCCCTCTTCGCCCGTGATTTCCGTTACGGCCTTGAGGTAAAAGAGAAGCTCTGCGGAGTTGAGCGCTCCGTCAACGTAGCCGTCTTCCGTCATGAAATAATCTTCGTTCCATTTTGCCCAGGTTGTGCTTTCGCCCGAATAGTCGGCAAGAATGAATTTATGGTCAATGATATGGTCTGCTATGCCTTTGACAGTCTGCTTTATGATTTCGTCAAGCTCTTTATCGTCGCAGGTGAGATACCAATGTGCAAAAAGGAAATTAAGTACCTGCAGAGTGATTTCATCGGAGCTCGTGTCCGCCTTGTAGATAACGTCATCCTCGGTGAAACCGTAATCAGTAAGCAGATGGCGGAGTCGTTCGGGAATGGGAGCGGAGCAACTTATCTCATAGCCCACAACGCCTCTTCTCTTTGATTCCGTTGTTTCAACACAGACCGCTTTGTCGCCGTTTCGCTTGAAAAAAATACCGTCGTCGGGTGTTTCCTCCGTAGTCGTTACGTAAGTCCTTGCAACGAAGCCGTCGCCTCTGCCGTGAATATGGCAAAGAAGCAGGCACGCCTCAAGAGCTCTCACGGCAACCTTTTTTGCTTCAACCGTTTCGGGGTCGTCAATGCCCTTTTCTCTTTTGAAAACGGCGTATCTGAATATTTCGCCCATACAGAAGCAGGCGGTAAATCCGCCGTCGTTATCGGAATGTGCAAAGGGGAACTTTGAGGAAAGGTCTCTTGCCTTCTTAAGCTGTCTCTGGCTGACCATACCTCTGCGGTCAACAATATCAAGGGTTTCTTTAAGAAGGATATCGCTGACCTGCTTGCCCGTTAAGGTGACCTCTTCAATAAATGCCGCACCGCTTTGAGTAAGCACCCATGCGTTTCTGCCCATGGGAAGGATTGCCTTTACGTTATTGTCGGGCAAATCTCTGTCTGCGGCAAAGTATGACACCTTGTCAAAATCATATTCCGCATCGGGGTCGTATCTTGTAACACCCTTTGACGAGCCGTACCAGATTACTCCGTCACCGTCTGCCCGGATTGTGTAATCCTTTTTGGCATTGGGAAGGGGATAGGGAAAACCTGTGAAATCGGGCTTTTCGTTTTTTACGGTAAAAAGTCCGGCGGGAATTTCGGGACTTCCTTCGGGGAAAATCGTGCATTTACGCATGGGGTGAGAGGTGAGAATAATTTTGTTTTTCATTTTAAGGTCGCCTTTCATTTATTCGGTTATACGGTTAACTTTTCTGTCAAATATACTGCCCACAGCGGAAACGGCAAACGCCGCTATGCTGACACAGAGCATTATAATGAATACGGTGTTCCAGCCCCTCTTATCCGCAACTGCGCCGAGGGTATATGATGTTATCGTACTGCCCACGTAGCAGAAGGTGTTGAGCAGACCTGCCGCAAAGCCGGAGCCCATAAGCTTTCTTCTGTCCAGAGGGAACATACTCGTAATTACGTTGTTTACCATTGCCATTACCGCAGAGGTCATTATGAAGCATACCATAATGAATACCACGTTTCCTTTTCCGAAGAAAAAGATTATTCCGCCGCAGAGTAATGCGGTAACACCGTAAAGCATCGTATTCATGAGAGAATGCGATTTTACGGTTTCGTGGATTTTTCTTATCAGACCCGCGCTGAGGGTTGACATGAGAGGAAGCAGGAACGTAAGCAGTATTGAAAGGGATTCCGTTACGCCGAATTCCTCGTTCAGTACGCTGGGTACCCAGGTGTTCACGCCGTCCTTGATAAAGCCGTTTGCAATGCCGGCAAGGCATATCATGGCTATGCAGGCAATCATTACTCCGCTGTGTCTGACAGACGATTTTTCCTCCAGATCTTTTTTGAGAACGATGGGCGGCTTTTCGTTGCCGTAACCGATATACCATATGAACGCCGTGATTACAAGCAGAGCGGACGCCACAAAGAAGGTGATTCGCCAGGATGCGAATCTTACAAAAAATGCCGACATGCCGTAAACCGCAAAAGTGCCTACGGTATTGGTGGTGCTCATTACGAATATTGCTCTGGGCATTCCCTTATCCGAAACAAATTCGGAAATGGTCTTGATGAGGGTACACCAGAGAATTGACTGCACCGCACCGTTGAGAAGCCATATATATTTCATTACGGATACGTTGTTTCCGCACATTGGAATTGCAAAATTCAGCACGGATGAAATCATCAGGGAAATAAACACCATTATCCTGCCGTTATAGTGCTTTGAAAGTATGCCGTTGACCAGCTGCCCTATTCCGTAGGCAAAGAAAAAGAAGGTGGTGACGATACCTACCGCGGCTTTGGTAAGCCCCGTATCGCTGATGATTGCCACTATGGATGCCGAGAAATTCAGTCTGCCGATATATGCTACCATATAAGCAAGCCAGCAGATAAATACGATTCTGTTTTCTTTTTTTGTGTCTGTCATTTCAATGCCTGATTTCAGATTAAAATTGTGCTTTACACAGTATTACGGTCTTTCCGACCGCATACAAAATTATTATATATTACGCAGATGGAAAAATCAATCTTATAATAAAATAAAAATAGGAGAGTGTACCTTTTAGGGCACACTCTCCGTTATTCAGTTCGCTTTATCCTCTGATGTGTTTTCTGATTCTTTTTTTATCGGCAGCCACCAGGTAAAGCCGAAGGACATACATTTCAGGAATCCTTCTGCAATTCCCAACCCGTTTTCTTTGGCAACCTTATGTCCTATAATCAGATATTCGGTAAAGTGCATTACCAGCAGCAATATCAGGGGGATTACGGTTATTTTAACTGCCAGTGCCGAAAACACCGCATAAAGAGCTACGCAGCCGGGCTGACCGAATGCTTTTGTGAACTTCAGAAACATAAAGTGTCCTCCGATACTTATTCAATGGTGATTACAACATAACCGGCAATAAAACCGTCGTATGTAAGTACGATGTCGTATCTTCCGGGCTCTGCAATGCTGAATGTGCCTGAGGGTGCTTCGTTTTCGGGATTGGTGAGTGTAATGCTGTCAACCGCTGTTTCTCTCAGACCGTCTGTCATTTCCGCACCGTAAACCGACATATCACCGTCGTGATTGAAAATAAGCAGCTCCGCATTGAATTCGACGTCACCGTTTATATCATATCCGGAATAGAAACAGATATTTTCGCCTGCATTAAAATCGTCTTCAATATCGTTTGCGGAATACTCAATTTCGGCTTCTTCTGTTTCACTTTCAAGAGCTACACCCCAGTTTAATCTGTAAGGAGTATAGGAATTGAGAATGTAAAGCACACCGTCTTTTATTTCAGCCTGCTGTTCGGGAGTGAGAGCGGGACCGTCATAGGGCTGTGCTTCGTATGTGCAGGATGATGAAAAGCTGTCTATTTCGGGACCGATGGCATATTTATTGTCGGCGGAAATAACACGGTCATTGTAGTAATACCAGCCGTCGGTATTTTCCTCTGTAAATGTCCATATTGTAAGGTCACCGCCGTTACGGAAATGATAATCCTTTTCTTCTCCGTTGACACTGATGCTGAAGGGGCAGATGTTAAGACCGTACTTTTCCGCAAAATATGCTGAGTTCTTTTCAACACCTTCGTCCTTTTCCTCGGCTTCCTCGGCATCCTTTGTGAATGAGATTGTTTCTGTGGCAAGAATTCCGCCTGTTTCGTTGTCATCGCTGTCTGCAACGGTAACGAGATATTCGCCGCTTTCAAGTCCGATTTCGTCGGGATTTACTTCAAAGTCCTGTGTATCTTCGGTAATATATTCATACCAGAGATCAACGTCGTCAATGTCATATTCGGTTGCGTAGTCACCTGCGGGAACGATGCCCACCCAGGGACTCGTTTCATAATTCAGACCCTCTGATTTTACATTGATTTTCAATGTATCGCCTGACTTGAGTTCTTTCTTTTCAACGGTAAGAACTGCACTTGCTTTTGCTTCGTTTACCTTTTCCTCTTCCTTTGCCGCACCGCAGGCTGCAAGGGAAAGTACAAGTACGAGGCAGAGTATTACGGATAATGCTTTTTTCATTTTTGAACATCCTTTCGTTTAATCGTCTGCAAATCACCGTCAGACCTTAACAACAATTATAAACCGACGGCAAAATCATGTCAAGAAAATACATAGTGAACGGATACAGACAGTTTTTTAATATTGACTAAAAAGCAAATTATTATTATAATAGGACGGAATAGGAGGAATGACTGTGAAAATTATCGTTATCGGTGCCGGACAGGGCGGTATGCAGTGCGCAAAAATACTTGCTAAAGCGGGTCACGGAGTCGTTATTTTTGAAAAGGATTCGCGTGAGAATCATTGCCATGACCAGATAGACGTGGTGGAAACCTCTCTTTTTTCCGATCTTGACATACCCCTTCCGGAAGGAACGGTAAAAAGCACCATCCCCACCTTTGTTTCGCCATCGTGCGACTCATCCCTTACGGTGGATATGCCCGAGGAAGCAAGGACCTGGAATATAGAGAGAAAGGCCTTCGGCGTCATTCAGGTTAAGGAATGCGAAAAAGCGGGTGTGGAAATCAGATTTGACACTCCCGTTGACCGTCTTATTTTTACGGGTGACAGAGTCAAGGGCATCGTCGTAAACGGAGAGGATATTTACGCCGACCTCGTAATTGATTCATCCGGTATGGATTCTCCCTTCAGAAAATCCTTCAAAGGCAAATTCGGTATTACCGAGGAGCCGCTTCCCCACGAAAAATTTGAAACCCGTCACGCCTATTATACCCCTGCCGAGGGAGTTGAACCAGGTAAATACTGTTACTATCTCAATTACTGCGGTCTTCCCGGTATCTGCTGGTGCGGTCTTGAAACCGACGGCACCGTCAGTACGCTTATAGGTAAAATCGGCGGCTTTACCGATGAGGAATGCGAAAGCGCATTCAATCAGCTTAAATACGATAATCCTCTTATCGGCGACACTCTTCTCAGAGGCGGTCACAGAATATACATTCCCGTAAGATATCCAGCTCCGATAATGACAGCTCCCGGATACGCAAGTGTAGGCGACTGCGCTTTTATGACCGTTCCCCTTATGGGCAACGGCATTGCCAATGCGTTCAGAGCCGGTCAGATGCTTGCCGATGCCATCATTGAAAACGGCAGCGTGAATATTGACACTCTGTGGAAATACAATGTAACT
Organism: Acutalibacteraceae bacterium; assembly: GCA_045598305.1. GTDB lineage: Bacteria > Bacillota > Clostridia > Oscillospirales > Acutalibacteraceae > CAG-177. The sequence goes on from JAZLLW010000056.1 coordinate 54,933, forward strand.
TACTATAAGAAAATCGGTGCGATGTGCTGCCTTATTGACTTCGTCAAGAGGGCGCTTCTTGCCGCGGATAATGACGAAATTTCAGCGCTTATGAGCGGAGGCCTTATTAAAGACGAAGAGGTTGCGGCGATTATGTACGGCAATATTCCCCGCCTTGAGCCGGATGAGATAATCGCAAAAATCAGAGCCCTTGCCGCATCCCGTAAGCTGATGGGCCTGGCACTTGAATATCTGCTTAAGGGCGTTGAGGCATTCGTCGTCGGTTCAACCGTGATTCCCCGTGACTACGGCCCCGCCGTATACGAATGGAAATATAAGCTTGAACGTCTGTTCAATAAATGAGGAATGATAAATGTTAAAAAGCATACTGGCATTCATAATGTCGCTTATAGTTTCTCTGACCGGATTTTTCGGTAACTTCAGCTCCTTCTTCAACTTCGGTAAGGAGGAAGATAAGTACTATGAAGCATACCTGTCCGAAGCGAAGGAAAACGCCTCGACCTACGACAGTATGATTTATGAGGTGCTTACGCAGACCAATATCGCCAGAGCCGAAAAGGGTCTGCCGGCACTTGCACTCGATTCAAAGCTTACCGAGCAGGCGTGTGTCAGAGCGGCGGAAATGGCGGCAACCGGAGTTCTTTCCCATACTCGCCCGAACGGCCGACCCTGGTCAAGCGTGTTTGACCTGAACGGCTTTCGCGGCAGCAGAGGAGAAAATATAGCGATGGGCTATACCTCCGCAAAGGAAGTCTGCGACGGCTGGAAAAGTTCCGAGGGGCACTATGTAAATATGATAAATCCTGATTATGAATATATGGGTATCGGTGTAGCTCCCTGCACCAACGGTACGGGATTTGTTTTCGTTCAGCACTTTTTCGGAAAACCGTAAGTGTCGTAAAATAAGATGAGGCACGTCTTCGGACGTGCCTCTTTCCTTACTGTGTTATTTCGTAGAATACTACGTTGTTTCCGCCGATGCTTTCGCTTATTTCAAGCTTTCCGTTTATGACCTCACCCGTAAACGTAACGGGTATCAGCTCGGCGCATTCGTAATATTTGTTCTTGTTTTCGTTATATATCTTTTTGACGTCACCCTTTGATTCGTTCCCGCCTATGCAGGGACAGTCGGGAGACCAGCCGAATAAATCATCCGTAAGATTATTGTCCTTTCTGTCCAACATCCATTCGTCAAAGAAATTGCAATCATCGTTTATCAGGTATTTTGTGACCGTAACTTCTCCGTCCTCAAACTGCGGAGCTTTTATTTTAAATTTCAGATCCGCCTTGCGTGAGTAATCAAGCTGATTTTTGTAATTGTAGGCCATTATGTGAAGCGTGTTTTTATCCTTGTCAAATCCGGCGTAAGTGTTGACCTCCGCTTTGAAAATGAGGCCGGACAGTACTTTTTTAACCTTCGCCTTTAACGAGGAAGCAAATCCCGAAATGAGTCTTGCAACGTGATAGCTTACGGTGGGTACGCCGTTGTTCAGACCGTCGGATTTGTAATCCCAGCTTGAGAGGTATGAGCCGCCGATATCAATCAGCGTACCGTAGAGCCGCGCGTCGTAAGCCGCCTGCCAGGTATAGCCCACGGTCCTTGAAAGCAGGTCGCTCTTGTTGAATCCGCTTGCGTTGCCGCTGAGAACTCTGCCCTCGTCAATGCCGAAATCCACGTTTTCGAGTCCGTATTTCTTTGCACATTTCTGAAGATAACCGATAGTTTCGGCAAGAGTTTTTCTTTTGCCGACGAGACCCGGCTCATCTTCGTAATATGAAGCGGAAAGACAGCATATCCTTGTGCCCGTTTTACCCGTCTTGTAATTCGTACCCTGAGCGCAGTGCTTAATGAAAAGCCCTTCGTCCCAGCCGCCCTCGGTGACGGTCATTGAATGTGCGCCTACATAAACGTTTTCGCCGATTACGGTCTGCAGGGCATCCACGATGTAGTCATACATTTTGCAGGTCGCCTCTGCGGTTTCTTCGGGAGTGTCACATTTGAACCAGTCATAGTTTTCGTATTCGGTGAAGCAGGTGAAGTGCCAGGAGAGAACCTCTTCTCTGCCGAATTCGTCCACCAGCGCCTGAGCCATTGCTTTGATATAATTGTAATATACGTCATAGTCGTCCGGGGGAAGTACATTTACCTCAAAGCCGATAGAGTAAGCATTTGATGAGTATTTTGCCGGCACGTTTCCTATCTTGAGGCAGGGCTTGGCGCCAACTCTGAGTATGCCGTGACAGTTTTTTATCAGTTTTGTGAAATCATAATCGTCAAGCACCGTTCTGTCCTCGGGATTTACGAGAAGGTCTCTTGATGAATTTCCGCCGGTGCACTGCATGAGCTGAACGTAATCAACGAAGTCGTAAATATTATCCTTTTCGCTTGAATCGTCACCGTAATAGTGCTGACCCATTTCCCAGAGATTGACATTGCTTGCCTTATTCCCTATGGTCTCGCCCAAATCGGACGCGTCGATTTCAAAGGTGTAGTTATCAGTCATATCAAAAAAGAAAAGACCTGCTGCCGAAAGGGCAGACATGAGCAGAGCAAGTATTTTGTTGAACATATACGCGCCTCCTGACTTTGTATAACAAATATAACACATCCGGCCCGTTTTGTACAACACGAAATTGATATAATTATCTTGAAAAAGCCGGGACCCTGTGATAATATGAATATATAAATCATTATCATCGGAGGCAGTTTATGGGATTTTTTGATCAGGTAACAGCCAAGGGCGCAGGCGCCTGGCAGGATTTGACAAATAAAACTAAAAATATGGGTGAAATCGCAAGGGTCAACGCCGAAATAGGCGAAGAGGAAAGAAAAATCAATTCTTACTACACCCAGTTGGGTCAGCTTTATATCAAGCTTTACGAGGGAAATTATAACGAACAGCTTTCCGAAATCGTAAAGGCGATAAACGATACCAACGCAAATCTTGAGAATCTCAAAAAACAGCTTAACGCTCTCAAGGGCGTTACGGTCTGCCCGCATTGTCACGCCGAGGTTGCCTCCGGCAACGCTTTCTGCATTATGTGCGGTAAGCCCGTAAACGGACCCGATGAGCATATAAATTGTCCCAGCTGCGGTGCCGCAGTCGTAAAAGGGAATAAATTCTGCACCCTTTGCGGATTCCGTCTTCCCGACGCCTCCGCTCCCGCACCCTCGGAAGCATCAGCTCCCGTGTTTATTCCCACACCCGTTCCCATGACCGCACCGCCCTCATCAATTCCCGCTCCCGTTAATCCTCAGCCCGTTGATATGGATGCTTCATCACCCGCGTGTGCGCCGGCTCACATACCGATGGATATTCCGGCACCCGCTCCCGCATCCGATGCAAAATTCTGCCCCGCCTGCGGTAAAAGCATTGATTCGGGCAGCGCATTCTGTGTATATTGCGGAGCAAAGCAGTAATTTTCGCAAAAATCTGAAAGGTTGACTTTTTATGGCATTCAAAAATAAAAAGAACCAAAATGAAATAGAAAAAATGTTCGGTCTTGATAATGATATTGCCGAGGAGACCGTCCGACCCGAAAAAGACCGTGAGAAGACGGCACGTTCCCGTAAGCTTCTCGTTCTGGCAGCAGGCGGAATAGCCGTCATCGGGCTGATAGTTGCGGCAGTGCTCATTATATCCTCGTTTACCGGGTATTCGCGTGCCGCCCGTGATACCGTTGAGGCCTTCAGCAGTCTTGATACCGAGGCGTTCTGCAAGAGCTTGAGTCCCGTCGGCTATAACGGCTTGACCTATGACCAATTCTATACGGCAAAGAGCATAGGTATCGCAAAAACTCTTGATGCCGTGATGAGCAACAATATTTATTCTCAGGTAGGCGAAATCAAAAAGCTGAAATACAAGCTCATTGATAAGCACACCTTTAATGATAAACAGACAGAGGAGCTTATCAGGTATACTGCCCTTGAGGGTGTTGAGCCCGAAATCACCGCGGATGATATTGATAAGGTCGTGTCGGCGGATATCAGGTTTACCTTTGAATCCGAAAAGAGCGGAACAAAGTATAAATCGGTTTTTATTCTTGAAACCGTTTACTTCGTCAAGCTGGACGGAGAATGGAAGACTCTTTTCATCTATCCCGGAGGATTGGAACTGAATCTTGATTTCTGGGAATTTGTTGATAAGTAATATAAAAGACCTGAAGCGGTATGCCTCAGGTCTTATCTTTTATTATTCCTTTATTTCGGGTCTGTTCTTTTCTCTCATGGTAAGTCCGATTCTGCCCTTTACAAGGTCAACGTTCAGTACCCATGCGGTGACTACCATACCTACCTTCAGCACCTCGGAGGGGTGCTTGATGTATTTATCCGTAATCTGTGAAATGTGTACCAGACCGTCCTCGTGAACACCGATGTCAATAAACGCGCCGAAGTCCGTTACGTTTCTGACTGTACCGGTCATTTCCATACCGGGCTTGAGGTCCTTGATATCCATGACGTCCGTGCGGAGCATAGGCTTGGGAAGCTCGTCTCTGGGGTCTCTGCCGGGAGCAATCAGCTCCTTGATGATATCCTTCAGAGTGGGAATACCTATTCCCAGCTTTTCGGCAACCTTTTCCTCACCCAGAAGCTGAACGTTCTGCTTGATGGCGGCTACCTCTTCCGAGCCGATATCGTCGGGAGTGTAAGAGAATATTTTAAGCAGTTCCTTTGCCGCATCGTAGCTTTCGGGATGAACGCCGGTGTGGTCAAGGGGATTTTTGCTTTCGGGGATTCTGAGGAAGCCCGCGCACTGCTCAAATGCCTTTGCACCGAGCTTGGGAATTTTTTTGAGCTGACTTCTTGAGGTGAATTCACCGTTTTCATCTCTGAAATCAACGATATTTGAAGCAATGGTGGAATTGATGCCGGATACCCTTGAAAGCAGGGGAGCGGAAGCGGTGTTGAGGTCAACGCCTACGGAGTTTACCGCATCCTCGATAACCGCATCAAGTGCGGCGTCAAGCTCCTTGGGAGGCATATCGTGCTGATACTGACCCACGCCGATTGCCTTGGGGTCGATTTTAACCAGCTCCGCCAGAGGATCCTGAAGACGTCTTGCAATGGAAACCGCGCTTCTGAGCGAAACATCATAGTCGGGGAATTCCTTTGCGGCAAGCTTTGAAGCGGAGTAAACGGAAGCACCCGCTTCGCTTACTACCATATAGGAAACGTCTGCATTGATTTCTCTGAGGATTTCCGCGGCAAAGATTTCCGTTTCCTTTGAAGCGGTGCCGTTGCCGATGGAAATACAGTTTGCGTGGTGCTTTGCAATGAGATTCTTGATAAGCACCTTGGCCTGATTTCTCTGAGCTTCGCTGTGGGTAACGTAAATAACGCCTGTGTCAAGTACCTTGCCGGTCTTGTCAACGACTGCGACCTTACAGCCCGTTCTGTAACCGGGGTCAAGACCGATAACGGTTTTTCCCTTTACGGGCGGCTGAAGAAGAAGCTCTTTCGTATTGAGGGCAAATACCTTTATCGCACCTGCCGCCGCTTTTTCCGTAAGCATATTACGGATTTCTCTCTCAACCGAAGGGTAAATAAGTCTGTTGTATGCATCCGAGCCCGCTTCTCTTACCGCCTCCGTGGTGGGTGAGCCGGCGGGATTAAGGGTAACGCTTGTGATTACGTTGGACGCCTTTACGGTGTCTATCGTAACGCTGACTTTAAGGAATTTTTCCTTTTCGCCTCTGTCAATGGCAAGGATTCTGTGACCTGCAATCGTCTTTACCGGCTCGGAATAATCGTAATACATGGTGTATACGCTCTGAGTATCCTTGTCTGCGGCGGTAACGGTGACCGTTCCGATTACGGTGAAAAGATTACGAAGTCTCTTTCTGATATCGGGGTCATCGGAAATATTTTCCGCAATAATGTCAAGAGCACCCTTGAGTGCATCCTCGGCGGTTTCAACGCCTTTTTCGGGGTCAATATATCCTTCTGCAAGCTCTATGGGTGAGGGCGAATCCGCCTGCTGTGCATATATTGCGTCTGCCAGCGGCTCAAGTCCCTTTTCTTTTGCAATTGAAGCCCTCGTTTTTCTTTTGGGTCTGAAGGGTCTGTAAATATCGTCGATTTCAGTAACCGTAAGCGCCTTGTCAAGGGCGGCGGAGATTTCGTCGGTCAGCTTTTCCTGAGCTGCTATAAGTCCTCTTACCTCTTCACGGCGTTTATCAAGATTTCTTAAATATTCAAGTCTTTCGGAAAGCTCGCGGATGATCTGGTCGTCAAGTGTTCCGTGCTGTTCCTTTCTGTATCTTGCGATGAAGGGGACTGTACAGCCCTCGTCAAGAAGCTTTACTACGTTTTCCGTCTGCCATTGCTGAAGATTTAATTCCTGAGTGAGTTTTGCGATAATGTTCATTGTTTACCTCTTATTCTGATGCTTTGATTTGCCTGATATCCCTGCCCATAAAATACAGGGGAGTATAATTGCCGATGATTCTTGAAGTGATACGCTGGTCGTATTTTTCTTCAAGCTCCTTATCCGAAAGATTTGTGGATATGATTACCGGCTTTCTGAGATTTATTCTTGTGTTTATAACGTTCAGCAGTTTGTCTACCGTGAAACGCGTGGTGAATTCGCTGCCCAGATCGTCAATGATGAGCAAATCCGCGTTTATCAGTCTGTCCTCTGTTTCGGTGCTGTTGAAGTTGGAGAATTTATCCTTTTCCATAGCCGAAAACAGATTCTGTGCCGAGCCGTATACTACGTTGAAGCCCTTGAGTGCCACAATGTTCCCGATTGCAAGGGAAAGATGTGTTTTGCCCAGACCCGTTGCTCCTCTCATATAGAGAGAGCCGGAATCTTCGTCAAAATCATCCGCATAGCATTTGCAGTATTCAAATATTTCCTCCATTTTTTCTCTGGGGGAAATGCCGTAGACTTCATCGGGTGCGGCGGGATAATAGTCAAGCGAAAAATTGTCAAATCTGCATACGTCTGAGGGCGAGACCTTTCTCAGATCGTTAATTGAAAGCTCATTGAGCAGCATTTTGCGGCATGAACAGATTCTCCCGTTTTTGAAGCCCGTGTCTTCACAGATTCTGCAGGTGTACGGTGTTTCCAGATAATCCGCGGGATATCCGCCCTTAACGAGCGCATCTTTGATGTATTGCTGGATTCTGCCGTTAATTTCAGCAATGTCTGCAACGTATTTATCTATGTCGCCGTCCATATCAATCGCCTTGAGCAGTGCAAGCCCGGTCTGAGCCAGCTGTGACTCATATTGTGCGATTTCGGGTATCCTTTTTATGACCTCACGGTGACGGATGTCGTGCGTCTTTTCTGCGTTGCGCTTTCTTTCCGCAATCACCTGTGTCGCATATTGCAGATTTTCCTTCGTGTAACTCATTTTTTATCCTTCTTTGTATATTTCAGCTTGCCCTTGATTGAATTCTGAGTGTATTCGTTAAGGTCGTAGGACGGGTTTTTGCTTGCCTTTCCGTTGTCCTTTTTTACGGCGTCGGATTTTGCTTTCGCGTCGCCGTCTATGTCGGAGGGCTTCTTATATCCCTTGTCCTTCCATGCGGTAAGCACCTTGTTCATATAGGAAAAGGAGATTTTTCCCGTGTTTTCAACCGTAACGTCGTATGCCCGCATAATCATATCGTAGCTCATGCCAAGTACCCTGAGCCAGTTTTCAACCTGCTGTGCCTGCTTGAGCGTGGGCTTCGGGTTGCTTATACCCGTATCCACCGTGAATTTCTTCCAGAATTTATCCACCGAATTGAACGCGGCAATCTTTTCCGCCGCTTTTTCAATGGTATCTATTTCCTGTTCACTCCAGGTCTTTCCTACCGATTCAATGTATGAATAGCCGGTTTTTCCCGCACCGACACAGTATTCCACCAGCATATAGATTACGTCTGCGGGCAGACCGAATCTGTCATAAAGAAGCAGAAAGGTGCACTGACCGTCATAACCCACGGTCTTGCCGAGCTTCTGCTGAATTTCTTCAAATAACAGACGCAGTTCTTTTGATTCCTCAAGACGTATTGCAATTTCGGAGGATGAGGGCCTTGAATATTCCTGCCGCAAAGCTTCCCGCTTTTTCTCCTGCTTGGGCTCGTCTTTCTTCTGAGGGGGAACGTACTTTTCCGGCTGAGGTGTTTCCTCACCCTCAAGCAGTATGCCCGTGTTTATCCAGTATTGCAGATAGTCCTCTACGTCGTTCACGTCACATTTGAGTGCCTTCGCGATTTTGTTTTCGTCAAGCTTGTCGGCACCCTTGCGGAGTATGAGAAGCAGTACCTTAATCTGTTCGCCGCCGGCAATTCTCAGATGCTTGTCGACTATTTCGTTGGGAACGGAAAAGGCGGAGCCGAGACGCTCACTGTTTACTTTGAATGTCATCTTATCACCGTTAATATAAATATTAACATGGTCATCCAGCTAAAGATAGCTTGTATTATACACCAAATTATACTTAAAATGTAACCTTTTCGGTAAGTTTTATACCCCCCGTACAAAAACACTAAATGTTGTGGTCAGACGTTCAAGCCGACTACTAATGAATTGTGAAATATGTAAAATATTATTTTCTTTATATATGTTTTTACCGTAACGCATACATCGCGAGCCATCTGCAGGGCAAAAGAAAAAGAGACCGCGCTGCAGTCTCTTAATCATCTTCACTTAAACGGCTCTTGTAACCTTACCGGAGCGAAGGCAACGGGTGCAAGCATAAACTCTCTTGGGAGTTCCGTTTACAACGGCCTTGACTCTTTTAACGTTGGGCTTCCATGTTCTGTTGGAACGTCTGTGTGAATGGGATACCTTAATGCCGAATGCTACTTCTTTACCGCAGAATTCACATTTTGCCATGATTCGCACCTCCTTTTAGTCATTAACAAGGGATATATTAACAGACTTTCATATAAAATGCAAGCATTTTTTTCCTGAATTAAAATTTATTTTTCATCGGGACGAAAATAATATGAAAAAAATAAAAAAAGTTAAATAAAACTATTGATTTTTAATTTCAAAAGGTGTATAAAATAATAGTAATATTCATATTTGGAGGTCGAAAACTATGTCGGATAAGCAAAAAGCATTAGAAACAGCTCTTGAAAAAATCGAAAAGGCCTACGGTAAGGGCTCAATCATGCGCCTTGGTCAGAATTCCAGTCTCAATATCGAAGCCGTATCCACCGGCTCTATTTCCCTTGACGTTGCCACCGGTATCGGCGGTATGCCCCGTGGACGTATCATAGAGGTCTACGGACCCGAATCATCAGGTAAGACGACCCTCGCTCTCACGGTTATCGCCGAAGCGCAGAAGCTCGGCGGAGAGGCGGCCTTCATTGATGCCGAGCACGCTCTTGACCCCGTATATGCAGGTCATCTCGGCGTAGACGTTGATTCTCTCCTTGTCTCTCAGCCCGACGACGGCGAGCAGGCACTTGAAATCGCCGAAGCACTTGTCCGTTCCGGCGCTATTGACGTTATTGTAGTAGACTCTGTTGCCGCACTCGTTCCCAGGTCGGAAATTGAAGGCGAAATGGGTGACAGCCACGTAGGTCAGCATGCCCGCCTTATGTCTCAGGCAATGAGAAAGATTGCCGGTGCGGTTGCAAAGTCAAATACTATCCTTATCTTTATCAATCAGCTTCGTGAAAAGGTCGGCGTTATCTATGGCAGCCCCGAAGTCACCACCGGCGGCCGTGCTCTTAAGTTCTATGCCACGATGCGTATTGAGGTACGCCGTACCGAGGCAATCAAGCAGAACGGCAGCGAAATCGTCGGCAACAGAACCAAGGCAAAAATCGTCAAGAATAAGGTAGCTCCTCCCTTCAAAGAGGCGGAGTTTGATATTCTTTACGGTAAGGGCATTTCCAAGGTCGGCGAGCTCGTTGACCTCGGTGTTAAGTATGACATAGTCAAGAAGAGCGGCTCGTGGTTCTCCTACGAAGGCAATAAAATCGGTCAGGGCAGGGAAGCCGTCAAGGAGCTGTTCACCAACGATACCGTACTTGCGGCTGAGATTGAGGAAAAGGTACGCGCAGCCATCAAGGCAGAGTACGATGCAAGAATTGCTCCTGCCGAAAAAACCGCTCCCGTATCCGTTCCCGCTCCCGAAGTGCCTGCTTCAAAGGCAGGCGCAAGAGCGAAGCTTGACATAGTTGTTGACGAAGACGAATAATGGAAATCACTTATTCACAGGGAAAGCAAAATAAAATTCATATTTCCGTTGACGGGGAATACATGTTCACCGTTGACGCGGAGTACTGGTACACTTGCCCCTACTGTCGGGTAAAGGAGATCACCGACTCCGCCGAATGTGAAAAATTCTTTACCGAAGTCGGCTCGAGGTATGCTTTTATCTCGGGCCTGCGGCTTTTGTCTTACTCCGACAACAGCCGTAAGGAGCTGAAGCTCAAACTTCTGAATAAGGGACACAAACCGCCCTACGTTGAACGGGCACTTGACAATCTTGAGGAATACGGATATATTAACGATGTACGGTTTGCCCGCAATAAGGCGGACTTTCTGATAAGAAGGAAGCATATGAGCAAAAACGGCATTAGGTCTGAGCTGCTCCGTCACGGCGTTTCGTCCGATATTATAAGTCAGGTGCTTGAAGAGCTTGAGCTTGACCCCGTTGAGGATATTGCCGTGCTTCTTTCAACCAAATATAAAAGATACCTGAATGACGAAAAGGGTATACGGAAAACTGTCACGGGGCTTCAGCGGCTCGGCTACGGCTGGTCGGATATCAAAACCGCCCTTGACAGATACGGTCCGGATACGGAGGAAGACTATTGTGACTAAAGTAGGTATGATTTCTCTCGGCTGTCCCAAGAATCAGGTGGATGCGGAAAGGATGCTTGCAAATCTTGACCGCAATTCATTTGAAATTACCGATTGCTATGACGGTGCGGATGCCGTTATCATCAATACCTGCGGCTTCATTGATGCCGCCAAGGAGGAGGCAATCGAGAATATTCTGGATATGGCTTCTCTCAAGGCAGAGGGCGTAATCGGTAAGATTATCGTAACGGGATGCCTCAGTGAAAGATATAAGGAAGAAATATTTGAAGAAATGCCGGAGGTTGATGCCGTTGTGGGTATCGGTGCCATCGGCCATATTGACGAGATAGTGAATCGTGTACTGACAGGGGAGAGATTTACCGATATTCCCGATAAAATGCTCCTTCCCCTTACGGGCGAGCGGCTTCTCACCACTCCCGAATACTGGGCTTATCTCAAGATTGCGGACGGCTGTTCAAACCGATGCACCTACTGTGCGATCCCCGATATCAGAGGAGATTACAGAAGCGTTGAATTTGAAACGCTCGTTGAAGAGGCAAGGCAGCTTGCTCAGGCGGGTACCAAAGAGCTGATACTCATTGCCCAGGATACCACCGCATACGGAATGGATTTATACGGAAAGCTCCGCCTTCCCGAATTACTGAATGCTCTTTGTGAAATTGAAGGCATCGAGTGGATAAGAATGCTCTACTGCTACCCCGATAAGATTACGGACGAGCTTCTTGATGCAATGAAAAATCAGCCCAAGTTGCTTCATTATATTGATCTTCCCGTTCAGCATGCAGATGACGGAATCCTCAGACGGATGAACAGACACGGTGACAGCGCACTTCTTCGTGACGTTATTTCTCGTATCCGCGAAGCTCTTCCCGATGCTGTTATCAGGACTACGGTTATGGTCGGCTTCCCCGGTGAAGATGAGGAAGCGTTTGACAACCTTGCGGAGTTTATCAATGAGGTTGAGTTTGACCGTCTCGGCTGTTTCTCCTTCTCACCCCAGGAGGGTACTCCCGCCTTTGATATGGACGGAGAGGTTGAGGAGGATGTGAAGGCACGCCGTGGTGAAATCATCATGAACGACCAGTTTGAAATCACCGAGCTCAAAAACCGCGAAAAAATCGGTAATGTTTATTCCGTGCTCGTTGAGGATTACGACGGATATGCCGACTGCTATACCGGCAGGACTTATATGGATGCTCCCGAAATTGACGGTACGATCAAATTCACGTCCGGGCATGATTATAACCCCGGTGATTTCGCCCGGGTTGAGGTTATTGATTACAACGAATATGATTTAATAGGAAAAGATATTAAATAATACCAGGATTTATTATTATGAATTTACCTAATAAACTTACTGTTATCAGAATAATTCTCGTTCCCTTTTACCTTGCGGCAATGGTTATTGATTTTCCGTTCCACTATCTTGCGGCGACCCTGATTTTTGTCGTTGCCTCTCTTACGGATTTCCTTGACGGTAAGATTGCAAGGAAAACGAATCAGATTACGGTATTCGGCAAACTCTGCGATCCTCTCGCAGATAAGATGCTGACTACCGCTGCTCTGCTTGCCTTCATGACGGCGGACGTGTGCAATATCTGGATTCCCATGGTTGTGCTTACGAGAGAATTTCTCGTCACCTCGTTCCGCCTTGTGGCGACTTCGCAGGGTGTGATAATTCCCGCGGGTATTCTCGGCAAGCTCAAAACAGCAACTCAGATGATATTCTCAATCGCCATTATGGCAGGTCTGCATTTTCATTCTCCCGCAGCGGAAAGCTTCGGCAATTTTGCCCTCTGCTCAAATATCCTGCTGGGAATCACAGCTGTACTTGCCGTAATATCGGGTATAAAATACATCGTAGACGGCGTAAAGGTTGTTGACATTACAAAGTAAATGTTGACATCCCCGCCGAAATACAATATAATATGTGCAATTTGAAATAAGGCAATGGTCGGGAAGAGTAACCCCACACGGCATACCAGAGAGGAAGTCATAAGCTGAAAGACTTCTTGTGTACGGCGGGATGAAGTGCGTCCGACGGCTCTCGGGAGGAAGTAACAGTATTCCCTTGCGTATGGCTGCGTTAAAGCTTTTGAGTTATAAATCGGAGTGGAACCGCGTTGAACGCCTCTGCAGTTTGCAGAGGCGTATTTTGTTTTTGGAGGCATTATGTTCAGACAGTTAAAGGAAGATATCGCCTGCGTCAGAGAGAGAGACCCTGCCGCCCGCAGCTCTCTTGAGGTGCTTTTCCTCTATCCCGGGCTAAAAGCCATCAGGATGCACCGCAGAGCAAATTTTTATTACCGTCATAAAATGTATTTCCTTGCCAGATGGATTTCTCAGAGGGCATCAAGGAAAACGGGCATAGAGATTCACCCCGCCGTTAAAATCGGTAAGGGCTTCTTCATTGACCACGGTACGGGTGTCGTCATCGGCGAAACGGCGGAAATAGGCGATAACGTCACACTTTATCAGGGCGTTACCTTGGGCGGTACCGGCAAGGAAACGGGCAAGCGCCATCCGACACTGGGCAATAACGTCATGGTCGGCTCGGGCGCCAAGGTCCTCGGCTCCGTAAAAATCGGCGATAACGTAAAGATTGCCTCGGGTGCGGTCGTCCTGACGGATATCCCCGCCAACTGTACGGCAGTAGGCGTTCCCGCAAAAATCGTCAAATGCGACGGAGTCAGAGTCAGCGACCTTGACCAGGTACATATTCCCGACCCCGTAGCTCAGGAGATAAGCCGTCTTGAATCGGAAATAGAATCTCTCAGAGAGATTATCAATAAAGGAGAAAATGTATGAAGATATTTAACACTCTTACAAGAGTCAAGCAGGATTTCAAACCCATTGAAGAGGGTAAGGTAAAAATTTACGCCTGCGGTCCTACCGTTTATAATTACATTCATATCGGCAACGCCAGACCTCTCTGTGTTTTTGACGTTTTGAGAAGATATCTTGAATACCGCGGATACGATGTTACCTTCGTTCAGAATTTCACCGACATTGACGATAAAATCATCAAGAGAGCAAATGAAGAGGGCTCGGATTACAAAACCGTTTCCGAAAAATATATAGAGGAATTCTGGAAGGATGCCGACGGCCTTAATTTCCGCCACGCAGACATTCATCCCAAGGCGACCGAAAATATTGACAAGATAATTGAAATCGTTGCGGGACTCATTGAGAAAGGTCACGCTTATGAAGTGGACGGCGACGTTTATTTCAGCCCGAAGACCTTCCCTTCCTACGGCAAGCTTTCGCATCAGCCCCTTGAGGAGCTTGAAGCGGGTGCCAGAATCATGGTGGGCGATATCAAAAAGGACCCTATGGACTTTGCTCTCTGGAAAGCCGCAAAGCCCGGCGAGCCCTACTGGGATTCTCCCTGGGGACACGGCAGACCCGGCTGGCATATTGAATGCTCCGCAATGAATCTGCGTTACCTCGGTGAAAGCATTGATATCCACTGCGGCGGTCTTGACCTTATATTCCCTCATCATGAAAACGAAATCGCACAGAGCGAAGCATTTACGGGCAAGCCCTTTGCCAATTACTGGATGCATAACGGCTATATCAACGTTGATAATGTAAAAATGTCAAAATCACTCGGTAACTTCTTTACCGTAAGAGACGTTGCGGAAAAGTACGGCTACGAGCCCATCCGTTATCTCATGATTTCCTCGTCATATAGAAGTCCCATCAATTATAGCACGGATATCATTGAGCAGTGCAAGGCGTCTCTCAACCGTCTTTACACCTGCCGCGATTCTCTTGATTTTGAAATCGGTAACGCATCGGCAGGGGAGCTTGATGCAAAAATCAAGTCAAAGCTTGACACAAGAGTTCAGCAGTTTAACGATGCAATGGACGACGACCTTAATACTGCCGACGGTATTGCTGCCGTGTTTGACCTTGTAAGAGATATCAATACCTTCGTCAACGGCAAGGGCGTTTCAATTGAAACAGCCGAATACGCCGCAAAGATATTTGATACACTTACGGGCGTTCTCGGACTCGTCTATAACCGTAAGGCAGAGGATTCCGATGCCGAAATAGACGCACTTATTGAGAAGAGAACTGCCGCGCGTAAAGAAAAGAACTGGGCGGAGGCAGACAGAATCAGGGATGAGCTGAAGGCAAAAGGCATAATCCTTGAGGATACGCCTATGGGCATCAAGTGGCACCGTGCATAACCCTCGCTTGATTATTTTGGTGAAGAACAAACCAAACAAAAAATAGTTGTTTTTATGCAGGCACTTATCTGACGGTAAGTGTCTGCATTTGTTATGAAAATGATAATGTTTGTTTTAAGCCGTTTTACTCATTCCCCGTACAGAAGTACTGTGTTCATTCGTAAAACGACTTTCTTCACTCAAACTAATCCGCGCTTTGCTTGAATCTATCGGCGAAGAACGGCAGGACAGTAAATGTAACGGGCTTGCCTTAAAGGTAAGCCCGTTGATTTTTATTCAATAAGGAATATGACAATAAGATCTGCCTAATCGTTTTTGCTCCCTCCCCGTACTATATGGGGTGCCCGACAAGTGATAACTTGTTGGGGAGAGGACGAGCAGTGGAGTGAATGAGAGTTCGCTTTTACGCGGGCGCGAATGATACGGAGCTTGTGAGGACGAGTGTTCGGTCGCAAAGACGATTTCTCCATCCGATATCTTCTGCACATACCGCTTGATTATTTTGAGGAAGAACAAACCAAACAAAAATAGTTGTTTTTTGCAGACACTTTTCTTTGGGCAAGTCCCTTTTCTTATGTATAAAATGAAAAAATACAGTTCAGTTATTATTCTGAACTGAAAATATAACATCTTTCAAAAATGCCGGATTTTGCCGGAAATTTCGATAAATTTCCACCCTGATTTTTGCTGCGTTTCATGCTGTAAAAGTGCTCTTGTTTTTTTGTCGGATATTCTCTTTTTGTCCACCTTGCACAATGCCGGATTTGTGTTGTTGTAGATGTTAAACAAAGAATTTGTCTGTTCATAAATTGTTCATAAATAAGTTACAAAAAATTAAAAAATGCGTGTGATTGATACAACAAGTTATTTATAATATGACCTCGTAATCTATAAATGTGCCGGGCATTCCGGCATCACTTTTATGGGAGGTAGATTTTATGACAAAAGGCAAACGCATACTTGCTCTCGTTATGACTGTCATTATGCTTGTCGGCGTCGCTTGTCCCACTGCATTTGCAAGACGAGGCGATGACCCCAACTACGGCAGATATACCGACGCAGCTGTTTACCCCTACATGGTAGGCCATCTTGACGGCGTTAACAAGTACAAGTTCTCTGCAGAGCAGGGCGCTACTTACGTGCTTGACTTACTTGATGACCTTCTCCGCGAGGCCAACCTTTCTTTCGTTGACAATGCTGTTCTTGATGAATGGTACGCAAAAGTTACTCTTAAAAAACTTGACTTTACCAACATCGATGCTGCTCTCTGGACTCTTTGGAATGTTGTTCAGTCAGTAAATAATGATTCCGACCTTCTTGATAACTGGGTCAACATCAAAGTTATAGGTATTTCAGTTGGCAGTGGTGTCATCGGTTTGGTACTCGATGCCCTTAATCTGGGCGACATCTCCAATCTGTCGGTTGGCTGCCTCGGTGACCAGAATAATGAAGTTACCAGAGTCTGCCGTAACGTTCCCGCAAAGCAGAATGTTACCGCCTCCAGTGATGTTGCTGTACTTAAACTCGTTACTCAGTTCCTTTCTGATAACAGAAATATTCTCAAGAAGCTTGCTACGAATGAACTCGGTTTCGGTACTCTTGACAGTATTATCAAGGACATTGACGGCGTAGGCGATATCCTCGGTAATTTCACCGGCTTCCTTAAGGACACTCTCTACGGTGCACTTTGGGACAGCGAAGCTGAAGCAGCTCCCTCCGGCTGGACCTATGACCGCGGTATCCAGGATCTCGTTGACTGGCTCCTCATCAAGGGTACAGGTAAGACCGTAGACTACAAGGCAGACCTTGCGAACTACAACGGTTGTTACTCCGCTCTCGGTGCAGAGGCAGAGGGCTTCCTTCCCGCTATGGCAGATCAGCCCGGTGCGGCATCACTTTCCGGTGTATCCATCCAGGCAGACCGTAACGGTGACGGCGTAGCGGAAACCGTTACAATGAACTTCTATCAGCTCATCAGCAATGCCATCCAGGCACTCCTGAGCGGTATGGTTTCAGACCTTCTTCTTGATGTTCTTATCGATGCACTCGATATCGATACCTCCGCAGACCCCAGAGGCGATACGGCTATTATGGCCGATGCTCTCTTCAATACGATCGTAGGTGCCATTGAGACACTTTGTACCGCAAACGGTGCTCCCGCCATCATTTACGAAGGCGAAGAAAATGATTATCCCGTTCCCAAGCTTACAAAGCTTCTCGACTGGTTCTTCGCAGGCGGCGGTCTTGCAACCTTTATTAAGATTGACTACAACGGTATTCAGCTTACCGATAACTTTATGTCACTTCTTAATGACCTTATCCGTATCGTTCCCGGTCTCTTCCCGCTTCTCGGCTTTGACGTTCCCGAAGGACTTACCTACTCAACGTCCGAAATGACAGAGAAGTTTGTAGACTCCGAAGGTACTAAGGTTTACCTTACTTACGAAAAGGATGCAAACGGCAACCGTCTTGAGATCTACAAGCCCGATCCCGAAAATAACCCCGACACCTACTATACTTATCTCGGCGTCGGCGCTATGGGTTCACTTGTAAATACGACCAACCCCGGTGCAGCCAATTACTACAATCCCACCTTCATCAGAGAGAAGTACGTTCTCTCCGATTCCCAGATTTATGCAGCTCTCGTTAAGATTCTTCTTAACTCCTTCATTGAGGGCTGCTACTTCCCCGACTGGGCAGATTCAATTGCTTCCGTAGGTGCTTATGCGCTTGCTTCAATCGCTGCCCGCTACATTCCCGAAAATAACTACTTTGACAGACTTGACAAGTATCATTACGAGGTTGAGCTCGGTCAGAGTTATACTCCTCTCGGAACGACCGCTAATATTACCGCTATTCCCTATACAGAGCAGCTTACTCTTAACAGCAGAACGGTTACCGTTCCCAGAGCGGCAATGAATATCGGTATTTCACTTCTTGCCTACTACCTCAGAGGTTGGGAAGATATGCAGACCGTATTCGGCTATGACCCCGCTTACACAGATAAGCCCTGGGTTATGGAAACAGATACAAGCTTTGAAGTATGGGCACTTGAGTTCCTTATGTGGGGCGCTTCACAGTTTGTTCCCATGCTTACCGGTCAGATCAATACCACGACTCATCAGTACAGCCAGATTGAAGCAGGCGTTGAGTCGACCTTCAGAACGGCATTCAATACTGCAATGAGCACCTTCATCAACAAGAAGGTACAGTATCCCACGACCTACACCTCACAGGGTGCGGTTTCCAATATCCCCGGCAGGGAGCTTTCCAATACTCTCGGCACTCTTATTGATAATACACTCTTCAAACTCATTCCTCTGAACTGGCTTCCTCACTGGGTTGAGGAGAACGGCTCATGCGGGTTATTCTATGAGCTGATTCTTGAGAGCGTCTGCAACTTCGACCTTCAGAAGATATTCAGTCTTCTTACAATTAACCCCAACGGTGAATTTGCAACTGCAGCTCCCATCACCATTATCATCAGAATCCTTGACCGTGTTCTCGGTCTTGTATTCGGCGGCAGTCCTCTCCTTCCCAGCACCTCAAGAGCAAACGTATTTGCAACCAACACCACTGTTACAAATCTTGAAGGTATGCTTGCAAACGGCGCTAACCTTTCAACACTCCTTGAAAGACTTCTTGACCTGCTTAACAGATACATCGGTGTTATCGGCGCTACGGTATTCCCGCTTCTTCTTTCCAATACCGTAAAGAATAAGGAATACGGTCCTGACTCTACAACCTATAACACAATCAACCCTATAGGCAATAATGCAATTACCTATGACCTTCTTAAAGAATATGTTGATACTGCATCTGCAGACGGCAACGCAGAAGTATGGTCTGATGACGTTTACTTCAACAGCTCCATCAAGGCCGAAACAGTCGCAGCAGATATCGGTATCAAGAATTACGATGCAGAATCCAACAAGGTTGCCAACATCGGCGGTGTATCCAGATATAAGGTATCCTTCCCCGCAACCTACGTTGATGATGTAAGCGCCCGCAGAGCTGCTTCCTACCTTCTTGAAGGTGTTGATGAAAACGGTGATAAGTTTGAAGGCATCTATGAAGCAAGATCAACAGGTATCGGCAGAAACAATATCAATGAAGTATACAAGGTAGATAACTACAGAGACACAGCCGTTGAACACGACAACCCCAAGACGGAAAACGGTGTAATAGTAGAGCATCATTATACTTACGATAACTTCAATTACTCAACTGCAGTTGTCGATGGCGATAATTACAGAACAGGTCCTCGTGGTACAATTACCTACACAAACGGCTACAAGCTCTTTGACGAGGAAGATTTCCGTGCAACCGAGCTCTTTGCTTACAACCGTTGGAATGATGCAATTGAGGATGCCGGCTCGGCACTTGATTCCTTCAAGAGCTACACAGAAAGTACTCTTCCCTCAGCTTACGGCGATTGGCTTATGTACTTCGTAAAGTGCCAGCTTAATGCAGCAGGTCACTACGATAAGAATAACGACGGTAAGATTGACCAGAACGATGCTACCGTTAGCGTTCCCGGTTCTGATTACCCCTTCTATAAGTCAAGCGGCAGTGCTCAGGAATTCAGCTACTCCTACGACAGCCACAATCCTCTTACTACAGGTACAAACGTAAGAGACTGGAACTTCAACGCGTGCAGCAGCAGCAACGTAGTTATCGCAGCAGCTCTTGCATTCTCCGATGAATCCGATCCCGTTGAAATGAGTGAAGGTGATGCACAGGATATCATCAGGTATGCTCTTAATAACCATACATTCAAGATTAATCAGATTTCATCACTTTCATCCGCAAATCTCAGCACAATTTCAAGTAAGTGTACCGCTCTCGGTCTTACATTTGATACGACAGCTCTCAAGATTTACCGTCCCGCATTTGCTCTGATTCCCGCAACTCTTGCAGGTCAGTCAAACTTCGGTGCATATAAGACTTATAAGGGTAATGATTCAGACGGTTATACACTTGATACCACGACAACACTCAGTCTGACTCCCATCACTTCCACAGTTCTCGGTGCCGAGAAGGCAGACAGTGACAAGAACGACATTCAGGCAGCATATATCAGCTTTGCTACCAACGTTTACAACAACAAGTGCGCTCTTGAAAACTATTATGATAACATTTCCTGGAGAACAGAAATTGCTTACCGTAATATGAACCTGAATCCTCTCACCAATACTCTTGACTTCGTACTTCAGCTTACAAGACCCGAGTATTATCCTTCCGGTGAAGGCGAAGGCGTAAATAAGATCATTGACTCCTTCGGTCTTACACACTCCAAGTACACTGCAAGCTCATTTGATGAATTCCAGAAGGCATGGGACTTCGGCTATTCACTTGCCGAGTACATCAAGGGCCATAACAGAATTCCTCAGTCGATTGTTACAAAGGCATATAAGGGCATCCTTGATGCTTATAAGGCACTCAGACTCTACGGTGAGGCAGCTGACTGGTCAGAGCTTGAAGAGTTCATTGCAATGGCTGGCAGCATCATCAACGGACCTCTCGGTATCGGTGATTCCGTAAACAGAGACTTCGGTTATACAATTTCTTCACTGAATGCTCTTCAGACAGCTCTTTCAAGAGCAGAAACATTCAAGAATACTTATTTCGCTGCTTACGATGCTGAATATCAGACAGATATCGATGACCAGGCAACAATTCTTGAGTCGGCAATCAAAGAGCTCGCATTCCCCGAGGGACTTGAGAAGCAGCTTGTAATCAACCCCGACTTCATAGGTGATTCAGACGTTAATCCCGAAATCGTTGAAGACAGTGAATACTTTGATTCATATGGTACGGTATCACAGAAGATTATCGTCGGTATCAACGAAGGCCAATCATTCGATAACAAGTTCAATGACGGCGAAAACGATGTATTCATCGGCTCCGGCTTCCAGACCATCGGCTCCAACTCAGTTCAGTTCAATGAATCCGGCTTTGGTAAAGGCACCGGCTCTCACGTTGACGGTATAATTAACTGGATTACCGTAATCAAGTATTACATCGTAATTTACGGTGATCTTAACGGCGACACCCGTATTGACGGTACTGACAAGACCATTATCAATACTTTCATTGCTCAGCAAAATGTTGATGAACTGGAAAAGTACCTTCAGATTGCAGCAGACGTTAATGCAGACGGTGCGGTAAGCCAGGAAGACCTCGCAATTGTAAACGGTGTTTATAAGAAGACCGGCGCTTCAATCAATCAGTTCCAGAGCCCCAACTCTGCATGGCTTGGCTGATAGTTTACCTCAATTAAAATCCGCTCCCCGAAAGGGGAGCGGTTCTCTTTTTTGTTGACTTTTTTATTATTTTGTATAATAATATAAAGGAGGTGAACACTATGAAAAAATCAATTCTTATTCTTATAATTGCATCTCTTATTATATTTGCTTTTTGCGCGTGTGATAAGAAACCGGATGTTTCAAAAATGAATGAATCCGAAATTGCTTCTTATGTAGAAAAAAGTATGGCTTCCGAAAGAGAATCCGCTTCTGTAAGAGAAGAAAATATTGAGCAGGCAGTTGCCAAGACCGAAAAGGAAATAGGTAAATCCGTAAAGGGTAAAAAACTGGTATTAAAGACGCAATACGGCTCTTTTGTTGAATATCAGGTAATTAAATTCGGCAAAGACAAATACCCCTCAGAAAAGCTTATTTACAGATATTTTGACGATGATAATGATTTCAATTATTATAAGAATATTAACTATCCCGATAGTGATAAAATCAAGGATTCCGATAAGGAATTACGGTGTATAGTCATTGAGTCTGAAATTAATCTCCCGCTGTCCTATGATAAATTATATGAGAGATATTCAAATGACGACCAGTTTACCGTTCTCTGATACAGTTAATCCGATAACATTAAAAAAAGCACTTGCAAAAATGCAAGTGCTTTTTTTGGCTGGGGTGGCGGGATTCGGACCCACGCATACAGGAGTCAAAGTCCTGTGCCTTACCGCTTGGCGACACCCCAATATCCGATATAAAAATACGCAAAGCCGATGGGCTTTGCGCACTTGTTTTTAATGGGGTGATTAGAGGGATTCGAACCCTCGACCTCCAGGGCCACAACCTGGCACTCTAACCAGCTGAGCTATAACCACCATAAGTGCCGATATTTCTCACGGCGTTTACATATTATAAAGTAAAACTTTCTGTTTGTCAAGTATATAATATATAATTTTATAAATAAAGAGACCGCTCATAAGAGCGGTCTTTATCCATTTTATTTCTTGTCATCCTTGATGATGTCGTTGATGAGCAGATAGAACTGGTCGTCTTCCATTTCATCTTTTGCGGCGCCGGGAACTTCGGGAGCACCTTCGCCTTCAAATTTGGGTACTGCAGGTGAAACGGGAGCACCGGGAATTGCGGGAGCCGATTTCTTTGCAGCGGGAGCTGCGGGAATGTTGGTGATGGGAGCTGCCTTATAGAAGGGATTGGAAGCGATTGTTTTTGCGGGAGTGCTGATGCTTTCAAATCCGGTTGCAACTACCGTAATAACAAGCTCATCGTCAAGCTCGGGGTCAAATACGATACCCCATGTGATGTTTGCGTCTTCGCTTGCGGATTCGGTAATGATTTCTGCTGCTTTTTCGATTTCTTCAATATCAATGTCTTCGGAAGCAACGAAGGAAATGATGATTCCCTTTGCACCTGCGATTGATGTTTCAAGAAGGGGAGAGGAAACTGCAGCAGTAGCCGCGAGAGTTGCCTTGTCCTTGCCCTTTGCCTGACCTACGCCCATGTGAGCATAGCCGGCATCCTTCATAACGCTGGTAACGTCTGCGAAGTCAAGGTTAATGAATCCGGGAACGGTAATCAGCTCGGAAATGCTCTTAACACCCTGAAGGAGAACTTCATCGGCTGTTGCGAAAGCATTTACCGCGGGAGTGGTCTTGCTGCCGCCGAGAAGAAGTTTCTGATTGGGGATAACGATAAGGGAGTCAACGTTCTTAACGAGCTTGTCAATACCGTCGAGAGCTTCCTTCATTCTTCTCTTGCCTTCCCAGTTGAAGGGCTTTGTTACTACGCCGATTGTGAGGCATCCCTCTTCCTTGGCGATACCTGCGATGATGGGAGCCGCGCCTGTACCTGTGCCGCCGCCCATACCGGTCGTAACGAATACCATATCGGTACCTTTGAGAGCGTCTCTTATTTGTTCCTTGCTTTCTTCTGCGGCTGCCGCACCTACTTCGCTCTTGCCGCCTGCGCCCTGGCCGTGTGTGGTCTTTTCGCCGATCTGGATTTTATGTGTTGCGGATGACTTGGAAAGCACCTGCTTATCTGTATTGACTGCGATGAATTCGGCACCCTTGATGCCTCTTTCAATCATTCTGTTTACTGCGTTACCGCCGCCGCCGCCGACGCCGATTACCTTTATCTGAACTGCACTTTCAAACTCGTTATCAATTTC
Organism: Acutalibacteraceae bacterium; assembly: GCA_045598305.1. Taxonomy (GTDB): domain Bacteria; phylum Bacillota; class Clostridia; order Oscillospirales; family Acutalibacteraceae; genus CAG-177. The sequence continues at coordinate 78,352 of JAZLLW010000056.1, forward strand.
AAATGCCATTATATTAACCTCCAACATTATTTTAACAAATATACAATTTTATATTAACATATCGGGATAATAAATACAAGTTAAATTTGTGTGAATTTATTGATTTTCATCGGAAACTGTCGTATCTTCTTCTGCCTGAGTGTCTTCTTCGTTTGTTTCCGGCTTTTCTTCTGCTTCCTCAGTCAGACTTTCCTGCTTTTCGTTATACTGAATCAGCAGGTCAATATCCTTGTAATCCTTGGGAGCAAATACCGCTTTCTTTGATACGGTAACGTTCAGTTCTCCGTAACCCTTGGGAGATATCTTGTTTTCCTCATCGATGGCTTTCTTAGAGAGAGAAATCTTTGAGGACATATTTGAGGTATCGCCCAGGTGAATTATTATTCTCTTGTCATAAATGGCGTATATGCCGTTTATATTGCCTATATCCACCATTGTGATATCCGTTATCTCATCGCTTACGGTTGTGTCCGCAATTTCAATCAGTGCTTTCTGAATGCTGTCATCTCCTACCTTCGTTGAGAATCTCAGCTCGCTTCCGACCTCATAGTCGGTCATTTGCCTTCCCTGTACCATTATTGCACCCTTCGGTATTTCGGTGTTGATTTCAAGTACCTTCAGACTGCCGTTTGTAATTGCGTAAATACCCTTGTTCAGTTCAACGGCAAATACTTCATCGGATTTGTCAACTGTTACCACAAGAGTCCAGGGAAGCTTTCTTGCGACCCTTACGTTGTCAATATAGGGCATTTTTCTTTCAAGCTCCCGTGAAACCGTTTCACTGCTGACTCTGAAGAGATTTTTGCCCTTGAATGATGACAGTGCGCCTGCTATTTCCTTTTCCGTATAGGGGACGGCATCGTCATATTTTACGGAGAAGCCCTTTATTCTGAAGAGCAATCCGTAAATAAGAGAAAATGCGATGATAAGCAGTATTGCAGATGCTCCGGATATGACAATTGCTTTCCTTCGCCTGCGGATTTTTTTTATCCTCGGGTCAGGTTCATGCAAATTCTTTTTTATCTTGATATCTGCCATAGGATTATCCTCTGTTATTTTACTATTTCACAAATTGTTCTGTAAATTCTTTCCGTAGAGTCAATTACAGCCATTTCGCGTGCATTTTTGCCCGTCTGAGCAAGTTTATCCCTGTCTGCAAGGAGCTCGTTTACCGTCTGCGTAAGCTTTTCGGGGGTAAGGTCTTTTTCCTCGATTATCATTGCCGCGTTGTTGTTTACAAGTGCCATTGCGTTGTGATACTGATGGTTTTCCGCTACGTAGGGGGAGGGGATAAGGATTGATGCCTTACCCGTTGCCTGCAGTTCGCTCAGAGTGCTTGCACCGGAGCGGCAGATTACAAGGTCTGCGGCAGGCAGATATTTGGGAATGTCGATATATTCCGTAATGATGATGTTTTTATGCTCGCTGAGGTTTATACCTTCTTTTTCAAGCCGCTGAGGAAAGTCCGTACCGTTTTTGCCGGTTGCATGAAGGAAAATGCAATCGTTATCGTTGCGTTTATTCTTTATCAGTCCGAAAACGGCGTCGTTGATGGGCTTTGCACCAAGTGAACCGCCCATTGAAAGAATGAGGGGCTTGCCCTCAAATCCGAGCTCTGCTCTGGCACTTACGCCGTCGCCCTTGAGCAGATCACCTCTGACGGGAAGTCCGGTAACCGTAACGGGATTTTTCGGCTTCATATACTGCTCTGCTTTTTCGCTTGTGAGCATTACTCTGTCAACCTTGCCTGCAAGGGCTTTGTTTGTTACGCCCGGAAAAGCGTTCTGCTCGTGAATGGCTGTGGGTATGCCCATTTTTGCCGCCATTCTCAGTACGGGACCGCTTACGTATCCGCCGAAACCGATTACAAGGTCCGGCTTGAAATCTTTTATGATTTTCTTTACCGCCGATGAGGAGCGGAGCAGAAGCCATAACGTTTTGAGATTATGCTTTATATCCTCCCATTTGAAGGAACGGTAAAAGCCCTGAATTTTGATTGTACGAAGCTCGAAGCCCGCCTGGGGGACAAGCTTTGATTCCATCTTTTCGGCTGTACCCACAAATACGATTTCCGCCGTGGGATTTTTTTCTTTTATATAACCCGCAGTGCCCAGGGCAGGGTTGATGTGTCCGCCCGTTCCTCCTGCGGCAATGAGTATTTTTTTATTGTCAAGCATGTTTCTTAGCCCCCTTGGTACATTTTACGTCCTTTGAAACCGCAAGCACGATTCCCATGCTTGCAAGGGTAAATACCATTGATGAACCGCCGCTGCTTACGAAGGGAAGACTGATTCCGGTATTGGGAAGCAGAGAGGTTGCGACCGATATATTGATAAGTACCTGAAGTGCCATCTGTGTGCTGATACCCAACACGACCAGTGCGCCGTAATAGGTTTTGCTCTTTGTTGCAATATAAAATCCGCGACCTACGAGAAAAGCATAAATTCCCATCAATATCACGGAGCCGATGAAGCCGAATTCCTCACCGATTACCGCAAATACAAAGTCGTTTGAAGCTTCCTGAAGGTTGTTTATTTTCTGTCCCGAATTGCCGTAGCCAACGCCGGTAAGTCCGCCGGAGCCGATACCGTAAAGAGACTGAAGCACCTGACGTGCGTTGTTCAGCTTTTCCTTTGCCGTAATTGTTTCGGTATTGAAAAGCACCTTTTTCCAGATTACGATTCTGTCTACCTGATAGTCGTGAATGAAAGGAATTACTTTCAGCCATTCGGGCTTGAGGACTATTATTGATGCTCCGGCAAGTGCAACGACAGTAAGTATGACAAACCATTTTCTTGATAAATCCGCATACCACATCATCGCATAGCCGATGCAAAGGAAAAGAATACATCCGGAAAGATGGCTTTCCATCAGTACGAGTAAAGCATAGATGACTGTAATTGCAAGAAAAACGCCGAATGTTGACGGCTTATCCTTTTTGCTTTTATATTTATCAATGAGAAACGCGAGAAACATTACAAACGTGACCTTTGCAATTTCGGAGGGCTGGAAAAGCTTACCGAAAAACCATCTGTGAGTACCCGCAACCTCCGGAGCGGCGAATACCACTAATAACAGAGCCGTTGCTATCAGCATAGCCGTGTTTGACAGCTGCCTTATGGCTTCCACGTTAAGCTGTGATACTACAAGCATGATTCCTATGCCGATAAGTGCGAAGATTACCTGCTTGGCGTTCTTGTAGCTGGCGGAATACTGTGCCGCAAGTCCTATTACGGTAAGCGCAAATACAACTACGAAGTAGGTAACGTCGAACATACCTGCCTTAAACAGTGATTTCGGTGAAAGCAGGACCTTCAGACCGCTTCCGCATTGCTTTAGTTCGGGAAGCATGAATTCTTTAAAACGCTGTGCCAGAATAGTTCCTATGCTTTCGCGCTGTACCGTGTTCTGTTCCTCTGTCATATCTGCACCTCCTTTGGTGAATTATGGGATTATTACTCACTCTTCTCTTCAAGCTTGTCATATACGCCGTATATGACCTCTTCAAGCTTCATTCCTCTGCTTGCCTTGAAAAGAACCGTGTCGCCTTCCTTGAGAATTGATGAAAGCTCGTCTATGAGAGCGGGCTTGTACGTGAATGAACGCACGTCCTTTATTCCGTTCTCTTTACCGCTTTCTGCGGTGAATTTTGCTCTTTCACCATAGGTGAAGAGTATGTCAACATTATGGTCTGCGGCGTATTTTCCTACAAGTCTGTGAGCCGTTTCACTGTAATCGCCAAGCTCCAGCATATCGCCGGTGACCGCGATTCTTCTCTTTGCGTTGAGACCTCCGAGAACTGCCATGGCGGCGGCCTGGGAGTCGGGACTTGCATTGTAGCAGTCCTCAATAAAAGTGATACCGTTTTTCTTCGTCATTTTCTGACGCATACCCGTTGCTTTATATTGCTTCAAAGCTTCAAGTGCGGTTTTTGCGTCAATTCCGAAGAAACTGCCTGCGGCCGTTGCCGCAAGGGCATTGTAGATGTTGTGGCGGCCCGTAAAGGGTAGGCAGGCCTTTACGGTGCCGTCACGGAAACTGCATTCGAAGCTCGCAGTCTCGTCATCTGTGGAGGTAATTGAAAGCGCTTTGTAAGCGCAGTTATCATTCTGAAGTCCGTAGTAGGTTACGGGATGCTTTCCCGTATCCGCCTTTGAAAGCATATCGTCGTCACCGTTGAGTACAATGGGAGCGTCCTCCTTCATGCCTTCGAGTATTTCGAGCTTTGCCTTGAGTATTCCCTCTCTTGAGCCGAGATTTTCAATATGTGATACGCCTATATTTGAAATGATTGCCACGTCGGGCTTAACAATGGCTGTCATTCTTGAGATTTCGCCGAATGCACTCATTCCCATTTCAATTACTGCCGCCTGATGATGCCTTTCCAGTCCGAAAAGGGTGAGGGGAACACCGATTTCGTTGTTTCTGTTGCCTTCGTTTTTGAGAGTATCGTATTTTGAACTCATTACAAGGTAAGTCATTTCTTTCGTCGTGGTCTTACCTACCGAGCCGGTTACGCCGATTACGGGAATGTTGAAAAGCGATCTGTAATATCCCGCAAGCTGAAGTAAAGCGGTTCTCGTGTCATTAACGATGATTTGTCTGTCACCGAGTCCGCAGTCTCTTTCCACCATGACGCATTTTGCACCGTCTTCTATGGCTTTCGGAGCGAAATCGTTTCCGTCAAAGTTTTCACCCTTGAGGGCAATGAAAAGACAACCGGGGATAATCTGTCTTGAATCGGTACATACGTTATCAAAGGTTCCTTCAAGATATGATATTGAGTTAACTGCCTTTGCGGCGTCTGTAAATGATATAGGTATCATTGAATTGCCTCATTTCAGTATTTCTGCAACGATTTCTCTTTCGTCATAGTGAATCTTGCCCGTGGAAAGTATCTGATAGGTTTCATGACCTTTGCCTGCAAGCAGTATGATATCGTTTTCCGCGGCAAGAGATATTGCCTTTCTGATTGCCTGAGTGCGGTCAATTTCAATATATACCGTTGATTTGTGTCCCTTTGGTACTCCGGCGGTTATATCGTCGATAATCGCCTTGGGGTCTTCCGAACGGGGATTATCCGATGTAATTATTGCTATATCGGAGAGTGTTGTGCCGATTTCACCCATAATGGGACGCTTTGTTTTATCTCTGTCACCGCCGCAGCCGAATACTGCTATTACTTTGCCTTCGGCGACGGATTTAAGGGATCTGAGAACGTTTTCAAGTCCGTCGGGAGTGTGAGCGTAGTCAATGATGACTGTGTACGGTTTATCAAGCTTGAGAGCTTCCATTCTGCCGGGGATACCCTGACAGGAGGAAATTGCCTCTGCCGTTTCTCTGAAATCCATTCCCAGCTCTATAAGACATACCGCCGCACCCATTGAATTGTAAACGCTGAATTCACCGGGAACGCGGAATGAAATCCTGCCTATATTACTGTCTGAAACTATTTCGTATTTTACGCCGGATGCCTTTGAACGGATATCTTTTGCGGAATAGTTGCAGTTATTGTCCGAAAGGGAGTAGGTTACGTTTCTGCAGACGGTATTATTCATCATATATTCGCTTGCTTCGTCATCTATATTGAAAATGCCGATGTCGGAATTTTCAAAGAGAACGTGCTTTGCCGCCATATAATTTTCAAACGTGCCGTGATAATCAAGATGATCCTGAGTGAGATTCGTGAAAACCGCCGCGTCGTAGTGTATTCCGGCAACTCTCTGCTGATGAAGTGCCTGAGAGGAAACCTCCATTACACAGTATTCACAGCCGGATCTTACCATTTCATCAAAAAGAGAGAATAATTCATTGGGGTCGGGAGTGGTAAGAGAGGCGGGGAGAATCCTGTCTCCCGTACAGTTCTGTACTGTGCCTATCATACCGGTTTTATGACCGAGCTTTTCCAATGCTTCCTTTATGATAAAAGCGGTGGTGGTCTTTCCGTTGGTGCCCGTAATACCGATGAGCTTCAGCTTCCTTTCGGGGTGTGATGCAAATGCGGAGCAGAGCAGGGTGTATGCTCTTCTCGTATCGTCAACTATGAGCTGATTCTCAAGTCCCATATCGTGGCTTACAACTACTGCCGCCGCTCCGGCTTCAATTGCTTCTGCGGCTTTTGTATGACCGTCAAAACGGGCTCCTTTTATGCATACGAATATACATCCCCGACAAATCCTTGCGGAATTGTCCGTGATGCAGGTAACCTCTCTGTCGGTGACGGGAGCGGTAATATTAAGTTCGGCAATAAGTGCGGAAAGTTTCATTTTGTCCTCCGGAGCAGGAGATTATTCATCTGTGCTGTCGCCTATGTTTTCGTAGGTCTTGAAATATACTTTGATTATTGTACCGTATTCAACCGATTCACCCGGCTGAATGCTCTGGTCGTAGGAGATTACTCCGCCGCCGGAGCCGCCTGTTATTTCAACGTTTATGCCTTCTGATGCGGCATAGCGCTTGACTGCGTTTTCACTCATACCTCTTAAATCGGGTACGGTGATTTCAAGGATGTCCTCTTCCTTGTCTGTTGTATAAAGCGCTATTACGCCGTCCCTGGGAATTGTCTGACCGCTCATGGGATTCTGGCTGATAACGGTATCGCCGTCACCGATTACTCTTACGTTGAATCCTTTTTCCTTCAAAGCTGCGGAAGCGGCCTCTTCACTCTGACCGATAACACCGGGAGTGGTCGTATTAAGCTTTGCCAGTTCTTCCTCTGTATACTGTCTTTCAACGCCGAGATATTCGAGGGATGCTTCCATTATCTTTGACGCTGCGGGAGCGCATACTACTGAGCCGTTCATATCGTTTTTGGGCTCGTCCGCAATGATAAGCAGAGCGATTTCGGGGTCATCTGCGGGAGCAAAGCAGGAGAATGATGCAATGTATGTGCCTCTTACCTGATATTTCTGTGTAGTGCCTGTTTTGCCTGCGATTCTGTAACCCGAAACGTAACCGTTGCGGCCTGTACCGGATTTACATACGTCTTCCATCATGGAAGCAACCTGAGCGGCTGTTTCTTCGCTGATGACCTGTCTCTTTTCACGGGGATAGGTCTTCTTGATTACGTTTCCGTTGGCATCAAGCTGCTCATCCACAAGGTAGGGCTGCATGAGTTTACCGCCGTTTGCGATGCAGGAAACCGCGGTGATGACCTGAATGGGTGTTACGCTGAAGGTCTGACCGAAGGATTCACTGGAAAGAGAAACGTTGGTAAGCTGTGTATCGTCGTAATAAATTGAATTTGCTTCTTCAAGACTTTCGACACCCGTTTTTTCCGTGAATCCGAATGCCTTGAAGTATTCAAAGAATTTTTCTTTTCCGAGAGTAAGACCGAGTTTTACAAAGAAGGGGTTGCAGGAATTCATCAGACCGTGACGAAGATCCTGAACGCCGTGACCTGCACTGTGGCAGTTGAATATTCTGTCATCAACTGAGATTGAACCGATACAGCAGTAAGTGTAATCGGGGGAGAGTATGTTTTCTTCAATAGCGGCAGCGGTAAGGAAAATCTTGAATACCGAGCCGGGATGATACGTTTCGGAGAATACGTAGTTGTTCCACTGCTCCAGCATGTAGTAGTAATTGAGCTTCTGTGTGTGGAGCTCTATTCTCCTATCTCTGTCTTCGGTAGATTTTATGTCGTTGATCGCCTTGTCGCCTTCCTCGGTACCGCCGAGATAATGCTCAAGGTCCGCATAATCGTCGTTTTCAACTGCGCGGTCAATCTTTTTCTTGTAGAAACCGTTGACCTCGCGGGGATTGGTAAGGTCGTAGCCGCCTTTGTAGCCAACGGAATCCATTGCAAGGATGCCGCCGGTCTTGACGTTCATCATAATGCCGTATGCACCGAGTGCATCGCTGCTCTCGTATACGTATCTGATGTTGGTGTCGAGTATGTTCTGCAGGTTTTCGTCAATGGTCAGCTTTAAGTTCGTGCCGTTGACTGCTTCGTTTACCGTGCTGTTATCCGAATCAATATTTGTACCGTATGAGGTGATTCTGCCGTCTGTACCGGAAAGAACGGAGTTGTAATATCTTTCTATACCGGCAACGCCGTTTCCCTCGTTATCAACCGAACCGATAACTGAGGAAGCAAATTCGCCGAGAGGGTAGTATCTCTTGCTGTCGTTTTCAAGACCGATAACGTCTCTGTATCTGAATGTCTTTGAGGTCGTCTTTCCTTCGTCATCGGTAATGTGAATCGTGTATTTTCTGTGGTAAAGGCAGGTGTCGTTGGGGTCTTTGCCGTCTCCGCCGCAGTAAATCAGCTTCTTTTCGGGAAGCTCGATTTTTGTCTTTATGTCCTTCTTGTGAGCGATGATAAGCTCATCCGAATTCGGGTCAACGTCCACTTCGGTCGTCTCCATCAGCTCGTTGTAGTCAAGACCGAGGGTATCTGCGATATCGGTGCATACCTTTTCTCTGAATTCCTCGTTCTGAAATTCCTCGGGAATAAGATACATTTTCCACGTCTGAGCACTCTGAGCGAGAATGGTGCCGTTGGCATCGTAAATCGTACCTCTCTGAGCGGGGATGATTTCATCCGACCACTGTGCGTACGTGGCGCTTCTCTTATATTTGTCCGCGTTGATAATCTGCACGTTTATCAGACGCAGAACGACAACGAATGTGATGGCACAAAGGACAAGACCTGCAAGCTTGATGTTTTTATTAAGTTTTGCCTTCATCCGTCACATCCTCCTTTATGACAAAATATGCTGTCCCAATTTTGTTGAGACAGCATTGTCGCGAGCTTAGCTATACTCACGTATATGCATTAAGAAAGTTTACCATCAGCTACCACTACCTTGTCGCCATCCCTGTCTTCAAAATAGTGAATCTGGTATCTTTCCGCCTGTTGCATTCCTAATACCGAAACTGCGTATTCCTGAATTTTGTCTGCGGACATCATTGAGCCGAGTTCTGCGGTAAGTCTGACGTTTTCCGACTGTGTCTGACTTATTTCGGAGTCAAGCTTTGAAATCTGCACGTCGTTTGCCGTAATGTTCTTATTCATCATAATGATTACGGTCGCCATAGCCATTACTATGCCGAGTCCGACGACCCACGATACAAGCGTCTGTAAAGATGCTACGGTGGGGGAGCTTGTCTTTACCTGCTGTTTCGGCTTTTTGCCGGTCCGGGGCTTTTCTCTTTCGGGTTCCTGATAATCAGGTAATTTCGGAGCAGCGGTAGACGTGCTGTATCCGGGAATAAAATCAAAATCGTCCATGCCGCTTCTCCTTTCTTTCTGTAATCGTTAATCTGTGAGCTTTTCTACTGTTCTGAGCCGCGCGGAACGTGCTCTTGAATTTTCCTGCGTTTCGTTTTTATCGGGAGCAACCGCTTTGAAAACCTTTGCCTTCGGCTTATTGCCGCAGACACAAACGGGGAAATTCTTGGGGCAGGTGCATCCCTTCGCCAGGGGAGCCATAGCCGTTTTGACGGCTCTGTCCTCTAATGAATGAAAGGTGATTACACTCAATCTGCCTCCGGGCTTAAGACAATCAAACATATCCTCTACTGCTCGGGTGAGGCCATCCAACTCACCGTTCACGTGTATACGGAGTGCCTGAAATGTTTTTCTTGCGGGGTGACCGTCACGTCTCGCTGCCGCGGGAACCGCATTTGCGATTATTTCGGCAAGCTGCAGTGTGGTCAATATGGGGCTTTCTTCTCTCGCTCTGACGATTGCGGATGCAATCCTCGGGGCAAATTTGTCTTCACCGTAGTCAAAGATGATTCTTTGCAATTCATTCTGAGAGAGGGTG
>JAZLLW010000057.1:0-5846 GCA_045598305.1 Acutalibacteraceae bacterium
ACCTTTGCCTTGGAAGCGGTGTATACCATGAAATCGGGCTCAAAGGTTTCGAGTTCTTCTGCTGTGGGCTGGATGAACATATTCTTTACGAAGTGTGCCTGCCATGCAACCTCCATAACGAAACGGATGGCCATGCGGGTGTCCTTATTTGCACCGCAGAATGCATCCATAACGAAAAGACGCTTGCCGGAAAGCTGCTTCTTTGCGATATCCTTCATCTGCTCCCATACTTCTTCACTCATGGGATGGTTATCGTTCTTGTATTCATCGGATGTCCACCAAACGGTGTCCTTTGAATTTTCGTCCATTACGATGTACTTATCCTTGGGCGAACGACCTGTGTAAACGCCGGTCATAACGTTGACTGCACCGAGTTCACTTACCTGGCCTACCTCAAATCCTTCAAGGCCTTCCTTGGTTTCTTCCTCAAAAAGAACCTCGTATGAAGGATTGTGGAGAATCTCTGCAGAATCGGTAATGCCGTACTTTGTGAGATCAAGCTTTGACATAAAAATCTATCTCCTTTATCAATGGAATCTGTACGGGAGGATACGGTTGATAATCAAATCACCATACTCCCCTATTTTACAATAACATTATAGTAATTTGCCGTTGAATTGTCAACAAACAATTTGCCGTAAATGACTGTATTTTCAAGAGCAATCTTTATGAAATGTTAACATTTGCATTATTGACAATTTACTGCTTACTGTGATAGAATTACTCCGCAAATTCTGATTTTGGAGAAAAAAGATGATTAAAAAATATTTGGACCGCGTTCTCTCCTCAGTTTCAAAAGGAGAGCTGATTTTTTGGTGGATCATGCGTCTTGCAATGATAGGCGGCATAATCACCACTCTCGTTCTCTATTCGCAGGCAAACGCTCAGGGACTGGATGCAAACGTCGTTCACGACACGTGGGCATTCGCTCCTCAGGTAAAATTCAACATCGAAAAGGGCGTTTACGAATTTTCAACCTACAACGCACTTCAGATGACGGCAAATCTGGTCGGTCTTTTTGCATTTGAAATCAGCCAGATGTTCTCAAAGAAATCCGCTCTGAGATATCTGCCCGCATACTATCAGAATTTTTCCGCACTCCAGTTTTTCCTTACCTCCTTCGGCGGAGCTTTCTGTAACTTCTACTATTCGATTCCCGGCTTTGATAAGGTCCTTCACGCAACGGGCTGTGCTCTTGCGGTATTCATGGGTTATGAGCTTGTGGGAGCAATCCAGAGACGTGACAGAGTTACCGTTCCCAAAAACATTGCCGTTGTTTACGCGGTAGGTATCGCATTCATCTTTGCCGCCGCATGGGAGCTGTTTGAATTCACCACGGACCAGTGGTTCGGCTTTGACGCTCAGCACTGGAGCTACAAGAACGCGCTTGTAGAAGCGGGGCTTCCCACGGATTCAGCCGACCTTAACGGTCTGTTCAATCTCATTCCCATCAAGAACTTCAGCGGTGAAGAGCAGAAGATGAGATTTGCAATTATGGACACAATGACCGATGCCGTTCTCAATGCAATCGGCTCAATCGTAATGTTCATCGTGCTTACAGTCAAGCCCTATCTTCATTCCGGTCCCAAAGACCTCAATAAAATGATTGAGGACGAAAAGGAAGCGGAAAAGGCAGATAAATAAAATATTTCGTCCCTGCTTCACAGCAGGGACTTTTTTGTTGCAGACGAATAATCATCGTGATATAATTGTGATATATTGGTATGGGGTGATAATATGAAATTTGACATTCCCGTTCCCTGCTTTTACGGAAAGCTTGATTTCTGCGATGCAATAAGAGAAATCGGCAAAGCCGGATTTGACGCGGCGGAAACCTATGACTGGAAATCACTTGACCTTGAAAAAGTAAAAAACACCTGCAACGAGACAGGTGTAAAGCTCATAAGCATGTGTACGTCCGACTTCAACCTTACCGCACCTGAAAACAGAGAGCATTGGCTCCGCTGTCTTGACGAAAGCTGTAAAGCGGCAAACCGTGTGGGCGCCGGAATGCTCATCACTCAGGTAGGTGCGGATACCGGGAAAGAAAGAGAATATCAGCACGAAAGCATTGTATCAGGTCTGACCTACGCAAAACCGATACTTGAAAAATACGGCGTTACCCTGATGATTGAGCCGCTTAACACAATCGTTGACCACAAGGGGTACTATCTCACCTCCTCGGCGGAGGCATTTGACATTATCAGGGAAACGGGCAGTCCGTTCGTAAAGGTTGTCTTTGACATTTATCATCAGCAGATTACAGAGGGAAATATCATACCGAATATAGTAAATAACCTCGGTCTGATTGCACACCTCCACTGTGCGGGACATCCCGGAAGACATGAACTGCAGAAAGGTGAAAATAATTATAAATTCATCTTTGAGGAAATTGACAAAGCCGGATATAAGGGATACTGCGGACTTGAATACTCCCCCACCGTCAGCCCCGGGGAAAGTCTGGCTCAATTCAGAAAAGATTATCTGTAAAGAAAAGCGGGCACGCCTCGGCGTGCCCGACATTTGTTTTATTCACTTAACCGATAAATTTGCTGATTATACCCTTAAGAAGATTCGTAAGATCAATGCTGAACTTCGGTGTATTGAATACGGAATCGGAAACGTTGGTTGAAATTGAAGTGAAATTCATACCCAAACTGTCGGTACCTATGGTCGTAACATAGCCGCTTTCGTCACAGAAATTGATATCAATACCGACAAGCTTTTCGCCGGAATATCTGAAAGCAATCCAGGACTTTGCGATGTTTGCGATTGCCTGTGCCTCTTCCTTCAAATCGTCGTTGCCGAGCTGGTCAAGCATAACGAGAATTTCATCAAACGTCTTTTCCTTGAGAGCTTCCTTTGTAATACCGAGATTGGTAAGACCTGCCTCGTCAAAGTCTGTCTGCTCAATAAAATCGTTCTTTGCCGTTTCCCTGTCGATTACGAACTTGTCGCAATCCGCGGTGCTGTTTTCGGCATCAAGAACAATGTACTGCTTTAAGGATTCCGCTTTTTCAAGAATGGGAGCAACGTCTGTAGTAAATCCGTCAAGCTCAAAACTGTCGCCTATGATTTCGGAAATATCAACCTTAAGTAGACCGAGTGCGCCGATATATGCCTCAAGCTTTGAGCTGTCGCCGTAAAGTTTGACTTTAAGGAAACCGAGTGCTTTGCCGCTGCCTGCGATTTTGACCGTATCGCCCATTTTTACATTGAGTGTTACACCCTTGAGCAAGCCGTTGAATGCGGAATCGTCAATGGTAATGCCGAGTGATTTTGTTGATAATAAGTCATTTAAGAATTTTTCGCTTCTGTTCTCTGCGGCTGATGCCGAAAGAGAGAATAACGCGGTCAAGGCAAGTAAAAGTGCCAGAGTAATGCTGAGTATTTTTTTCATAATATTACCTCCATTCATATCAGCATTTTCATTATAGCAGATAAATTGACAAATTTCAACAATTATTCAAGAAATTGTTAATTAAGCATTGTGCATAATGGATAATAAATTATTTACATTATATTTGTTGACACGCAAATTCCGGATAGATTATAATGAATATATATTGCTTCGGGAGGAAGACGAAATGAGAAAAACGGATAAGATTATATCCATCCTTCTTGCAGGTGTAATTTCCCTTTTGCCCTTATCGGCGTTTGCTTTTTGCTCGGACACTTCCGTCAAAAAAGCGGATATATCCGATTTTGAAATAACCGAATACGTTTTTGAGGGGCAGGATATCCGCATAAAGGGCTCGGAAAGAAAAGCGGCCTGCGTTTCTCCCGACGACATAAAAGAAAGCGGCTTGCCCTCAAAATACGATCTGAGGGACTCCGGCTGTGTCACGGAACCGAATCAGCAGTATTTCGGAGATTGCTGGGCTTATGCTTCCGTATCCTCTCTGGAATCAAATGCGATAAAAAGCGGGTACGGTGTAAATCGTTTTTCAAAGTCTCATCTGTGCAATTACGCCTTCAATCCCGTAAACGAGGGCCCCGTTCTCAAGGATGTATGGAACGGAGGCGGCAACGCCTACTATGCCGCCATGGCACTTGCAAACTATGAGGGAATCGCAAGACGTGAGGATTTTCCCGATAAGACCGATACCTTCAGCCCCCGTTTCACGGATGAGGACAGATTCAATCACGAAAGCGGTTTCATAATTGACGATATGCTGTTTTTTACCGATATGAATGCGGTCAAAGAATACATTACGGAATACGGTGCGATAAGCGCTTACTATTACAGCATACCCGATTATGACAGCGTTCACAGTGACAGATACAATGCCGAAATGATTTATTCCGCCACTCCTCAGCCAACAAATCACGGTGTAACGGTCATCGGCTGGGACGATACCGTACCCGCAAGCGAATTCAGACGGGCCAATTCCGTCCCCTCCGTTAACGGTGCATGGATAATAAAAAATTCCTGGTTCGGCAGCGATGAGGACTATATGTATCTTTCATACGGTCAGTATGTCCCCTATTTTGCCGGAATGACCGTACGCAGGGATGACAATATTCTCAACAATTACACCTACGCCGAAAGAGGCGGAAACGGTCTGCTGTCGGATACGAATCCCGGAATCGCCAATATATTCACGGCGAAAGAGGATGAAAGAGTTGACCGCGTGGGCTTTTATCTTGAAACGGACGGCAAAATTTCCGAGGTCACGGCACTCGTCAGGATTTACAAAAATCTTCCCGAGGGTGACTGCCTGCCGGAAAGCGGATATCTCGCTCTGTCATATACGGAAAAATTTGACAGCGAAGGACTGCGTACGATTGAACTGCCGGATAGCGTAAACGTCTCAAAGGGTGAAAAATTCAGCGTATGCATCTATCTTTCGGATTCAAACGGCTGTAAAATCTACATCCCCACAGAACAGAATACCTACTCCGTATTCAAAGGGTATTCGGGTACGTACAAAGGTGCAGAGAGACAGAGCTTCATTAAAATTTCCCGCGAAAAAGAATTCATTGACACCTACGGTTATCTTTCCTCTCTGGGACTTTGTGACGTTTTTATGCAGGTCTATACAAGCTGTAACCATCAGATGAGCAAAACCGAAAGCGGATATAAATGCGATATCTGCGGTAAAGAAATATCTGCTCTCTGCTCAAAGCATACGGAAGGATTCAGCCGTATAAGCAAGGATGCGACCTATACGGAAACGGGCGTACTGGATATATGCTGTGCCGACTGCGGTGAGGTAATATGCACAGAGGAAATCCCCGTAAAAGCCGTACCCTCAATTCACATTGAAAACAATAACGGCACGAGAAACGTTAAATTCGGTACTTTCCTTTATTTCACGGCGTATGCCGAAAATCCCACAGAGAATTGCTCAATCAGATGGGATATTGAGGGAGAGGACGGTGAAAGCGTACTCGGTCCGCACCTCTATATCAGATTGAGCCGGGATTATACCGTAAAGGCAATTCTTGTTGATTCCAAAGGAAATCCCGTAAAAGATGCAGACGGAAATGAAATAAGCGACAGCGAGCACGTTACCGTAACCAAAAATATCTTTCTTATCATACTGACGTTTATTCGTGATATATTCGGAATAACGAAGGTGGAAAATAACTGATAAAAGCTCTGCGGACGGATAATCCGCCGAACAGTTACGTTTTTTCAGAATACAGATAAATCATAATTTATCTAACCCAATTTCCAAAATCCCTGATATTTCAAGGAAAATCGCGGTTTTAACGCTCCAATTTCGACTGCTTTCCCTTGTTTTTGCCCTTATCCGGCAAAACAAGGGAAAGCTTTTCTTTTTTACTCGCCGACTACCTTATCCAGCAGTCTTGCGGAGGAGCGTTTTGCTTCCTTTGTC
>JAZLLW010000058.1:0-13756 GCA_045598305.1 Acutalibacteraceae bacterium
GCGGCCTTACGGTAAGAGGCCATATTCACGGCAAGGACTCAATCTACGCCGCCTCCCTTTTCTCGGAAATGGTCAGCGTAACGAACAAGACTCCCTCTCAGTTCCTTGACTATCTTGAATCCCAGTACGGCCATTTTGAAATGGTTGAGGATAATCTGAGATTCAAGCCGGAGCTGAAGAATCAGATCAACCGTGTTATTATGGAGGAAAAACAGCTTCCAGAATTCAGCGCGGAAATCGAAAAGGTAAATTATGAGGACGGCTGTAAGGTTTACTTCAAAAACGGTGATTTCGTTATCTGCCGTTTCTCGGGTACCGAGCCCTTGCTCCGCATCTTTGCCGAAAGCGGTAATTCTTCCACCGCATCCTCTTACATACTCGCATTCAAAAATTTCCTTAAAATATAATCGGAGGTAAACCTATGTTTCCCGTAATTCTTGCAAAAATCATTTCCGTTATTCTTTCCGCATTCATGTTCATTACAACACCCGTCAATCTTCTCATGGGTAAAAGCACTAAAGAAATTGCCCGTAAGGAAGACGGCTGTATTCTCAGCTTCGCCGCAATTTCCGACACACACATTGACGAAAAAACGCCCTTCATTTCCCAGACCATGCTTGAACTCGGTCTTGCCGATATGGAAAAGGCAGAGGACCGTCTTGACGCACTTGTATTTACGGGTGACATCACCAATCACGGCTATATCGAGCAGTGGGATATCTTTGCTTCAACCATGGCAGGGCATAACGTTGCCGACAACGTATTTATGGTAACCGGCAACCACGATACATGGGGTCCCAACCGCGAGGATTTCACAAATCCCGACGACGGCGTACTTACCACCTTCACAAAGTACAACAAAACCGTTACCGACAGAGATATTGACAATATGTACTATTCCGATATCGTAAACGGCTGTTATTTCATTTGTCTCGGCTCCGAAGCCGACCACACCTGCGCTACCGTAAGCGATACACAGCTTGAGTGGCTCCGCGGCGAGCTTGACAAGGCATCAGGAACAAGCTATCCCGTTTTCGTTTTCTTCCATCAGCCCATCAACGGCACCCACGGTCTTCCCTACAACTGGGGGCTTGACAAAGAAGATCCTCCCGAAGAGGGCGGCATCGGTCCCGAATCCGACAAGGTAGTGGAAATTCTCAAGGATTATGACAACGTTATCTACGTCAGCGGTCACATTCATGCCGGCTTCAAGACAGAGGATGACAAAATCGGCGTTGATTATGCAAGCGTTGAGTATCTTGAAAACAACCGCGGAAACAACATCACCCTTGTAAATCTCCCCTGCTTCACAAATCCCGACGTAACGAGAATGAGCCATCTTGTCAGCGGCTGCGGTTACGTATTTGAGGTTTATGAGGATCACGTACTTATCCGTGCAAGAAACTTCGGTGCAGGCACATGGGTAACAAAATATGACGTTACGGTACCCGTTGTTCCGACCTTAAGATAAGAACAGGATACGAATTTACCCGCAGGATTCCGGCCTTTCCGGTTTCCTGCGGGTTGATTTTTGTACTGTGCCGATATATAATAGAGGTATATTATTTGTCGGAGGATTTTTCCGTGAAAGTATTCTGTCCATCCTGCGGTGCTTCCTTTGAAGCAGACGGAAGCAAAGCACTTATGTACTGCGGTGAATGCGGTACGCAGATACCCGTTCCCGTCACCTCACCTTACGGCATTTCTTCTCCTCAGCAGGAAAAGCCGAAAAAGAAAAAGGGTGCTCTTCTCTACGGACTGCTCGTCATTCTTGCGGTCGCTCTGGGTATAGGCGTTTATTGCATTTTTCTCAGTCCCATATATATAACGGACATATCAATGGCAAGGAGCGAGGCCACGGTAATTCTCGGCAATGAATATACCGTCGGCTATACCGTTTTCCCTGCCGATTACCGTTTTGATTCCCTTTCCTGGACCTCGGATGACGAAAAGGTTGCATCGGTCAGCGACGGATTGATAAAAGCGGTGGGAGGCGGAAGCTGCACCGTTACGGCGGAAAGCAAAAACGGTGTCAGAAAGTCCATGCGGATTACCGTTGAAATCCTGCCCGAAAAGCTTACCCTTTCGCAAACCGATATTGAAATCAACGTCGGCAGTACTGCGACCGTTTCCGTTTCGTTCAAGCCGGAAAACACCACGGATAAACATTGCAATTGGGAATCCGACAACGAAAAAGTAGCGACAGTCAAAGACGGAATCATTACAGCCGCAGGCGAAGGAAGCTGTGTGATTACGGTTACCTCGGTAAAGGGCGGCTGCTCTGCCGAATGCAGGGTAAGGGTAAAAAAGCCCTCCCCCGACGAAGCGATAACCGGCACGTGGAACGCATATATGAACTATAATCCCGGCACGGACAGCTGGGCAATGCAGACGGACAATACTCTCATCATCAATTCCGACGGGACAGCCACGGAATACATCGGAAAGAAATCATACGATTTCACGTGGAAATACGTCGGAACGGAACAGGGAAATTATACCTATGTCTTCAACTTTGATGACGGCAGTACCCTTGACGGCTGTTTCTTTACCTACGGGGATGCCATGGGAACGTTTGCCCTCTACACCGGGCAGGGCGTAATCGTTGCCTTTGAATCCGCAACTATCGGGATATAAATAAAACATCCGGGAGGCAAATATGTCATCTTTCACTTCAATCATTCTTGCAATAATGACCTTTATCCTTTCAATTACGGCGCAGTTCAACACCGTAACGGTCAAGGAAGAAAAATCCGATTTTCAGCCCGTTCTGCGTTTCACGGTATGCAGTGATACCCACGTTGAAACCTTCGGCGACACGCCCTCGGGAAGAATACAGAAAATGCTTCAGCTTGCCTATGACAAAGCGGAGGAATGCGATACGTATAACACTCTTGATGCCGCAATGTTCTGCGGTGACGTAACGGATAACGGCACGAAATTCCAGTTTCATTCATTTGCTTCAGCCGTTAAATCCGTTATAAAGGACGAAACTCAGGTCCTTGCAATCGTTGCCAAATCACACGACAGCTATCAGGGAAAGACCAGCAGGGATATCATCACCGAAATGACCAGCGTTCCCGCCGACTGGCATTACGTCATCAACGGTTATCATTTCATCGGCGTTTCCACCTCTCCCAACGAGGACGAAAATTACAGCAACGAGCAGGTTGAATGGCTTGACGCCGAGCTCGCAAAGGCAGTTGCGGACGACCCCGAAAAGCCCGTATTCGTAACCCACCACGAGCACGTTTCCGATTCCGTTTACGGCTCTGCAGAGGGTGAATGGGGAATAAACGTATTCAGCGAGGTGCTTGAAAAATATCCCCAGGCAGTTCATTTCTCGGGGCATTCCCACTATCCCCTCAACGACCCCCGCTCCATTACTCAGGATTCATTTACCTGCATAGGTACGGGTGGTATCAAGTATATGGAATTCACCGTTGACGGCGAATCGAGAATCCATCCCGATGACTATAAAAAGGCAGGTCAATTCTGGCTTGCAGAGGTTGACAAAGACAGCAATATCCGTCTCAGGGGCTATGACGTCGTAAGCGGAGCTCTGCTTTGCGAATACGTCCTCAAAAACCCCGCAAAGGGTGAAAACAGGACCTATAATTCCGATTCTGTCGCCAGCTCATCCGCTCCCGCATTCTCTCAGGATGCAAAAATCAGCGTAAGCGGAATCGGCAGTAAAGCCGCCGTAACGATTCCCGCCGCCGAAAGCACGGACGGTAAAATCGTATTCCTTTACAGAGTAAATTCCTACGATAAGGACGGCGAAATCGTTGATTCACAGTGGAAGCTTAACAATTACTGGATGAAGCCCGAATACGAATCGGTCAGAATCACGGTCAAAACCGCAAAAGGCGGTCATGTTGAAGCAACAGCCGAAAACGCCTACGGTATGCAGAGCGCACCTCTTACGGCAGATATCCGATAAAGCGAAATCACCGGAGGGAATAATATAATTGACAATATTATCATTTCCGTGATCGTACCGGCACATAACGAAGAAAAATACGTCAAAAGATGCATTGATTCTGTTAAGGAATCCGCAAACCGGTTCGGTAAAGTCGTTGAAATCATTATCGTATGCAACCGCTGTACCGATAAGACCGAAGAAATCGCAAAAGAAAACGGAGCAGTCGTCATTCTGAACGAAGACCGTTGTATTGCAAAGGTACGCAATGCGGGCATCGCGGCGGCAAAAGGTGAAATCATAGTCACCATTGACTGCGACAACAGGATGACACCGGGCACGTTATCGGAAATTTACGCCATGATAAACAGCGGGAAATATATCGGCGGCGGTGCACCGATGAGATTCGAGCGTTATTCATTTCCTCTTTGGTGCAACGATATCATGTGCAGGGTTTCCTTCGGAATAACCGGGCTATACAGCGGAATATTCTGGGCAAAAAAAGAGACCTTTGACAGAATAGGCGGATTCGTTGACAAAAAAGCCATGGAAGACGTTGACACCGCAAAGCTTCTGAAAAAATACGGAAAAACACAGGGCAAAAAATATACGACAATAAAAGAAAATCAGCTTATAAATTCCACGAGAAAATTTGATGATCTGGGAGACTGGCTGTATTTTAAGCTGATGTTCAAAAATGCAGGTGCTCTCATAAAAGCCGCCGCGGGAAAGACGGAGGAATACGATAAGCTCCTGGACGAAATGTTTTACGATTACAATGATATACATAAATAATGTACTCGTTGAAAAACGTACGGAAATTCTTCTTTCTTCTTGCACGCCGTCGGCTCGTATTACAAGTAAAAAACATGGCAGCCCAAATGGTACGGGCGGATAAGGATGTTTTTTGACGAAATGAAACCCGCCGAAAAGGAATTTGTTTTTCTCTTCGGCGGGTTTATGTTTTTGCTTAATAAACTGGATTTCACTCAATGATTCGCCATTTTAACGAATTCGATATGATATATGTGTCAGCAGGTTCTTTTAGTGGGCCTTCTGCGTCTGAAGGGTTAAAAGGTCCGTAGTCTGTCCAAACGATAAGCCGGTCTTGTGTTCCGGGAAGAATATTACTGCAAAAAGAAATTCCGGCTGAAAAAATATCACAAGAATAATTATCCTGCCATCCTACAAGATGCATTTGTCTGACTCCCGTAAAACATAACTCAAATACTTTGGGCTCCCATTGACTATGAAAAATCACAGTCATTTCCCGATCATCTGCCGAGCCAAAATTCATTGCATATTTTTCATCAACAAATGCGCCACTTTTATAGTTCACAGACACTATACAAGAATCATGAAAACCACAAAGAGTTTCCATTATTTCGTCAATATCGTTTTCGGAGCGAATTTCCTTCCATTCTGACAAGTGTATTCCTCCTCAAATTTGGATTTATCCACATCTATAACGAGCATCGGATTTTGCCGTATAAAATCCACATCTCGAAATACTTCCTTATGCACCCGCCGGGAACGGACTGCCCTGTTTTTTTGGAGCTGATAGTCGGACTCGAACCTCGTCCTCACAAGCTCCGTATCGTTCGCACCCGCTTCCGCGGGTTCTCTTTCACTCCGCTGCTCGTCCTCTCCCCAAAAAGTCTGCCGACATTTTTGAGGTCCCCTTTTCTTCTTGCAGGCCGTCGGCTCGTATTACAAGTAAAAAACATGGCAGCCCAAACGGACTGCCCTGTTTTTTTGGAGCTGATAGTCGGACTCGAACCGACGGCCTGCGCATTACGAATGCGCTGCTCTACCAACTGAGCCATATCAGCAAGTGTTGATATTATACTTGAATATACCGGATAATGCAAGATATATTTTGAAATAATCCGAAATTTTTCTTTTTCGGGTGTCTTTGTCACAATTCGGAAATAATTATTTCACATTTGATACTTGATTTATGGGGCGAAAAAATGTATTCTATAAAGCGTAAGATAACAATCCGGCGTAAGGAGAATCACACATGAAAGTAAAAGGTATAATTGCCATAGCTCTCGTTTTTTCCGTTCTGTTTGCCCTCAGCTCATGCGGCGGCATCAAATCCAACAGAACAATTGAAGAAAGCGAAGTATATGTCGTTGACGAAAACGGTGAGGAATGTGAAGTTCAGGCAGCCGTTGACAGCGACACCGGTGAAACCGAATTTTTCTATTATGACAGCGACAGCAAAAGAGTAGTCGTTGAGGCCGAAACTCAGGCCAACGGTATGACAAAATACTATGCCACCAATGCGGCAGGCAAAAAGGAAGAGGTTACCACAAAGATAGTCGTCAAGACAGAAACCGCTCCCGGTGCTCCTTCCGTCAGCAATAAGACGTCCCCTACGGCTTCCGGCAACAGTGCCGCGCAGAGTGAATTCAACGGCGAATTTACGGGCGATATTCAGGACTATACCGATGCTCCCACCAAGCCCATTTCCCTTGTTCTCGGTGACGATATCCACGACAGCGGTACTCCCCAAAAGACCGGCGACGACCCCGTGAACAATTCCGTTGATTTCTTTGAAAACCTTGCAAAGAAAAATAAATTCACGGTCAAGGCAATCAACAGAACCGAATACGGCGGAGAGGTTTCCACCACTCCCGTTACTCTCATCAAGAGCGGCAGCAAGATGTATTTTGAGGCATCCGCTCCCGTTGACGAATCCGGCTCAACTATTTCAATGTTCATTATCATTGACTCCGCAGCAAAGACCTGCAACGCATACATTCCCAGCGTTAAGGTTTGCTCAAATATTCCCTACGATTCGGTTGACGAAATGCTCGGCGAATACACGTCGTTTGACGCTGAAATGGGCACATACATCGGTACCGTTCCCAAGAACGTAAACGGAAAGCAGTACACGGTTGATTACTATACCGCAGACGACGGCTCCACCGTTCAGTATTACTATGACAACGGTACACCCGTCAGAGTGGAATCCAAGAGCCCCGACGGTACTATCAGCATTACCGAATACACAATTTCCTTCACCGCAGACGAATCAAAGCTCAGAACACCCGTCGGTTATATGAGCGCAGAGGCCATTGAGGGTATGTTGGGATAAGATGAAAAAAACAGCATTTATCACCGGTGCATCCGGCGGGATAGGCAGTGCGATTGCTTTACGGCTCGCGCAGGACGGTTTTTCGCTTGCGCTCTGCTATAACAGTGACAGTGCTTCAATGAGTGAGCTTGAAGCGAAGCTCAGCGCCGAAGGAGCAGATTTCCGCTCCTACCGTCTTGACGTATCGGACACGGCTGAAACAGAAAAGACTTATAAAGAAGCTTCCGATTATTTCGGGGGCTTCTGTGTGCTTGTAAACTGTGCGGGCATTGCCCTGCAGAAGCTTATGAGCGATACGACACCCGAAGAATTTGACAGAATCAACGGCATTAACTACAAAGGTGTTTACAATACCTGCCGCGTCGCCGTACCTGAAATGGTAAGAAATCATCAGGGAAAAATCATCAACATTTCATCCATGTGGGGTATCTGCGGTGCATCCTGCGAGGTAATTTACTCCGCTTCAAAGGCGGCTGTAATCGGTTTCACAAAAGCCCTCGCGAGAGAGCTTGCCCCCAGCAACGTTCAGGTAAACTGCATCGCTCCCGGTGCCGTTGACACAAAGATGAACAACAATCTTTCGTCCGACGAAAAGAAGGCATTTGCCGAAGAAATCCCCATGGGCAGATTCGGCAGACCCGAAGAAATCGCAGGCGCGGTTTCCTTCCTTGCGGGTGAGGATTCGTCATACGTTACCGCTCAGGTGATTACGGCGGACGGCGGTCTGACCTGAGGTGGATTATGAACGAGGAAAAAATCAAAAAATACCCTCACGCCGATCACAGACAGAGGGTCAGAAAAGCATTCAGAGAGGCAGGAGCCGACGGTATGCCCGACAGAGGCCTGCTTGAGCTTCTGCTCTTTTATTCTATTCCCAGAAAAGATACCAATCCCATTGCGGCGGAGCTGCTGAACAAATACGGCTCGATTCAGGCGGTTTTTGATGCTACTTACGAAGAACTGATGCAGGTTGAAGGCATGGGCGAAAGCTCTGCTCTGCTCCTGACAATGCTCCCGGAAATTGCCCGCAGATACAGCGGAAACGGAAAGGACGTTCCTCTCCTTTTTGAAAGGGATGAAGCCGAGAAATACATTCTCTCCCTTTTCAGTGAAAGCAAAAACGAAGAATTTTATATTGTCTGCCTCAATGCGGTAGGAGGTGCGGTAGCGTGCCGCCGTCTTGCCGAGGGCAGCGAAAATTCCGTAAAGGTTGACAAGAGAGCCATACTTGAGGCGGCGTTTGAGGCGGATGCGGATTCCGTGATTCTTGCCCACAATCATCCCTCGGGTGAAGCCGCTCCCTCAGCCGAGGATATCGCTCTCACCAAAGAAACAGCCCGACTCCTTGCCGAAACGGGAATAGGTCTTACCGACCACATCATAGCGGGAAACGGCGAAATTATTTCCCTTGCATCAACGGAAAAATTCAGAGATATTTTCTCACGTTAAAGGAGGATTACCATGTCCGAAAGAGAATATCATATTCAGCTTACAAAAGAAGACGGTGCAAAGTATGCCATTCTCCCGGGCGACCCCGGAAGGACCGAAAAAATAGCGGCATATCTTGATGATCCGAAGGAAATAATGTTTAACCGTGAGTTCCGTACCTTCAGCGGATACCTTGAGGGTGAGAAGGTGCTTGTGGTTTCCACGGGAATCGGTGCTCCCTCTGCGGCAATCTGTGTTGAGGAGCTTGCACACATAGGCGTTGATACCTTTATCCGTATCGGCACCTGCGGAGGTATGCAGCTTGACGTGAATCCCGGCGACCTTGTCATTGCAAGCGGTGCGATTCGTATGGACGGCACAACAAGAGAATATCTGCCGCTTGAATTTCCCGCAGTTGCGGACGTGGACGTTACCTGCGCTCTCAGAGATGCAGCAAAAAATCTGGGTATTCCCTACCATACGGGTGTAGTTCAGGCGAAGGACAGCTTTTACAGTCAGCACGACCCGGATTCAATGGGAGTATCGGACGAACTTAAAAGCAAATGGAAGGCATGGATAAAAGGCGGCTGTCTTGCCTCCGAAATGGAGAGCGGTGCCCTCTTTATCGTATCATCCGTAAGGCGTCTGCACGCCGGTGCGGTTTTCCACGTGGTATGGAATCAGGAGCAGGCGGGCTCGGGTATGCCTACCGAACGGGTGGAGGACACCGACGGTGCCGTACGCACCGCAGTAGAAGCAATCAGAATACTGATAAAGAACGGGAAGAGTTAATCTCTTCCCTTTTTATTGTGTATTGTTCAAAAAAAATTAACTATTAATTACAAATATGTCAAAATAACTATTTTATTTTATATAAAAGGATGATATAATACATCCGATTACTTTGAAAACGGAGGGTTCTCTTTTGTCTGAAATTATTACAGTCAAAAATATGAGTAAGTCCTACGGCGACCACCGTGTACTTAAAGATATTACCTTCGGATTCGAGTCAGGTCAGATTATCGGCCTTCTCGGTCCCAACGGCAGCGGTAAGACTTCTCTGATTAAAATTTTGGTCGGACTTATCAACGACTATACCGGCGAGGTACTTATCGACGGCAAAAAGCCCGGCAAAGCTTCAAAAGCAATGGTTGCCTACCTGCCCGAAAAAACCTATCTTGCAGACTGGATGAAGGTCAAGGACGCAATCAATTATATTGCCGATTTCTATCCCGATTTTGACAAGGCGAAGGCACTCAAAATGGCTGAGGGCTTCAAGCTTCCTCTCAATCAGAAAGCAAAAACCATGTCAAAGGGTATGCAGGAAAAGCTTCAGCTCATCCTCGTAATGTGCAGAAATGCAAAGCTTTATATCCTTGACGAGCCCATGGGCGGCGTTGACCCCGCCGCAAGACAGTTTATTCTTGACACCATCATGAAGAATATTCCCGAGGGCTCTACAATTCTTCTTTCAACTCACCTTATCTATGACGTTGAAGAAATATTTGATTCCGTACTCATGATCGGCAAGGGCAGAGTCCTTGTCAAGACGGAAACGGAAAGAATCCGTGCGGCAGGCAAGACCGTAGAACAGTTATTCAAGGAGGTGTACGGCAGTGTTTGGGAAACTGATTAAGAATGAAATCAAATCATCGGCTCACTCAATCGGATTTATCTATATTGTAACCGCAATACTGGTAGGTCTTTTTGAAATCGCCTACGCTACTAACAACACAAAAATCGGCTCAGTCGCCCTCGTACTGCTCACCATTACGGGTATTGCCGCAATCATCGTAACCTTCTTTATGATTATCGTTCAGTTCAACAAATCGCTCTTCGGCAATCAAGGTTACCTCAGCTTCACTCTTCCCGTATCCAGCGGTCAGCTTCTTGCCTCAAAGGCACTTGTTGCCTGCTTCTGGATGATAGCAAGTTGGATTGTATCAATCCTCGTTATCACAATCATCGCATTCAAGCTCAATACCATTATTGAAACCTCCGAATTTTTCGGAATGAATATGAAGGACCTTGGCAAGCTTTTCGTAAGCTCCATGGTAGGTGACGATTTCTCCGGCAAATGCCTTGTCGCATTCTTCGGTGCACTTGCAGTATATGCTCTTGTGGTAGTTATCCAGCTTATCAGTGAGCTTTACTTTGCAGTCACTCTTTCCAACACGAGAATTATGCAGAAGATGGGTGTTTTCTCAATCATCCTTACCTTCTTTGCGATATTTATCATCAGCTCTCTTCTTCTGGGCTTCTTTACCGCAAAATTCCCCCTCGGTCTTCAGATAAACTACGATTCTACTCTGGCAATCACAAAATCCCTTAACGTGGCAGGCGATAACGTACTGACCATTGTACCTCTCGGCGGCATATTCTTCTCTATCGTTTCCGCCGCTCTCCTTTTCGTTGCCACGTCACTGCTTATGGATTCAAAGGTCAACATAAAGTAATATGAAAATCGGTGTTTTCGGAGGGTCGTTCAATCCTCCCCATAAAGGTCATCTGCGGCTCGCAGCCGAAAGTGCGAAGGCAGCGGGGCTTGATAAGGTAATAATCATCCCCTCCTGCATTCCTCCCCACAAATCATCGGGAGCGCTTGTAAGCGCAGAGGACCGTCTGAATATGTGCCGCCTCGCTTTTGACTCTCCCCTGTTTGAGGTTTCGTCAATAGAGCTCGACAGAGGTGACAAAAGCTACACTTACGACACGCTGAAGCAGTTAAAGGAAATTTATCCCGCCGACGAGCTTTATTTCATAGTCGGCTCGGATATGCTTTCATCCTTCACACAATGGTTTCGCTGGGAGGACATCCTCTCAATGTGCACTCTGCTGGCTTCATCACGCGAAGAGGGATTTACACCCGATTTTTCCGCATATACGGATGAGCAGAAACAAAAAATCAGGTTCACGGATATAATTCCCTTTGAAATCAGCTCAACTCAGATAAGGATTCTTCTCAAGAGCAATATGCCCTGTGACGAATTCCTTGACGAAAGGGTCGCGGAATATATACGCAGTCACGGTCTCTTTGACGATGAATACGATTCCTACCGTGTCATCATGAGAAAAATGCTTGACCCGCAGAGACTGTATCACTGTGAATGTGTCAGCGAAAGCGCAGGCGAGCTTGCAAAGCTCTACGGTGCTAACGCTGAAAAGGCAAAGCTTGCTGGTCTGCTTCACGATATCACAAAAAGGATGCCTGCGGAGGAACAGCTTTCCCTTATGGGAGAAATCACCCCTCTTGAAAAGAAAAACCACAAGGTATGGCATCAGATATCCGCTCCCGTTTTTCTCAGAGAAAAGGGCATAATCACCGATGAAGAAATATTGAGCGCCATCAGATGGCACACTACGGGCAGGGCGGATATGACACTGCTCCAAAAAATCATATACACAGCCGATTTCATTTCGACAGACAGAAGCTATCCCGATGTGGATACGGTAAGAAAGCTTGCCTGCATTTCCCTTGAACACGCAATGCTTTATACCTGCCGTTATACGGTGAAGGACCTTGTCAGTCACGACAGACCCGTTCATCCCGCAACTCTGGAGCTTTATAACGATTTACTCAGACATTTCGGAATGTAAGACCTAAGGAGGAAATAATATGATGGATTCAAAAGTGCTTGCGAAAGAAATAGCAAAAGTTCTTGACGAAAAAAAGGCAATTGATATCGTTGCAATCCAGACGGAAGAGGTCACCATCGTTTCCGACCTTTTCGTTATTGCAAGCGGTACTTCAAATACTCATACCCGCTCACTTGCGGACGACGTTGAATATGAAATCAAAAAGCGCTGCGGCATCGAGCCGGAGCACACCGAAGGCAGAGCCACCGGCTGGATTCTTCTTGACTACGGCACGGTACTCGTTCACATATTTGACGCCGAGAGCAGAGAGTATTATAATCTTGAACGCCTCTGGACAGATGCAAAAGAACTTGACCTGTCCGACATTATTACAGAGAATTAAGGAAAGGTGTTGCTGCTGTTATGGCACAGTACAATTTTACAGAAATAGAAAAGAAGTGGCAGAAATACTGGGCTGACCACGAAACCTTCAAGACCGACGTATGGGACTTTTCAAAGCCCAAATTCTACGCTCTTGATATGTTTCCCTACCCCTCGGGTGTAGGTCTTCATGCAGGTCATCCCGAAGGATATACCGCCACGGATATCGTTTCCCGTATGAAGAGAATGCAGGGCTATAACGTCCTTCATCCCATGGGATACGACTCATTCGGTCTGCCCGCAGAGCAGTATGCCGTTACAACGGGTCATCATCCCAACGGCTTCACTCAGGATAATATTGCCACATTCTCAAAGCAGCTCAAGGAACTTGGCTTTGACTATGACTGGTCAAAGATGATAGCCACGTCAGACCCCTCTTACTACAAGTGGACACAGTGGATATTCAAGCAGCTCTATCTCAAGGGTTATGCAAAGCTTGTTGATATTCCCGTCAACTGGTGTGAGGAGCTGGGCACCGTGCTTGCCAACGACGAGGTCATCGACGGCAAGAGT
This sequence comes from Acutalibacteraceae bacterium, assembly GCA_045598305.1. Classification (GTDB taxonomy): domain Bacteria; phylum Bacillota; class Clostridia; order Oscillospirales; family Acutalibacteraceae; genus CAG-177. The sequence continues at coordinate 12,987 of JAZLLW010000058.1, forward strand.
GAACGCGGCGGCTACCCCGTTATCCGTAAAAACATGAAGCAGTGGGTAATCGACCAGGTGGCCTTTGCAGACGAGCTTCTTGAAGGCCTTGAAGAAATTGACTGGCCCGAATCCACAAAGGACATGCAGCGCCATTGGATAGGCAAAAGCACCGGTGTTGAGGTTGATTTTGACATCGTGGGCGGCGGAAAATTCTCAATCTACACCACCTGCATTGAAACAATCTACGGTATCACCTTCATGGTACTCGCTCCCGACGGTAATCTCGTTCAGGAGCTGATGCCCAGAATTGAAAATAAAGACGAGGTCAAGGCATACATTGACGAGACAGTCAAAAAGACGGATATGGACCGTACCGAGCTCAACAAGACCAAATCCGGCTGCTGCCTTAAGGGCATATATGCAATCAACCCCGTAAACGGCAAGGAGGTACCCGTATTCATCGGTGACTTTGTACTTGCAAATTACGGTACGGGTGCCGTTATGGCAGTTCCCAGCCACGACCAGAGAGACTTTGAATATGCAACCGTTCACGGTATTCCCATGATTCAGGTAGTCGAGGGCAGAGACGTATCCGAATGTGCTTTTGAAAAATACGATTATCTGGGCAAGGGCTGTAAGCTTATCAATTCCGAGGAGTTTACGGGTCTCACCGTTGAGGAAGCAAAGGAAGCAATCACCGTCAAGCTTGAAAAAGCCGGTGTAGCAAGAAGAAAGACAAACTACCATTTCCGTGAGTGGATATTCGCAAGACAGCGTTACTGGGGCGA
>JAZLLW010000059.1:0-9864 GCA_045598305.1 Acutalibacteraceae bacterium
AAGAGAAAAAAGTAAAAAAAGCAGACAGGGTAAAACCTGTCTGCTAATTTTTTATTAAATTCGAACGCTGAAAGAAAGGATAATGAAGTACTTTCCGCCTTTCTTCACAACGCGTTCGACATCGTTAACAAGTGGTGACCCGGACGAGAATCGAACTCGTGTTACCGCCGTGAAAGGGCGGTGTCTTAACCGCTTGACCACCGGGCCGTATATGGTAGCGGAAGGTGGATTTGAACCGCCGACACCCCGGGTATGAACCGAGTGCTCTAGCCACTCAGCTATTCCGCCATGTACCGCTTCCGTAAAGCGCTTGTCTATTATATTGTAAAGTCTGTGATTTGTCAACACTTTTTTAAAAAATTTTTTCTGACGGTTTTGCGACTCATTCTTAACCGAAAAATTGATTTATATGTTTTATTTTTCATCGCCTTGTGATATAATAAATTATTATCATCATTATTCCGTCAACACTTATGATATCTCAACGGATTCTTTACGTTGGATTTGACTTTAACAGTGTTTTTATTATAATCAAAATGCGCAGATTATGTGCAGGAGAAAGCATGAAAAAACGATTTACATATTTACTTGCGGCGCTGATTATTTTCATAACTGAGATAATTATTGCAGCAAAAGCAACCGGTTTTATAAGAGGTAGTGTCGGTGACGTTCTGGTTGTCGTTCTGATGGGTACGGCAGTAAGAAGTATATATCCGTATGGGATCAGGTTTCTTCCGTTGTATTTGTTTATATTTTCCGTATTCATTGAAATACTGCAGTTGATAAATATACTGAAGCTGTTGTCATTAGACGGATTCCGTTTGTTGGTTATCGTATTTGGCGGGACTTTTTCTTTCGGCGATATTTTATGCTATGCAATCGGAGCAATGCTTTTCGGGGCTTTTGAACACCTGCTGACACGCTTGTCAGACAAATCCCCGTAATAGTTTCTGCTTCGGAAATATTAGGTAATGATTTTTACTCTCACACAAAAAGGAGATGCTCATAATGTCTGTTATTGCAGTTGCAGGCGCAGGTCACGGCGGTCTTACTGCAGCAATAAAGCTCGCTTCGGAGGGCTACGATGTTACGGTTTACGAAAAGAAGAAAAAAGAAGAATGCGGTCTTGAGCAGATTGATTCCTTTGACGCTTCCGCCATGGACTATGCCGGATTTGAAATTCCCGACGGCTGGCTGAGCGAGCCCAATGAGCTTACCTTCCATCCCCTTGACGATTCGGTGGAGCCCATCACCGTTCCCGTCAGCGATGATTACAGAAACATCACAGTTGACAGAAAAGAGCTTTTTGCTTATCTTTCCGGGCTCGCGGAGAAATCCGGAGTAAAATTCAGATACGAAACCGAGATCATTTCACCCATTATGCTGGGTGGCCGAGTCTGCGGATTCAAAACGACAGACGGTGACGTTTACGCCGACCTCGTCATAGACGCAAGCGGTATAAATTCTCCCCTGAGAATGAATCTGCCCGATTATCTGAATATTCAGAAAGAGCCGGAGCTGTATGATTACCTCAATACATACAGAGCGTATTTCAGGCGCAGCGAAGGAGTTCCCGACCCGAAATACAGATACAGCTTATATATCAAGGAGGATACGGGATTTGACTGGCTGATTACGGAAAAGGATTTCGTTGACGCCCTGATAATCAGGTTCACTCCCCTTACCTATCCCGATATTGCAAAGGCAATGAACCGTCTGTGCGATGCAAATCCGCAGATGAGTCACAATATCATAAAAAACGGCAAAATCGTAAAGATTTCAATAAGCCAGTGCACTGCCGTCTTCGTAGCGGACGGTTACGCCGCCGTAGGTGATTCCGCATTTATGACACAGCCCTTCAAGGGCAGCGGTATCGCTTACTCAATCAAGGCGGGCACAATGCTCGCGGATACGGTCACGGCGGATAAGAACGGTATCTATTCCGCAGCCACTCTCTGGGATTATGAAAAGAATTACTTTAAGGAAATCGGCTTCAACGCCTGCCGTATAGCGTTAGTCAAGAATATGCTTCCCTATATGTCGGCAAAGGAAGTCAACGAAATATTCGCCGCGAAGCTTGTCACCAACGATGACCTCAAGGCATTCATTTCGGGCAACATCCCCGCAAAACAGTTTCCGTTTATCCTGAAGCAGAAGACGAAGGTGCTGGGAACTCTTCCCGAATTCAAGTCACAGCTTCTGATGCTCCTCGGCTGGGTGGGAAAGCTCGCTCTGCTTGAGCCCTTCTTCCCCAATGAATACACACCCGAGGATGCGGCAAAATGGGCAGAAAGATACAATAATTTCTTTGAATCCGTAAGGAAACCCACGGAAGATATCACAGAGGAAGAATAATATGTCAATAATTGATACGGGATTCATGCCCGACAAAAACAAATATATCGCTCACCTGAGGGAAATGGTTTCCGTTCCGACCATTTCGGAAAAGGAGCATTACCGCCGCGAAAGCTTTGATTCATTCAACGCGATGCTGAAAAATAACTATCCGCTCACCTTCTCAAGAGCAGAGGAAATATCCGTGGGCAACGGCACTTTTCTGTGTATCAGAGGCAGCAATCCCGTTTCCCCGCTAATGCTTATGTCCCATAAAGACGTGGTACACGAGGGCAAAAAGAAATGGAAAGCACCTGCTTTTGAAGGCAAAGTCATAAACGGCAAAATGTACGGCAGAGGCACCTTTGACTGCAAGGGCTCTCTCTGCTGTCTGTTTGAGGCCGTGGAAAGTCTGCTCTCCGAGGGCTATGAATTCAAAGAGGATTTATATATCCTCTCCACCTCAAATGAAGAAATCGCAGGCAGCGATGCGCCCGACGCGGTAAAATATCTGAAGGACAACGGCATCGTGCCCGGTCTGCTCATTGATGAGGGCGGTGCAATACTTAAAATCCCGTTCCCTTCAAAGGTAAAGGATATCGCCATGATAGGTGCGGTGGAAAGGTCAAGTGCCCGTCTGATTTTTGACTGTCCCGAAGGAACGGATGCAAAGAAAACGGGCAAGTCAATCACAAGAAAAAAATACGGTCATTTTGAAATTACTCCCGAGGTGGAGGAGCTTGCAAAAGGACTGAGTGAATATCTGAAATTCCCCGTAGGCAATATTTTCGGTGCTCTTGCAAAGTACAAAAGCTTCGGCAAAGCGGTCCTGACCCATGCGGGAAGTGACGCAAGGGCATTCTGCGGAGCGAGCACCGGCTTCGGAATACCCAAAGGAGACGATGCGGCGGGAGCAAAAAATCCTTTGCGCATTTCCGTTTCGGGCAATTATTACAACAAGCTGGATGAGCTCGTTAAGCAGGTCGGAAAGACCGCCTCGGATATGGGACTCAGGCTCGTTTCGTCAACGGCGAGAGAAGCGGACACACCCGTTTCTTCATCATCAAAGGGCTTTACCTTCATCACAAAAACGGCAAAGGACGTATTTGACAGCATAGCCGTACTGCCCTATCCCGTGCTCGGCAGGACCGATGCAAGATATTTTGTGGGATATGCGCAGGACGTAATCAGATTCATTCCGCTTGAAATCTCTCTGTCACAGATGATGAAATTCCATTGTCCGAACGAAAACATCTATGTAGATTCCCTTACACCCGCAGTAAAATTCTACCGCGAGGCAATCAAAAAATATAACAGTAACGGAAAAGAAGGATAAGCTTATGGATTATTTTGAGTATACCTCCCCCGAAAATGCAGGCGTTGATTCCGCCGAAGTGACCGGATTTATTAAAGACGTTGAAAATATGGGAATCTGCTTTCATTCCTTTATTCTGCTCAGACACGGAAAAATCTTTGCGGAAGGATACGAAAAGCATTTTTCAAAGGATTACAAGCACCGACTTTATTCCGTCAGCAAGACCTATACCTCCGCCGCAATCGGCTGTCTCATCGGTGAAGGAAAGCTTTCACTTGACGATAAGGTGTATACGTTCTTTCCCGACAAATGCCCCGATAATCTTCATCCCTACATCAAGGACACTACGGTACGCCACCTGCTGATGATGTCAACCCCGTTTGACGAAACAACCTACCATCCTGAGGACGGGGATTGGGTATATACTTTCTTCAACACAAAGCCCTCCCACAGACCGGGAAGCGTATTCAATTACGACACAAGCGGTACGCTCATTCTCTGTGCCATTATCGAGCGTATCACCGGCATGGATTTCACAAAGTATCTCTATGAAAAGGTGCTGAAATATATCGGCTACGATGAAGCCCCCGAATGTGTCAGAGAGCCCGCGGGCGTTCAATGGGGAGGCAGCGGTGTACTTGCTTCCTCAAGAGAGCTTGCCGCCTTTGCCCTGCTCTTTATGAACTCAGGCAGAAATAAGGACGGAGTACAGCTCATTCCCGAGGATTACGTGAACGAGGCAATAAAGCCGCAGATATGCAACCTCGAAAACAACGAGTGTTCACCCTTCAGAGGACGCGGATACGGCTACAAGATATGGTCAACCACAAGGGGCTTTGCTTTCCTCGGAATGGGCAATCAGCTTGCAATCTGCTTCCCCGAAGAGGATATACTGCTTGTATGCACCTCCGATGACCAGGGCAACGATTACGCCAGAGAATATATTTTTGATTACGTTGAAAGCCATATCGTGAATACCTGCAAAGAGGGTAAATGTGAGGACGGCTCTCCGCTTTTGCTTGACGGTATGCTTCATTTTGCTCTGCCCGTATGTCCGCCGGTCACTCCCGATTTCAAGGCAAACGGCTTCACCTATAAGATGCTTGAAAACAAATACGGCTTTGACGATATCACCTTTGATATATCCGAAACCGAAGGCACAATGACCTATTACCGCTTCGGCAAAAAGAAAGTGCTGAATTTCGGCATCAACTGCTTCAAGGACGGATATTTCCCCGAGGACGATTATTCGGGCATGACCATCAACAAACCCGAAGGACAGTATAAATGCGCCGCGGCAGGCATATGGGCGGAAAAAGATAAGCTGATTCTCAGGATTTACATAATTGACAGATATTTTGGCAATACCACCATGAATATTTCATTCAAAGACGGCGGTCTTGATTTCAAAATGCGTTCCTCGGCGGAGTGGTTCCTCAAGGAATACAGAGGATATCTTTCATCTGAAAACACTCTGTAATATTGACAATCCGCCTTCATTTATGCTAATTTTATTTTCAATAAATATATATGGGAGCAATTACGGATGTGGTCTGTTAAATTTTTCTCTACGGCAGCCCTGCTGGGTGTGGGACTTGCCATGGACGCCTTTTCCGTATCCACCGCAAACGGTCTGAACGAGCCGAAAATGAAAGCGGGCAGGATGTATCTCATCGCGGGCACCTTCGCTTTCTTTCAGTTTGCAATGCCCATGGCAGGCTGGTTCTGTGTTCACGAAATACTGAATCTTTTCAAAAAATTCCAGCCGTTCATTCCGTGGATAGCCCTGCTTCTCCTTCTTTACATCGGCGGTAAAATGCTGATTGAGGGAATACGCAATAATGGCGGGCAGGACGAAGAAGGCGGAGCGAAAGTGGGTGCCGGCACCCTTATCATCCAGGGTATCGCCACCTCCATTGACGCTCTTTCCGTCGGTTTCACAATAGCAGAGCTTAACGCACTGCAGGCATTCGTTGAATCGGTCGTAATCGCAGCCGTCACCTTCGCAATATGTATGTGCGGCATAGTTATCGGCAAAAAATTCGGCACGAAATTTTCAAATAAGGCATCAATCCTCGGCGGTGTGATACTGATAGGTATCGGTATATGGATATTTGTCAGCAACAAGCTGGGAATATAGAATAAGGAGATAATATCATGCTTGAAAAAATAATGGATTTACTGGACCTTGCAGTCAGGCAAAAAGAAGCCGTCTACGGAGTAGGCAGAGCATTTTCTGCCATGCTTGAAAGCGGCGGCGACTTTTTCAAAAAGGTTATCGCACTCTTCCTTGCGTTCTTTGAAATGTTCGGCTCGGTGATTTTTGATACGGGCATGACACCAAAGGGAGAGAAGCTTGACCTTACGGGATACAGTCTTGTATTCAGCGATGATTTTGACGGTGATTCTCTCAACACGGACGTCTGGGCTTACCGCGGTTCGGGTAAAAGAAGATTCGGCTACAATGCTCCCGGTCAGGTCAGCGTAAAGGACGGTAATCTGAATATCCGCGGCGAATACCTTGAGGACGGCGAATACGGTCCCGGCTGGTACGTGGGTATGATAAACATCAAGCAGTATTATTGCAGAGGATATTTTGAAATCCGCTGTAAGTGCAACAAGGGCAACGATTTCTGGAGCGCATTCTGGATTCAGGCAGACCATCCTTACGACCACGATATTTCCAAAGGCGGCATAGGCGGTGCGGAGCTTGATATTTTTGAAAGCGTATCCGCTGACAAGAACAGCAGCAAGAACTGCGTAACCTCCACCGTACACTGCAACGGCTACGATGATGACGTGGAAAACATAGATTCCTGCAACATCGGCAAATTCAAGGGCAAGAACATCTATGATGAATACAACACCTACGGTCTTGAATGGAACGAGGACGAATATATCTTCTATATTAACGGCGTTGAATCGGGCAGGACCTCCTGGGCAAGCGGTGTATCCGAAGTACCCGAAATGGTAATAGTTTCCCTTGAAATTCCCGATAACGTAACCTACGAAACGGATTCCGGCTTCACTACGGATTTCGTCGTTGACTACGTTAAGATTTACCAGAAGCCCGAAGATATACAGACGGTAAGATAAGATACGCAAAGCGGCAGAGTTCAACACACTCTGCCGTATTTTTACGCAAAAAATAAAATTCGCAAGCGAGAGAAATATATGAAAAAGTGAGCATTTGCGAGTAAAAGTGAGATATAGAAATTTATATTAAAAAACCGAAAATTTGTTGTTGACATTGTAAACGGCTTGTGTTAATATATGCGAGCAATAAATAATTATTTCGGAGGTAGGATTATGTCCACTTATATGCCTAAGGCATCAGAAATCGAACGTAAGTGGTACGTTATCGACGCAGCAGGCAAGCCCATGGGCAAGGTTGCAGTAGAAGCAGCTAACCTTCTTCGCGGCAAAAACAAGCCCTCTTTCGCTCCTCACGCTGACTGCGGTGATCACGTTATCATCATCAACTGCGAAAAGGCAGTTCTCACAGGCAAGAAGCTTGATCAGAAGATGTATTATCATCACACCGGTTACATCGGTAACCTCAAGGAAGTTAAGTATAAGACCCTCATGGCTACAAAGCCCGAGTTCGCTATGACCAAGGCAGTCAAGGGTATGCTTCCCGCAAACACACTCGGCCGTACAGCACTTACTCGCCTTCGCGTTGTTAAGGGTGCAGAGCATCCCCATGCAGCACAGAAGCCCGAAGTATGGGAATTTTAAGAAAGGGAGGCACTGAATAATGTACGAATCCAATTATTTCTATGGCACAGGCCGCAGAAAAAGCTCAGTAGCCAGAGTCCGCGTTTATCCCGGTACCGGCAAAATCACAATCAATGACAGAGATATCGACGATTATTTCGGTCTTGATACTCTTAAGCTCATCGTTCGTCAGCCTCTCGCTCTTACAGAGTCCGCTGAAAAGTTTGACATTATCTGCCGTGTAGCAGGCGGCGGCGTTACAGCTCAGGCAGGCGCAATCCGTCACGGTATCTCCCGTGCACTCCTTCAGGCAGACGAGTCATTCCGTCCCGTTCTCAAGAAGGCCGGCTTCCTTACCAGAGACCCCAGAATGAAAGAAAGAAAGAAGTACGGTCTCAAAGGCGCAAGAAGAGCACCCCAGTTCTCAAAGAGATAATCAGACCCGAATGGGTTACACAGAGCTCCGGCTTTTGCCGGAGCTTTTTCTTTTGTCAAGAGGTGTTTTTGCTTCCGATAAATTTGACAAGTATAGTCATATAGTCCTGATGCGACAGAAAAGCCCATTTGGGTAGGCAACAATCTGTATCATCGGTATGGGTACGGGATTTGTATTAACATTGATAAAACTGAGCAAAGCCCCGCTCGTCATCTGACGGGCGGGGCATAAGTGGCTATAGAGTTATCCGAAGATTTTCTGGAAAATGTCTCTGAAGAAATTGCCGATTCTGTTGAAGAAGCAGACTATTTTTCCCCAGAAGTCATCCGTATGGATCTTTCCGCACCTGGGGCAGACTTCGTCCTTCTGCTCACCTGTTCCGTTTTTCAGCTTTTCAATTTCGTTCTTTGCCTCTTCAAGCTGTTCGGTGAGTTCTGCTATCTGTGAGCTCTTGTCTGCAATATCCTTCCGTGCTTCGGTAACCTCTTTTTCAAGATCTGAGATGCTGTTTTCAAGATTGCCGATTGTATTTTTGTCTCCGGAAATTTCGTTTTCCTTTTCCTTTACTGCATTTTCAAGCTCGGAAATACTCTTTTCAAGAGCGTCTATTTCTTCATCCTTGGCATTCCCGGATTTTTTGAGCTCATCAAGCTCTTTTTCTTTATTCTCAAGCTGCTTTTCGAGGGTAACCTTTTCGTCTTCGGCTTTGTCAAGAGAAGCCTTTGTTTCATTCAGAGCACTCTTGGTTTTGTCAAGCTCATCATTAACCCTTTCAAGCTCTGCGGCAGCAGTTTTTACCTGACCGGTTGCTTCTTCAAGATCTTTATTTGCCTCTGTGAGTTTTCCTTCGGCCTCTTCAAGAGCACCAATCTTTTCCGCCAGTGAATTCTGCGCTTCCTTAAGCGCTGACTGTGCTTCGGTCAGAGCTGTCTGCGCTTCGGCAAGAGCAATCACGGTTTCATCTTCGCCCTTTTCATAGCCGCAAACAGTGCACGTATAGATGATTTTGCCGTCCTTCGTTACACCTTCATCAAATGTGTGAACCGCCATACCCTTGTTAAGGTCGTCGTGTTCGCAGGTCGCCGCATACCAGTGAGCAAATTCATTCTTGCTGTATTCATCGTCGAAGGTATGCTCGTGATTCAAAGCAGTGTAAACCGCATTTACAGTAATTCCGCCCGCATGGAAGGTATATCCGCTCCATCTTGCCGTATAACCGTCCTTTTCGGGAACAGCGGGCTCTTCAATACAATCAGTTTCAACCGTATACGGCAATTCACCTATCACTTTGCCATCTGCAACGAATTTAGCTATATAGATTTCAGGATCATATTCTGCATCTACCGTAATGCCGCCGACGTCGAGCTTATAATCTTCCCACGATGAAACGTAACCGGTCTTATACGGAATTGCGGGCTCGTCGACCGATTTATCGTCCATTGTGTAAGGTACTGTTGCTACTGTCTTTCCGCCCGCGACAAATGTTGCGTAATACGTGATCGGTGTTATTACGGCACTGTACGTAACGTCTTCTGCGGGCATTGTTTCAGCCACTTCGGGTGTCCAGCCGTCAAAGGTGTAGCCCTCTCTTTCGGGGCTTACATGCTTATCAATAGCAGCACCGTACGGCAGGTAAGTGGTTGTTGTGTAACCCATAACGTCCCACGTTAATCTATATAATTTGGGAGTACAGATTCCCGAAATTACAATGTCCTCTTCGGGCATGATAAAGCTGTTATTGATTATCTCAACACTTTCGGAAGAAACATTCCAGCTGCTCAACTCCATTCCCGTATCGGGAACGATTCTGAGGGTTATTTTATCTCCGCATGCGGCAACGGATTTTGACGTCGTTACCGTGCAGTTTTCACAGTCCTTTATAGTAATTTTTCCGATGCGTGCAAATTTCGCCTTCACCTTAACGCCGAAATCGGGCATAACAAAACTATTGTCCTTGATTTCAACCTCGGGCGTTATTTCAAAGCCCCTGAAGGCATAGCCGTCATTTGCAGCTGCGGAAAGTGTGACGTCATCGCCTTCTTTCGGTGAAACGGGATCTGAC
>JAZLLW010000060.1:0-36507 GCA_045598305.1 Acutalibacteraceae bacterium
GGTAGTAATTGACGGCTATGCGGAAAATCCGGGCGATCTTTCATGGGATTGGCTGGGCGAATACGGCGAATACACGGTTTATGACCGCACGGAGGAAAGCCGTGTGCTTGAAAGAGCCGACGGATACGATATGATAATCGCAAACAAAACGCCCCTTACCCGTGAGACACTTTCAAAGCTGAAGGATCTGAAATACATAGGGCTCCTCAGCACGGGCTTCAACATCGTTGACTGGGAATACTGCAGAGAGAGGGGAATCCCCGTATGCAATGTTCCCACCTATTCCACCGAGGCAGTGGCTCAGTGTACCTTTGCTCATATCCTTGAATTTACCAACCGTGTGGCGATACATTCCGCCAGCGTTCATTCCGGTGCGTGGTCAAGAAATCCCGATTTCTGCTTCCGCGAAACACCTTTATGGGAGCTTAAGGATAAGACTATCGGCATCATCGGATTCGGAAAAATCGGAAAGGCGGTTGCCGATATCGCTTTTGCCTTCGGTATGAAGGTGCTGGCAAATACGAATCACCCCGTGCCCTACAAGGACGTAGTGTTTACCGACAGAGATACGCTTACGGCGCAGTCTGATTTCATTACCCTGCACTGTCCTCTGAATCCGTCAACCAAGGGTATGGTGAATGCGGAATTTCTCGGTAAAATGAAAAGATCCGCCATGATAATAAACACCTCAAGAGGACCCGTTATTGACGAGGCCGCTCTCGCCGACGCTCTCAAAAACGGCACTATTGCCGCGGCCGGTCTTGACGTTATGGAATCTGAGCCGCCGAAAGCGGATAATCCTCTTTTCGGTCTTGATAACGTTACGATTACTCCACATATTGCGTGGGCGGGCTTTGAAACGAGAAGCCGTCTTATGGGAATAGTGAAAGAAAATATAGATGCATTTATCGCGGGAAATCCCGTAAATGTTGTGTATTGAGGAAATGAATATGAAAAAGACAGTAAAATCAGTAATATCAATCCTGCTTTGTGCCGTAATGCTTTCCGGTATCTGCATAACGGGATTTGCCGCAGAGGAAAAGACTGCGTTCATTGCCGTGAGCGGAATGAATACTTTCCCTCTCTATGACGGTGAAAATAACAAGGTTTATCCTCTTTCAACCTCAACGATTCTTGAAATGGTCGGTAAGCTTCTTCCTCCCGTGATGAGCTACCTTGTGACAAAGGATGCGGATAAATTAGCGGATAAAATTTTCCCCGTACTGAGGGACGTTTTCGGCGTGATTGCCTGCAATCCCGACGGTACCTCGGTTATGGATATACATACCGACACCTTTGCTTCCCTTGTGGGCGAAACCGCTTTTGAGGATGCAAAAAAGGACGAGGAAGGCATCGTCAATGCCGCTATGAAAAAATACGGCGCGGAAAACACGTTTTTCTTCAATTACGACTGGCGGCTTGACCCCCTTGACCACGCAGATGACCTGAATCTGTTTATCAGAAAGGTGAGGGAGGAAACAAAGTGTGACCGCCTTGCCCTTGCCTGCTTCAGTATGGGCGGCACGGTAACTCTTTCCTATCTTGCAAAGTACGGCAGTGAGGACGTCGACTCGGTTGAATTCTGCTCAACCGCTTTTCAGGGTACGTCCGTTGTGGGAGAACTGTATAAGGGCGACGTTGAGGTAAGTCTTGACGGACTTTTCAAGCGCCTTGCACAGCTTACGAGAAACGATACCCTTGAGCAGATTATATATTATCTCAACGACGGTCTGAATAAGAACGGCTTTAATACAAAGGTCTCCGACTGGGCAAATGACCTTGTTGCATCTGTGAAGGACCGCCTTTATGACGAGCTTCTTGTTCCCGTTTTCGGCTCAATGCCCGGTATGTGGGCAATGGCTCCCGAGGGCGACTATGAAGCTGATATGGCGTTTATGTTCCCCGACGGTGCCAATGAGAAGCTTCTTGAAAGAACGGAAGCCTACCGCGAAATTCAGAAAAATGCAAAGAATATTATTGAAGAAGCAATGAACGACACCAATATGTATATCTTTGCTCAGTATAATATGGCGGGGCTTCCCGTAACCCCCGCCGGCAGTCACGGAAATAACGATTATCTCATTGACTGCATTTACGCAAGCGGCGGAGCGACCTGCTCGCTTCTCGGTGAAACTCTGGGTGACGGCTATACACAGAAGCTTTATCCCGAAAGAAATTATCTTTCACCCGACGGTCAGATTGACGCTTCAACCTGCCTTTTCCCCGAAATTACGTGGTTTATCCGTGATATGGGTCACGTTGATTACCCCGTGGGCGGAGCATCCGATTTCGTATTTTATTTTGCTGATGAAAAGCAGCAGAAAACCGTTTCCGACTGTGAGTATTCACAGTTTCTCACATACAGTAACGGCAGTAAAACGCTTACACCCGTAACGGGTGAGGAAAGCAATAATATCACCGCAAAAATCCTTTCGTTCTTCTACGGCATCCGCAATTTCTTCTATGAAATTCTTGCAAGGATTAAAGGAATTTTCTCATTTTGAACCGAATATAAACAGCCCGTGAGCGTTGACTCACGGGCCTGATTTTTATATAAATCTGAGTACGAATGTGATTCTGTCCGGTTCTGAATATTCACAGTAGAGCTCACCGCCGAGTGTTTCCGCTGCCGCCTTTGCGGAGGAAAGACCTATGCCGAAGCCCTCGGTGCTTCTTGATGAATCCGTTCTGTAAAAACGATCAAAGAGCTTTTCCGGCTCGCATTCGGGAAGACTTGCGCATCTGTTTGAAACCGCAATCACGGTCTGATGTCTGTCCTTATTCAGCATTACCTTTACGGTGCTTTCTTCGGATGAATATTTTACCGCGTTATCAAGAAGCACCTCAAGGATTCTGATGAGGAATTTTGAATCGCTTTTGATTTTAACGTCCGCCTGAATATCCGCTGAAATCGTCTTGCCGTCCGAAATGGCGTATTCGCTGAAATCGTCAACGGATTTCATGACGAGCTCGCTTAAATCAATGTTTTTGATTTCAAGATTATCCGCCGCTTCACCCGTTCTTGAAAGATCCAGCAGCTCCTTTACGAGTGAAGAGAGCTTATCCGTCTGAGTGAGGATGTTTTTTGACCATTTGCTTTCGCCGTTATAAAGCTCAAGCGCTTCCGCATTTGCCTTGATTGATGCAAGAGGCGTCTTGATTTCGTGACCCGCATCGGATATGAACTGCTTTTGCTTTTCCAGGTTATCCGCTATCGGCTCCGTTATTTTTTCACTCAGAATATTGAAGGCAAGGAACATTGCCAGCCAGCAGAATAATCCTATGCCGAGGGATGCGGAAAGAATAAACAGCATGGAGCGGTTGCTCTCGGTAACGTCAAGGAAGGTGATGATGCTTCCGTTTTCCGTTTTACTGATATCAAAGATAAAATTATCCAGCATTCCGCGATTCTTTTTTGAATCGACCGCGTTTATCGCATAAAGTCTTGCTTCAAAATCGTCAACGGTCTTGATATTGTTTGTTTCAGCCGAAATGGGGCTGGAGTTTGAGTCAAGAATTACTCTGAAAAAACCGGCTCTCTTTGTATCGTCCTCACTGATTGTGCCGAAGGAAAAGCCCGTGCCGTCTTTTTGCGGCTCTTCGGTTTTTTCTTCATTCTCATTATCGGAAGATGTATGAGAATTGTATTCGTTAATAACGGATTTCAGAACCGAGCGCGAACGGTTGAGGGATGAAACGCAGTTTGTGATGTTTATCGCCGCAATGAATGCAAGAAGCAATATCGTAACAACGGACATTGCGAGTCTGACGAATTTCTTTTTAAGTGCTTTAATCATTGCTTTTCTCCGTTAACATATATCCTACGTTTCTTTTTGCGGTGATTTCAACCTTGTCGGTTATGGCTATGAGTTTCTTTCTCAGATACGAGATATATACCCATACGGTGCCCGGCTCGGCATTGCTGTCATATCCCCATACTTTGGTCAGCAGGTCTTCGGTGGAAAGATATACGCCTTTATTTATCATAAAGGTTTCCATCATTCTGAATTCCAGCTTGGGCAGTACGAATGACTTTCCGTTTGCGGAAAGGGTACTGTTCTGACGGTTAAGAACAACGTCCGCACAGGTGATTACGTCGGGAGTGAAATCATCCTTACGGCGAAGCATAGCCCTTACTCTTGCCACAAGCTCGCCCATGGCAAAGGGCTTGGGCAGGTAATCGTCTGCTCCCGCATCAAGGCCGGCTATTCTGTCTTCAATCTGTGTTTTTGCGGTGAGAAGCATTACGGGAGTACGGCAGCCGCTTTTTCGCAGAGCTTCCAGCACCTGTATTCCATCCATCCCGGGCATCATGATATCCAGTATGATACCGTCGTAGTTTCCCAGCTTTGCAAATTCGAGGGCGTCCTTGCCGTTGTCCACAACGTCCACAAGATATTTATGAAAAATAAGCACGTCGGCTACCGCTTCGGAAATGGCGGTCTCGTCGTCTGCTATCAGAATTTTCAATTTTTTCCCTCCTTTGCATTCGCTTATATTACTATTTTACCCCAAATTTTACGAGCTTTCAACTTTTTATTTGCATATTGTTGAAAAGATGTGCTTATTGTATTAAAATAAAATATCAGCCCGTATTCAAGAGGTAAGAAAATGTATTACAAATACGAAATGCATTCACATACAAACGGCTGCAGTGCCTGCGGCTATTCATCTGCAGAGGAAATGGTGGACGCCGCAGTCTCAAAGGGACTCAGCGGTATGGTCTTTACCAATCATTTTTATCACGGTAATTCATGTGTTGACAGAGGACTGCCACCCGTGGAATTTATTCGCACATACGTTGATGATTATCTGAAAGCAAAAAAGCACGCAGAGGGTAAGGATTTTGACGTGCTTTTCGGGATTGAGGAAGCGTACCGTCAGGGCAAGGAAGTGCTGATTTACGGCGTTGAGCCGGAGGCGTTTCTGAATACTCCCTCATTTCTCACCATGTCACTTCCGGAAATGAGGGATTTCGTAAGAGCCAATAACGGCATTATTGCCGCGGCTCATCCCTTCCGTCACAGAGACTATATACCCGACCCGGATGTTTTTGACGGAGAGGAATTTTTTGACGCCGTAGAAATTTACAATGCACAGAATCTGCTCTCGGATAATGTTCAGGCGGAGGAGTATTTCAAAAATTCAGAGCTTAAATTCATATCGGGAAGCGATATCCACGGCGGTGACGATTTCGGCAGAGCGGGTATTGCCGTTGCGGAAAGAATAAGGGAAACGGCACAAATGGCGCAGGTTATCGGAAGCGGAAATTACCGTCTTATCATTGACGGAGAAATAAGATAAGGAGGTACCTATGGCGACGGGACTTGAAGAAGCAAGAAAAATTATTGACGAAACCGACGGTGAGCTTATTTCCCTTTTTGAACGCCGTATGGGTGCCGTCAGAATAATTGCAGAGTACAAGAAAGAAAACGGCCTTGATATATATGACCCCGAGAGAGAAAAACAGCTTATTGAAAAGAATCTTTCACGGGTTGAAGACAGAGAGCTTCTGCCTTATTGTGAGCATTTTCTGAAAGAAACCGTGAAAGCATCGCGCGATTATCAGTATGAGCTTACCGGCAGAATACCGGGTGTTTCAATCGGCTCGCAGCTTATTGACAGGGCATCCGAAATATTTGACCTTGACCGCAAGGTGCTTGTCGTTACCGATTCGGGAGTGCCTGGGGATTATGCAAAGGCCGTTGCCTCACAGTGCAGAGAAGCGGTCATTGTAACGGTCAACAAGGGAGAAGAAAACAAATGCCTTGAAAACGTAAAGCTTCTCTGGGACAGAATGCTTCAGCATGATTTTACCCGGGCAGACTGCTGTGTGGCGGTCGGAGGCGGTATGGTTTCCGATCTGACGGGCTTCGCCGCATCCTGCTATATGAGGGGCATTGATTTCTATAACGTTCCCTCTACGCTTCTCGCTCAGGCGGACGCGTCCATAGGAGGAAAAACGGCGATTGACTATAACGGTCTGAAAAATATTATCGGTGCTTTCAATCAGCCGAAGGGCGTAATAGTTGATACGAATTTACTGTCAACTCTTGATAAAAGGCAGATATCAAACGGTATGGCGGAGATAATCAAAATGGCCGTCATACTTGATAAGAGCTTATTTGAGCTTATTGAAAAGAATGATTTTGATTCTGTCCGCGATGAAATCGTTGAGAGAAGTATACGGCTGAAATGGGATATCGTCAAAAAGGATGAAAGAGAAAAGGGAATACGCAGAATACTGAATTTCGGTCACACCTACGGTCATGCCGTTGAGGAGGCAGGCGGTTTGCTGCACGGCGAAGCGGTTGCAATCGGTATGTGCAGGATGTGTTCGGACGAGGTAAGGGAAAGACTTGTCCCTCTTCTTGAAAAATACTCTCTTCCCACCGAGACCGATATTCCCGACGAAAAGCTCCGTGAGCTTATCCGCCACGACAAGAAGGCGGATTCCGGAGTTATCCGTGCCGTATGGTCGGAGCATATCGGAGAATGTGAAATAAGAGAAATTGACTTTCAGAGGATATAATATGAAAAACAGCTTCGGAACAAACGTGATAATAACTCTCTTCGGGGAAAGCCACGGTCCGTGCATCGGTGCGGTGCTTGACGGTATGCAGTCGGGAATAAAAATTGATACCGACTATATCAGGACAGAACTGAAAAAGAGAGCGGGCTCACCCGATATTTCAACCTCAAGAAGAGAAGATGATGATTTCAGCATCGTCAGCGGAGTAAAAGACGGCTTTACCACGGGTACTCCGATATGTATCGTCATAAATAATGCGGACACCCGTCCGGAGGATTATGATGCGCTTTCGTCTGTTCCCAGACCCGGACACGCCGATTATACCGCCGAATGCAAGTATAACGGATTTCAGGACAAAAGAGGCGGCGGGCACTTTTCGGGCAGAATTACCGCCGCGCTGGTTGCCGCAGGAGCAATCTGCAAAAAGGCGCTTGAAGATAAAGGCATTTATATCGGTACGCATATTTCGGAATGCGCAGGTATTTCCGATATAAAATTTGATGATATCAGAGTTGATATCGTTACCCTTTCGTCAAAGGACTTTCCCGTGCTTTGCGATAATAAAGCAAGCGAAATGAAGGCGGAAATTCTCAAAGCAAAAGAGGAAAAGGATTCTGTCGGCGGTATTCTTGAGACCGCTGTCATCGGCATAGAGGCGGGCATCGGTGAGCCGTGGTTTGACACGGTTGAGGGTATGCTTTCTCACGCTCTGTTTTCAATTCCCGCAATCAAGGGCGTTGAGTTCGGCAGCGGATTTGCCTCGGCAGGTATAAGAGGCAGTGAAAATAACGATGCTCTTACTTTTGCAGACGGGGAAATAACCCATATTACCAATAATGCAGGAGGCATAAACGGCGGAATTACAAACGGTATGCCGATTGTATTCAGATGCGCCGTAAAGCCCACACCGTCAATCGGAAAAATTCAGCAGACGGTAAATACCGATACAAGGGAAAATACGGAAATTTTAGTTTCGGGCAGGCACGACCCTGCAATTATCCACAGAGCGGCGCCTGTGGTAAACGCCGTAACCGCATTGGTTTTATGCGACTTTATTGCATCGGAACACGGAAGAGATTATTTCAATTAAGGAGGGAAAACTGTGACTGAAAACAGAATATTCGGCTGTATCGGCAGAAAACTCGGTCACAGTTATTCCGTTTCCATACACGCCCTGCTTGCCGATTATGAATATAAGCTTATTCCCCTTGAGCCGGATGAGCTCGAGCCGTTTTTTTCGGAAAGAAGCTTTGCGGGTATAAACGTCACCATTCCTTATAAGCAGGAGGTAATGAAATATCTGGATTTCATTGACCCGGATGCGGAAAGGGCGGGCGCGGTAAATACCGTTGTTAACCGTGACGGAAAGCTTTACGGCTATAATACGGACGTTGTGGGGCTTGAAAAGTTTCTTGACAAAACCGAAATTGAAATCAAAGACAAAAATGTGCTTATTCTCGGCACGGGCGGTACCTCAAAAACCGCCGCGGAGGTTTGCAGACGAAGGGAAGCAAAAAGCTTTCTTAAGGTGAGCCGAAGCGGAAAGAGTGAAGGCATTACCTATGGGGATGCGACAAAAATGCACAGAGACGCCCAGGTAATAATCAACTGCACGCCCGCGGGAATGTTCCCTGCGGATTTTGAGGATTGTCCCGTGGACATTGACGCTTTTCCGCTGCTGGAAGGAGTAGCGGATGCGGTTTACAATCCTTTGAGGACGGCACTTGTTCAGAACGGTGAAAAGAAAAAAATCAGGTCTGCAGGAGGCCTTTATATGCTCGTTATGCAGGCGGCGGAATCCGTAAAGCATTTTATCGGCAAAGAGATTTCCGACGAAAAAGCGGAAGAGGTCTATACGGCTGTTCTTAACAGTAAAAGAAATATCGTGCTTACGGGTATGCCCACGTCGGGGAAAACCGCAGTCGGTAAGCTGATTAAGGAGAAAACCGGCAGAGAATTTGTTGATACGGACGAGCTTATCGTTAAAGCTGAGGGCAGGGAAATCAGAGAGATTTTTTCTGCCGAAGGCGAGGAATATTTCAGAAACAAAGAGAGCGAAATAATCCGTCGCCTTTCCTCGCGGAAGGGGCTCGTTATCGCAACGGGCGGAGGAAGTATACTTAAAGATGAAAACGTCCGTTTGCTGAAATCAAACAGTATAATCTGCCTGCTTGACAGATCCTTTGACAAATTGAAAGCGGACGGCACAAGACCGCTTTCTTCGGATGCAAATGCTCTGTCACGGCTCTATGCCGAAAGATATGATATATACAGAGAAACCTGCGACAGAATCTTTGAGGTTGAATTCTTTGAAGAAACCGCAGACAGTATAATAAAGGAACTGCAATTATGAAATTCATGATAATAAACGGTCCCAATCTCAATTTGCTGGGAATCCGCGAGCCCGAAATCTACGGCAATAAAACTTACGCCGATTTAATTGAAATGATAGGGCTGCATTGTGAAAAAATGGGAGTTGTACCCGAATTTTATCAGTCAAATCACGAGGGAGAAATCATTGATAAAATCCAGGAGGCGTATTTCTCTCATTTTGATGCCATCGTCATAAATCCCGGAGGTTATACTCACACAAGCGTTGCCATCGGCGATGCCCTCAAAGGGGTGAATCTGCCTGCCGCGGAGGTACATATTTCCGACGTGAACGGCAGGGAGAATTACAGAAAAATCAGCTTTGTCAGGGATGTCTGCGTATGTACCGTATCCGGCAAAGGATTTGGGGGCTATAATGAGGCAATAGACAAGCTTATTGATTATATTGAGGAAAACAGATGACGGTCAGAATTTTACCATCCCGTGCAAGCGGCAGGGTTAAGGCACCGCCTTCAAAAAGTCTCGCTCACCGTATGCTTATATGTGCTTCTCTCTCCGAGGGTGAAAGCGTGATAGAAAATATCGGTGAAAGTGATGACGTGAAGGCGACAATCGGATGTCTTGAAGCTATGGGAGCGGGAATCCGTATTGAAGACAACTGCGCACTTGTCAGAGGAATTAAAATCGGAGAACTGAATAATAACGAGGTGCTCAACTGCGGTGACAGCGGCTCAACATTGAGATTTCTTATTCCCGTTCTGCTTGCTTCTGGTAAGAAATTCCGACTTGAAACCGGTGATTCCCTCAGCGCAAGACCTCTTGATATCTATGAGAAAATCTGCATGGAAAAGGGACTGACGTTTATCAGAGAGGGCAAGTCGCTTACGGTAAAGGGACCCCTTGAATGCGACGACTATTCCGTTTACGGCAACGTGAGCAGTCAGTTCATCAGCGGTCTGCTGATGACCCTTCCTCTGTTATCCGAAGACAGCATTATCAGGGTGATTCCGCCTTTTGAAAGCAGTGTCTATGCAGATATGACGATTAAGGTGCTTTCCCGCTTCGGAGCGGAGATTGACAGAAACGGAAACGTTTTTACCGTTAAAGGCAACGGAAAATATACCCCCGCAATGCTGACAGTGAAGGGGGACAGCTCCTCGGCGGCTTACCTTGAGGCGTTCAACACCGTGGGCGGAAAGGTGAAAATCACAAATCCGGATAATGAATATCCCCAACCGGACAGCGTTTATTCCGTTCTTTTTGAAAAGGTAAAAAACGGCAATGAAACCGTTGATATAAGCGAATGCCCCGATTTGGGCCCCATGCTTTTTGCGGCTGCTGCACTCAATAAAGGCGGCAGATTTACGGGTGTATCACGGCTCAGGATAAAGGAAAGCGACAGAATAAAAGCCATGGCAGACGTGCTTGCCGAAGTGGGTGTCTTACTGAAGGCAGATAACGATTCCGTTGAGATACCGTCCTGTGAGCTTCACGCTCCCGCAGAGTCCTTTGACGGTCATAACGACCACCGTATAGTGATGGCTGCGGCGCTTATCTGCAGTGTTACGGGCGGTGAAATAAGAAACGCCGAAGCGGTTTCAAAAAGCTTTCCCGATTTCTTTGAAACGCTGACGGCACTCGGAATAAATACGGAAATTCTCACCTGATAGGAGAAGAATATGAACATGGAGTTTATCGGCAAGCTGCCGATACCGAAGGAAATTAAAGAGCAATATCCCGTTTCGGACGAAGCGGCCGAAATGAAAATATCACGGGATGAAGAAATCAAAAGGATTTTTTCGGGAGAAGACAGACGAAAACTGCTTATTGCCGGTCCCTGCTCGGCAGACAGAGAGGATTCCGTCCTTGATTACGTTTCAAGGTTAAGGAAAATCCAGGAGCAGGTCAGGGATAAAATTCTCATCATTCCGCGCGTTTATACAAGCAAACCCCGTACCACGGGAAACGGTTACAAGGGTATGCTTCATTACCCCGACCCGGGAGAAAAGCCCGACCTTATCAAGGGTGTTATCGCCATACGTAAGCTTCACATGAGAGTGCTGACGGAGTACGGCTTCGGCAGTGCAGACGAAATGCTCTATCCCGAGAATATCAGATATCTGAACGACCTGCTTTCATACGTTGCGGTGGGTGCAAGGTCTGTTGAAAACCAACAGCACCGCCTCACTTCAAGCGGTCTGAATGCTCCCGTGGGAATGAAAAATCCCATGTCGGGAGATATGGGAATAATGATGAACGCCATTCATACGGCTCAGAGCGGTCACACTTTCATTTACAGGGGCTGGGAGGTCAGAAGCAAGGGCAATCCCTTTGCTCATGCGATTCTGCGCGGCTTCGTTGACCTTGAAGGAAAAAGTCATTCGAATTATGAAAAAGCCGACCTTGAAAAGCTGCTCGGACTTTACGGCGAATCGGGACTGAATAATCCCTCGGTAATCGTCGACGCCAATCACGCCAATTCCGGCAAGAATGCCGACAGACAGATTGACATAGTCGGTGACGTGATTTCATCCTGTAAATCCGACGGAGAAATCAATAAATTTGTCAAGGGCTTTATGATTGAAAGCTATATTGAGGACGGCTGTCAGAGCGTTGACGGAACGGTATACGGCAAATCAATCACCGATCCCTGTCTCGGATGGGATAAGACGGAAAAACTGATACTGTCACTTGCAGACAGAATATAATTCGGAATGCAGAATTCGGAATTTCAGGTTGCTTCGCTTTGATTGTATGATGTGCGAAAATGTTTATTAACGAGTTGAAAGAGAGAAAAATGCAAATTACACAAGAGGACAAAAAAATAATTGATTATTGGCATCCATCAAAAAATGCCGATAAGTCTCCCTTTGACTTCACGACAGGCAGTTCATACAATGCTTGGTGGAAATGTCCTGCTTGCGGATATGAATGGCAGACGAAAATCAGTCACAAATTTAGGGGTGATAAATGCCCTGTTTGTTCAGGTAGAAAAGTAATTAAAGGAAAAAACGATTTGCTTTCTCAAAATCCAAATCTTGCTGCGCAATGGGATAACGAGAAAAATTCGCTTGGACCAGATGAGGTATATTACAAGTTCTCAAATAAAAAATTTTGGTGGATATGTGATAAAGGTCATTCGTTTGATGCAAAGATAACAAATCGTCTTGCCGGCACCAGATGTCCATACTGTATAAATCAAAAGGTACTTAATGGATATAATGATTTACAAACAAAATATCCGGAAATAGCTTCTGAATGGAATTATCAAAAAAACAGCAATTTGATTCCAGAAGAAACAGTTTATGGAAGTAATATTTCTGTATGGTGGAAATGTAAAACTTGCGGACGAGAATGGAAAGCACCGATTGTAAATAGAACACTTGCTAATACAGGTTGTCCCGATTGCGGTGCCAAAAGAGGCGGTAAAAAGAATTCAACGAACGCCTCAGAAAAGCATAACATTTTAGATGAATATCCTGTTATCGCTAATGAGTTTCACCCTATTTTGAATGGAAATATTGATTTGCGAAATATATCTCCAAAATCAAATATAAAGTACTGGTGGAAATGTTCTAAATGTGGGTACGAATGGCAAGCAAAACCAAATGCAAGGATTAATGGCACAGGATGCCCTGCGTGTGCAAACAAAATTGCAGTTAAAGGATTAAATGATTTACAAACAAATTATCCTGAAATTGCAAAAGAATGGCATACAACAAAAAATGAAGATGTTAACCCAGATATGGTTGTTTCGGGCAGCAATAAAATTTTTTGGTGGAAATGTTCCGAGTGCGGAAATGAATGGAGAAGCTCTGTCAATTCCAGAACTCGAGGCAGAGGATGTAAACTTTGCGGACGTAATAAGGCTACACAAAAATTAAACAAAACACTGGCATCAAAAAATAATTTTGTGAAGAATTATCCCGACATCGCATCTGAATGGTGTTATGAGCTGAATGGTGAGGATAAGCCGGAAAATTATGCGAGTCACAGTAACAAAGAATTTTGGTGGGAATGTTCTTTTTGTGGCAACAGATGGAAATCTTCAATCAACACAAGAACATCAAAAGGCGGATGCCCAAAATGTTCTTTTATCGGGACTTCGTTTCCAGAGCAAGCAATATTCTTTTATGTCAAGCAATATTTCCCCGATGCAATAAATCGAGATAGAAGTTACAACTATGAATTTGATATTTTTATACCTTCCATATCTACCGCAATAGAATATGATGGTGTCTACTACCACAACATCAAAGGCGCAACAGAAAAAGAAAACAAAAAAGACAGATTTTGTATCAAAAATGGGATAAAACTCATTAGAATTCGTGATTTTTCTCTACCTGATACAGAATGTTCCATAAGAATAAACATCAAAGATGCAAAAATTAAGTATTTATCAAACGCGTTAACAGAATTGTTTTCTTTACTTGGAATTTCAAACTATAAAAATCCGGATATAGATAATGATAGGATAAAGATTCTATCATCGTTCAGGCGAGAATTGATTAAAAATTCTGTTGGAACTTTATATCCACATTTAGTAGATGAATGGTTTCAGGAGAAAAACGGGAATATTACACCATTTAATACAACGGTCAGTTCAAACCTTAAAGTGTGGTGGAAATGTCACATTTGTAATTTTGAATGGCGGGCGGCTGTTTCAGATCGAACAAGACCTGATGCTACATCTTGCCCAGCTTGTGCCGGAAAGAAAGTGGTAAAAGGATTTAATGACCTTGAGTCAAAGAATCCTTACTTGGCATCTCAATGGCATCCGACGTTGAACGGCTCTCTTAATTCAGATATGGTTACCTCAAACTCAAGCAAATCTGTTTGGTGGTTGTGCCCTGTTTGCGGCGGAGAATGGAAAGCTTCTCCCAGCACAAGAAACGGACAAGGTTGCGGATGTCCTGTGTGCGCTGGAAAAGTTATTAAGGTCGGATTCAATGACCTGGCAACCACTAATCCTGAATTGCTCAACGAGTGGAATTATGAAAGAAATGGAGAAATTACTCCACATAACACATCCAAAGGAAGTAGCATAAAAATATGGTGGAAATGTAAAAATGGTCATGAGTGGCAATCTCTTATTCACAACAGAATAAATGGAAACGGATGCCCTCATTGTTATGAAATTAAAAGGCAAAAATCAGAAATAATAGAAGGTCAGATTGAATTTGATTTAGAAAAATAACATGGAACGGCGCAGCCGTGACCCTTAATTCCGAATTCCTAATTCTTAATTAAAAAACGAGGATGCATTTGCATCCTCATTTTTTTATCGCCCATCGCATTTTAGTGCTTTTGCTTCTGGGGTTGTTATAGCATTCCTCTGCCGACGGACGGATAACGTCCCTTGCCGCATCGGAGTAGATGCCGTCTTTAAGTCCTTGTTTGAATG
The DNA here is from genome assembly GCA_045598305.1 of Acutalibacteraceae bacterium. GTDB lineage: Bacteria > Bacillota > Clostridia > Oscillospirales > Acutalibacteraceae > CAG-177. Next base: position 14,268 of record JAZLLW010000060.1, read on the forward strand.
CTTTTTTGACAAGTCTGTCCTCTCCCGAATGGAAGGTGAGTATGGCAATCCTTCCGCCGCTTTTTACGGTGTCGGGTAATTTTACAAGAAATTCATAAAGCACCTCAAATTCGGAGTTTATGTCAATTCGCAGTGCCTGAAAAACACGCTGATTTGATTTCTTTACCGTTTCCTTTCTCTCCTTTTTCGGGAGAAACGAAAGGGCATTTTCTATTATTTCATAGAGCTGTTTTGTAGTCTCAACGGGCTTTCCGCTTTTGTATGCTCTCATTATTGCCGCGGCAATCTGACGGGCGTATGGCTCGTCTGAATTTTCCTCAAACATACCCACCATTTCCGCATAGCTTAACTGCTTAAGACGCTGTGCCGCGGTTTCGCCCTTTGTGGGGTCAAGTCGTAAATCAAGAGGGCCGTCGTATTTGAACGTAAAGCCCCTTTCGGGATTGTCAATCTGCATGGAGGAAACGCCTAAGTCAGCCAGCACAAAATCAAATTCTTCATCGGCAACCGTGTCAATATTGCGGAAGTTTATCCTCTTGACCGTGAATATATCCTCGCCGTAGCCCGCTTCACGAAGCCGCTTTTCCGTCTTTACGGATTCAATCGGGTCTACGTCCGTTGCGTAGAGATGGCCGCTTCCCTGGAGCTTTTCCAGCATTTTTGAGGTGTGACCGCCGTAGCCGAGGGTAGCATCGTAACCGATTTGCCCCGGCTGAATATCAAGAAAATCAAGTATCTCGTTCACCATAATGGGAATGTGCATACCCGCGGGAGTTTTACCGCTCTGAATAATCTTCTCAACATCTCCCGCATATTTTTCGGGATTGAGTTCCTTGTATTTCTCTTCGTATTTTTTCGGATGAGTACCGCTGTATCTGACCCTGCGCTTATGTACGGGCTGTTCCGGAGCGGCTGATTCCGTTTTGATTTCTTCGTTCATGATATACCTGCTTTACACGGATTTTACCTTGTAATTCTAACAGAAAAAGGGAATCCCGTCAACAATCATAAATCCCCGCATCATAAAGATACGGGGACGGGAATATTACTCGTATTCGATTGTAGCGGGTTCCTTTGTGCTGATGTCATAAAGGACACGGTTTACACCCTTGACCTCTTTGAAGATACGGTCGCGGATTTTGAAGAGAATCTCATAGGGGATTTCCTCGGGAGTGGCGGCGGTAGCGTCTACGGAGTTTACGGCACGGATGATTACGGGCCAGTTATCTGTACGCTTGCCGTCCTTGATACCGGTTGAGGTAAAGGGAGGAACTACCGTGAAATACTGCCATACCTTTGTGTTGAGACCTGCAATGTCAAATTCTTCACGAAGGATAGCGTCGCTCTCGCGGACCGCTTCAAGTCTGTCTCTTGTGATTGCACCGACACAGCGGACACCGAGACCGGGGCCGGGGAAGGGCTGACGGTAAACCATATTGTCGGGAAGACCGAGCTCTTTGCCGACTACTCTTACTTCGTCCTTGAAGAGAAGCTTAACGGGCTCAACAAGCTCAAAGTCAAGGTCTTCGGGAAGACCGCCTACGTTGTGGTGTGCCTTTACGCCGTGGCTTTCAAGAATGTCGGGATAGATGGTTCCCTGAGCAAGGAACTTAACGCCCTCAAGCTTGTATGCCTCCTCGGCGAATACGTCGATGAATTCCTTGCCGATAATCTTACGCTTTGTTTCGGGGTCGGAAACGTCTGCAAGCTTATCAAGGAATCTGTCTGTTGCGTCAATGTAAATAAGGTTAGCGTCAAGCTGCTTGCCGAATACTTCGATTACCTGCTCGGGCTCGCCCTTACGGAGAAGACCGTGGTTAACGTGAACGCAGGTGAGCTGCTTGCCGATTGCTTTAATGAGAAGTGCTGCTACTACGGATGAATCAACACCGCCGGAGAGAGCCAGGAGAACCTTGCCGTCACCGACCTGCGCCCTGATTTCAGCTATCTGCTCGTCAATGAATTTCTGAGCAAGCTCGGGGGTGGTGATACGAATCATATCATCGGGTCTTACGTTACCCTGCATAATTATCTCTCCTTTATCAGTTGGTGTAGTTGTCAAAGTAACCCTGGATAAGTACAACTGGTGTACCCTTGTCACCTGAACCGCTGGTAAGGTCACAGAGTGAGCCGATAAGGTCGGTGTACTTTCTGGGAGTAGTACCCTGGGAAGCCATATTACCTACGAGACTGCCGGACTTCTCGGAAATCTTCCTTGAGATGGCTTCTTTAAGCTCGTCACCGGAAAGGCCCTTGAAGTCGTGATCTGCAAGGTACTTAAGCTTGAGCTCGTTGGGTGTACCGCAGAGACCGTCTGTATAACCGGGAGAAACAACGGGGTCTGCAAGCTCCCAGATCTTACCCTGAGGATCCTTGAATGCGCCGTCACCGTAAACCATAACTTCAATGTTTTTGCCTGTTGCATCAACAAGAAGCTTCTGGGTTGCCTTTACGAATGTATCGCAGTCCTTGGGGAAAAGCTTGATTGTGTCTTCGGTGGATTTATTTGAACCGAGAAGACCGTAGTCGGCATTGAAGCCGCTGCCGTCAACCGATGCCGTCATGATGTCATCAAGACCGCAAACGATTTTTGCACCTGCTGCCTTGAGGATTCTCTTTGTTCTTGCTCTTGTGTGAATGTCGCAGGTAAGAACGCAGTCTGTGTAGTTAAGGATAACTCTGGGGTTGTTTGCAAAAATAATCTCTACCTCTGCACCGGCAGATTTGATTACCTCTGAATAATATGCTACGTAGTCAACACCCGTAAATTCGTGGATGTTTTCACCGAAAAGCTCGCGATACTTTTCAAGTGTGAGTACGTCGCTGTAAGGATTTATGCCCGCTTCGTCAAGCTGGTCGTAAGTGAGCAGAGCATTGCCTACCTCGTCGCTGGGATAACTGAGCATAAGGACAACTTTCTTTGCACCCATTGCAATACCCTTGAGGCAGATTGCAAAACGGTTTCTGGAAAGTATGGGAAGGATAACACCGATTGTACCGCCGCCGAGCTTTGCCTTTACGTCTGCGGCAATGTTTTCAACTGATGCATAGTTTCCCTGGCTTCTTGCAACGATGGACTCGGTAACTGCAACTACGTCCTTGTCACGAAGCTCAAAACCTTCACTCTGTGCAGCTTCAATTACGCTGCTTGCTACGATTGCGGGGAGATCATCGCCCTGACGAATGATAGGGCAACGAATTCCTCTGGAGATTGTGCCTACTTTTCTTTCCATGGATCTCATCCTTTCAATCTTAAAAATACGGTTTATTATAACACCGTGCGTGTATGTCAACAAGATAAAATTGCAACATAATTTATTTTTTTTGAAGGGGATTTTTTTGTTTTTTTTTACTAAAAATCATCCCTATGGGATTACGGATTGAGGATACTGTCTGCTTAGCCGTATTCGGCACATTTATCCTACTCGATTATTATACATTTTTCATCACCGTTTTAGCAATAGAAATACGCGAAAAAATGCAAAAAATCAAAGCAGAAGCCCGCTGTGAGCTTCTGCTTCCGATTGATATTTACTGTACCGTCGTACCCAGGTTGGGATCTGCGGGAATCGTCTGACTCGTCGATGATTCCGTTACGGATGTTGATGAAGTGTCGGATGCCGATGTGGACTCGCTTGAGGGAGTCGATGATGACGATGTGTCGGTCGACGAGGTGGGATCACTTACGGGCTCAGTTGAGGGAGCTGTTGCCGAAGTCGGTGGAGCAGTCGTACCCGTTGAAGGTGCCTTCGTAGTGGACTTCTTTTTGGTGGTCGTTCTGTATCTTGTGGTGGAATAGGTCGTCTCGGTTTCCGTTTCCGTTTCACTTTCCGTCTCGGTGGGCTCGGTAGTGGTGGTCAGCAGACTTGAATCGGTGCTGTATTCCGTTGTGGTAGTGGTAGTGGAAACCGTGGTATCCTCTTCCTCTTCCCTTTCTCTGTTTTTGTCAATTGCACCCTTGATGATGATTGCACCTGCAAGCAGAACGATAATGCCGACTACGACTATTGCGCCTATCTTTATCCATCTCATGATATCAACGGGCTTTTCGGCTGCCGAAGCATCCGCATTTGCATAGGGCGAATCGTTATTTTCGTAACCGTAGGGAACGTTAGCACCGTAGGAATTACGGTACTCTTCCTCATAGTTTGCACCGTCACCTACCATTGCCTCCGCAATGGGAACGAAGATAGCGGTATCCTCAACGCTTACAAAAGCGGTAACTACGGTAACGTTATCCTTGCCGCCGTTTTCAAGTGCCTTGCGGATAAGCTTGCCCGTAACGTCCTGCGCATTTTCTCCGCCCGAGATGATGAGAGAAATCTCGTCGTCGGTAAGCATATCGGTGAGACCGTCGCTGCAAAGAAGAATTACGTCGCCGTTTTCAATATCGTCAATTACGCTGACACCGGGTGAAAGAGGAGCTTCCTCGGGGAATACACCCAGATGCTTTGTAAGATGCTTTGCATCGGGAATGGTGTTGATTTCGGACATTGTGGCCGCGCCTGCGTCAACGAACTGCTGAGCGTGAGTGTGGTCAAAGCTCATCTGCTTGAGAATGCCGTTGGAGAAATGATAAATTCTCGTATCGCCCATACTTACGCAGATTGCTTTGCCCTTTACCGCATAGATTGCCGCAAGGGTAGTGCCCATTCTGGCGCCTCTGGCTGAAATTTCACTGCAGATTTTTGAGTTTGCATCGTCAAGAGCATTGGCGATGGCAAAGGCATAATCCTCACCGCTGTTGTAGATACCCGCGGCACTCTTTGCTATCGAATCAACGGCGATACCGGAAGCGATTTCGCCGAAGCTTTCGCCGCCCATACCGTCGCAGACCGCGAGGTGGAAGGGCTCTGCCATTTTCTGAACGTATGCACTGCCTTTTTTCAGGTCGCCGGTAGTCAGACGGCCGTTAAGACTGTAGTTATCTTCATTTTCTTTACGTACTCTGCCTGCGTGTGTAACGGCACAGACGTTTGCACTGATTTTTTTCATATATTCTGCTCCTTTGTGGAGAATTATTTAAGAATACCCGACGAGGTTGCCCAGTCAACGTATGCTTTGATGGATCTCTTTCTTGCGGGTGAGAGCTGCTGCCTGCTTCTGGTGATGCATTTCATATTGACACCTCTGCAGATACAAAGGTATTTTGCGCTTGCATTGAAGCCGCTGTCAATGGCGTTATCAAGGAGAATGATCTGATGATACGTATCCTTTGCCGCTTTCTTGTCACCTCTGACCCATTCATCCCACATCTTTACGAAAAGGTCTGCACCGCAGGTGGTGGGAGTGGCTACAACGCCTCTTGCACCGGCTTCGTATGAATCGTAAAGGTAGGGAATATTTGCCTGAAGTACATTTGAATCACCCTGAACGGCAATTTTTTCCTTGATTGTTTCAAGACGGCAGGTAGTGTCCTTGATACCCATGAATCTGCCTGTTTTAACAAGTTTTCCGTAAACGGATGCGTCCATAAGGTGAGGACTCATACCGGGGAATTCATAAAGAACGATGGGGAGCTCCGTATGAGTTGAGAGCTCTGCAAGGTATTCATACTGCTCCTCGGGCTTGTTTCCCATACCCTTGGAAACGAATACAAGGCCCGTAACGCCCTGCTGCTCGAGAGCTTTCATTTCCTCAAGCTCTTTTTCTTTGTCATAAGCAAGGTTCGCCGTTGCGTAAACGGGTACGCCGAGAGAATTTTTAACCGCAAGACCTGCCAGCTTGATTCTTTCTTCTGCGGTAAGTGCGGTCATTTCGGATGAACCGCAGTTTGCAAAAAGATGCTGGGGCTTGAATGATGCCTGCCAGTTCACATACTCCTCATACGCTCTGTAATCAACGGATAAATCCTCGTTGAAGGTGGTGAGAATAAGTGAATAAACACCGGCAAATTCATTGTAAGACATAGATATTAACCTTCTATCTGCGACATTTCGCCATTATCAGTGCGATTATACTACTATTTATGTAAAAAATCAACATTTATTAGAAAATAGTGATAATTATCAAAACAGAATTTTGATATAGACATTCGGGGCAAAATGTGTTAAAATGTCAGTCACTGATATTTACGGAGGAAGAAAAATGAAAAAAATCAAACAGGCATTGTGTGTATTTATTTCGGTGATAATGTTATTCTCTGTCTGTTCCCCGGCGGTTTATGCGTTTGAGGACGGACCCGTTTACAGATTCGCAGTTCTTTCCGACACCCATATTTCAAAAAACGATAATGACGAGAATTTTATCAAAGCACTTGAACTGATTTCTTCCGAAAAGGATACGACGGACGGAATCATCATTGCCGGTGATATTACAAATCACGGCGAGCCACAGCAGATTGAAGATTTTTATGCCATTCTTGAAGAATACTGTGAAATTGAAAATCTCGCAATCGCGACCGGCAACCACGATATGGGTCAGCTTGACCCCAGCGGTCCCTGCAGAGCAAATCAGATTGCCGCCAGAAATGCTTCTCTCGGTATTGAAAGCGACAAGATTTATTATTCTGTTGACATAGGCGGCATAAAAATCATAATTCTCGGTGACGAGGGCAACGGCTCCAATATCTGCAAAATAACAGATGAACAGATTTCTTTCCTTGATGAAGAGCTTGCTTCGGGTGCAGCCGACGGCAGACCCTGCTTCGTAGTTTGTCACTGGCCTCTTATGTGGGCTCACGGCAATGCAATTCTCTGGCCCATCGTTGCTCCCGGCGGATGCCTCGGTATTTCCGCTTCCGCAAAGATAGAAAAGCTTATGAGGCAGTACAAGAATACTTATTACATCAGTGGTCACCTTCACAAGGGCCTTAAGGGCAACAATCCTTTTATTGATTTCGGCAGTGTCGTGACTCAGTCCGGTGTCAGGTGTATCAACGTTCCTTCCCTCGGCGAAAACAACCGTGCCGGATATAAGGCACAGGGACAGGGTATGGAATTCAATATTTACAGCGATAAAATCGTCATCAGAGGCAGAGATTATTTCACGGGCAATTATCTTACGGATTACGTATTTGAAATTGACGTAAATGATTTTGACTGCTCGACTCTCGTTGAAAACGGAGTGCAGACCGAGGGATTGTTCCAAAGCATCGCTTCCGTGATAGATAATATAGCCGCGTAAGGAGAACTGATTATGTTTTATAAAATTGAAAATGAGTATCTCACCTGCGAAATCAACGATTTCGGTGCAGAGCTTCATTCACTCAAATCCAAGGAAAACGGCAAGGAATACGTATGGTACGGCAAGACCGAAATCTGGTACGGTCAGGCACCTATCCTTTTCCCCGTAATCGGTCAGCTCAACAGCGACAGATATTTTTACAACGGCAGGGAATATTCAATGCCCAAGCACGGGCTTGTAAGAAAAATGAATTTTGAGCTCGTTGAATGCGAAAGCAACAAAGCCGTATTCTCAAGAAAGAGCACGGCTGAAACCCTTGAAAAGTATCCGTTTGAGTTTGAACTGCTTGCCACCTTCGTTCTTGAGGGCAAAACTCTGAAAAATACCCTTACGGTCATCAACAAAGACAGCAAAAAGATGTATTATTCCATCGGTGCTCATCCCGGCTTCAACTGCAAGGTGGGCGACGTGATCGAGTTTGAACAGCCCGAGACCGTCTGCACCGAGAGAATCGACCATACCAATCTGCTTATGCCCGAGAAGTTCCCTCTTCTCAACAACGAAAAGCAGATCACCGTTACAAAGGAAATCTTTGAGCCCGATGCTCTCATTATTTCGGGACTTAAATCGAAGTCACTTACCCTCAAGGGCGAAAACGAGATAAAGTTCACCTTCGGTGACGTTCCCGTTCTGGGTATCTGGGCAAAGCCCGGTGCTCCCTATGTTTGCATTGAACCCTGGCACGGTATCAACGACTGCCACGACGTTGTCGACGATATCTCAAAGAAGAGAGAAATCCGCTCGCTTGAACCGGGAGAAAAGTTTGATTTCCCCTGGTCAGCGGAGGTGATAAAATAACACAGTTTCAGAGGAGTCAGTGCAAATGAAAAAAGTATTAATCATCTACAATCCCGTTGCAGGTAAGGACGCCACAAGACCTTCTCCTATGGCTATTGAGAGAAGCTTTCCACCCAAAGACTATGAGGTGACCTTATATCAGACCACGGGAACAGGTGATGCCGTCAATGCTGCAAAAGAGAAGGCGGCAGGTTATGATTTTGTTGTTGCCTGCGGCGGCGACGGAACACTCAACGAGGTGGTAAACGGTATCAGCAAGGCAGAACTTGATATCCCCGTAGGTTATATTCCCATGGGCTCAACAAATGACTTTGCAAATACTCTGGGTATTCCTCCCTATTATCACGACGCGATTCAGACCATTATGGAAGGCCACACCAACGAATACGATATCGGTCTGTTCAACGACAGATTTTTTAACTATGTTGCCTGCTTCGGTCCCGGCTCATCCATCGCATACGCCACAAATCAGAAGTGGAAGAATAAACTCGGATATTCCGCATATATAATCAACGGATTCGTTTGCCAGTCAATTCCTCTTCTTATGCAGTTAAGGCCCAAAAAGGTAAGAGTCGAATATGACGGCAAGGTTTTTGAGGGCGGCGCACACTACGGTGCCATTTCAAATTCAACCTCGGTTGCCGGTCTTTTTAAGTTTGAAGGACAGAAAATCGTACTTAACGACGGCAAATTTGAACTGCTTATCGTTAAAAATTTCAAGGCGCTTCAGGCGATTCCTCTGCTGATAAACGTTCTCAAGGGAAATTATGAGGACGAAAACCTTATCTTTGTCAAGGCAGATAACGTCAAAATCACTTTCCTTGAGAAACCCGAGGAATGGACTCTTGACGGTGAATACGGCGGAAATCCCAAAGAAATAGAATTTTCCGTAAAGAAAAAGGCAATCAGAATTTATTCACCCGTTAATCCTCTCTTTGAGTAATAAAAAACAACAGCTTCGGACAATGGCCCGAAGCTGTATTTTTTACTTAGTTCTTCTCAGTATTTTGTCGGTCAGACTGCCGCCTCCGAGAGCTTTGAGGAGAAATTCACTTGCCTTTTCGGCTCTTTTTTCCTTTGCCTTTTCTTTTTCCGTCATTTCTCTGTCGGGCGTGAATCTGCCCAGCTTCTGAAGTACGGCTTCAAGGTCGGCTTTTGCTTTCTGTGCTTTTTCGCTGTCCGCAACGGTGGAAGTGAGGACGGCTTTACCTGCTTCAACGGCGGATTCAAGCTCGGTGAGAATAAACTCCGAGCAGGTGAGAGCACCGGATTTTATATCCGCAAGTGCTTTTTCACCGTCAGGCAGACGCCATCTTCTCAGATGCCTTGTGTTGCAGGTGCCGTTGAACTGCGGATATTTATCGGGATTGTCGTGAACGGAATTCACTTCACCCGTAAGTATCGCTTTTGCCAGATTCAGCACGACGTCGTTATTGCCGACCTCGTGATGCTGATTGAGGAATATCCACGTATGTTCGGGGAAAAGCGCCGTTGATGCATCTATCCTGCCGTCGGGCGAGATATAATTGAATTCCTTATGGCACTGCTGCTCATACCCATCGGGAAGCGTCTGATAATTCGGAGCGCCAGTTGCACCGAGAGTGGTGGAGCTGAGATTGATAATGCCGTCGGTGTTGAATTTGTCAACGGATCTGACTGCACCGAACATGGAATACTGAATATCGCCGAAATTGATATTTGAGCCGGAGATACTGTTGATTTTTACTCCCGAATCTGCCGCGTCAAGAAGATTTTGCTTCAGATTAAGACGCGCCTGCTGGAAGCGGTCGGTCCTCTCCTTTAACCTTGCTTTTGAAGGATCGGCAAGATATTTTTTTGCAATGGCATCGTATTTGTATGACGGAAGCATCGCCCATACCTGAGGGCAGTTCAGCATGACAGTATCAAGCATACCGCTTATGAAGCCCGAGAATACGGCGTTGAAGCTTTTTTGCGGGAAAAGGTGAAGCAGACAGTTTGCAATATATCCCTTCGCGGCGTTTCCCGTTTCCTCTTTGAGTACCGTGGGAATAAGCTCGTGATGAAGGTATCTGTCGCTTGTATTGAACTGTCTTTCGAACATATCTCCCACGATTTCGGTACCGTCAAGGCAGGCGACCGTGTTGACAATCATGTCAATATCGGCGTAGTTGTTTGCTTTTCCGTAGGAGTCCATATACGCGGTAAGAAGTGTACCGCCCAGACTTACGGGCAGGAGATTGACCTTGTCATGTCCCGTCTGTTCCTTCACCATCTGAATAAAATCATTCAGCTCTCTCGCGGAATCCATCGGGTCGCCTACGAGATTGAAGGTGAAAAAGTAAGCGTGGTCTTCGCCGATAACATCCGTGAGGGCTTTCATCGGCACCATGCGGTAAGCCCATGCGATTCTGTCCTTATCCATTTCCTTTATGGGATAGTACCATCTTTCGGTTTTCAGATTATTGATAAAATCACCGTTGCAGTCGCATTTCTGGTATGAAAATGCCTTGCAGGCGGTATCATAAACCGTTTTCTTAAAGCCGCAGTCACATTGCGTGATGACCGTTCCCAGAGCTGCCGCACCAAGTCGGGGAAGCATCTTCTTCACTTCATCCGTATTGAGAAAGACCAGAGTTCCCCCTATTTCCCTGCCCTTGCTATTGAGGGCGCGTTTTCCGTTTTCATCGTAGAGATGAGTGGGGGAGTGATTTATACCCGGCAGGATTACAAGCGGACTGTAACCGCAGCCGCATTTCTTTTTGTCCGACATATTTATTTCCTCTTATTTATTTGAATCCGTAATTTTGGCAACAAGCCCGGGATTTGCAAAATCAATTAAAAACCAGCCGTATTTCTTACCCTTCGCGAAAGGATAATTCATGAATTTGCGGTTGATATACCGTGAATAAACACGGGGAGAATGAATAGTGTCGTTGCCCGACAGGAAGTTGACCGCCAGCAGCTTTTCGGGAAGAGACGCATCCATCAGGGATGAAGCGGCTTTCCATTTATCGGCGGGATGGGATCTGAATAAATCCTGGATAACGAATTCTTCTCCCGTCAGAGGGAATTTTCTGAAAACCGGATTCCCGATTTCCTCTTTGCTCATTTCTTCCCACGCGCCGAAGTCAAGTCCCGTCTCGTTTTTGTCAAGGTTTTTCGTGTGATTTCTGTTGAACAGCACAAGCTTTCCCCTTACCTCACCGAGAGTGGGAATTGAAGCACCGGTATACCAGATGGGATTTCCTCTGATATATTTTTCGTAAAAGAACTCAAACGTACTTATGTCATCGGGACCGCTGTCTCTTTTGATACTGAGGATAACGGTCTCGGAGGGATTTTTCTTCAGAAAATCACGGCAGGTATCAAGCACGTCATCAAAGAGAATCGGCTTCCCGAAGGGGGATTTTTTACAGACTACGACGGAATGGACAATGACGATATCGTTACCCTTTTTGCATATACGTATGTCAAATAATCTGACACCTATATCAAGCAGCTCGGATATATATCTATTCTGGCATTTCGTCAGATGATGGAGCGCCACGTGTTTTGCGCAAGAGTCGTGGGTACCGGGAATATTGATATCGGATATCAGCGTACCGTCCCCGATACCTTTCATCCATGAATTCATAACGTTTCCTCTTTCAAAACAGCCGGCAGATTTCTGTCGGCTGTAATCGGTTATTATTTTGCGTAGCCCCTCATTTTTGCAAGGTCGCGGTAATTGATGAGCTGAATGTTGTGGGCTTCAAGATGCTGCTTGGTGGCAGGGTCTTTCATTACCTTGTATTCCCACGTTCTTCTCCACCATACCGAAGACGTACCCTTCAAATCGTCGGTCTCAAGTGAGGGATGAAGGTAGGTTTCGGTGATGCCCTCGGGCATATTCGCATACATTGTCAACAGATATTCTCTGAAGCTTTCGTAGCTTTCGTCCTGCGGTCCGCCCCATTCGTTGGGAATGAGATAATCGGGCAGAGCTACTCTGAGACTGTCGGCATAGCCGGTAATCTGGCCGAATGCTGCATTGACCATATCTGCATCAATGTTTATTTCAAGCATTGAATTTGAAAACATTTCCGCCGTGATTTTTGAAGGAAGACGGAAAGGAAGACCCATCTCGCCGCAGACACCGAGAGTTGCCTGAAGCAGCTCAAATCTGCCGGTTTCAATACCGTAAAGTGAGCCCATGTGATTGTCAAGGTGCGAGGGATTGTCAAGGCCAAGTACTTTACATCTTGCAACCTGCGCTTTGATTTCGCCGATTACTTCCTCAACCTTTGCGTTCTTTTCAAATTCATCGCTTTCGTGGAACATGAAGCCCTCGCCGTCACGGAGAGAATCGGTATTGCTCGTATTAACGGGAGCCCATCTGTACTTTGACCATTCGCTTGTAAAGGTCAGATGAACACCGATGGCAAGCTCAGGATGCTTGCTTGCAAACTGACACGCTTCGGGAGCCCAGGCGCATGGGGTCATGACCGTTGATGACGTAAGGGCGCTGTCTTTGTCCGTGAGCAAATCCATAACAGCGAGATTTGCTCCTCTGCACATACCGAAATCGTCGGCGTTGATAATCAGATATCTGTCCATAATTTTCTCCTTTATGCTTCTGCTTCGGCTGTTTCTTCGGAAACGCCGTCAGCTTCCATATTGATTTTCTTTGCCATAAGAGTTCTTCTCTCATTGAGCTCACGGTACATTCTGTCGCGGGTATTCTTGTCAATATTGTACCAGAACATGGGAATCATACTTGAAAGGACGAGAATTGCGGGGATAAGCGTAGCCATTGCAAATATCCATTTCTGCGCCTTCAGCGGCTGCTCTCTGCCCTCGGTGTAGGCGGTCTGGTCATAGTTAATCCACTTCCTCAGCTGGGGCTGAAGGATGCCGTTTATGCGGCCGGGAATCTTACATATAAAGGTACTTGCAACCGAAAGAGTCGCTTCGTTGCGGTAGCCGCATTTCCACTCAATGTAGTCGTTGCATTCGTTGCTGATTTCCGTGATGGATATCGTTCTGATACCCCACCATGTAGCATAGATACATTCCCAGATTGCCGTAACGGGAAGCATGGGAATCCTGCCCTGGAAGAAATATTTACCGTCCTTTGAATGGATGAATCTGCCGTAGAACCAGAGAGGAATATAAAACGTCTTTGCGAATACCTGCGAAATCATATACAGACTCTTTGTGGAATATTTCTCCGCAACCTTGTTGTACTGTGAGAAACCGATGGGTTGGAAGAAGAATGAGGGAATGCCCGCTATGGTTTCAAAGGTAGTCATATTGAGCACCTGACGGTAATAGTCGTTGGTGGAAAGACCCGTTCCGAATGAGCCGAGTGCATTGGAGAGCATATACATGAGAATGGGTCTGTTGGAGAATACGATTTTAAGACTTTCCTTGATTTTGGGCTTTTCAATCTTCTGATGTACTCTTTCTTTTGCAACGGTTGAGTACCAGGCGATGAATACGCCGCCGATAAGCGCCGTGGCGGGACCCATTATCATAAGCGATTTCCTGATCATTGCATCCGTACCGTTTGTGACCTTGACAAGTCCGTTCTTGATAAAGTCAAGTGTAAACTCAATAATAAGGTCGGGAATACGGGAAGCGATGATATTAACATAGTCCGAAATCGCCAGCAGTCTTCGTCTGTCGGATGCGTAGGGGGTAATGGTGGAAACGAATCCGCCTATGGAAACGTCTCTGAAATTACCTACAAGCTCCATGATAAGACCGATAACAAGACTCAGTACGAATTTGGGAACGTATTCCGTATCTGCAAGCTGTTCCGGGGAAAAGAAAAGGGGAATGAGCCACCACAGAGCAGACAGCAGGGCAAAGGGAATACCGCCGAGGAATATATAGGGAACGAATTTGCCCCATCTTGTTCTTGTCTTTTCAACCACAAAAGCAACGAGGAAATCGTCAAGAATATCCCATACGCTGCCCAGAGCATTGTTGATTGACTGGAAATTAAAGCCGATATGAAGAATCGAGTCGGTGAACAGATCCTTGTGTCCGTCAATGTTGAAGCCCTTTGCGCTGTTGAAAAGAATGTAGGAAATCGTTTCTTTACGGGAGATTACGCGTCTGTCGACGTCAACAAGCTCTCGAAGCTTGCCGTTGACCTCGTTCAGCTCATTCTGTTCTTCAGGAGTATAAATTCTGTCGTCCATTACTTTTTCCTCCTGCTTCGTCTTTCTTCTTCCTCAGCCGCGGCTTTCGCTCTGGCTTCGGCATCGCGGGCTCTGAATTCCTCCTGCATGACGGTGAGAATATCAACCATCTTTTTGCGGATTTCAAGCTCACTTACACCCTCTTCGACCATTCTGAAATATTCGTCGCCGGGAATGCCGCCGATGAGGCATGGAGTGTATTTTACTTCAATACCCTTTACTGCGGTGATAATGTCAATCGCCAGCAGGATAAAGAAGAATAAGAGATAGACCGTAACGCCCCAGCTGAGACTTCCTTCATAAGGCAGAGCAAGGGCCATATTTGAAGAAAACAGGGTGAAGCAGACGGCGCTGATTACCGTAAGAACTATCTGGAATGAGTGATTGAATATATTTCTCTGCTTGCCTTTGGGACCGAGAGAAGTGACAAGTGCAATCAGACTGACGAAAATCCACACGACCGACAACGCAAGGGTCACAACGGATATCGCAAGGAATATCAGTGCCTTCTTAAAGACCTTTACGCCCAGCATCGCCATAAGGGCGGTGGTGTCTATTCCGGTTACAAAGGTAAAGAAATTCAGGCCGTTCATGGTAATGTCAACTTTTCCCGAAACGGGAAGAGTGAAATTGACCTTGGCAAGGGGAACAATGAGAAATACCGCCAGCACAAGCACGGAGCAGACGAGCCGTACCCACGTAATGGGTGAACCGATGGTGGATGCCTTTGCTCTGTCAACCTTCGGCTGAAAACGGGCATGCTCTATTTCCGATGCCTCCGTTTCCGAAAGCAGGCGTTCGTTGGAATTGTAGTAGACCATATTTACGCTGCATTCGGGGCAATTGGGTTTCCAGTCATAAATGTGCAGTTTATGACCGCATCTGGGACAGACTGCCATAATCTACCTCCTGACACATATTTAATTCATTATAAATCAATAGTATGGTAAAATCAATATCGCAAAATTTCATAAAAATGACAGCAAAAATCCGACAGATTGCTCTGTCGGATTCGTGATTGATATATTAACCGCCGTAAACGTCGGATTCGATATAGTCAACTCCCGCGGATTTGCAGAAAGCAATAACGGGATAAATGTTTGCCGTCCAGGCGCCTACCTCAAGACCGTTATCGTGAAATTCCTTTACCATTTCATCGGTGATTGCCCAGTATTCCGCATCTATGGAAATACCGTATTCAAAGCACTTGGAGTAATCGCCGTCACCGTAGCCGTAGGTCAGCATAAGGGGAAGCTCGGGGAAAAGCTCGCGGGCTGAAATGAGGTTGTCAAATTCAAAGGACTGGAGGATGCATTTTGAAAGGTCGTAGGTTTCCTCTGCGATAGTGAAAATTTCTTTTACCTGCTCCTTTGTAAAATCGCCCTTGAGCTCAATGAAGCAGACCATATCGTTTTCACTCATTACTTCAAGGTATCTTTTGAAGGTGCAGAGATATACCTTGTCGTCGGTTTTTTTATTTTTGAGCGGCTGAGCCGTAAGCTCTTCGTATGTGTGGTCCGCGATAGCCAGCTCCGTGCCGTCTTCCATTACCGCGCTGCTGTTATGGCTGAGCACGTAAACGCCGTCCTTGGTCATACGAACGTCTGTCTCGGCTCCGCCCGAGCCGTGCTTTGCCGCTTCAACAAAGGCAAGCTCCGTGTTTTCGGGATATGAGCCCGAATATCCTCTGTGGGCAATCATACATACGCTGCTTTCGGGTGCGAAACCGAATAAACCGCCGATTGCGGTAAAAAGGGCAACTATTGTTGCACCTATCATTTTGAATACTACCGTTACTTTTGCCATGATTATTCTCCTTATCCGAAAATTTTCTTTATTTCTTCAAGATATCCGTAGCCGTAAAGGTCGTCGGGCTGAAGATAGCTTGTTTCCGTCCATTCATTCCAGCTGTTGACTGTGATGAGGGGTGCCTTCATCTTACCGTCGGCAAGCTTTTTGTCTGCAAATTCCTTTACTTTGCGGCATGCTTCGCCGAATGCCTCGGGGGTGTTGTTCTTTACCACGCCGGGAATGAAGCCGTTGAATCTCACGTTATTATCCCAACCGATGGTAATGTTGGGATAATAGGGAATGGAAATGCTGCCGTCGGTTTTGGTGATGCTTTCCATATATTCATCGGTAATCGCGGAATAATCGCCGTCAAGATTTGCGGAGCCGCCCCAGTTGTAATTGGTAACGGAGTCTGCGCCTAAAAATGAATATAACTGCTCAATGGTACAGCCCTTTGCAGAATCACCGTCGGGAAGCCAGCCGTAGGTTCTCCTGCGCCAGTGGACTATCTGGATATGAAGACCGGGAAAGCCGGCTTTGACTGTTTTTTCTCTGAAAAGGTCAAGTCCCGCTTTGGCTTTTTCACTTGTGCCGAAGGTTCTGAGGAAGTTATCAATATCAAATATCATATAGACGGGACAACCGTCAATCTTGTAATAATTGTCGATTGAAAAGTATTTTTCAATGGTGCGGTCCGTAATCTTATCCCATATATCGGGTGTTACGGAGCCCTTCCAGATAACGGTTGAAAGGTCTGCGGAATTACGCTTGTCCCACAGATGTGTGGCGTCGTGGTTTGCCCACATCAGATAGAATTTCATGTCCTTGTTGTTTCTTGCCTTGAGGAATCCGTCGTTAAGGCAGTTTTCAAGGAAGGGACGGTCATCAAACCAGTACCAGTCATAGATGAATGTGTTTACACCGTAGTCAACGGCGCATTGAATCTGCATTTCCATGATGCGGGGGTCTGCCTCGTTGACGTATCCCCAGAGGGGCTTGCGGGGCCATCTGCAGCCGTCGTAGCCCTTGTTTGTCATGGCTTTTACGGTTTGCCATTCACCGTAACCCTCGGGCCAGAAAATTCTCGTTCTGTTTTCGTCTCCCGTGTATGAGGGCCAGATAAACGCCGCGATATCGTACTTATTCATATATATTACCTCACTTTGAGTTAATTCAGATTAAAAAATACTGGGGAATTACCACAACGGCAAAGAATGCGAGGGAAATGACTTCAAATTTCCACATGAATTTCAGACCGTTGCCGGGATATTCTTTCGTGTATATTCTCATATTGATGACCGATGCCAGAGAGCCGATTATTGAGCAGAGTCCCGCGGAATCAAGACCGTATATGAGTGCTTTGAGGTTGGTAGTGAACGGCCACAGAACTATGGCGGCGGGTACGTTTGAAATCACCTGGCTGAGGAGAATACTCCAAAGATATTCCCTGCCTGCCACACTCTTTCTGAGAAATTCCGAAACGGTGGGATTTGCCGAAAGGGAAGATGAAAAGACAAAGAAGCAGAGGAAGGTAAAAATAAGAGCATAGTCTACCCTCAGGAATACCTTTCTGTCAAAAATCAGCAGGGCGATTACCGTCAGCGCGGTGACGTAAGGCCAGAGTGAAGTCCTTGAAACTATCATGACGATAATAATTGCGAAAAGAGAAAAATACAGTATTCTTTTTGCTCTGCCTTCTTTTGTCCATACGGCGTTCAGTTCTTCGCTTCCGCCTATGCTTTCCTTCGGATTTTTGCGGTACATGATAAGAATGAATATTGAGAGCAGAACAGCACTTCCGATATTGAGCGGCAGCATCATTTTGAGAAAATCAACGGCGCGGATACCGCTTCCCGAATAGAGAAACAGATTCTGCGGACTGCCGAAGGGCGTCAGCAGAGAGCCGCGGATAGCCGCAATATTTTCAAGCACAAGTACGGGAACGGTATATTTTTCCTTATCTCCTGCACGGAAAAGAATAATCGTCAGCGGAACGAAAATGATAAGCGACACATCGTTTGTCACGAACATTGAGGAAAAGAAAACGGAAAATACGAGGAAAAAAGTCAGACCTATCTGCGTGCCGATTTTGCCCGCAAGATTGATAAGGGGTTGAAACAGATTTTCGTGCTTGAAGCCGTCAAGAACGGAAAGAAGCATAAAAAGTGTGGCAAGGGTTTTCCAGTCAATGGAGGACACCAGTGCCATACTCGGCTTTGTTATGAAAAGGGAAACGATTGCGGCAATTACAGCCACAACCAGCATAATATCCTTTTTGAGAAAATCTTTTACTTTTGTCATTTTGTGCATCCCGAAAAAACAATTTGTGAAATTATAACATAACAGAACGCGGTTATCAATAAAAAAAGGCGGATATCCTCATAATATCCGCCCTGTGTTCATATTATTTTTTCCAGCACTTCCCATACGGATTTTGCCATGCACATAAATCCCAGGTCGTTCGGATGAGAGCCGTCAACCGTCGCACTGTCACCGCCGAAGAAAAGGGTAATACGGCTGCCGTCAATGAAATATATGTTTCTGTCACCCTTTGCAAGCTGGTTTTCGTAAACCTTCTTTACCGTATCACGCCTTGCGATTTCGTCCTCATTTGGCCTGCACTGGGGCCTTGACATCATTATTATCGGTGTGTCCGGCTGTTTTTTCCTGAAGGTATCAATCAGCACGGGAAGAGTCTTCTGCAGATGCTCAAGAGTGGGAGCATTATGGTCATAATCGCAGACGAAGACCGACATTTCAAGTCCTGCGAGGTAGTCGCGCATTGCTTTTTCAGCTTTTGCCGAGCCGGAAAAGCCGAGATTGATATGATCAATATCCAGCTTTCTCGTTACTATTGTCTGATAAGCGTTTCCCGGTCTTGAAGCGCATCCTCCCTGAGTAATTGACGAGCCGTAATACACTACGGGAGGCATATCGCGGTATTTTTCGCCTGCCGTAAGCTTACTGCCCGATTTAAGGCCGATTTCCAGCTTCTTTACCCCGCCGTAAAGAGGAAAATTGATTGTATAGTCTCTCATTCCGCCTGTGCCTACGTTTATTGACGAGGTGTACCCGTCTTCAATATCAACGGGAGGAATGAATGAGCCCTTGTAAATGTATTCGTTATCACGCTTTTCGTATAAGTCAAAGCCGATACTGCCCGTGAATGCCATGTGAGGCATCTTTGACATAAATACGGATTCTGCTTATATTGAAACCGTGTCGGAATCGGTGGCAAATCTTACTCTGCCCCCCGCGGTATGGTAATTCAGATATGCCACGCCGTCATTGCATTTTTTTGCAACGCCGGGATTCATTCTGTGATACCCTTTTTTATCGGCAGGCATAAGCCCGTAAGTGACAAAGGGCTTTTCCGTAATGTTCATGTAGCACAGACCGTTTTCGTCGGGAGTGCCGACAAGAAAATTTTTGTCAAAATCTTCTGTTTTCATAGTGTTCCTCTGTTTCTTTCGGTTTTATTCGCAAAATACGTTGGATTCGATATAGTCCACACCCAATGAATTTGAATAGGCAATCGTGAATGGATCGTCGCAGGTCCAAGAACCGATTTTAAGCCCTCTTGAGTGAAATTCTTCTACCATTTCTTCCGTTATTATCCCGTATTTGACGTCGGCGGAAAGATTGTATTCAAAGCATTTGCCGTAATCGGTACCGCTGTCGCTGATAACGTACATTATGGGCATATCCGGGAAAAGCTTCCTTGCGATTATCAGGTCGTTTATACGGGGAGATTCATAGATGCATTTTGAAAGGTCGTATTTTTCCTCTGCAATTGAAAATACATCCCTGATGAGCTCCTCCGTTGCCCCTACCTTGAATTCAATGTAGAATTCAAGATTATATTCCTTCATTACCTCAAGGAATCTTTCATAAGAGCAGAGATAAACCTTGTCAAAGGTCTTGAGATTTCTCAGCGGCTTTGCCGTAAGCTCCTCATACGTACTGTCTGCAATTACCAGTTTACTGCCATCGTTGAAGACGACCTCATCGTTATGATTAAGCACGTAAACGCCGTCCTTGGTGATACGCAGGTCTGTTTCAACGCCCTCTGCGCCGTGCTTTGCCGCTTCGACAAAGGCGAGCTCCGTATTTTCGGGATACATAAAGGAATACCCTCTGTGAGCCATCATGGCAGCGTGATTCAGGGGTGCCGCCATTCCGAATATACTGCCTAAGGCGGTGAATACACTCATTATCCAGGCAGAGATAATTTTAAAAACCAACGACATATTCATTATTTCTTTCCTCTCGACCGATTTCATTTATAAAATATCACATTTACGCAACGTAATCAACAATAGTGAAATAAAAAATCGGCAATCCGAAGATTGCCGACATCTTATCCGAGATAATCGTTTGCCAGTTTTGAAACCTCTTCCGCCGCAGCTTCGGGTATGCTTTCAAAGGGGAAGGGAATGCCCATGGACCGATATTTTTCAATGCAGAGCTTTCTGAACGGAAGCAGCTCGATTTTCTTTACGCAGGCGTATTTATCCCGTAATGATTTCAACTGGAGTATTGAGTTTTTATCGTCATTGAGCCCCGGAATGATTACTCTGCGTATCCATACGGGAATGTTTTTCTTTTCAAGCTTCGAAAGAAAAAAATCAACCTTTTCAATATCGCATTTCGTGTTTCGCAGATAATCCTCTGCATCGGCATACTTATAGTCAAGCAGAACGAGGTCGGTATATTCCAGCAGCTTTTCAATCTGCTCATTGTAAATGCATCCCGAGGTGTCAAGCGCCGTATTTATTCCCGCTTCTTTCAGCTTTGAAAACAGCTCCGTCAGAAATTCCGCCTGACAGAGGGGCTCTCCGCCGGAGGCAGTCACTCCGCCTTCGCTTCCGAAATAGGAACTGAAGCGGGATATTTTTTCAACGAGCTTATCCGTCTCGATCTCTTCGCCGCCGTCAAAATCCCACGTGTCGGGATTATGACAGCAGGCACACCGCAGGGGACAGCCCTGCATGAATACGACGTTTCTTATGCCGGGACCGTCAACCGTGCCGAGAGACTGAAATGAATGAATCCTGCCCGTCATTACATAGCCTCGTGGAAGGTCCTCTTGATGACCTCTCTCTGCTGTTCTTTTGAAAGCTTGACAAAGTTTACGGCATAGCCGGAGACTCTGATGGTGAGATTGGGGTAGTTTTCGGGGTGGTCGTATGCGTCCATGAGAGTATCGCGGTTCATTACGTTTACGTTGATGTGATGAGCGTCGTTTGCAAAGTAACCGTCAAGCATCGCGACAAGATTTGAAATCCTGCTTTCCTCATCTCTGCCGAGTGCATCGGGGATGATTGAGAAGGTATTTGAGATACCGTCCGATGCGGAGGAATAGGGGAGCTTTGAAACGGAGTTGAGGGAGGCAAGAGCACCGTTGACCTCACGGTTATGCATGGGATTTGCACCGGGAGCAAAGGGTTCACCCTTCTTTCTGCCGTCGGGTGTGGCACCCGTCTTTTTACCGTACATTACGTTTGAGGTGATAGTAAGGGCAGAAAGCGTGTGTCTTGCGTTCTTGTATGCGGGAGTCTTTTTGAGTTCATTATGGACCATAACGAGAAGCTCCTGAGCGATTTCGTCAACACGGTTGTCATCGTTGCCGTACTTGGGGAAATCACCTTCGGTTTCAAAGTCAACGATGATGCCGTTTTCATCCTTTTCGGGATGAACCTTTGCGAATTTGATTGCGGAGAGGGAGTCGGTAATTACGGAAAGACCTGCTACGCCGAATGCCATCAGTCGTTCAACATCGGTATCGTGAAGGGCCATCTGTGTCTTTTCGTAGGCATATTTATCGTGCATGTAGTGTATACAGTTCATGGTATTTACGTAAAGACGGCACAGCCATTCAAGATAAACGGTGAAGCGCTCCATTACCTTCTTGTAGTCAAGATACTCGTCCTGCATCGGCTCCATCTGAGGGCCGATATGAGTGCCGGATATATTGTCCACACCGCCGTTGATTGCAAGCAGTAAAAGCTTTGCAAGGTTTGTTCTTGCACCGAAAAACTGCATTTGTTTGCCCACCTTCATTGCGGATACACA
This sequence comes from Acutalibacteraceae bacterium, assembly GCA_045598305.1. Lineage (GTDB taxonomy): Bacteria > Bacillota > Clostridia > Oscillospirales > Acutalibacteraceae > CAG-177. Next base: position 36,287 of record JAZLLW010000060.1, read on the forward strand.
GCAGGCGATGGCGTAGTCATCGCCGAAGCGGGGACGCATCAGATCGTCGCTCTCGTACTGGATGGCATCGGTATCGCAGGATACCTTGGCGCAGAATCTCTTAAAGTTGTCGGGCAGGGCGTGGCTCCACAGCACCGTCAGATTGGGTTCGGGAGCGGGGCCGAGATTATAGAGCGTATTGAGCATACGGAAAGAGGATTTCGTCACCAGCGTCTTGTGGT
>JAZLLW010000061.1:0-14829 GCA_045598305.1 Acutalibacteraceae bacterium
TCAAATCCGATGTATTCGCAAAGCAGAGTGCCGCCATACTTGCGGCAAACGGAATCAAGGTCTATCTTTACGCTCAGCTTGAGCCCACGCCCTTCGTTTCCTATGCGGTCATGCGTCTTAAATGTCAGAGCGGTATAGTAATCACCGCTTCTCATAATCCATCAAAATACAACGGCTACAAGTGCTATGACCCCAGAGGTTATCAGATGACCGAGGAGGCAGCCGCCGAAACATATAAATTCATTCAGCAGACGGATATATTCAACGGTATCAGGACAACGGATTTTGATACGGCGGTCGGTAACGGCAGGATCGAATATATCGGCAATGACATAATCGAGGAATTTTACGCTCAGTGTCTTGAAAGACCCATTTATCCCGAAATCGTAAAGAACAGCGATGTTAAAATTCTTTACTCTCCTCTTAACGGAACGGGAAATATTCCCGTAAGGACCGTACTCGACAGAGCGGGATATAAAAACATCGACATAGTAAAGGAGCAGGAATTACCGGACGGCACATTCCCCACCTGCCCTTATCCCAATCCCGAAATCAGACAGGTCTTTGAGGTCGGTCTGAAAATGGCTGAAAAGACAAAGTATGACCTTATGCTTGCCACGGACCCCGACTGTGACAGAGTAGGCACTGCCGTTCTCTCAAACGGAGAATACAAGCTCCTCAGCGGTCACGATATAGGCGCACTGCTCGTAAATTATATTCTTTCACAGAGAGCCGCTCTCGGTACTCTTCCCGAAGAGCCCATCATAATCAAATCATTCGTTTCAACGAAGCTGGTTGACAAAATCTGTAAAAAATACAACGCTAAGCTTATCGACGTGCTTACGGGCTTCAAATACATCGGCGAAATCTGCTGTCAGCTTGATGCTCAGGGCAGAAGCGACGATTTCATACTGGGCTTCGAGGAAAGCTACGGCTATCTCATCGGCACTCACGCAAGAGACAAGGACGCGGTTGCCGCCTCGCTCATGATATGCGAAATGACCGCTTACTATAAGTCAATCGGCAAAACGCTCGTCGACGTACTGTATGAGCTGTATGATGAATTCGGATTCTACTGCAACAAACTGCTCAGCTTCGTATTTGAAGGTGCGGACGGTATGGTAAAGATGCAGGAAATCATGTCCTCCACCGCAGTCAATCCTCCCAAAGAACTGGGCGGAATGAAGGTAACCGAAGCTTACAACTACAATACGAAGGAAGTCATCAACACCGTTACGGGAGAAAAGAGCGAAACCACCCTTCCCAAATCCAACATCCTGGCATACGGTCTTGAAAACGGCAACTTCCTTATCATGAGACCTTCGGGGACGGAGCCGAAAATCAAGGTTTACCTTACGGGTATAGGCAAGGATTACGCCGAGGCGGAAGCAAAGGCAGACGCCATCGGTAACGATATGAAAAAAATTCTCGGACTGAATTGAGGTAAAACAATGAAAAAGAGAAACGCAATGGTCAGAATCATCGCCCTTGTTATGGTGGCAATTATGGTAATCGGTGTTGCAATCATCGGTTTATCCACCCTTCTGGGCGGCAATTCCGCAGATGCTGCAGAGCTTGTTGAAACTGCAGTAAACACAGGCAGTGACGACGGTAAATATATCGTCTTCATTGCCGCCGGCGCTGCGGCACTTATAGCGGCAATCGTCTGCATCGTCACAAAAAAGAAAAAATCATGATACTGTCGGGCAGGGATATTTATTCCCTGCTCTTTGTGTTAATCAATTAAAACGGAGATTTAACTTATGCCGGATTTTATCAGAGCTATAATAAACGGACTGATTATCGCTATACAAGTACTTCAGGCCGTACTCGGTACACCTTTCAGCAACCCTGCATTCAAAATTGACATTCAGCCGGTCGTCTTTGAATCGGGCGACGATATGTACACCGTAATGTGGACGACTACCAAACGCGGCTCGGGAAAAGTCACCTACACCTATGACGGGATTGAATACACCGCAACCGACCATACGGGCGGTAATATCAGATGCAACGATACGGTTCATTCTGTACGTGTACCAAAGAAGCATCTTGACAATAACACCTACACCGTATCCTCCCAGTTTGTCGCTTATAAGGGTGCATACGATGCGATAAAGGGAAAAACAATAACCTCCGAGCCCATAGATTTCAAAGGATTCAACAATCAGGAATCATTAAATGCCCTTGTTCTTTCCGATATTCACGGAGCACCGGAAACCATGTACAAGGCATCCGCATCATTTGAAGAAAAGCCGGATATAATCATACTTAACGGCGATATTGCCGATACCATGCAGACAAAGGAGCAATTTCTTCAGATAATCGACATATCAAGAGAGCTTTCAAAGGGAGAAATTCCCGTCGTCTATGCAAGAGGCAACCACGAGCCCAGAGGAGAATACGCAAGCGAATTTATGGCTTATTTCAAAACCTCAAGCGGTAACCTTTACTATACCTTCAACTACGGGCCCATCTGGTCAGTCGTGCTTGACTGCGGAGAGGATAAGCCGGACGACCACAAGGAATACAGCGGTCTTGTTGACTTCAGCTCATATATAAATACAGAAACAGAGTGGCTGAAAAATCTCTCACCCGACACAAATGAAACAACGGAATACCGTCTGTGCATAACCCACAGCACGGCTATTTGGGATGAATACGGCAACGACTGGACTCCCGCCCTTGAAAAGCTGGGAATCAATGACGCAATATTCGGTCATCTGCACCGTCTTGACCTTCGTTTCATGGAGGGCAGAACGACGTTTTCACAGCACGTGACCGGCGGCAAAAACGGCAACGGCTTCATTGCCACGATGATGACCTTCTCAGACGGTAAAATCACATTCGTTTCAAAGGACGAAAACGGTACCGTGCTTGATAAGGTTACCCACGAAGTCACACCGTCAGTCAGATAAACGGTAAAAAAAGGAGAAAAATATGTTCAAATCTATTCTTGCAAAGCTTGCGGTGCGTCAGATGACGGCACTTCACGCAATTCCCGCAGTGCTTAAAAAACTTCCCCTGCTTTTTTTCACGGGAAAAATCAAGGGCTTTTTTGCATCAATACTTGCGGTTTTTCAGCTTCTCGGCGTTATTCTCTATGACAATCCCGGTCCCGTTATCGGCGATGAAATAAATTTAAGCGATTACTCAATAGTATTCAGCGACGAATTCAACGACGACAGTCTTGACAAAGACGTATGGCAGACCTGCCCCATGCTGGGTACCGGTGAAATCTTTGACGAAAGCATGATGTCCTTTGACGGAAACAATATGATTATTTCCACAAAGTATCTTGAGGACGGCAGTCAGGGCCCCGGCTGGTATACCTACGGTATAGAAAACACGGATGCATACAGCGATTTCCGTCCCGGATGCTACTATGAGGTGCGCTGTAAGGTGCCCGCCGCAAAGGGTATGTGGTCTGCGTTCTGGATGATGACGAAGGGTCAGAAGGAACGTTCACGGGGCATCAACTCCGAATATACCGAAATAGATGTAATGGAATCATTCTATTACGGTGAGAAATTTCAGAACAGCACGATCAACACCGTTCACAAATGGCAGCCCGATCTTTGGGAATTCAAGAGTGAAATCGTGGGCAAATACCGTGTTGAAAACAAGGATATATACAACGAATACGTCACCTACGGTGTGCTGTGGACAGAAGAAGAATTCATCTTCTACATTGACGGCAAGGAATCCGGCAGGTCAACAAACGGCACTACAACCGACCCGGCTTTCATGCTCCTCACATGTCAGGTGAAGCTGGATGGCCAGGAGCATCCCGCTGTACTTGATAATCCCGAGAGCGCATTCCCCGCAAATTTTGTTGTTGACTACGTAAGGGTTTACGAGAAGAATAAATAAAGAAAAGGCGGAGATTCAGTCGAATCTCCGCCTTGAATATTGTATTTACCGAGCGGGAGTGAGAGTTATTACCTCATAGCGGCAGTTTGCCTCCGTTCTGAAGGGAAAACGCCAACAGGAAAATCCGGGTGAAACATAAAGAACCGTATCGTCATACTTTTTTTCACCGCAGGATTTTGAAATAAACAGATCATAGAATACGCGAAGGGGGAAAAGCTGACCTGCGTGGGTGTGTCCCGAAAGCTGAAGGTCGGGATTAAGCGGAAGATTTTCACCGATTCCGCCCGGCTGATGGTCCGTAATCACAAGATAGTGGTCGGGAACGGCGTTTTTCAGTTTCTTCGCATCAAGCCGCTTATCCTTTTCGGTCATATCCTCCCTGCCGAGAATTTCAAGATCCTGAGATATACAGATATATTTATCGTTAAGGATTTTTATCCCGTTTTCATCAAGCACCTTTTTCAGGAATTTGCCGTCGTAATTCTTTGTATTGAGAGGTCTGTCGTGATTTCCGTAGGTGAAATAAACGGGCTTATCATAACCGTCGGTAATAAATTCGTATAAGTCCTTTACCTGCTCCTTTGTAGTGAAATCGTCTGTGATATCACCGCCGAGAAGGATGAAATCAGGGTCAAGCTTTTTGATTTCGGAAATGGCATTCTTTACGTATTTTTCCCTTTGAGCTCCGCCGTAATGCAGGTCCGCAAGATAGACGAAGGTATGCTGCTGCTTGATTTTATCGGACGAATAGGTATGATAATCCGGTCTGATCATCTGACTGTTTATCATACCCGATACCGCAAATATGATAGCACCGACAAAGCATACAGCTTTTACAAACCCGAACGGGGGCTTTTTCTTTGTTACAGCCGTTATGACTGCAAAAACAAGCTGAATGACCGCTTCGGGAAGCATGACTGCATAAAGCACGGTCATTTCAAGCTGAACGGGTCTCAATGCCGTCGGTCCCGCAAGCACAAGCAGGCCGAATACTATCGCAAGCAGAAGCTTGCCCGCGGCGAGAGCGATTCTGACACCGTTTTTCAATTCTTTCCTTAAAAATACGAGCTGGATTGCGGTGATAATTGCTTCGGCAGCAACTGCCAATACGAGAAACAGAGTAATTGAATCCATACTGCGACCTCACTTCACGGCAAATATTACTTTATTTAAGGGCTTCCCTGCACATTTCGGCTCTCTTTGAATCTCTTGCCGAAGCCGAATTTATATCTTCATTCATAACGGAAACGGTTGCGGGCTGAACATCGTAAATCAGCTCGTTGATTTTTTCCACGGGTATATCAAGAATGCCGTTGGCGGCACCCATTCTGACGTAGCTGATAAGGTCCATAAATTCGCTGATATTCACGAGTCTTGCATTTGAAAGAAGACCGACGGCTCTGTAAAGCTTATCCTCCATAGCGGGATTTTTAAGCTCACGCTCGGCGGCACTCTTTTCCTGATTGACAAGCTGAAGGACTATGGATTTAAGGTTTGCGATTGCCGTTTCCTCGGTAATGCCGAGAGTTATTCTGTTGCTGACCTGATAGATATCGCCCAGGGGCTGATGTCTGCTTCCGTATGCACCGGTAATGGAAATACCCAAGCTTGATACGGTATTTGAAAGTGCCGAAATCTGACCGCAGGCGGTGAGGGCGGGAAGATGAAGATAAACCGATGCTCTCATTGCGGTACCGAGATTTGTGGGGCAGCTTGTCATATAACCGATTCTGTCGTCAAAGGCATATTTCAGCTTTTCGTCAAGAACGGAATCAATGGCATCCGCACGGGCAAATGCTTCCTCAAGGGCAAGTCCGCTTTTCATGACCTGAAGACGGATATGATCCTCCTCACAGAGCATAATGCTTACGCTTTCATCGGAGGAAAGGATAAGCGCCGTACCCTCTTTGCAGGAAGCAAATTCGGGGCTGATAACGTGCCTTTCGGCAAGAGAGACCGCCTGGGCTCTTGACAAATCCTTCATTTCCATAAACGAAAAGCTGTTATCCGGGTCATTCTCGAATATTACGCCTTTAACAAGCTCGTTTACTTTATTTCTTCCCTCAATATCAAGGCGTGAGGGAAAGGGATACTCTTCAATATTACGTGCAAGACGTACTCTCGTGGAAAGCACGACAGAGCCGTTGTCACCTTTTTTGCCATACCATTTATTCATCGTTTCTTCCTCCTTCCAGTGCCTTGATTTCGTCTCTTATCTGAGCGGCGGATTCAAAATCCTGAATTTTTACCGCTTCATCCATTTTTGCCTTTAATTTTTCAATTTTTTCTTCATTGCTTTCGGTCTTTTTCTCTTCGGAACGGCCCGCACCGATTTTTCCGGTGTGTTTGATTTTACCGTGAATTCTCTGAATCGAGGGCTGAAGGCGTGTATAGAAGGTCCTGTAGCATTCGGCACATCCTACCTTGCCCTCACGGACTATATCGTCAAACGAGCATCCGCATTTCTCACATCTTTTTACCGTACCCGGCATAAGTGTGGGAAGCATATCCCCGAGAAGTCCGCTGAAGAATTCGGATATATTGAGGTCAAAGCCTGAGAACATATCGGTATAGCCGAGATGATTTGCACAGGCAGAGCAAAGATGGCTCTCTGTCATATCACCGTTGACAATCTGCTTGATATGGGTAGTGGCTTCGTTTCTTTCACAGTTCTGACATAACATAATCAATCATCCTTTCCTTTGACAAGTAAGCATTGTTTAAGTATTGATGCCCTCAATCCGTCCCTCATTGAAGGAGGAATTGTCCTGAACGAGGCATCGTCTGTTGCCGCAAGCATAAGCCGTGCACTTAATGAGTCAATCATATCCGCGTTATAAAGATTCATAATGTGGCTTCTGCAGGTCAGAGAATCTATTTCGCTTCCGATTGAATTGATGAGGTGCATTATGGCTGAGGATTTATCCGTAACGATACGGGTAATCCTGATATACCCTCCCCCACCTCTGCGGCTCTCAACTATATAGCCGTGCTCGGGAGTAAACCTTGAAGATATAACGTAGTTTATCTGACTGGGAACGCATCCCAGCTCCTGGGCAAAATCGTTTCGTTTGATTTCGGCTGAACCGTCGGTTTCCATCATCTGCATAATCATACGGGTAATGTCGTTGCTTATACTCATAAATTCACCTCTTTTTGACTTTCTCTGACCTTATGTCTGCATTATAGTCAGGAAAGGTCAATTTTGCAAAGGTCAGTTTTGGTCAAACTTTGCTGAAAATATACTTTATTCTCTTGTTTTCTCGCTTTTTCTCCGTTTTTCTCACTTTTTTGCAATTTTTCATATTTATTGCAAAACGGAGGAATTTGTGATAATATTAATAAAATAATTAAGTAATCGAGACGAGCGTTCAAAAACGCCGTGGTGAAAAGAAGGAATGGATATGTCTTCTCCTCTTGCCGACAGACTCAGACCGAAAGCCATAGACGATATGGCAGGTCAGGAGCATCTGATAGGTCAGGGAAAGCCCCTGAGAAATATAATTGAATCGGGCGAACTGCCCAACATGGTATTTTACGGTCCTCCCGGTGTCGGAAAGACAACGCTTGCAAATATCATTGCAAAACAGACTGACAGATACCTTGTCAAGCTCAACGGCACTACTGCCGGAACGGCTGATATCAAGGACGTAGTCGCTCAGCTGGACACTCTCGCCGCCGCAAACGGAATACTGCTGTATCTTGACGAAATTCAGTATTTCAATAAAAAGCAGCAGCAGACACTGCTTGAATATATTGAAAACGGCAGGATAACTCTCATTGCATCAACCACGGAAAATCCTTATTTTTACGTTTATTCCGCTATTCTGAGCCGTTCAACCGTGTTTGAATTCAAGAGCGTTACTCCCGATGACGTAAAGAAGGTCATCGTACGCGGATTTGAATTCATGGCAAAGGAACGAAACGAGGAATATGAAATAGAGGACGGCGTTATTGAACATATCGCCACCGCCTGCGCAGGCGACGTTAGGAAATCACTCAACAGCGTTGAACTTTGCGCATTAAGCTCCGTAAAGCAGGATAGCAAGCGCTTCGTTTCACTTGAAAACGCGGTTTCTCTTACTCAGAAAAGCTCCATGCGTTACGATAAGGATTCCGATGAGCATTACGATATAATTTCCGCTTATCAGAAATCCATGAGGGGCTCCGATCCCGATGCGGCAGTTCATTACCTTGCACGGCTTCTTGAGGCAGGAGATTTGCCCTCTGCCTGCAGACGGCTTATGGTCTGCGCCTGCGAAGACGTCGGACTTGCATATCCGCAGATTATTCCGATAGTCAAGGCGGCTGTTGACGCGGCACAGATGCTCGGTCTTCCCGAAGCGAGGATTCCGCTTGCGGACGCGGTAATTCTCGTATGTACCTCTCCGAAATCAAACACCGCATATAACGCAATCAATTCCGCCATGAGTGACGTGCAAAGAGGCAAAACGGGTCCTATCCCCCGTCAGCTTCAGAACAAGCATTATGACGGTGCGGATAATGAAAACCCGGGACAGAATTATCAGTACGCCCACTCATTTGAAGGTCACTGGGTAAAACAGCAGTATCTTCCCGATGCCATCAAAGACAGAAAATACTATGAATACGGTGACAACAAAATGGAGCAGGCGGCAAAGGAATACTGGTCAAAAATCAAAAAATAATAAATAATCCATTATAAAGGGGAAATATATATGAAATCATTTTTTTCTCTCATCATGGCGCTGATTACTTTCATTTCTGCAACCCTTTCCGGCAGAGTCATACGTAAGGAAGAACCGAAGGATTTTCAGCCGGTTTTACGTTTCTTTGCCTGCAGTGATACCCACATTGAAGGTCCCGAGGATAAGAAGCTGGACAGAATCAGAAATGCAATCGACTTTGCTTACGGTCTCACAGACGGCGGATATTCAAAGCTTGACGCCGTACTTTTTGCGGGTGACATTACCAACAGCGGTGAGCCCGAGCAGTTTGAAGCCGCAGACAAGGTAATAAAAGAGTCTGTAAAGGACGGAACGGAAATCCTTGCACTCGTAGCCAAAAATCATGACGGCTATGCCGGAAAAGAAAAGTCCCTCGCCTTTGTTGAAGGTCTTACGGGAAAGAATTCGGATTTTCACGTTGTAATAAACGGATTCCATTTTATATGCATTTCCACGTCGGAAAAAGAAAATCTGAAATACGATTTATCCCAGAGAGCGTGGCTGCGCAAACAGCTTGAAGAAGCATCTGCAGACGACCCGGAGAAGCCCATTTTCGTTGCACATCACGAGCACGTTGCAGATACGGTCTATGGCTCAAAGACAGGCAGTGAGGGCTGGGGCGAAATACATTTCAGCGACATTCTTGCCGCATATCCTCAGGTAATCGATATTTCCGGCCACTCCCATTATCCCGTCAACGACCCCCGTTCAATCTGGCAGGGTACATTTACGGCAATCGGTACGGCCTCAATGCATTATCTTGAATTCACAGTAGGCACAGACAGAACGGTCCACCCCGAAGGATGCTACGACTGTCCTCAGGCATGGATAATTGAGGTTGACAAGGACAACAACGTCCGTCTGAGAGGATTTGACGTAAACAACAGAGTGTGGCTCTGCGACTATCTGCTGACGGATATTACGGACATTGCCTCTCATCCCTTCACGGTCAAAAATCAGAAGGCACTTTCATCCGCACCCGAATTTAAAGAAGATTCAGTCGTCACGGTTGAGTGTGAAAACGGAAAAACGACCGTTTCATTCCCTGCCGCCGTTTCAACCGACGGAATGCCCGTATTCCTTTACAGAATAAAGCTGACGGATGAAACCGGCAAAACGGTTTATTCCGGATATAAAATCAACAACTACTGGTCGGCAAATGAAGACAAAACGGTTGAATTTACCGTTGAAAAAGAAGCTTTCAGCGCTTACGTCTGTTCCGAAAACGCATATGAGATGCAGTCCGAGAAAATTACGGGAAGCATAAACTGAAGCCGTGTGTAAACGGCGCGGCCGCGGTCAACGATAATAGTTGACAGTTTTTGCAGTTCATAGTAAAATAGGTAAAAATCACAAAGGAGAAAACACATGGAAGAAGAATATACTCCTGACATAGTCAGTGTAATAGACGAAGAAGGAAAAGAGCACGTCTTTGAAGAGCTTGACAGAATAGAAACGGAAAACGGTCTTTACGTTGCTCTGTGTCCCCTGCCTGAAAATCCCGCCGCGATCCCCGACGACGCGGACGATGAATTCATCGTGCTGAGAGTTATTCCCGGTGAAGGCGACGACGTTGTACTCGAGCCCATTGAGGACGATGACGAATACGACGAAATAGGTCATATTTTCCTTGACAGATTCGCAGAGATGTTCGCAGACGACGAAGAAGAATAAAAGGATTCATATTCAGTTTTCAGCAAAAAACCTGCCTTGTGCGACAACTATGATACTGATGTAACCCAACACACACTTTTAGGGAGCCGGTCTCCGACAGCGGACTGCAGACCTCCCGCTTCGGCGGACGAAGGGAGCGCGAACCTGTCGGGAGGCACCCACCTGCTTTGGAGCAGGTTACAAGAATTCATAGCCGGCAAGGCGGGCTTTCTACGGAGGAAAACATTTTGCAAAAAATATTCAACGCCGACCTGCTTGACATCTTCCCCACAGACCACGGATTCGTGTACGCCTGTAAGGAACTGATAGATTACGATCAAGAAGCAATCGGCTTTTTCAACTATGACATGCATGCGGATTTATTTGAGAGGATTCCCGTTAAGGCGTACGTGGAATATAAGTACGGCGAGGGCGGTATCCATCTTGCAAAAAGTCTGGGAGACTTCGTTACCTGCTCTCTCAGACCCATTACCGCAGGCGAAAACATTGCCGCATTCAAAAACGGCACGCTTAAAATTTTCAATAATAACGGAATAATTCTTGAGGAGAGAAAGGTTACCTATCTTAATAACCCCGCCGTTTCACCGGAGCCCGTCGGACGCGACCTGTGGATGACGGTCCCGGAGGCAAATGCGGTAATAAACTATTCCGTAAAATATGACAGAATTGAATTCCGCATAGGCGGTCCTAACGAAAAGGCGTTTTCACATCCCATAAGTCTTTCCGTATACGACAACTGCCTTTACGTATGCAATTCAAATTCATTCAAAATCAGGACGCTGAGTCTGACTGATTATAAAATCAACGATTTCTATATTTTCCATGAGCCCGTGTACAAATATTTCAGAGTTAAGGATACCGAATACGCGGTGCTTGAATCGGGAGTATACTCATTATAATAATAATCCATCGGCAAATCTGCCGGTGGATTTTTTTGTCATAGCAAGCAAAAGAGGCCGTCCGAAGACGACCTCTTGAAAAGGAGATTTAATTATTCGGCATCGGGAGCATAGAGATCCTTGAGCTTGAGGAGATGTGCATATCTTGCAACGGATGTTTCCTCTGCCTTTGTGAAGAGTGATTCTGCCCTTTCGGGGAAGGATCTTGTAAGCTGTGAATAACGTGCCTCATTCATGATGAAGTCTCTGTAGCTGGTTGTAGCGGGCTTGCTGTCAATCATGAAGGGATTCTTACCTTCTGCCTTGAGAGCGGGATTGTAACGGAACATATTCCAGTAACCGCAGTCAACTGCCTTCTTCATCTCTGCCTGGCAATTTGTCATACCGCCCTTAATGGAGTGCATCTCGCAGGGAGCGTAAGCGATAACAATTGAAGGACCGTGATATGCTTCTGCCTCTGTGAGGGCTTTGATTGTCTGATTCTGGTCAGCGCCCATAGCGATCTGTGCTACATAAACGTAACCGTAGCTCATAGCGATTTCGGCAAGACTCTTCTTTGCAACTGCCTTACCTGCAGCAGCAAACTGAGCAACCTGACCGATATTGGATGCCTTGGATGCCTGTCCGCCGGTGTTGGAGTAAACTTCGGTATCGAATACCATGATGTTTACGTCTTCGCCGGAAGCAAGCACGTGGTCAACACCGCCGAAGCCGATATCATAAGCCCAGCCGTCGCCGCCGAAGATCCATACGGACTTCTTGGCAAGGTATTCCTTATTCTTAACGATTTCATTGCAGGTGTCACAGTCGCGGCCTTCAAGAAGAGCAACGAGTGCCTTTGCAGCTTCGCCGTTCTTTGCACCGTCGTCAACTGTATCAAGGTATGCCTGAGCAGCTGCCTTGACTTCTTCGGGAGCGCAATCGGACTCGGTTAAGGTCTTGACCTTAGCGATGAGACTGTTGCGGATGGCATTCTGGCCGAGGTACATACCGAAGCCATGCTCTGCATTATCTTCAAAGAGGGAGTTAGCCCATGCGGGACCGTGGCCTTCCTTGTTAACGGTGTAGGGTGATGTTGCAGCGGGACCGCCCCAGATTGATGAACAGCCGGTAGCATTGGAGATGTACATTCTGTCACCGAAGAGCTGGGTGATAAGGCGTGCATAAGATGTTTCTGCACAGCCGGCGCAGGAGCCGGAGAACTCAAGAAGAGGAGTCTTGAACTGACTGCCGATTACGGTGTTGTCAGTGCATTCATCCTTAACGGAAACGTTGGCAACCATATAATCAAATACGGGCTGCATATCGTCCTGGCTCTCTCTGGAAACCATGGTAAGTGAATTGGTGGGGCATACACCGATACATACGCCGCATCCCATACAGTCGAGAGGAGAAACAGCAAGTGTATACTTGTAAACGCCCTTGCCCTTGCCTGCCTTCTTGTCAACGATGATAGCATTTTCGGGAGCACCGGCAGCTTCTTCATCATTGAGGAGGTAAGGTCTGATTGTAGCGTGGGGGCATACGTAGGAGCACTTGTTACACTGAGCACAGGTAGCACCGTTCCATGCGGGAACCATAACGGCAACGCCGCGCTTCTCATAAGCTGCTGCGCCCTGCTGGAAAGTACCGTCAGCGTAATCAACAAATGCGGATACGGGAAGAGCATCGCCGTCCATAAGGCCGACGGGCTTCATGATGTTGTCAACCTGAGCAACAAGCTTTGCAGCACCCTTGGATGCTTCGGGCTTAGCTGAATCAACGGCGTCTTTCCACTCTGCGGGTACGTTGATCTTCTTGTATGCGGTAGCACCGAGATCAATTGCCTTCTCGTTCATCTGAACGATTTCGATACCCTTCTTCATGAACTTCTGTGCTTTTTCCTTCATGTAGCCGATTGCTTCTTCTTCGGGAAGAACCTTTGAAAGTGAGAAGAATGCGGACTGAAGGATTGTATTTGTTCTCTTGCCGAGGCCGATGCTCTGAGCAAGATCAATAGCGTTAACAGTGTAAAGCTGGATGTCGTTGTTTGCGATATATCTCTTTGTCTCTGCATTGAGTTTCTCTGCAAGTTCAGCTTCATCCCACTGGCAGTTGATAAGGAACACACCGCCGGGCTTTACGTCGTTGACCATCTTGTAGCCCTTTTCAACGTATGAGGGGTTATGGCATGCAACGAAGTTTGCCTTATTGATGTAGTAGGGGGACTTGATGGGCTCGTCACCGAAACGAAGGTGAGAAATGGTGATACCGCCGGTCTTCTTGGAGTCATACTGGAAGTATGCCTGAACGTACTTGTTGGTATGGTCACCGATAATCTTGATGGAGTCCTTATTTGCACCAACGGTACCGTCACCGCCGAGGCCCCAGAACTTACACTCGATAGTGCTTTCGGCTGCTGTGTTGGGAGCTGCCTTTTCTTCAAGTGAAAGACCTGTAACGTCATCGTTGATACCGATTGTGAACTTATTCTTGGGCTCGTCCTTTGCAAGCTCGTCATATACTGCGAATACGCTTGCGGGAGGAGTATCCTTTGAGCCGAGACCGTAACGGCCGCCGACTACCTTGATGCCCTGTCTGCCTGTTGCTGCAAGAGCGGCAACAACATCAAGATAAAGGGGCTCACCGAGTGAACCGGGTTCCTTTGTTCTGTCAAGAACCGCAATCTTCTTACAGGAAGCGGGAATTGCTTCTGCAAGCTTCTCAGCTGAGAAGGGTCTGTAAAGACGAACCTTGACAAGGCCGACCTTCTCACCCTTAGCGGTAAGATAGTCAATAACTTCTTCTGCTACGTCACAGATTGAGCCCATGGCTACGATAACCTTCTCTGCATCGGGAGCACCGTAGTAATTGAAGAGCTTGTAGTTTGTGCCGAGCTTTGCATTGACCTTATCCATATATTCTTCAACAACTGCGGGAAGCTCGTCATAATACTTGTTGCAGGCCTCTCTGTGCTGGAAGAAGATATCACCGTTTTCGTGAGAACCGCGCATAACGGGTCTCTCGGGATTGAGTGCTCTCTTACGGAATGCTTCAACAGCATCCATATCGCACATTTCCTTAAGGTCTTCATAATCCCATACTGCTATCTTCTGAATTTCGTGGGAAGTACGGAAACCGTCAAAGAAGTTGATGAAGGGAACTCTGCCTTTGATTGCCGCAAGATGAGCAACAGCGCCGAGGTCCATAACTTCCTGGGGATTTGTTTCAGCGAGCATAGCAAAACCGGTCTGTCGGCATGCATATACGTCTGAATGATCACCGAAGATGTTAAGAGCGTGGGAAGCTACGCAGCGTGCCGAAACGTGGAATACGCTGGGAAGAAGCTCGCCTGCGATCTTGTACATATTGGGAATCATAAGAAGAAGACCCTGGGAAGCAGTGTATGTTGTGGTGAGAGCACCTGCTGCAAGTGAACCGTGAACTGTACCGGAAGCGCCTGCTTCGGACTGCATCTCTGCAACCTTAACTGTTGTACCGAAGATGTTCTTAAGACCCTGTGCCGACCACTGGTCAACATAGTCTGCCATGGGGCTTGACGGAGTAATCGGATAAATACCGGCTACCTCTGTGAACGCATATGAGACATATGCCGCAGCGTTGTTACCGTCCATGGACTTCATTTTTCTTGCCATATAGCATCTTTCCTTTCATATTACGGTCACATTTCTGCCTAT